>JBFMGD010000015.1:0-53315 GCA_040751775.1 Bacillota bacterium | reverse complement strand
TTCATAACAGCGAGATTTTTAATATGTCTGGGGATAGCTATCGGGTAAGTCACCGTAATACCATTTTATAGCAATTAACGTCCAAAATTATTGGCCGTTCTTCATCCAAAAGTGTTGACCGATCACAAAGCCGGGCATGGCACAATGAAACGTATATTGTGATGATTTAGCTTCAGGCAATTAGGGATGGTGCCCATGGCGTTGTCGCCGGTAAACAAAAGTTCTTCTTTTCTCCGTAACCGAACCGGAAAAAATCTGAAGAATCATAATCACCCTCAAAGTAGATGGAGGTGGTGTCCCAGAGTATCTCTTCAGGGTTTAACCCGAATTCTTTAACCACATGCAGGCCCGAAGCGGTCCGCCAGGCCACTACTCATAGCCTTGGGCCTCCTTAGATACCTGTTTCCGACACCTTGTTCAGCTTCCTTATATTGCCATACACATTTTATCACCACTCTGAGTATTAAGCAAGATTACTCATATTGACAGAGTACTCATATTGACAGCATAAATATTTTTTTGGTGCATACACTATGACTAGATTGACTAGCGTGACTAGATTAATATAAAATAAGGAGAGATCAGGAATTGACAAAAAAACGCAGGGAGGACAACAAAGTGGAAGCGTTGCTTGACGAGCGTTACAATGTTAGCGACACAAAAAAATATTACTCAAAGATAAACGATTCTGTTCTCGCCGGCCTTATCGTCACAACCTTCAATGCTTTCAAAGAAGAAAAATCTTCTGAGGTATCCCACATCAGAAAGGACATCCTTGAACATTTGGCTTTGTATTGCGGCAAATACGATATCGTCAAAACCTATGACGAAGAATATGATGCCTGGACGGTTGCACTTGAAAACAATATCAACCTGTACGGTGAAGGCAAGACCCAGGAAGAAGCAATTGAGGATCTCATTGATTCTGCTATTGACTACGCAACACTTTACAAGGAAAAGTCGGATCTTTTTTGCAGGATAGAGAATATGGATAAGCTTGCTTTTTTTATCCGAATTCTTATTTGCCAGGGAAATAGAGATAAGGTTCGCTTCTTATTGGGGGGCTAACATGGGAATAAGATTTAGTCAAAGGGATATAGCACGACTCCTTAGACACTTTAGGATGGAGCCGCAGAAAAAAGGCAGTAACCTCTACGCTGGAATCGGCCTTGACGGGCAATGGAGAACATGCAAGTTCGATTATCATAAGGGACGGGAAGAGGTCTTAAAGGGAACAGCAGACGCAATAGCCAAATCACTCTTGTTTAGAAACGTTGAGGAAATGAAAAGATACATGGAAAAAAATGTTTAGAAGCATCCATTTTGTCACGAATCGTTCATACCAATCCTGCCTGGTCGAGTTCGTCTTGTAGAGCAGGAAAACGGGCATATTCTTTTCTTATGCCGGCCAGGAATTTTCTCCATTCTTCATGGTTACCAAGGTGTTCATAGAGAACGCCACCAGGATATTTACGAGCCTCTCCCTCTCCCAACCATCGCTTTTGGGGATGAGTTCACGAACACGCTCCTCCAGGAAGGTCCATTCCTTCTCGGTAGCACAGTCCAAAATAATCTCTAAAGCGCCGGCGGAAAAATCTAGACCCCCCAGCTTGATGTCAGCCAGTTCGGCTTCCAGAAGAGCGGCCAGCCAGAGTTACCGAAAAGTACTCGCTGCCAGCCAAGCATTCGCTTAAACCCTCCACGCAATCCCCGGCTATAACGCAATATCACCCTCCACATCCAGCCAATGCAACTCATCAGATGCCAGGGTGCTGAGCACTGCCTGGTAAAACATACCTGCCCCCGGCTTGTTTCCTCTCCCGGCCAGGCCTTCAGCCACCTGCAATAATTCCTCAGGTTTACCGCCAGATGATAGGGATCCCGGGCACTTAAAACCCGCTGCACTTCCCGGCACAACCAGTCTTGGTCTATAGCAGATCCGGCGGGTACAGCGGTCCTCCTCTTTACCATAGCCAACAATGAGTTATCCCGCTCAATCATTTTCCAGATCAAGTTGACAAGCTCTTCTTTGCTTAAACCGGCCAGTTTGGCCTCCAGCGAATGCATGTCATAAAAAGAGTCAGGTTTGTGGATATATGTAAATAATAGGGCTACGATATGTTTACAGAACCCGCCCCGGGGACAGGTGCAGGAGGCTTCACGGACGCCCTCCTCCCCTATAACAACCTTCACCTGGTAAGGTTCATCCGGGGAATGGATGAAACCTGTCGCGGCCTATCCCAGTACACTGAAAAAGATAAAAGAAAGAAGCCTTTTCCCGGATTGGGACCTCGTAAGTGATAGGTACATCTATCTTGTTTTAACGGTATTATTTACTTTTTTGCCCATGAAGTAACCGGATAAAAGCGCGGTGATCGGGACGGCCACCACCAGGCCGATGCTGCCGGCCATTCCACGCACCACCTCCGTGGCTATCAAGTCAAGGTTAATAATTTTCAGCCAACTGTTCTGGTAGCTGGTTACCAACAACAGCAGCGGCGTCGCGGCGCCGACATAGGCCAGAATCAAGGTATTTGACATCGTGCCCAACACATCCCGGCCTACATTCATTGCACTGATCACCAGCTCCCGGCAGGTTATCGCCGGGTTCGCCATTTTGATTTCAGCCGCGGCGGAAGCAACAGAGATACCGATATCGGTAATCGCGCCGAGAGAGCCGATAATAATCCCGGCAAAAAGCAAGCCGCGGACATCGATATTATTGTCAGTGAGGTAGTAGAGCATTTGCGCTTCATGCGTGCTGAAACCGGTTAAATGAGAAATACCGCCCACCCAAAACGCCAGCAACCCGGCAACGAAAATCCCGCAAATCGTGCCAATGATCGCCGCCAAGGCCTTGAAATTCAAGCCGGCGATGACAATCAGGGTAAATACCACCACCAGTGTGGCGGTGATAACAGCCAGGATAATCGGATTATATCCCTTAAGCAGGTTGGGCAGCAGAAATAGCAGGACAAAAAATACGGTTGCAGCCAAGGTGATCAGGGTCTTTAACCCCTGCAGGCGCCCCACAGCCAGCAGCAGCACCACGAACAATCCGATCAGGAAGTAGACTCCGCGATCCCGGGCCAGATCATGCAAGAAGACCTCGCCCAGGGTCTCACCTTCGTCGAAGGTGACCAGGATCACGCGCATACCCTCTTGCGCCCTAATATCGTAAACAGAGCGCTCGGGCTGATAGTAATTCAGGATCGTGACGACTTCATTTTTAAAGGGGCCGCTGGTTAAGCGCACCGTTACATGCTGTTCAAGGCCGTTTTCTGGCGTCGAGTTCTCCTCGACCGCCAAAACAACACCATGGTAATAATATTCCTCCTGTTCATCAAAAGCGAATACGGGGTCGACAGACGACAGAAGCAGGCAAATCAATGCGGCCGCAGCCAGGCAGAATTTTAGCAATTTCATGACAAAGCCTCCTAAATTATTAAAGTTTGCGCGACCAGAACCGGCCCTGATTTCGCATAATGCATGCGTCTTGTATTTACGATTTGAGAAGCGAAATAAAAACCTTTACCATCTCCGGGTCAAAATGACTGCCGGCACAACGGATCAACTCATCAATTGCTTCTTGCTTGCTTTTGGCTGTGCTGTAGGGCCGGTCAGTGGTCATGGCGTCGTAAGCATCGACTACTGCGAGAATACGGCAATACACCGGGATCTCTTCTTCCTTAAGGCCCAGGGGATATCCGCTGCCGTCCCACCGCTCATGATGTTTTAAAATTAAGTCCGCCACCCCTGTCAAATCGGCAGAGGACAGTGCGATGCGGCAGCCCTTCTCCGGGTGTTGGCGCATAATTTCCCATTCTTCTTCCGTGAGGGGTCCTTTTTTAAACAGGATGGAGTCCGGAATACCAACTTTACCCAGGTCGTGGACCTGGGCCAAAAGAGCAAGGTCGGAAAGCTGACTGGAAGAAAGGTTAAACCTTTCCCCAATCTTACGGCAATATTTTTCCAGCCTTTGCGCATGCCCTTTGGTGATAAAGTCCCTTTCGGCCAAGGTTGACAGGAGCGCCTGGACAGTCTTGCTGCGGGCTCTGGTACTGCGTGAAAGTTTATCGCGGTACATCAAGTCGTCGGCCTGCTTGTAGACGTCTGTAAATGCGGTTTCTTTTGTTTGGGCGGTAGCCACTCCCAGGGATAAACCCAATGGCAAGGCGACATGTTTCCGGTTGTAACTTTCGACATTTTCCCTGATCCGGGCAGTAACGCTCTCGGCAGTTTCCGGACCAGTGCAGGGTAAGATAGCCGCAAATTCATCGCCTCCCACCCGGGCCAGGATATCGGAACCCCGCAACGACTCTTTTAAGACGCCGGCGGCCGCTGCCAGGAGCCTGTCCCCTTCATCGTGACCCTGGGTATCGTTGATTAACTTTAAGTCGTCCAGATCGGCGGAGATTATGCTTACGGGGTATTCCCGCCCATTACTTAAGCGGTTGAGCTCTTCTTCAAAAAATGTACGGTTATACAGTCCGGTAAGTTGATCGTGCAGGCTTAGATACTTTAACCGCTCTTCAAAGTGAATCCGCTCCGTGATATCCCGCGCGACCCCCCGAAATCCGTTAATTGTTCCGTCACCATTTTTAATCAGCGATATTGAAAGTTCCCCGAACCCGATAGTGCCGTTTTTTCTAATCATGCCCAGGGTGAAACCGCGATCCGGTTTTCCTGACAAGAACACCTTGTGAAAAGTTTTAAAAACTGTTTCCGGTTCCTTGTAAAGCTGCTTGTAATTCATCCCCAGCAGCTCTTCCCGGCTATACCCGAGCAGTTGGGCGGCAGCATCGTTGCAGAAAATGATATTCCCCGCCAGGTCTGTTTCGTAGTAACCTTCCTCAATGGAAGCCAGTATCTCGCGGTATTTTTCTTCTGAAAGTTTTAACGCTTCTTCCGCCAGTTGTTTAATCAAGGCATTGGTAATAATTTCGGCTACCATTTTCAGCAACGCGACCTGCTCTTCCGTCCAGGCCATTTTTTCTTTAACAGAGTCAAAACCCAAAAAACCGAGCAACCGGCCGTCAGTATTCATCGGGATGGTTAAAAGAGATTGAATTTTTTCTAATCGAAACTCCGCTTTTTCCTTTTCCGCTTCCGGAGGGAGCGCTTCAACATCGGGAATATGAACGTGTTTTAAAAGCCTGATTTGCCCCGCCCACCAAGGTAGGGCATCTAGAGGGTAGTTCTTCAGCCTGTATTGCTGCGATTCTACACCAGCGGCACACCACTCGTGTGTATTGTCCATGAAACAGCCGTCCGGAGAAATTTGAAACAGGTAACTGCGGTCGGCGTTGAAAAACTCTCCGCTCAGCCGGAGCGCCTGGTAGATGGCATCATCGAGTTTATCCGGAGCCACTATCACGATGGCGGCCGAGATATCTCCTACCATCTTTTCAAACTGGAGTTGGTACTTTAAAGCCATCTCCGCCTGCTTGCGCTCAGTGATATCGGTATGGGTGCCGATAACGCGCAGGGGTTTTCGGTCATCTGTTAAGGTAATCACTTTGCCGCGGTCAAGAATCCATTTGTAGGTGCCGTCTTTACAGAGAAGCCGGTGCTCGTTTTGATAAACCGCGGTTTCACCTTTTAAATGCTTTTCCAGAGCTTCGTAGCAGCTTTTTTTGTCTTCCGGGTGGATACGCTTGTCCCATTCGTCAAGAGTGTTTCCTATTTCATCTTCTTCGTATCCGAGCATGGCTTTCCACTGACAGGAGTAAAATACCTCGTTAGTCTGCACATTCCAGTCCCACAGCCCGTCCCCGATCGATTGCAGGGTCACTGCAAGTTTCTCTTTGCTTTCCCACAGCGCTTCTTCCGCCTGTTTGCGCTCGGTTATATCGCGCACAAACTCAACAATACCGGTCACACTTCCTGAGTCGTCAAGCAGGGAATCAAGAACGCTCACGCCATCCTGTATAGCGTCAAACGTAATTTGCCACAGCTTTTCACTAAGCGCCGCCAACTCTTCAGACCTCTTCAGCCCGGTAATATCAATTAGTATGGTCGTAAAATACCCGGTCTTATCACTGCAGGCGATAACTTCATACCAGCAACCCTGTCGTTCTGAGTACTGCTCAAAGCGTACTGTCTCACCGGTAGCCGCCACTTGATTGTAAATGCCGATCCAGTCAATGGCGAATTTTAAGTTCTGTGGAAGCAAATCGGTTACTTTTTTACCGATGACCTCACTTCTTTTTAGGCCTGTAACAGTTTCAAAAGAAGCGTTTAAATCAACAAAGATATAGTCAACGCAGTTAGCTTCGCTTTCCCCGGCCACCCGGTGATGGGCGAAAGCAACAGGCAAGTTTTCCTCCAGCCAACCAGAAGTAACGTTTTCCTGATAGATGAGATCACCCACTGGCAACAAGATGTGCTGACAATATTCAGTATTCTACACTATTCTACACTGTACAAGAAAAACCTTCGCATAGAGAATTGCGTCACTGTTCAATAAAAAGGGGCGGGCCAAACAGTCAGCGGATGAGCATCATCAAGAATTAGCCAGAAGTTCACGCACATCTTTGGGCAGGCAAAACATACAGGTAAATCTTCAAACGCGCCGTTGTACCATTCCGGAAGTTGCATACATATAGCCGTGGTGTGGACTGGTGGAAGAGGATTTGAGGTGTTTTTAGGGAGATAAACAGAATGTCTGAATGACTGATTGATAGGTTGCTTTACATGAGTAGAGCATGCTATAATCAATTTAACAATGAGCTGGGAGGTTGAAAAAGATGCAATATGGCTCCTATGCAGTAGATTACGAGCAGCGACCCTACAATCCGGATCGCATGCGTAAAGAGAGAGTGGAAAGGGCGCAAGCGGCACTGAAAAAGCACGGCCTGGGTGCAATGATTTTGTACGACTACGACTATCACCGCTATCTCGGTTACTATTCTTACCACCAGTATGCACGGCGCAGGTTAGGCACATATGTTCTCCTGGTTCAGGGTGAGGGTTTCCCCTATGTTAATACCGACAAGTATGATAAGGGGTGGGAAAGTCTGCGCATGCCCTGGTTTGAGGGCAAGATGGTTTTGAAGACATCAAAACCTTATCAGTTATGCAACGGTTTGCCTGATACGCCTGATTATATGGAAAATTCTTTTGAGAAAAACGCCGCGGAAATTAAGACGCTGCTCAAGAAGCATGACATCCTTGATATGCCTGTCGGTATTGATGTTGCCAGTGCTCACATGCTTGATGTTCTCAGGCGCAACGGGATTAATGTTGTAGACGGCAACAACTGCATGGTCGATGCGATCAGGGTTAAAACTGAAGACGAAATTCATTGCCTGCGCATGGCCGGCGCCATAACCGAAGCTGCTCACTGGGAAGTAGCCAGGGCATTGCGTCCCGGCATGACCGAGCTGGAAATAGCCGGGATTGCGGCACACGCTTGTTATAAGCATGGCGCGGAAGAGTTGGAAGGACCCAGCTTTGTCGTTTGCACAGGAGAAAGATCAGGTTATGGCGTGCCGAACATGCCTACTGACAGAATGGTCAGGCCCGGAGACTTTGTTGTCTTAGATATCAACGGCGTCAGTTTTAACGGTTACCGTACCTGTTTCTATCGCACCTACCTGGTCGGAGATAAACCCACCGAATTCCAAAAAGAAGTATATGCCGTAGCCTACGAAGCTTTAATCGCAATGACTGAGTCAGTGAAACCTGGTATTACGACCAGTGATGTTCAAAATGAATGGTTGAAAAAAGGCGATGCGCCGGGCCTCTGGGGTCGCGAACCCAAATGGCCTGAGCCGGGTCGCTATTTCTTTGGTTCGGGTGGCCATCCGATCGGCCTTCGTTCAGGAGATCCGGGCGCCACTATCCCCGGGTCAGGAGAGATTTTCGGTGACTTCCCCGGAGGACGTATTGAGAAAAACATGACCTTTGCTCTTGAAACGGCATGCTTTACCTGGCTTGGCGATAGATGGGCCAAGGATGGCGTGAAAATTGAGCATTGTGGTGTTGTTACTGATGACGGGTTCGAAGTCTTCTACCGGTTCCCAAAAAAAGAGCTGATCGTCTGTGGACTGCCTGGTGTTTATTAAAATATGGATTAAGAAAAAACCCTCTCCCGGCCGGGGTGAGGGTTTTTTTTCTTTAACCTATCTTGCACCTTTGCAACTCGTTCCCAGGCCCGGTGGTGTATCTACGAACCGGTTCAATTTTCCATATTTCCGAAGCATATTGCGAGATTGTGCGGTCACTTGAAAACAGACCCGCCTGGGCGATATTGTGAATACACATCTCCTGCCACCGCCGTCGATCATTGTATGCTTCCTGAACCGCAGCCTGGGCTGCAGTGTAAGCGGCAAAATCCTGCAGCACAAAAAATTCATCATTATGCTGCAGCAGGTGATCGTGAACCAAAAAGAATTCGTTTTTAGGCGCCGGCAGGGAACCGTCGATCATTTGATCCAGGACTTGGCGCAAACGGGGATCACAGTTATACAGGTCCCGGGCACAATAGCCGCCGCAATGGTGGTACTGCATGGCTTCATCCGCTTTCAGGCCGAAAATGAATATATTATCCGGTCCGACCGCTTCCTTAATTTCAACATTTGCTCCGTCAAGAGTGCCGATTGTAACAGCACCATTAAGCATAAATTTCATGTTGCCGGTTCCGGACGCCTCTTTGCCGGCTGTCGAAATTTGTTCGCTTAGATCCGCGGCCGGAATGATTCTTTCAGCCAGTGAAACCCGGTAATTCTCAAGGAAAGCAATTTTCAATTTTCCTTGAATCTGCTTATCACTGTTTACAAGCGCGGCAACGGTGTTAATCAACTTGACCGTATTTTTAGCCAGGTGATAGTTGGGAAAGGCCTTGGCTCCAAAGATAAACGTACGCGGGGTCATCTCCATAGCCGGATTTTCGCGCAGCCGGTTGTAGAGGTCCATGATATGAAGCACGTTTAACAGTTGCCGTTTGTAAGCATGCAGTCGCTTTACCTGTACATCAAAGATAGAATTCTCATCTACCGTAAAACCGCATTTTTCCTTGATCACCCTGGCCAGGTTGATTTTATTTTGCTTCTTAATATTAAAAACAGCTTCCTGAAAAGCAGTATCCCGGGCATATTCGCGCAAACCGGATAAAGCTTCCGGGCGGCACAGCCAGTCGGGACCGATCGTGGCGGTGATCAGGTTAGCCAGTAACGGGTTGGCTTTTAGCAGCCAGCGGCGATGAGTAATCCCATTAGTCTTGTTATTGAATTTTTCCGGATAAAGCTCGTAAAAGGCCTTCATCTCACGCCTTTTCAGTATCTCGGTGTGCAGCGCGGCCACACCGTTGACACTATGGCTGCCGGCAATCGCCAGGTGGGCCATCTTTACCTGGCCGTCGGCAATAATCGCGGTTTCAGCAGCTTTGCTGCAATCATTTGATTTGATTGAAACGGCATTGTGAAATCGCGCATTAATTTCCTCCACAATCGAATAAATGCGGGGCAGCAGCGGCTGGAAAATATCCACCGGCCATTTTTCAAGAGCCTCGGATAAGGTGGTATGGTTGGTATAGGAAACTGTATTTTGGGTCAAATACCAGGCCTGTTCCCAATCCATATGCTCATGGTCCATAAATATACGCATCAGCTCCGGTATGGCCAGTACCGGATGAGTATCATTAACATGTATCGCTACTTTCTCATGAAAAGCACGGCTATGGCCGTATTTGGCTTTATGGCTACGCACAATGCTTTGCAGCCCCGCGGAAACCAGAAAATACTGTTGTTTTAACCTTAGCCGTTTGCCTTCATTATTTGAATCGTCCGGGTAGAGCAGTTCAGTGATCGATTCCAAAGAATGCTTGTAGTCAACTACGTCGCGGTAACAGCAAAGCGAAGCGCAGCGTTCAGTTAATACAGATTCAGCATCCCACAACCGCAGGTTATTAACCGTATTATTTTTAAACCCAACGACAGGTATATCATAGGGAACAGCGAGCACAACTTCTGCGCCCTCGTGATGAAAGCGCATGCGATCAGAATCATGTTCAACTCTGACGTGACCGCCGAATCTTATTTCCACCGCTTCTTCGGGTCTGCGGATCTCCCACACATTGCCTTCCCTCAGCCAAAACTCGGGCAGCTCGACCTGATAACCGTTCTTAATTCTCTGCTCAAACAAACCGTACTTATAACGGATACCGCAGCCATGGCCCGGTAAACCCAGCGAAGCCAGGGAATCAAGGAAGCATGCCGCCAGCCGGCCGAGGCCGCCGTTGCCCAACCCGGCGTCAGGTTCTTCATCGGCTACACCGGTAAAGTCAATGCCGAGTTCTTGAAGCCCCTCCGCGCAAATTTCCAACAGTCCCAGGTTAAGCAGGTTGCTCTCTAAAAGCCGGCCCAGCAAGAATTCCATAGAAAAATAATAAACCTGCTTGGCGCCGTCTTCCCGATAGCGCTGTCCGGTAGCAACCCAATTCGGCATAACATATTCGCGAATCATACCGCCCAAAGTCTTATACACATCCATGGTGGTAGCATCAGCCACAGTTTTGCCTCTGGTCAATTGCAGTTTATTGATAAAGTGCTGCTTAAATTGCTTCTTGCCGGCAAACACCGCGCACACCCCTTTGACATTCAAAAAATATTCTGTATATTGGCAATGGTAATCCTAGTCTGTAGATGACAGATGAAACTTGCACCACAGAATATTTAATTATATTTAATATTAAACCACATCAAGGCAATGATTTTAAGATTCTAGATTATAGGTAACTTGGCAAGAATACTCTCCGCCATAATCGGGAGGTTAATGGCGCGGTTGGTAATCTATGACCGGCACAAGCGCAGCCCGTTCACAAATCACTCTTTTTCATGCAGGCTGAGCATTTTCAATACCTCTTGCTCAGGGTAGCGGGCGAAAAACAGGTAACCCAAACCGGCGGCCGCTGCTGCTGCCAGCAAACTCAATTGAACTCCCAAAGGATTGGCTAAATCCTTGCCGAAAGCGGAAAGCAGCAGCGCAAATGTAACCCCGGCCAGGGCAATCGTCAATTTCAAAGGCACAGCCCTGGCTCCGAAAAACATCGCTTCCCGGGGATTGCCTGTTCTGAGCGCATCCTCCCGGGCCAGGTCGGCAACTGTGGGGTTAATCAAAATGGTTAAAACAGCCAGGGGCACTCCGGCCAATCCGAATACGGCTAATCCCAGATAGAATAAAAGACCGGTCATATGCCAGCTGAGGACGAATAATAGTAAGCTGCACAAAGCTAACACGGTAACACCAAACAGGATCACCTTTTTTTTGCCTTTCCGCCGCGCAGCCTTATTCACCGCGGGGAAGCTGATCAATGCGACCCCGATGGTCAGCGCCGCCATAACTGTCATAAAACGCTGTTCCTGCCTGAAAATCACCACGGCGTAATAAACCATCCCCAATGTGATCATGTTCAGGGCGAACTGTAAAAACACTTCCCCCGCTAAAAAGAGACGGAATGATTTTACAGCAAAAGTTTGCTTGAGAGATTGCCACATGGCCGTTCGTTCCGCCGGCCTAAAGTTACAGTTTACCTTCTCCTTAAAGCTAAGCGTTGCCGCGTATAGCAGCAGTACTGAAATAGCCGCAAAACCGATTACACAATACCGGTAGGCCTCACGTAATTCGAAACCATGTTCATACAGCCTCCCGGCAAGATCAGGAAACAGCACTGAGATACCAACCATGCCCAGTAATCCGAAAAAAGCGATCTTTGTTGACAAATCAATACGCGAAGCATTGGAATGACCAAGTTCAGTCAATAACGCCAGGTAGGGATTAACATAGGCGGTAAAAGCGATATAAAAAAGGCACATCATCAGGCCGAGCCAGACACCGTTGCTGAAAGATTCTCCGCCGGAATACGGCGGATGGAAGACTAAGACCGTGCTTAAAGCCAGCGGCAGGCCGCTCACCAGTAAAAACAGCTTACGCCGGCCTATCAGGACCCGGCTGTTGTCGCTTAATGCGGCGATCAGCGGGTCCGCCACTCCATCAAAGATGCGCCCCAGAAGTAAGGCTGACCCTAGCACGGTTATCGTTCCAAAATAGATTGCCGGGGAAATAAGATTGTTAAGTCCGGTTTCCGCCGGCGGCAGATAAAAGAAGGGTGCATATAAAATAACTAAGCGCTCTAACATGGTAAAAGCGGCACTGCCGGAGGCAAATAACATTTGATTACGTTTGCTGATTGGAGACGCGGCAGGAGTATTCAATTTCTTCTCCGATCCTGACATGGCCTGATGAGCTGTAAAAAGCTTGACGACAATTAATTCTACAACTAAACGGCGCACTCCTTTAAGTTATTCTAAATCAAGCCTGGGACAACTCACAATACTCTACGTATTACTGTACTCTGATGGATATGCGACTGATATTACTTGAGTGGGAGGAATTAGCGATGTGTGGTATTACCGGATGGATTGATTACAAACATGATCTGAGCAGCGAACAAAAAGTGCTTGATCTGATGGTGGAAACGCTGGCCCGCCGCGGCCCGGATGCTAGGGGAACCTGGCACTCCACCCACGCTGCATTGGGCCACCGCCGTCTTTGTGTGGTGGACCCATCCGGCGGTGGACAGCCCATGATTTTCAGGAGGGAAAAGGAAAGCTACATCCTAGTTTACAACGGCGAACTCTACAATACCGATGAATTACGCTCTGAATTGGTGAAACGGGACTATCATTTTCAGAGTAGTTCCGATACCGAAGTTCTCTTGAAAGCTTATGCCGAATGGCAAGAAGAATGTCTGCCGCGGTTAAACGGTATCTTTGCCTTTGCTGTTTGGGATGAATACCGGCAAAGACTATTTCTAGCACGAGACCGCCTCGGTGTTAAACCTCTATTCTATGCTTTTCGCGGTTCTTCATTTATCTTTGGCTCTGAATTAAAAGCCCTACTGGCCCACCCGCTGATTGAACCGGTAGTCGACGCCCAGGGACTGGCCGAAATATTCGTGATGGGGCCCTCCAGGACCCCGGGGTTCGGTGTTTTTAAAGATACTGCCGAGTTAAAGCCCGGTCACTATATGGCTGTAGAGCTGATAAAAACAGTCCACGGCCGTTACTGGGCGTTGGAGAGCAAACCTCATCCGGACAGTCTGGAGACAACCGCATGCCGGGTGCGTCACCTGGTCAGGGATTCACTGCAGCGACAATTGGTTTCTGATGTTCCGCTGGCTGCTTTTCTTTCCGGAGGGCTGGATTCCACCATTCTGACCGCCTATGCCGCCAAATCATACGCGGAAAATGGTTCGGAGCCGCTGCGTACATATTCGGTAGATTACGAAGACAATGCACTCTTCTTTAAGGAAAATGAATATCAACCTGATTCTGATGCACCATTAGTCTGGGAAGTATCAAAAAAACTGAAGACCAACCACCGGCGGATCATCATCAAATCAGGAGATCTGGCCCGAAGTCTGGCCGAGGCGGTATACACCCGCGATCTGCCCGGTATGGCCGACATCGACTCATCCCTCTATCTATTCTGTAAGGCTGTAAAGAAACAGATTACCGTGGTGCTTTCCGGAGAATGCGCCGATGAAATATTCGGCGGATACCCCTGGTTCTCAGCAGCCGATCGCGGTGCTATTGACGGAACACCCGGGTTCCCCTGGATCAGAGCCGTGTCAAAAAGAATGCAGCTGCTTTCGCCAGGATTGGTTGAAGCAATCCAGCCGGATCACTACCTTGCTGAGCGCTACCGGGAGGCACTGACAGAGGTACCTCGTTTACCAGGTGAGCAGCCGGCAGAGGCGCGAATGCGCGAGCTTTTTTATTTGAATATTACCAGGTTTATGCCTACGCTTCTGGACCGGAAGGACCGTATGAGCATGGCGGTAGGTTTGGAAGCAAGGGTTCCCTTCTGTGATCACCGGCTGGTTGAATACGTCTGGAATATCCCCTGGAAGATGAAGCGCTGTGGAGATGTGGAAAAAGGAATTCTCCGCCTGGCGATGCAGGGTGAAATACCGGCGGATGTAATTAACCGAAAAAAGAGCCCTTATCCCGTAACTCATCATCCGAATTATCTGGAAGAGGTAAAGCAACATTTACTTTCCATCCTTAATCTATCGTCCTCTCCTTTAAAGGAACTGGTCAATTTTAATGCCGTGCTTGAGTTTACCCGTTCCACCGCAGCCACCACAGGATACCCTTGGTTTGGCCAGTTGATGGGCTGGCCGCAGCTGTTGGCTTATCTATGCCAGGTTGATCTCTGGCTGCGGCGCTATAAAGTCCGCCTCAATTTTTAAGGAAAAAAATACAGGGCTGAGCCCTGTATAAAATATAGTAGGAGGTTAGGTTTGGCTTAAATTAAGTTGTCTGACTCCATTCTCAAGAAATTAAGTTCTATACAGAATTTTTAAATCCTGCAAAATAGTAAAAATATTTAATAAAAATATAATGGTGCATCATTTATTCCTTCAGAGAGTTCCCATACATTGTCTCATCCACAAAAAATTCTTCCGGATAAATAAATAATACTTGAATTAGCGGACATAATAAACAACAGAAACAGAGGTCTGTAACGGCCGAGCCCAGGTTGCAGTAAGGTCAAAAAAGGCTTTACTGCAGCCGGCCAAAGGTTGATCACAGGTCCGGATAGGGCTTGTGCTCAGCCGGCGGGAAGATCGGTATGGGTTCTGTAAAGGCTCTGTGATAGTCATACGATTATTACAGGGTCACAAGGAATCCATACCGGTCGAGTTAAGATCGTTATAAGTTCTTTGATACTTATGAAATTGCATGTTGGCTTTACTGAGGTCGGTAGCGGTCCCATGATCGCTACCGGCTTCACAAAGGACTTATACCGGTCGAGCAAAGGTTAATGTCGGTTCTGATTGTGGTCTGGTACAGCCGAAAGGTTGTACCGGGCTGCTAAAGAATCGGCATTAGCCGGAGCGAAGGCCGTTATAGGCTTCGGTTTATTTATGACAATTTATTGGATTGCGCTCTTTTATTCATGTGGAAAGCTTTGCGGGTCGAATCGTACATTATCCAAATATAGACAGCGAACAATCCGAGCGGGCGGGCAAAAAACCAGGCCGCACAGGCAACAATAAACCAAATTAAGCCAATGGTCATTTTACCCAAATACATATAACCGGCACCTGGAAAAACCAGGTTCAACAAACAAGTGAGGATCGGGTCTTTACGGCTTTCGTGCGGAGCTATACGGGGTTTCAGCATTTGCGGAGCATCAGGAGGAGCATTTAGTAAAGAGCGGCAATAACGGCATTTAACCGCAAAACTGACAATCTCTTCGCCACATTGCGGACAGCGTTTATATTCAATGTCCTGAGCCAGCATCGGCTTACCGGTACAACCCCAGGTCGTACAACCGCCGGTTTTTTCCCAGCAGCGGGCATGATAATTCCGGAGGCATAACCGGCAGCGGATTGAGAGATCTTCTTTCCCAAATTCCTGGCCGCAAGAACTGCAATAATTTTCTTTCACCGGCTGACTCCTCCAGTATATCGGGTAAATTTTCCCTTAATCGAAGATAGAACTATCATACCATATAACTTCATTTCAAGGCACCATTAACAAATTTTAACTTGCCCTTTGCAATGCGACAGCCCATAATATAAGCAGCAAATCGCTTTTTATTTCACAAAGGCACTGGGAACTTTATATCACTCCCGATAGTCCTAAAGAATAAAAGAGAGGTGAAACCATGAAATCAAAACGAATCTGGTTAATCGCCGCAGTCGTTCTCCTGATGGGTATTTCACTGTTCGCCATGACCTCTTGCGGGTCCGTGTCGCAAAAATCTTATGATGAAAGTGTCGGAGAAGGGTACTCCCCCGAAGCTGCTGCTGACGGCGATTTTGGAAGAGATAACCTGGAATCCAATAACGATTCAGGAGAAACCGTAACAGCCCCCTCCGACGCGGTAGGCACCAGTAAAATCCGCTATGTGATTCGCAACGGCTCCATGAGCCTCACGGTACTTAATACCCGGGAGGCAATTAAAGATGTGAAGAATATTGTGGATGCAGCGGCGGGCATCGTCAGCGATTCTTACCTGTATGAATTCAGGGAGGGGCAGTACAGCGCCAACTTAACCCTGCGAGTGCCGGTTAATCGCTTTGACGCCGTTATGGAACAGCTGCAGGATCTCGGTAAGGCAACCAATATCCAGACCGGTGATGATGACGTAACCATGGACTACCTCGATCTTGAAGCCAGGATTAAAAACCTGGAAGCGCAAGAAGCGCGCCTGCGTGAAATTCTGGCCATGGCCGCCAAGGTTGACGAAGTACTGGCCGTGGAGAGCGAGTTAAGCCGGGTACGGGGCGAGATTGAATCGATGACCGCCCAGTTTACTTATCTGAAGGATCAGGTTTCTTTTTCAACCATTCAACTCAATATCACCGAGGAAGTTATCGCCACGCAAAACATTTCCCAGGCTCCCTTCGAAAACCTGGGCGGTAGAATGAAAGCGGCATTTGTGCGCAGCATTAATTTCATTCTTTCCGCCTGTGCGGTCCTGCTGGTTGCCTTAACCGCAATTTTACCGGTATTAATTGTTCTGATCCCGGGTGCTGCAGTCTTGTGGCTGATCATCACCAAATTGATTAGCCGCAAACCACCCGCGGCTTAGTGACCCTTGATCAAAAGGGGCTGTCCAAATAGGGCAGCCCCTGACTATGCTCCGCAAGGAATTTAGCTAATTGATTTTCTCTTCTTCAGGAATATCTTCCCGTTCAAAAAGGGAGATTACCCGCCGCAACATCTCCAATAACTGGCCGCGTTCCGACTCGGGCAGATGAGAAAAGTAGAGCGCCAGCAACAAATAACGCTTATCCTCAACGTCTTTAAGCACTTTAAGCCCTTTTGGAGTAATGCTGATCCAAACCTGCCGTCGATCTTTGTCTTTTCTTTCCCTGGTAACGAGTCCCATCTTGAAAAGGCGATTGATCAGGGCGGTTACGGCACTCAATGTTACCCCCAGAACCTGGGCCAGATATGATGTGTTGCAGGGCCCCTTACGCAGCGAGCGCAAGACCAGGAACTGGGTATCGGTGATCTCGTCAACCGTGTACCGGCTGAACAGCACCCGAAAACGGTATATAATCCTGCTGAAAACAAGATCCACCTCTTTAATGTAGTCAAGCAAAGGTTCGCTGTTAATTACCCTACCTCCAGCAAATCGTTTATGGGACAACTGTATAACCATTGAATAACTCTATTTATATCATTTCAGCCATACCCAGTCAAGAACACGGAACACCGGTCTCCCGGGGAATGGCTATCCTTTTGCACCGATCGGTTTTATGATATACTCGATGAGCCGGAGTTAAGATCAGGCTGTTTTGTTTTACTACTTGAGTTGAAAAGGTGGTTCCGTCTTGGAGGTGCTCTTTCAAACCAGGACTCCGCTTGACCGAATGGCTTATCTTATTCCACTAATATCGGGGATAGCGCTGATACCGGCTTTTCCGCCGCTCGATCAAGGCTACCTGGCCTGGCTGGCGCTGACGCCGCTGCTTTGGTTCTGTTTAAAGGCCCGGCCCCGCCAAGCGGTCGCGGCCGGATTTATATTCGGGATACCGCTGCACCTTTACCTGAATACGTACCTGGCCGGGGTCCTGTTTACGCATCTCACCGTACCGCTGTCAATCCTCGTCCAGGTGCTCCTGGTTCTTTTTTTAGCCTCGTTTAACGCTGTTTTCACCCTGGCGCTCAGTTATCTCCGGCGCCTGGGAAACAGCCTGGCTGTTGCTTTTGCGATGCCGGCGCTCTGGCTGCTGATGGAGTACACCCGCTCATTGGGCTTCATCGCATACAACGTCGGCTATATCGGCTACACCCAGTGGCGCTACCCCTTCATCTTAAACACTGCCGCCGTTTTCGGTTATTGGGGCATCGCTTACATCATGGTTGCCTTCCAAAGCATCGCGGTGTTGGCCGCTGCCCGGTATCTGCGCGGCAAGGCGCTTTTTACCGCCCTGGCCGTTCTGCTTCTAATGCTGGCAGCAGGAACCATGCTTCCGGAAGTTTATCCCGCCGAAACAAATAAAGAACCTCTCTGGACCGCCCTGATTCAGGGCAACAGCTCCACCGAAGAAATTTTAGACGGAGCAGGCAGGCAAGAGATACTACGTCGCTACCTGGATTATACCCGGCAAGCGGTGGAAGAGGAACCGCGTGTTAAAATGGTTATCTGGCCTGAAACAGTAGTGGATTTATTTTTAGTAGAAAAGCCCGCTCACCGCCCCCAGATGGAAGAGCTGGCCCGTCAGCTAAACGTCAGTATCCTCTATGGAGCCAGGGTTCGCGATGGAGGTAATCTCTATAACGCCGTGGTCCTGTTGAATCCAGCCGGCGAATACCAGGCTTACAGTAAACAACGCCTGGTACCGTTCGTGGAATACTTTCCCCTGGAGGCGCTCTTAAATCAACTGCTGGATCTTGATGTCATCCTGGGTAGCTATACCGCCGGTGAGGAGATCACTATCTTTGATTATTTCGGGATCCCCCTGGCGGGTGTGATTTGCTTTGAATCTTACTTCGGCGACTATATCCGCCTTTTTGCCCGGGAGGGAAGCAAGCATCTCTTCATTCTGACCAATGACGCCTGGTTCGGTGATACCCATGGACTGGAGCAGCACGCCCAGGTCGCTGCCATTCGCGCCGCGGAAACAGGGATCGGAGTGACACAGGTAGCCAACAGTGGTATTACCATCTCTTTTGATTTCAGGGGTAGGGAACTGCTCCGCTCCGGCAAATCCGAAGCGGCTATTTTTGCTTTGCCCCTGGATTTGGCCGGTCGAAAATCTTTTTATGTAAAGTTTGGTGACTTTCTACCGGCCGCCTGCCTGGTTTACCTGATCTTGTTCACAACATATTCCCTGGTTAGGAAGTTTAAAAACAGCCCTTATGCCCATAAATGAAGAACTAAAGAGCTAGCGCGGCATCCGGAACCGGTTCACCGCCTCCGTGTAGTCGTCCCAGTAATTGATGTTAAAAAACGATTCCTGCTGAGGATCAAACTCGATGATTTCACTTTCCGAAATAAATTTTACATTAACCGTCTCATAAAACCGGGTCACTTTGCCGCCGCCCTCTTCCAGCTGACGGCGGATCGGTTCCAGGCAAGAGCGGCAGTAATACGCATAGAGCGGTTGATAGTAATCTCCGACCCGGGGGACAACCGCATCGTAATTTGGCGCAAAAGCGGCCATATACCGGATCAGGGCCAGGTTGATAAAAGGCATGTCGCAAGCCATCACAAATTGAAAAGGCAATTCGGAAGCGCTTAAACCGGCATGGATCCCTCGTAAAGGACTCTTGGGGTAACCGGTTAATAAGTCGGTTGTTCGCTTAACCGGTAATCCTTCAGTAACCTCCGGGCGGTCAGTAACCACGGTAATCCGGTTAAAAAACGGGTTTAAATTAACCACCGCTCTTTCGATTAACGTCATCCCGTCCAGAAGCAGCAGGGGTTTTACTTGACCGAGGCGTTTGCTGTCTCCACCCGCCAGAATAACCGCCCCACGCGTATTTTTGTGCTGCACATGCAATACCGTGCACTCACCCTTCTAGCAATTACTACTGCCAGGTTCATTATCCTGGATCCTGCGGGCGAGGCATGCCTCGCCCGCATTTTGACCTATAAACCGGCAGTTTTCATCTCTTTTAATCTTTTCTTTTCGCTCATAATAACCATCAGGATACCGATTTCATATAAAACAAGCAGCGGAGCGACCATGACGATTTGGGAAACCACGTCGGGCGGGGTGATCACCGCAGCCACAACCAGCATGACCAGTAAAGCATACTTACGGTTCTTCCTTAAAAACGGTGAAGAAAGTATACCGATTCGACCCAGAGCCCAGGCGAGTAACGGCAGTTGAAAAACAAAGCCGAAGGCAAGATGAAAAGAGGTCACAAATGAAATATAGTCGTTCACCAAAAACTGCGGCTCCAGTTCGGTTGAAGAAAACTGCAGGAAAAATTTAATGGTAAACGGAAAAACAATCCGATAAGCGAAATAGACACCGCAGATGAAAAGAAAACAAATTCCGGTAATAATATTCAAAGCTAGAAGCTTTTCCCGGCGCGAAAATGCCGGGAAAAGGAAGGCCGCCAATTGGTAAATAATTATCGGTGAGGCTACAACAAAGCCGGCGATAATTGACAGCCTTAAGTTGGCGGTGAGCGCTTCCGGTGGGGATAGATAGATCAGCGGCAGATCCGCTAAAGGAACCGTCAAAACCTGTCTCAGCCAGCCGACCCGGGTAAAACAAAAAATCGCCGCGGCTAACAGGGCGGCCGCCGATATAAACAGACGTAAACGCATCTCCGCCAGGTGTTCCAATACGGTCATCGTGTCGTCTCTGTTTTTACCCACCCACAGATCACTTCCTTATATACGACCATCAAAATAATCCCCCCATTAAGGGGGGAGCTTATAGATGCAAAAAGGAAAGCTGCTGACTGTTTTCTATTTATCAGGGTTGGAAGAGGCCGGTTCTTCCGTTTCCTGATTAGTCTTACCGCGCAACCCGTCTTTCAGCTCAACCACACTCTTGCCGATCGCTTTGGCCAGGCTGGGGAGCTTGGTCGGGCCAAAAATGAGCAACACTACAGCCAGTATAGCAATGACTTCCCATGGACCGATTTTCCCTAACATTTCTTATGCCTCCTGCATCTTTGATTTCTAAGTTAATAGAGCCAGGCCTTCGCCTGGATGGTAACCCTCTCGCCGGGCCAGGAAATCCAGCTCCGTGGTAAAAATATTTTCCAACTCCAGGATGACGGTACGCCCAACTTCTTTAACCACCACTGTTTTAAGATAACTTTTGCACCGTTCACACAGCTGCACCCTGCGTCCCGGGTGCTCATCGGTATAAAAATGATGCATCCGTGCAAAATCATTGTTTCTGCAAAACGGGCATTCCAAACGCGGAAACTGCCACTGGGTATGGCACAGCCAGCATTCGAGAACCCGGGCGCCGTCTTCTTCCCTTAGTTTGGCCATAAAGGGCTTTTGGCCGCAAACCGGGCAGTAACCTTCACGCCACAGCGTATAATCGGTCTGCTCGGAAAGCTCCGCGGCCAGCGAACCGTAAAACGGTATTAACGCAGCGCTTAGAACAAAAGCCAGATGAGCCGGTTCCACCCCTGCAGCTTCTATTGCTTGAACCCAACCCTGACCCTTAAGGTAGTCCTGGATCTGTTCCACATTAAATGATAGACCGGCCGCCAGGAAAGAAACCAGGCTATCCTCCTGCAGCTTCTCCGATTCCATTGCTTTTTGCAGGGCTGCCGTTTCAGGGAAGTGTCGCACGGCTTCAGAGACAATCTGCTCCAAAACAACCCGGTAGAGGGCCGCATTAAATGCCGGCGCTTTAATTGATAGAAGGTAGCGACCCTGCCGCAAAGCATCCTTGATTTGATCCAACTCTAGAGTATATAAAGGCTTGATTTGATCCCGGCAACGATACCATACTCGGTATAAGCCCTCGTAGAAACTAATTAACGGACGCTCAACCCTGGTATCAACCAGATAACGCTCCATCTCTTTTTCCATTTCTGGCCAGGTTTCAGGCAATCCGTGCGGCAAATAATCTCCTCCTTATTAATATACCATAAGCTACTTCTGCTGATCTTCCTCTTTTTCGTCATTGAGAGTGATGCTCTGCCCGATCTCCTTCGAGGCCTGGCGGAACTCCCGAATCCCGCGGCCGATCGAGCGGCCCAATTCAGGCAGTTTGGCCGGACCGAAAACTATTAAGGCCACGGCACATACCACGAGCACTTCCCAAATCCCAATTCTCCCGGCAAACATATTTTGTCACCTCCTATTTATATAACAGGAAACAATACCGGTTAAGACAACTGTTTAAGTTCTACAAAGCCGACCGAAATCCTTTAGCCACTCTCTAAAAAGAACATGGCAGATCTTTCTATAAGGAAATTGTTGTTTGTTTAAATTGCCTCACCGCTCGTATATATTTTAAATTATTATAAAATAATAAGCACTTTGCCTGCAGGAAATCTTAAAGTTTCAGAGAATAGGAAAAAAGTTATTTATTTCACTCAGAAATGAGGCCCGGCAATGCATGCTGTCCCCGAGCATAGTTATATTATCATAAATAACCTGCCGCTGTATATCATTATTCTACCCTTGCTGGGCACAGTTTTGATCGCAATTTTTAATAAAAGAGAAACGTTGCGCAATCTCACTGCCGTGCTGGTAAGCGGCGGTACCTTCTTGCTTTGCTGCCTTCTTTTTCTGCAAGTGCTTGAAGGAGGAACCGTAAGCGCATCCTGGCCTCATTTTATCGGTATCGGCCTCAACCTAGCAATAGACCTGTTCGGAGCCCTGTTCGCCCTGTTCGCTTCATGCCTTTGGTTTCTGGCTGTTCTTTTTTCATGGACTTACATGTCGCATGAAAACAGGCGGACTCGCTATTATATCTTCTTAATCCTCACTCTATCCGGTTGCCTGGGTGTATTTTTAACCGGCGACTTCTTCAGTTTGTTCCTGTTCTTTGAAATGATGTCCTTGGCTTCTTATGTGCTGGTGATTCATTCGGAAACCGGTGAAACCATGGAAGCGGGCCGCAATTACCTCTATCTCAGTATAATTGGCGGCCTCTCCTTGTTGATCGGCATCTTGCTGCTCTATTTTTCCACCGGCAGCACAGCGATAACTCCACAACTGGAAAAACTGACAGACGCCGGTTTTACGCGTATCCTCATTGTCGTATTTATGATTATCGGTTTCGGAATTAAGGCCGGCATGGTCCCGCTGCATATCTGGCTGCCAAAAGCCCACCCTGTTGCGCCGTCTCCGGCCAGCGCCCTCCTTTCAGGAATTATGATCAAAACCGGCGCCTACGGTATTAGCCGCGTTGTAAACTTATTAATGACGCCTGCCGGCGGTGAGCACGGTTCCTGGCACTTTACTGAAAAACTGGGGCTGATTATTATCTGGTTTGCCGTCGCCACCATGCTCAGCGCCGCCTTAATGGCCCTTTTCCAAACCAATATAAAAAGAATCCTCGCTTACAGCAGTATCAGCCAGATGGGTTATATCCTGATGGGTGTCGGCTGTGCCGCATACCTGGGCTATGAAGGGCCGATTGGGTTTGCCGCCTTTTCTTACCATATCCTGAACCACGCCTTTTTCAAAGCCGGCCTTTTCATGATGGTGGGAGCGGTTTACGCCCGCACACATGAATTGGAACTGTCCCGCCTTGGTGGCCTGGCCCGCAGCTTTCCGGTTACCGCCACGGCCTTCCTGGTTGCCGCGGCCGGCATTGCCGGGTTCCCCGGCTTTAACGGTTATATCAGCAAGACACTGCTGCATCACGCTATTGTTGAGGCTTATGAACATCACCATCTTTTTTCACTGCATCTGGCTGAATACCTGTTTACAATTACCGGCGCTTTGACGGTCTGCTATATTTTCAAGTTGTTTACCGGGATATTTACCGGGTCAAAACCGGCGCATCTGCGCGACCTGCCCCGGGAACCGTTCCTGGAACGGGTCGTTTTTACCGTGATCGCCGTAGTGATTGTCTACCTTGGCACAACGCCGCAAACTGTTCTGCACAGGGTGGTGGAACCGGCGACCGCAGGCTTCGGCTACGACAGTCATGCGGCGCACCACCTGTTGGAACTGGATTTCTTAAACTTGAGCGATATGCTGGGCGTATTAATCCCGATTGCCCTGGGCCTGGCGCTCTTATTTGTGATGCAGCGCATGCAACTTTTCCATAAAATCCGGTTTCCTTACTGGCTGAGTGTCGATCGTTATGTATACGCGCCGGTGAGCAAACACTCCCTGGCCCTTTTTACGATCATCGGCCAGGTGATGGAAAAAAACATTGATCGCTCGTATGTAGCGTTGCCGTCAACGTTCAGCCCGGTCTACCACGGGTTGGCACAGCTTGAAGAAAACCACATGGCGCGGTGGGGCCGGTGGATTAACTTAACGGTTGTCCGGATCAGGGAAATGGTTTATCATTTATGGATGACCGGTATCACCACTGTCTTCGGCAACCTAAGTCGTTTACTGAAGCAGGGTTTCCGGACACTGTTCCAGGTAGACTACCGGCCCCAGGAAAAAGTATTTCGCACCATCAATATATCCAATCTTGATTTTAACCTGCTAATCATCGTCCTAACGTTAATTATTATCCTGGGAATTACGGTATTTTTACGCTAGCAGAACCGCCTTAATCCAAAAAGGGAGGCCCATTAAAAAGCCATGTCCAATATCCTCCCCTTACTGGCGATCTTCTTTCCCCTGGCCGGGGCGCTGGTAATCCGTTTTCTAAAAGAAGAAGATGCCGCCTGGCGTCACACATCGGCTTTTGTTTCAATCTTTCTGACGTTTGCGGCTGTCGTCCTGATGCTCCCGATTACGATGCGCGGCGAAGTAATTGAACTGCGCTTGATTCCCCTGGTTGAAAATCTGCATGTCTATTTCCGGGTTGACTCCATGGGGATGATTTTCGGCATGATCTCCTCCACCCTCTGGGTTTTCGCGATCGTCTATTCAATCGGCTATATGTCTCATGAGCACGGCCAGCGCAATTACTTTGTTTTCTATGTTTTATCCGCTTCCGCCACCATGGGGGTAGCCTTTGCGGGCAACCTGTTCACGCTTTATATTTTTTACGAGTACCTCGCGATTTGCACCTATCCGCTCGTGGTTCATGCCCAGACCAGGGAAGCGACCCGCTCGGGGATCAAGTATATCAGCTACAGCTTCGGCGGCGGCGCGCTTATCTTCCTCTCCATGTTCGCCATCTACGATCTGGTCGGCACCCTCGATTTTGCCCCTGCCGGCATACTCGGAGCGGCGGGACCGGAAAGCCGTTCGCTCCTGATCATCGTCTTCGTACTGTGTATCGCCGGTTTCAGTACCAAGGCGGCGGTAATGCCGCTGCACTCCTGGCTACCCGGAGCCATGGTCGCCCCCACGCCGGTGAGCGCCTTGCTGCACGCGGTCGCGATCGTCAAAGCCGGCGTTTTCGGCACAACCCGGGTTTTCTATTCACTCTACGGGGTGGAAACACTGCGTGAGCTCAACCTGACCGGGTACCTGGCGGTGATCATCTGTTTTACCATTATCGCCGGCTCGGTGATGGCAATCAAGCAGGATGTTTTAAAACTGCGCCTGGCTTATTCCACGATCGGCCAGCTCGGCTATATCACCTTAGGCACGTTGCTGTTAACTCCAACCGGCCTGGCGGCGGGCCTTTTGCATATCATTAATCACGCCTTTTTAAAGATTACCCTCTTTTTCTGTGCCGGAATTATTATTACCGTCACCGGAAAGACGAAACTCCAGGATCTGGTCGGAGTGGGGAGACGGTTGCCGCTGACCATGATCGCATTTTCGATCGGCGCTTTCGGCCTGATGGGAATGCTGCCCATTTGCGGCTATATCAGCAAATATTACCTGCTGACCGGCAGTTTTGCCGCCGGAAAACCGGTTTTTGCTTATGTCGTTTTAGGAAGCACACTATTAAACTCGATCTATTACCTGCCGATTATTGTGAATGCCTTCTTTAAAAAAGGTTCCTTTGAGGAACCGCGGGGGTTTGAAGCGCCCCTGACCATGCTGGCGCCGACCGTAACCCTGGCCGGCCTGGCCGTAATTTTAGGCCTGTTTGCCAACTACACTACTATTCCCCTGGTGGAAGCGGTGGTTAATACAGTATTCAGGTAGTTAACCGTCAGAAAAAAAAGACGAAACGCGTCTATTTTAGCATGATATTAGATGGGGAGGGTCTGCTAAACCTATGCCGGCCAACGAAGTTTCCGTCAGCGTACTGCCCCTGGTTATGGTGCTGGTGCCCCTCGTATGCGGGGTTGCCGTCCTTCTGGCAGGGCTTTTCTCAGAAAAAGCAGCCCGGATTTTCTATATCGCCGCCGCCGTTGGACCGGCCTTATTGACACCCCCGGTGCTGCGTGCCGTTTTGGGAGGAAAAACGCTTTTTCTGCAATTTGCGACTGTGCTACCGCCGGCCGGCTTGAGCTTCCGGGTGGATTATTTAAGCCTCTTTATGAGCCTGCTGTTTTGTATCTACGCTGTGATCCTGTTTGTCTATACCCTGGAATACAAAAAGGATCGTCCTGACCGGATCCGTTTCTGGGGCTGCATGGCGCTGACCCTGGCCGGCTGCCTGGGAGTAGTATTGGCGGGAGACCTGTTTACCCTGTTTCTCTTCTTTGAATTTATGTCCGTAACCTTCTTTATTTTAATCGGCCAGCAGCAATCCCCGGCCGCCGGCGCAGCCGCTCTTAAATTCCTGTTTATGACCATAATCGCGGGGGTGAGCCTGTTTTTGGCCCTGGTACTGACCTACCAGCAAACCGGCAGCGTCGCATTCGGCCAGGGCGGCCTCTTCGCTCCGGGTACAGTCCCCACGCTCACCGCATTTTGCGGTTTCATGGTGGCGTTTGGAATTAAGTCGGCTATGTTTCCGCTGCACCTGTGGATGCCTGACGCCTATACCGCGGCGCCGATCCCGGCGGCGGCCCTTTCGTCGGGAATGCTTTTAAAAACCGGAGTTTACGGCATTATCCGGGTGTTTTACGATATCTACGGTTTGGAGATGCTGCAAGGGCTGCGCTGGAACTACGTGATCCTGGGCCTGGCCTGCATCACCATTCTCTACGGGTCGCTGAACGCGGTGGCCCAGGATGACCTGCACCGCCGCCTGGCCTATTCCGGGATCGCTCAAATTGGCTATATTTTACTTGGGATATCACTTTTGACTGAAAACGCTTTCACCGGCAACATCTACCATATCTTTGCCCACGCGTTTATGAAAGGCTGCCTCTTCTTGTGTGCCGGGGCGATTCTTTTGGGTACCGGCAAACGTAAAGTAAGCGAGTTGAGCGGCGTAGGCTTGCAGATGCCGGTAACCATGCTCGCGTTTACAATCGCCTCCCTGACCGCGGTGGGGCTGCCGCCGCTCAACGTGTTTGTAACCAAGTGGTTTCTGGGCCAGGGTGCCCTTGATATCGGGCAGCCGCTCTTAATCGTCCTGCTCCTGCTGAGCAGTATCCTCAATGCAGCCTATTACCTGCCGATCGTGATCACCGCATTTTTGGGAGACAAAGCGCTTGCCCAGCACAAAATAAGCCGCCGGGTGCGGATCAAGGAAGCATCGCCGGCCTTGCTGGTGCCGATCATTCTCCTCATGCTCGGCTGCGTAATTTTTACCGTAGGACCGCATAATTGGCCGCTGGAGCTGGCCCAGTTGGTGGCTCACAGTATCTTTACAATCGCGCCTTGACGGGATAGACCGGCGAGGGTTAAACTTCATTATCAGGAGGCGAATCCACCGTGAGCTTTTATTCAAGCCTGCCGGCCTGGGCGGCCCTGTTTCCAATCCTGGGCGGGTTAGCGCTTTACTTCATAACCCATTACTGGAACCGGCGCTATCGCGAACCGCTGGCAATTGTCATTGCCGTTTCGCAGCTGGTTATGGTATCCCTGATGTATCCGGCGATCAGGGACGGCCATGTTTTGCAGGCCGGTTACCGCCTCTTTGAACTGCCCCTGTCGATCACGTTCCGGGTGGACGGCCTCGGTTTTTTCATGGCGCTGCTGGCCTCTTTCCTGTGGCTCTTAGCCATCATTTATTCGCCGCGTTACCTGGCGCACAGCCACGCCCATGACCGCTATTACGCCTTTTTGCTGCTGGCCCAGGGCGGCTGCGTCGGTGTGATGGTAGCCGGTGACCTTTTGGGCTTATTTGTATTCTTTGAATTTATGGCCATCTCCACCTATGTCTTGATCGCCCATGAAGAAGACGCATACTCCCTCTTTGCGGGAGCCAAGTATTTATACATGACCGTAGCCGGCGGGCTGGGTATTTTCTTCGGACTGGTCGTCACCTACTTTCTGGCGGGCAGTCTCTCTTTTGGCCAACCGGGAGGTTTGATCACGCAGCCTTCCAACCTGGCCCTCTACGCGTTTATCGGTTTCCTGATCGGGTTCGGGATTAAGGCCGGCATGTTTCCACTGCACGTCTGGCTGCCCGATGCGCACCCGGCAGCTCCCGCGCCGGCCAGCGCCCTGCTCTCCGGAATCATGATCAAAACAGGCGCCTACGGCCTGATCCGAGTTTTTCACGACATTTATTCACCGCGGGTTTTTCAAGAAGTTCACTGGGAAACGATCGTGTTGATCCTGGCTTCAGTAACCATCCTGTTAGGTTCCGCCCTGGCCATAACGCAAGACAGCCTGAAGCGGCGGCTGGCCTATTCCAGTATCGCGCAGATCGGTTACATTCTCCTGGGGATAGCGATGCTCAACGAGCGGGCCATGGTCGGCGCGATCTACCACATCTTTACGCATGCCTTTATGAAAGGCTGCCTCTTCCTCTGCGCCGGCGCGATCATCGTAAAAACAGGCAAGAAAAATATCAGCGAAATGGGCGGGATCGGTTTTAAAATGCCGCTGACTATGATCTGCTTTACCCTGGCTTCCTTAAGCATGGTCGGCATCCCACCGTTTAACGGCTTTATCAGCAAATGGCAGCTTTCCCTCGCCGCCCTGGAGTCGGGCCGGGAGATTTTTGTAGCACTGCTAATCGTGAGCAGCTTGCTGAACGCGGTCTACTATTTTCCGATCATCATTGCCGCCTTTTTCAACCGCAAGCCCGAAACAGCGGAGCACGGTCACGCGGCCGACAGCGCGGCGGCACACGGAAACGAACCCGTACCCAAGCTGTCCCTGGCCGGTGAAGCACCCCTGGGGATGCTCCTGCCGACGGCAATTCTGGCGGCCGGTTGTTTTCTGTTCGCGCTGACCCCGGTTAACTGGCCCCTGGAAATGATCAAAATTGCCGCCGCCGCGCTTTTCTAGCTATGGCCTACAGCGAAGCCACGAAAACAGCCTCAAACAACTAGAAGCAGAAGGAGAGAGTTATGGCTTATCCTTCGCCTGCAGAAAGTGAAATGGTCTACAGTACTCTTCCTTTATGGATCGTGCTGATACCCCTGATCGGCAGTTTTTTTGTATACCGCATCGGGTTAAAATTCCCGCGCCGGCGCGATAGCGGCGTGCTGCTTATTACCGGCTTGACCCTGCTTCTGTCCATACTCCTATTTTTGCAATGTACCCGCGGCGCAGTTGTTGAACTGAAGCTGCAGGCCGGTTTTATCGATCCCCTGCTCACCTTCAAGGTCGATTTCTTAAGCGCTACCTTTACCTTGCTGGCGGCTTTGATCTGGTTTCTGGCCACGCTTTTTTCAATAACTTATATGCAGCATGAAGGAGAGCAGGACCGCTACTACCTGTTCTACCTGCTCTCACTGGGCAGCTGCCTTGGCGTTTTCCTTTCCGGTGACCTGCTCAGCCTCTTTGTCTTCTTTGAAGTGATGACCTTTGCCTCATACGTTCTGGTAGTGCACGCCCGGACGGACGAAGCAGACGAGGCCGGCCGGAGCTACCTTTTCCTGGGTGTGATCGGCGGGCTGCTTCTCCTCACCGCTATTCTACTCCTTTTTTATTACAATGGCGCTGTCGGCCTGGACCCACAGTTAGAGGCGCTGGACCGCCTCGGGAATATGCGCTACCTGCTCGCCGCGCTGTTGCTGGCCGGTTTCGGGGTTAAATCCGGCGCGGTACCGCTGCATATCTGGCTGCCTAAAGCACACCCGGTCGCCCCCTCACCGGCCAGCGCCCTGCTTTCAGGGATCATAATCAAGACCGGCGCTTACGGGATCTTGCGTGTGCTCAACATAATTTTCAGCCCGGCTCATCCTGAAACCGCTTCCTGGCACACCGCCGAACAATTGGGCCTGGCCATGATATGGGTCGGCGTGGCGACTATGTTTAGCGCGGCTTTCATCGCCCTATTTCAGAGTAACGCCAAGCGAATTCTCGCCTACAGCAGTATCAGTCAAATGGGCTATATCCTGATGGGGCTCGGAACTTGCGCCTATCTCGGCTACCACGGCGCAATCGGCCTGTCGGGCGCCTTCTACCACATCATCAATCACGCCTTTTTTAAAGCCTCTCTGTTTATGCTGGTGGGCGCGGTTTACGTGCGCACGCACCAGCTTGACTTACAGAAGTTAGGAGGGCTGTGGCGCTCCTTTCCGGTCACCACGGCCGCTTTCCTGGTAGCGGCGGCCGGCATCACCGGCATCCCCGGTTTAAACGGCTACACCAGTAAAACCCTGCTGCACCATGCCATCGTTGAAGCGTCCGCACACGGCGGCGCCTCTACATTAATCCTTGCGGAGAAGATCTTTACGGTAACCAGCGCCCTCACTGTCTGCTATATCATTAAACTCTTTACCGGCATCTTTTTCGGCCCGCGTCCGGCCGGCCTGGCTGATCTGCCCCGGGAGACGGCAAGCGAGCGGATCGTGTTCGGACTTTTAAGCGTGGCAATTATCACGCTGGGCGGCTTCCCCTCCCTGATAATACAGCGAATAATCATACCGGCCGGCGCTTCCTTCACCCTGGACGCTTACCATCTTGAGCACCTGGCGGAACTGAATTTCTGGGACCACCACGACCTGCAGGCAATCGGCCTGGTCCTGGGACTGGGCTTGCTGCTGTTTTTGCTGCTCCGCCGGCATCTCTACCGGCTGCAGCTGCCGGGCTGGTTAAGCGTGGAAAAATTAATCTACCGGCCGTTAATCCGAACCGGTGCGGCTTTATTTACCGGTACGTCTCGCGCCGTAGAAACAGCGGTGGACAGCTCTTACATTTACAGCCCCTACGCCCTGCGTGCATTTACCATAAGCGGCAACCTGGCTGAAACAGCGGTGGAAACGATTCTGGTAAAAAGCCTTGCTCCCTTAAGGGAAGCTTGCGGCAAAGTGGGTAGCTTCGACAACGAGTGGCTGCCCTGGCTGGGCAGGAATTTTCAACGGCTGACGGTGTGGGTCAGGGACGGCATATATAACCTCTGGTTTAATATCCTGGGCCGTCTACTGCGCAACTTCATCCAGTTTTTACACAAACTCTTTTTCATGTTGATCCACATGGATTTCGACCCCAGCGGTATCCGCTTCTACCAAACCCTGAATGTGTCCAACCTGGACTTCAATCTGATTCTGATGATCACTTTTCTACTGGTTCTACTCAGCCTCTTTTTCCTGGTCAACTAGTCTCTGTATCACAACCTACTTTATTTCACAATTTGTTCACATTAAATGGTTATAATTGATTAAAGAGCTATCTTGGAGGAGATTAGATGCAAGCGGGTCAAGACAAAATATTAATTGTCGATGATGATGACAGTATTCTGGAGCTAATCACGCTCTATCTGCGCAAAGATGGGTTCGAAGTGATCAGTGCCCGGGACGGGGGCGAAGCTCTCCAAAAAATTGAGCAGTATAACCCTGATCTGGTTGTGCTCGACATCATGATGCCGGTAAAAGACGGCTGGGAGGTGTGCAAGGAGATCCAGCAGCGTTACCGGCTGCCGGTAATTATGCTCACCGCGCGAAGCGAAGACTACGATAAAATTCTCGGCCTGGAACTGGGGGCGGACGACTATATCACCAAACCGTTCAATCCGCGCGAACTGGTCGCCCGGATTAAAGCCGTCCTGAGGAGAACCCGGCAGGACAGCGCAGCGCCGCGCCTGCTGCGCTATCAAGAATTAAAGGTAAACCTGGATGAATATACGGTGACCAAAAATGATCGCCCGGTGTCTCTGACCCGCAAAGAGCTGGAACTGCTCTGGTTGTTGGCCAGCCAGCCGAATCAGGTCTTTTCCCGGGAACAGTTATTATCCCAGATATGGGGTTACACCTATACTGGGGATACACGAACCGTTGATACGCATATCAAGCGGTTGCGCCGTAAGTTAGGTGAGAGCAAATCCTGGGATATAAAAACTGTTTGGGCTGTGGGCTACAAATTCGAGGTACACACACATTGAAAAAAAGTATATTCAGCAAACTTCTACTAATGAATATCGCCGTGGTCACAGCAGCGCTGCTGGTAATCGCCTTATTGCTGCCCCAATTTATTTCCGGCTTTATTTTCACCCAGAAAGAACGAGAACTTACCGCTAAGGGTAAAGAGCTGGCCAGGCTGACCCAAAGTTATTACGAGGGCAGAATCAGTGATGAGAATTTCCTTGAACTATTACTTTCCCTGGATCAATTTCTAGAAGCCCGGATTTGGCTGGTCAACAGGGACGGCGTGGTGATTAAAGCTTCCTACGGGGAACCCCCATTTCGCCGGGGGCCGCAGCTCCGTCTTTCCGAAGAGCATTTAAAACGGCTTTCCAGCGGTGAATCTGTCGTTGTGCGCCACTATCTGACCCACTTTAAAGAGGTCATGCTCTCCGTGGGTGTGCCGATCATGGCCGGTTACAACGCGGAGCCTGTGGGCGCCATTTTTTTGCATGCGCCGGTAACCGAAATTACCGCCACGGTTAACAACCTGGTAAAATTTGTGCTGCTCAGCGGCCTGGCAGCTGTATGCCTGGCTTCCCTGATCGGCTATATCTTCTCACGGCGCCTTTCACGTCCTCTGCAGGAGATGACTGAAGCGGCACGGCGTATGGGCCAGGGGGAGTACACCAGCCGGATCAAGATCAATTCGGAAGATGAACTGGGCCAGTTGGCCTTTTCCCTCAACTACCTCGCCGGTCGACTGGAGAAGACAATCACCGCCCTGCAGCGGGAAAAAAGGAACTTTGAATCCATGGTGACCGGGATGCTTGAAGGCGTAATCGGGATCAATAGCGCGGGAGAGCTAATTTACGTTAATGCCGCCGCAAAAGAGATGTTACAGCTTGACGATACGGCGGTTAGCCGCCATATCGGCCGGGCTTTACCAACAGAGCAGTTTGCAGCTCCTTTTCTGAAGACCTTGGCCGGTGGCAGACCGGAAACCGGCAGCGTCGAGTTTAACGGCAACCACTATTCCGTTCATGTCTCACCGGTGGAAGATGAAACCGGAAGTTCCCCGGGCGCCGTGGGTTTGATCCAGGACGTTAGCGAAACCGCACGGTTGGAAGCGATGCGGCGTGAATTTATTGCCAATGTGTCTCACGAACTGCGCACACCACTGACCATATTAGGCGGTTACTCGGAGGCACTCCTCGACGGAACAGCCGACTCCACGCAAAAAACAAGGTTTTTAAAAATTATTCGCGCCGAAATTGAGCGCTTAGACCGACTCATAACCGATCTGCTGGACTTAAGCCGTTTGCAAGCAAGGCGTATTGAGCTGCACAAAAAAGAGTTCGACTTTAAAAAGCTAGCCCTGGAATTGAAAACCCGGCTGATGCCCCGGCTTGAACTAAAAAGAATTGACCTGGTCGTTGATGTTGCGCCGAAATTGAAATTATGGGGCGATCGCGATCGCATTATGCAGGTCTTATTAAACCTGGTGGAAAACGCGATTCGTCATTCCCCGGAGGATGAAACCATAAACCTTTTGGCGCAGCTAACGGAAGAACAGAAAGTGGAGGTATCGATTCAAGATCGCGGCCCCGGTATGGCAGCGGAAGATTTACCGCATATCTGGGAACGGTTTTACCGCGTTGACAAATCCAGGGACCGAAGACAAGGCGGTACCGGTTTGGGGCTGGCGATCACCAGGGAGATTATTGAAGCGCATGATGGAACCGTCTCTGTCCAGAGCATCCCCGGAAAAGGGAGCAGGTTCAGTTTTACTTTACCGCTTCCCTAACCCATAACTTGATTCTTAGCCATAAGGAAGGACGGACCTGTAGTTACCGGTCCGTCCCTGCAATTTATCGCGGGAAGTGACGCCCAAGATTATTAACGGGACACAGATCACTGCAGCGTTGCGTCTATAATCCGCACAGCGCCGCCCCGCATGATTTTCAGGTCTATTTTATCACCGGGATAGAAGGCAAGCAGGGTATCAAAAAGCTGGGCCAGATAATTAATCTCTTGATCATTGATCCCGACAATACAATCACCCGCCTGAAGGCCCGCTTCTGCCGCCGCTCCGCCGGCTGCAACCTCATGAATGTAGACTCCCCGGTCCGTGCTGATCCCGGTTACCCCTGAAAGATTCAATACCCGCACTCCCAACAGCGGCCTCTTGACTGCTCCATACTTGATCAGATCTTCAACCACCCGCTTAACGGTATTGACCGGAATGGCAAAACCGATTCCTTCCACTCCGACAGTGCTCACTTTGGCAGAGTTGATCCCGATCATTTGACCTTTTAAATTGATCAGGGGCCCGCCGCTGTTACCGGCATTGATCGCGGCGTCGGTTTGAATATAGGTATAAGTATACTCACTGCCCGGAATACTGACCTCACGTTCCAGGGCACTGACCACGCCTACTGTAACCGATTGTTGAAAAAGACCGAGGGGGTTTCCCACCGCGATCACAGTTTCCCCGACCCGGAACCGCGCGGGATTACCCAGTGCCAGAAAAGCAAGCTGGTCCCGGTTAATCTTTAACAGGGCCAGATCAGTCAACGGATCCGCCCCAACCAGTTCCGCCTGCAGCTTATCCGAACCGGAGAAAACAACGGCAATCTGGTCAGCCCCTTCAATCACATGATAGTTGGTAACGATATACCCGTCTGAGGAAACCACCACCCCTGAACCGGTCCCCTTCTCCACGAGGGCCTGTTGGCCGCGCTGGTTTATGGATGCATAGTTGCTGACACTGACCACCGCCGGCGCCACTTTTTCCACAATATCAGCCGCGGGCAGGTTACCGTAATTATTAAAAGAAACATTTTCGGTTACAAATTGTGCAGATTGTTGGTCAGGCATAACCGTATTCTCGGCATTACGCGGCTGGAAATAGAAAAACAGAACGGACACAAATAGACCGCCCAGGATAAATCCAACCAGGGACATCAGTAACGAAACGATTAAAGCCGGCTTCTTGCTTGGTCCATATTCGCTCATCGTCATTCTTCACCCCATTTAAGAATCATTAATTAAAAACAGTATGATCAACCCTGTCGCTAACGATTCCGAGACTGCCTCATACTACACAGTGTTTGACAAGGCACTACCACTTAAACAATAGCAGAATTATTTGTCCAATTTATGAACTAAAGAGGACATATTTATAAACTTGTTTTCGCTCTTTTGTTTAAGATTTGCCATAGTTTTGCCACACGCAGCGGTTATAATAGCCAAAGGACAACAAAGAAAGGAGGTGCAAGGATGAAACGAAAAGCAGCGATATTCATAGTGGTGGCTTTGCTCCTGGTCGGGTTAACCCAGGTAGGGTTCGCCGCTACAGGTGATGAAAGCCCCGGGGGAAGGTTTAAAGAAGCGTGCCAAGATTTATGGGCCAACCTCTCCCCGGAACAGCAGGAGCAGGCGGAAGCGGCTCACGAGGAATACAGAGAGCAGGTGAACGCGCTGAGAGAAGAATTCCAAACCAAGCATGCCGCTCTCAGGGATGATTTCCTCAACAAACTGCCCGCAGAGGTGCGGGAGCAAATGGAAGAAATGATGGCCGCACGGGGTGAACGCCGCGGCGGTAAGATGCACAGCCGCGGCCCTGGCTTCGGTTGTCAATTTGAAACCGAAACTGAAGAATAACAATCACAGGCAGGGGCGCGGCATGCCGTGCCCCTGCGTCAATTGATCAAGTTTAACTAATCAGGTCGGTTCACGCGGGGATAGCTTCAGGGCTGTAAATAAGAGCGGCGCGATCAGCGTAACCCAGATCCCGCCCAGTGCGTAGCGGATAAAGCCGAGAAATACTACCACTGATGGCAGGAATTTGCTCAGCCCCATAATGATCCCGAACAAAACGGCCGCACCAATCAGCGCCTTGACGATCTGCAGATACCAGCGGCTCTGGGTAACCATACGCACCTTTTCTTTTTCAATCACATAGCCGATTGCAGCGCCGGCAAACAGGCCCATCAATTTGCCGATATCGCTTACCGGAAGCAAAGCGGCCGCAAGAACGGGGATTACAATACACAGAGCGATGATGACGGGTAAGCTGAATTTTTCAGGCCAGCCCTTCTCCACGAATACGGCACTCACCCAGACAAGTAACAGCAGCAACGGGATACCGATCGCAAATCCGCCCAGCACATCACCCGGAAAATGGTATCCTAAAATAATCCGGGAGAAACCGATTAGCGCCATGGCCGCAACCGCCCAAACCCAAAATCCGGTCTTTTTGATACGCACAGCCATATAACCCCAGACAGTGACCGCGGTTAGGGTATGGCCGCTAGGGAAGGCATGGCTGTCCAGCTGCTCCATTCCTTCCAGGTAAGGCCTCTCCAAAACAGTTAAATCTTTAATCGAGCCGCTGAAAACCCCGGAAACTAAAAGGACCGCCGCAGTCCAGAACCCGAGCGGCTTGCTCACACACCAGATCAGAACTCCAAAAAAGAGCATGTAGAACTCGTCGTTGCCCAAAAAAGTAAAGAATTGAAAGAAGTATTCCACCGGCGCGATACCGCGGAACTGCTGTAAATATAAAATAAAGTCCATGCCGCGGGTTTGAGCCCAGAACAGCCAGAGAACCACCGTGCAAACAAGGGTAACAGCCCAACAGAGCAGCAGCCACCCTTTCTCACGCCCCCGGGTTGGGGAAAAGTAAGGCCTGGTTACGGGAGGGCTTTCCATAGTGTTTCACTCCTTTATGAAATAGTCAATAAACAGTTATTCGGTACCGGAGCGGCCTATTCCTGCGCAAAGCTGTTTTCTTCAATCTCTTGTACCGCAGCAGGTGAATAGTGATCTGGTAGCGGGGAAGCACCGGGTCATCCATAACGACATCTTCAACCACGACCGATTCGCTGAAAACACCGCGTTTGAGCAATTGGCGGACAAAATTGCCGGTAACGGGGCGGCCGGGGTGAGAGATCATCAGAGTACCGCCCGGTTTGACAACCATAAACAATACCTTCTCCAGGTGCGGCAGCAAGCGCGGTTCATAGGCGATATCGGAGGCGAGCACCAGATCGAAACGTTCCCGGCAGGTAAAAGTACGCCAATCTTCGAGAAGCAGTTTGTATCCGGGGAGCCCGTTTAACCGCGCGTTTGCCGCGCATAGTTCAAGCGCCGGTTGTTGAAAATCGGAAAAGGTTACAGCCGCTCCTTTTAAGCCGCAGGCCACCCCGGGCAAACCCACACCGGCTCCCAGCTCCAGGACAGAGCAGCCGTTAAGCCCGGGCCCGCTCCAGATAAACCGAGCCAACCCGCAAGCGGCCGGCCAGAGATCAGCCCAACAAGGCACCTGGTCAGGATCGGAAAGATCTCCGAGCAGCGCTTCCAGGTCGGCTGCAACAGCGAGGCGAATGTTTCTGTCTCCCAGGGTTATCGCCAACTGCCTTGTCTCAAGCATCTTTTTTAGATCGCCTCCAAAATATAAGTACAGCCAGATTTATACCCTACTCTTCATCAGGCACTCCCTTTTCATTTTCCCGTGCGGCACACCGGAGCAAAGCCCGGGCCTGCTCCAAATATTTCTCGGGAACCAAAATACGTACTTCGTACGCCTGGCCGCCGATCACCCGCATCGCCCCCGTAAAGAGATCATCCGCTTTTTGAGCCGGAATACCGCCGGATTCGAGCAGCCCCAAAATAATTTCCGCTTCCAGATCGTTAAAGGCCTCCACCAGAAAAGCCCATTCGCCGGTCATAAGCAAACTCCTTTCAGCAGTATCAGTCATTTAGTTACAATAATTCTTGAATTGCAGTTCGCAATCCTCTCCCTTTCGCAAAAGCGCTGCCGGGACCGGGATGGCGGTATCATGCCTCGTTTCAGGGCGATTTGACGCCAAGATGTTTTCGCACTATGATCTTCTAGGAAGGAGGCACAGGCGAGTGGTGAAACCTATCAACCTCAAAGAACTGGCCGCCGCCGCCGGGCTCGGATTGGCGGGCATAACCGGCGCGGCGCCGCTCGATACCATAACCGAACGGCTGCAGCACCGTTTGGCGGAAGGCAGGATCACTCCTTTTGAAGAGAAAGATCCTTTCCGAAGAATTAGCCCCGGGCACCTGCTGCCGGACTGCCGCACCATTATCGTCCTGGGGCTGCCATACACAACCGCCTGTGATCCTCTACCCCTTTCGGAATCGGACGGGCCGCGGGGGGAGGTAGCCCGCTGTGCCCGGGGACTGGATTATCACGTCGTGTTGGAGCAAAAAGGAGAACAGTTGGCCCGGTTAATTCAAAAAGAGATCGCCGCGCCGCTGCGCTACCGGGTTCTGTCCGACCGCAGCCCGCTGATTGAGCGGGAACTGGCCCGGCTGGCCGGGCTGGGCCGGAGCGGAGAGAACTGCACCCTGATTACACCTGAATGCGGCTCATACGTAGCGCTGGGTACAATCTTGCTGGATCGGGAGATGGAAGAGAACAGCCCGCTGCCCGGCAGCTGCGCGGGCTGCGGCCGCTGCCTCGCGAGCTGCCCCACCGGCGCCCTGGTTGCCCCGCATATCCTGGATCCCACCCGCTGCCTGTCATACCTGACCCAAGCGCCGGGTGTGGTTCCAGCGGAGATCCGCCCCCTGTTCGGGCGGCGGCTTTACGGGTGCGACCGTTGCCAGGAAGTATGTCCCCATAACCGGCGGCAGCAACCCCCGCTCTCCCCGGAGAACACCTTTGACTTCTTCCCCGGTCAACCGCTGCTGCTGCCGCTGCTGCAGATGACCGGTAAAGAGTTTTCGCAAACTATCGGCTTCAGCGCGGCCGGCTGGCGGGGTAAAACCACCCTGCAGCGCAACGCGGTAATCGCCTTGGGAAACAGCGGTGACCAGTCAGCCGTACCCTCTTTAGCCCGCTTGCTGGCAGAAGACGCGCGGCCGCTGATCAGGCTGCACGCCGCCTGGGCGCTGGGACGGATCGCCGGCGTAAAAGCCCGCCGCTACCTGGAAATCAGTCTAAAACGGGAACAGGATCAAGCTGTAAGGATTGAGCTGCGGCGCGCTTTGGACGAAGCGATTTAAAGCGCTCAGAATGCGCTCCGCCGCTTAAGTTAATCCGTCAAAGACAATCCGGTCCCGCTCAAGCCGGCTGCCGGAGAAGCGTCCGCTTATCTCAACCTCCAATCAAAGAAACGAGCTATTTTCTACGCTCCAATCCGGCCAGAGTTACTGCCGCGGCAATTACCAGACCGGCAATAGCGGCAGACCACAGCGCCAACCGCTGAAACAAGCCGCTTTGCATGGCCCAACGCTGGGCTGTATTCACCAACCCGTGTTGCTTGAGTATCGGAGCGCTGTAAAAAACCAGAACCAGTGACAGCAGTATGGGTAACCAGTTCAGCTTACCATTATCCGAAACCTCCGGCAGGCCAAACAGTAGCGCCGTCACACTGGAAAGGCGTCCAGTTCGGCAGTCATAAAGTGAAAGAAGGAGTAACAAGATTCCAAGGCCCAGTAAAAACACGTGGCTCAGGCCAAAATATACCATGAACAGCAGCAGCAGTAAAAGAAAAAGCAGATCAAGGGTAAGCAATAGGCCCAATTTGCATCGGGGATTCATTGATAAGCCTCCATCCGCCGGCTTTTGTTAATCAGGCTGGCTAAAGCAGGGAAAACAACCTGGCATGGCCAACTGCCGGAGTGAAGGTAAGCCGCCGCAAGGATCATGACCCCGTACAAGCAAAGCCTGGTTGTTTCGATGCCGCCGTGGTCATGATGAAGATGGCCGCGCAAAACGAAGGCCGCGCGCTGGTCATGGACAACGGCGCACTGGTCGGCATTCTCAGCCGAACCGACATGATGCGTTTCATCCAGATGCATATGGTCCTGGGGGCTGATTAATTTAACGGTAGTGCCTGACGGACAAGACCATTACCGGTTTTTCCAGGTAGCCGCGGGGGCGCGGTATGCAGCTGCAGCACCCCAGCGGGATCTTAGCTTTAATCAGGCCTAAAGACGGGTTGGCAGGCGTTCTCCACAAGGAGACGCGGCGTTTCCGGGCTCTCCAGATCCAACAGCAAGATATCATAGCCGCCGCCGGCCCGGTCGACCTGCAGCAGCAAGCTCTCATCTCCGGGAGACCAGGTAATCGGCCGGAACACGCGCATCGGCACGGCATCTTCTGTTTCGCCCACGCTATAGATCCTTTCCCATAACACTACCGTATCACCGGTAGCCGCGTCTACCAACACCAAATCCCAATAGCCTTCAACCCGCCCGCCGGACAGTTCACCGGTTTCCGTATAAACCAGTGCGGCAATACGGTTTCCCGTCCGGGCCCAGGTAAAAAGAAGCGGATAGGAGAATTCGGAATACGTGGTCATGACGTCCTGTTCCAGTAACAGTGCAGCCGCTTCGTGCGGCTGCACTAGTATCAGAGCATTGTATGCGCTAACGGCCAGGTAGTCGCCGGACGGCGACGCTTCCATAAACGGATACAGATTCCACAGTTCTCCGTCGTAAAGGACCCGGTAGCGCTCTCCTCGCGCGTCAACCTCGGCCAACTCCGTAAAGTAATAAAAACCGCTAATCTCCCAAATGCCGTAACCGGCCAAGACCAGGTTTTCACCGCCCCTCCACCAGCAGGCGGCATTGTTTTCAGTAAGCATCCGCCGGAATGTGCCGGTTCGATCCAGTATTGTCACATGATAAAAGGTGCTCCCGTAGACCTGCTCCGCGGTTACCGCCGCGGTCAGTTCTCCATCCGGATGCCATCGCGGCGCCCGGACCAGCTCTCCGTTTAAATCAAGATCTCGCCGGTCTCCGGTCAAAGCATTAACGATGCGCAAGCGGTCCGGTTCTCGCTGTGCATAGGCCAACTCATTGCTGTTCGGCAGCCATAGGCCGGCGCTGCCTGCCAGGTAATCCAGCAGCGGCACCGTTTCCTCCACTAACAAAACTGCGCTGCCATCGGCGTCCATCAGCCAGATCGATCCCGTCTCCGGCCAGGATTCGGCCGCGCGGATATAGGCGAGCTTGCTGCCATCGGGCGACCACTGAAAGAAGCACACATCTCCGCTATCGGTCAGCCTGTTTCGATCTTCCCCGGATAATAGCCAGAGGTCTCCCTCTGAAAGATAGGCCAGTTCGCCTACCGCCAGGTCAGGCGAACCCGTTCCATCTGGCGCGTGATCATCAGGCCGGTCCACGTCTTCATGCGCAACCGGTTCAGCGCAGCCGGTTACCAAGATCAGTACAAATATCAGCAGGAGCGCGATTATAGACCGCGGGTATCGCAATTGTGCCACCTTAAACACCTCTCTTTATAGAATTTCTGCCATAACGCCTTTCGACTGGAAATTACTTTTTTTGCTGTCAGACCGTGCTGTCATATTGAAAGATTTCCTGGGAAATATACTCAGCCGTTGTCTTTTACGCGGTATCACTGTCAGACTTAAAGGCAATACCGTGAGCGTTGTTGGTTCTTCAGAGATTAAAAAAAACTGCCGGTTGATTTATACTATTTTTCGCCATTACGCCACAAATCCCTTTTCGAGCGGCCGGTGATATGGGTGAATATTCCGTGTTTCGGATCCGGGGGGAAAGCTCGTTGCCGTAGCCTGCAGCCCCATGTATAATGAGAAGAAGGAGGCGAGTAAATATGAAAGGCGCTAGAAGAACCGTTCCGCCGAACGAAATAGCCAACGCCGTCACTCATGGTATTGGAACAGGATTGTCCGCGGCAGCCCTGGTCCTGCTAATCGTTTTTGCCTCAATTTACGGTAACGCCTGGCATATCGTTAGTTTCAGCATATACGGCGCCACCCTGGTCATTCTTTATCTATGCTCCACTCTGTATCACAGTTTCCAGAAGGAACGGGTTAAAAAGTTTTTCAGGATCATGGATCATTCGGCTATATTCCTCCTGATCGCCGGCACCTACACACCCTTTACCCTGGTGACCTTGCGGGGGCCGCTCGGCTGGACTTTTTTTGGAGTTATCTGGGGCCTGGCCTTGGTTGGGATCCTGTTCAAAGCCCTTTTTATTAACCGTCTCGTCGTACTCTCCACCATTTTTTATATACTTATGGGATGGCTGATTATCGGTTCAATTAAACCGCTGATTCTGAATTTACCTGCCTGGGGGCTGATCCTGCTGCTGGCCGGCGGCGTTTTCTATACAGGCGGTATTTTTTTCTATGCCCGCACCCGCAATCTTTTTAACCATACCGTCTGGCACCTTTTTGTATTGGGAGGCAGCATCTGCCACTTTTTCTCGGTCCTCTTGTATGTATTGCCGCGACACGGCTAATGATTTTATGAGCATCAGGAGACAGCTTTTATGCCGCGCTGGGTATAATCGCCAACACCGCCCTGAGTGCGTCCCAAAAACCATTATCGCCTTGATGCTCGGTATATGCCACGAACTGCCGATCGAGGCGGCAATCTGCACCCATACCGGGCTTAAGGTTCCCCTTTCGAGCGCGCTGTTTCAATATCCTGGAGGTTATCTCAATCAGGGTCAAAGGATGCCTGCGCTTTCTCTCCCTACCCAAGGAGGCCGCCTTCCCGCTGGTTGCGGGATGCTGTTCGGGATCGTCCTCCAGCAGCTCTTCCCGCGATTCTACGATCAGTTCATTCAAATCCGAAAGGTCCATCTTGCGGGCGGTTCTTCCCCTTCCGAGTCGGCATCTTCCGCGGCATAAAAGCCCCCTTCCGGATCCGTCATGTCGCGCAGGACACCACCCCGGGCAGCTCTGCCGTTCCTTTACCGGCTCTCCCCTGCCGCCGCACCGCGCGCAGTAGATCTTCCCCGGCTTCAAATACTTTATTACACTCGCGCTTCCAGAAATCAGCCAGTTTTGGCAGCAACTCGACCATGCCCGAGATACCATAGCGAGATTTCTTAGTGAAGTAGGTGCCGGCAATCAAGGGCTTTTGGTCGGGCGTCAGGAACACAGTCAGCTTTTTCAAAAGCTACATTATTCTTTGGTGCCGCTGTCGCCCTTGGTTACTTCAAAGCTGACCATTACTATCCACCAGGCGTACGGTAAACCCAGTTAAATAATCGCTTCGTCAAATGCTGATTCGACCCGGGTATGGCGATTCCCCGGCCGCGGACCAGACCTTGTTGATATAATTCAACGAAAAATAATTCTGCATCAGGTGCAGCCAGAAAGCGCCCCGTTCGTTGAGCGTGATCCGGGTCTCGCTTTCTTCGGCCATTCCAACAGCACTGAGAAGGCTTAACATGCGCTTCAGCTTCCGGTGATCCGATCCGAACAGCTCCTCCAGCTGTTCCTTCGGAATATAGGTGTCGTAGAAACGCCAATAAAGCCAGTAGTAGCGCGCCAGCGATTCAGTGATGTCCATCTGCAAGACTGCCGGCAGCTTGCCCGCGCGGCATTTTTTAATGTATTCTTCAACTGAAAATGTATTCAGGTAGAAACTTCCCGGGATGTACGAACCGGCTCCGGCTCCCAGGCCGATATAGTGGTCTCGGGTAACCGAAGAATAGCGAGGCGCTTCGCCCCGCAAAAAACCCCATACCGAAACCCGCCGGAACCCTTGCCGTAAAAAATAATCATGAATGGAGCGGTACATTTTTCTTCTTACCACTAGGTTGGGCATCTTTACTTTTTTCAGTTTCCGGTAGCGGCCGACCGTGGAATAGGGAAAAGAAAAAAGAGGATAGGTGGTGATCTGATCGGCCCCGGAGTGCCTCGCTTTTTCCAGGTCCGCCGACAAGTCGTCTAAAGTCTGTCCCGGCAGGGCAAACATCAGGTCGAGATTGACCGATTTAAAACCGGCGGTAACTGCCATATCGATGGCGCGATCCAAATTAGCAGATTTGTAACCCCGGCCGAGCAGTTGTAGATAGCGATCATCAAAGCTCTGCACACCCAGGCTGATCAGGCCGACCCCGTATTCAACCAGCCGGCTGACTACTGCCCGGTTGAGATCCCCCGGGTTTGTCTCCACGCAGATATCGCCGCTAACGTTGAATCTTTCTCGGATCGTATTTAAAACAGCGCCCAGTTCATTGATCAGATTGGTGGGAGTGCCGCCGCCGATGTAGATAGAAGTAATCTCGGCTCTCCCGAACCGGTGATAGTACTGCTCGACTTCCGAGAGCAGGGCTTCCAGGTACGCCCCAACCATGTTTTGGTCGTACTTGATCTTATTGTACGGACAATAGGGACAAACATTTTTACAGAAAGGGATATGAATATAGAGATCCGTTTTCCGGATAGACCCAAGATCGAAATTTTGTGAAGCTTTAAAGGAGAAGTCCTGGTTCTTTCCGACCAGATAGCGCCGCATTGCTTTGGTCATCAATTCCATGAACATACCTGTCACCAAAACCTCGTCAGATTGAACAACGCGCTCGGCTTACATTTTTGGGCTTCGATGATCCCGTGCAGGCGGTGAAGCCGCATTGTGCGCAAGTTTCCGGACAATTATACCGGCAGCAGATATAATCGTTAGAAGCTGCTTTAGCATTTACCGCTCCCCGCCAAGACGTCGGTAGTACTTCGTCTCAAGACGGATAATTCCTGCCAGTCGCAAATATGACAGTCGTTTTGTGTGAGGTGCCCTGATTTATTTCCTCTTAGAAGGGCAATTTGAGGAATTTTTTTGGACAGGTACAGAAGAAACAAATTATGGCATGTTATAATATAATCAGCTTCAAGGGAGCAAGATGAATAAAGTATGGGGGGTTAACCATGCGCAAAGGAAAGCCCTATTGGGAAGACACGGCTGTTATCGGTATAAATAAAGAACCGCCGCGCTGCACCGCCGCGCCGTTTCCCGACCGGCAAACGGCGCTAAGCGGCGATCATTCCCCTTTTGTCTGCTCTTTAAACGGCCCCTGGAAGTTTTACTGGGCGCCCAGGCCGGCTGAGCGGCCGCTCCATTTTTACCGGCCTGATTTCGATGTCAGCAGCTGGGATGAAATCAACGTCCCTTCCAACATGGAAATTGAAGGCTACGGCACACCGATTTATCGCAACTTCGGCTATACATACAGCCTGCGCAAACGGTGCATACCGAAGATTGATCATCACGACAACCCGGTCGGATCGTACCGGCGCAGCTTTACCCTGCCGGCACGATGGGCCGGCAGAGAGCTGTTTATCCGTTTCGGCGGAGTGAAATCCGCTTTTTTCCTGTGGTTAAACGGGCAGGCAGCAGGCTACAGCCAGGGTTCGATGAACCCGGCGGAATTCAGGATAACTGAATTTCTGCAAGAGGGCGTTAATACCGCCGCCGTTGAAGTGTACAAATGGTCCGACGGCAGCTATCTCGAAGACCAGGACATGTGGCGCTTATCCGGCATTTTCCGGGATGTCGATCTCATGGCCGTACCGGAGTTGACGGTACGTGATTTTTTTGCCTGGTCGGAGCTGGACGGCGGCTGTCGGAACGCAGTGTTGCACCTGAAAGCTAAGATTAAGAATTACGGCACCGCGGGCAGCGAGCGCCGCTGCCGTTTGCTGGTGACCCTGCTGGACGAAACGGGAGAGGCGGTGGGAGGAGAACCGCTCGTCTCCGGTGAAATCGCCGCTGCCGCCGCAGGGTCCGAAACGGAGCTGCGGCTTCAGGCGGCAATCGCCGACCCGCGCAAGTGGACGGCGGAAACCCCCTACCTATATACAATTCTCCTGACTCTCCAAACCGGCGCGGGGGAAGTTCTGGAGACACGGCGCTGCTTTTTCGGTTTCCGAAAAGTGGAGATCAAGGCAGGCTGTCTCCTGGTCAACGGAAAAGCGATTATGATCAAAGGTGTTAACCGGCACGAATTTCACCCCCGCTACGGGCACGCCGTCCCGCTAAGCGTTACCGAAGCCGATATCAAGCTGCTCAAGGCAAACAATATTAACGCTGTCAGGACCAGCCATTATCCGAACAGCCCGGGTTTCTACGACCTATGCGATCGCTACGGCCTCTACGTTATGGATGAAGCCAACCTGGAGACTCACGGCCTGCGGCACCGCCTGCCTGGTAATAACCCTCGCTGGGTCGGGGCGTGCATTGACCGGGTGGCGCGCATGGTGGAAGAAGAAAAAAACCACCCCTGCGTAATTTCCTGGTCGCTGGGTAACGAAGCGGGTTACGGCACTACTATCCGGAAGATGAAGCAGGCGGTCCTGGAGATCGATCCGACCAGGCCGATCCACTATGAGGGTGATCATGTGCTCGATATCTCCGACTTTTTCAGCATGATGTACGCCCCGCCCCGGGTAGTGGAAAGGGTTGGTAAAGGCGAGACTGTGCGGGCCGGTGTGCTGGAATGGAAAAACCCCTTCGGCCGCAGGGTCAGTTGCCGGCAATACCGGGAGAAACCATTCCTCCTCTGTGAGTACGCCCATGCCATGGGCAACAGCCTCGGCAACTTTGATCAGTACATGGCCGTATTCGAAAAGTACCCCCGCTGTATCGGTGGATTTATCTGGGATTTTTCAGATCAGAGTATCCTGAAAAAGACCGGAACAAGTATAGATTTTTGGGCATACGGCGGTGATTTCGGAGACAAGCCCCACAACGGCATTTTCTGCGGCAACGGCATCGTCGCCGCCGATCGTACACCTCACCCGGCGCTGTACGAAGTTAAAAAAGTATACCAGGCGATCAAAGTAGAGCCGCTTAATGCGGAGAAAGGCCTATTCGCCATAGAAAATAAGTATAAATTTCAAAATTTAAATTTTGTAAACACAGTGTGGAAAGTTACTTTAGACGGACAGCTAATCGAAGAAGGTCCGCTGGAACTGCCGGATCTGGCACCGGGGGAACGCGGCGAGGTGGTGGTTCCCTTTACCATTCCCGCAGCGCACTCAGAAGGTGAATATCACCTGGTGGTCGAATTTACCCTGGCGCAGGACGCCCCCTGGGCGCCGCGAGGGCATCTCATCGCTTGGGACCAGTTTAAGCTGCCTTTCACCGGCCAACGGCAAACAGTGATCGTAGACCAGGATACCGCACCCCTGCGTGTTACAAAAACAGGCGGCTTGATCACCGTCAGCGGCGAAGCCTTCAGCGCGGCGGTGGAACTGGCAACCGGCCGTCTCTCCTCCTATACCTGCCGGGGCCGGGAGCTAATCGCTTCGCCCTTGCGGCCAAATTTTTGGCGGGTACCTACCTGCAACGATATTGGGATAGGCAACTTCATTCCATTGTTGAAGCGGGAAAGCCCCTGGAAAATGGCCGAAGCTGGTAGAAAAGTAATCAGCGTTTATCAGGAACAACCGGAACCGCGGCGGGTAATCATCACAGTAAGATCAAAAGTGAGGCACGGCCGTTCTCCCTTGAGCACAACCTATACCGTGTCTGGCGACGGCGCGGTCACCGTAACGAGCGAGTTCATACCAGGCCGGGAGCTGGACCGCTTCGGGATGCAACTCGCTGTCCCCGGACGCTACAACCGGTTGAGCTGGTTCGGCAAAGGGCCGCATGAAACCATGTCGGATCGCAATCTCAGCGGGGTGGTCGGCATTCATACCCTGCCGGTGGACGAAGCCGTGCACGACTACCTCTATCCCCAGGAGAACGGCAACCGCACCGAGGTGCGCTGGGCCAGGCTTACCGACGACCAGGGTAGAGGTTTGCTGGTGGAAGACGCCGCCGGAACGCTGCTCAATATCAGCGCCCGCCCGTATACGGACGCGGACCTGGAAAAGGCACAGCATATCCATGAACTGCCCCGCCGCGCAAACATCACCCTGAACATCGACTACAAACAAAAAGGAGCGGGCGGCGACACGCCGGGCTTGCTGGTGCTGCATGATGAATTCAAGTTGAAAAAACGGGTTCTCTATAAATACGGCTTTACGCTGAGAGGGATAACTTAATTTTATTGCGGCACGCCTCCGGCGCGCGTTAAATTAAATTATATCCCTCACCCGGCGCCTTGATAACCGACTGATTTAACTTCACCGTCTTCCACAACTACCGGCACCTTATTTGCCTTGAATTGAACTTTTGCTTTATGCAAAGCTTCCGAATCACTGCTCACGTTATGCACCTTATAGGATTTACCGTCCCGATCGAAGTCTGCCATCTGCTGCCGGCAGTATGGGCAACCTTCTTTGACAAATATTTCAAGCAAGCCTTAAACCCCCCTTCCAAAATAATTATAACAGGCGAACTTGCTATTATCATTCATTATAGCTTTCCAGCAATAAGAAGACAAGGCTTCAGACTTTCAATATTAGCTGATAATCGGAATCTAAAATACAGTTAGCGGCCGTTCCGGTTATTACAGCTGCCGGCACGGTCTCCGCGCTGGGCGGGGCAACCCGCGCAACCGCCGGCGCAGTCGTCTTTCTTAATAGAACGTCGAATATGCCCTACCAGGTAGAGAGAGGCTATCATCAGAATACCCGGGACGACCCATCTTTCTATGCCCACACCTCCAATTAACTAAAACCGAGCAAGCGGCCAAGTTGGAATACCAGTATAGCCATCAGCCAACCCAATAACAGGCTGTAACCGACCGCAAAACCGGTCCAGCCCCAGGAGTTGGTTTCTTTTCGAATCGCGGCAATTGTGGCCACACAGGGTATATAGATTAAAGTCATAACCATAAAAGCATATGCCGAAAGTGGTGTCCAGGCGGCGGCGATAACCTCCGTTAAGCCAGTTTCAGCAGCGCCATAGATTACGGCCAGGGTGCTTACCACGACCTCTTTTGCCAACAGGCCGAAAATGAGAGCCGCGGCGGCCTCCCAGCGGCCAAAGCCGGCCAGTGAAAGCAGCGGAGCGAATACTGTACCGATACGGCCCAATAAGCTTTCGGCCGAAGCGAATTCTACGCCCCACGGCAGATTGGCAAGAGCCCAGATTACTATGGACGCGGTGATAATCACCGTTGCCGCACGGCGCAAAAAACCGCTGCCGCGATCCCACATATGAATGAACAAGCTCTTTACTGTAGGCAGCCTGTATGGAGGCAGCTCCATGAGAAACGGAGAGGTGTCACCCGCAAATAGGAAGGTTTTAAACAAGCGTCCGACCACAATCGCCAAAATAAAACCCAACAGATACAGGGAGGCAATAATCAGGCCCCTAGAGGCGCTGAAGAAGGCCCCCACAAAAAGGACATAGATCGGCAGCCGGGCTGAACAAGACATCAGCGGATTAATCAGGATAGTGAGAAAACGGTCCTTTTTATTATCAAGAGTGCGCGTGGCCATGATCGCCGGCACATTGCAACCGAAGCCGAGAAGCATCGGGATGAAAGAACGGCCGTGCAGACCGATACCGTGCATGAAGCGGTCCATAATAAACGCGGCCCGGGCCATGTACCCACTGTCCTCGAGGAGCGAAATTGCCAGGAAAAGCAAAAATATATTGGGGACAAACACCAAAACCGACCCGACCCCGGCGATAACCCCATCGACAACCAGAGCAATTAATACCGCCGGCGCGTTTACGCCGGCCAACAGTACAGCGACAACTTCACCAAGCCGGGTAAAGCTCCCTTCAATAAAACCGATAAACGGATCAGCCAGGGTGAAACTAAATTGAAATACCGCCCACATGGCCAGCAAAAAGAGCGGCAGACCCAAAAAGCGGTTGGTCACTACCGCGTCAATGCGATCCGAAAGTGAAACAGGCTCGCCATTTTCCGTCTTGCGGGTGATGCACAGCGCGGCGATTTCCTGGATTAACCTGTAGCGGCGGTCTGTGATTACTGTTTCCACATCATCATTTAATTTCCGCTCCAACCGCCCGCGGAGATCATCAACTTCCTTAAGCAAAGCACTGCCGGCGGGCATATGACGCACTGCCTGCCATACTGCTTCATCTTTTGCCAACAGTTTTAAAGCCAGCCAGCGGTTGCCTGGAGACCAGGCAGGAACGGCTTGTCGCGCTAAAAACTGATCCAGAACGACCAGCGCATGTTCCACTTCTTTTCCGTAGTCCACCTTGAACGAACCGGTTTTGGGAAGCCTGATCGAGACAGCGGCCTCGATCAGTTCACGGCTGCCTTCCCCGCGGGTAGCGACAGTCGGTATTACCGGCAACTCCAGCATACCGGAAAGCTTCGCCAGGTCTACCTTGATTCCATGATTTTCTGCCTGGTCATACATGTTTAACGCCAACACCACCGGCAAGCCCAGCTCCAGCAACTGGAGCGTTAGGTAAAGGTTGCGCTCCAGGTTGGTTAAGTCGACCACGTTGATCACCAGGTCCGGATGCTCCATGACAATAAAATTTCTGGCAATCACTTCATCTTCAGAGTAGGCGCCAAGGCTGTAGGTGCCGGGCAGATCGACCACTTTTAAGCGGCGGCCCTGGTGAAACAGGCTGCCTTCCTTGATTTCCACGGTCACGCCGGGCCAATTGCCCACATGCTGCTTTGAACCGGTTAGATGATTAAAAATACTGGTCTTCCCGGCATTTGGGTTACCGGCCAGCGCGATAGTGAACATTTTTTCTTCTTTAGCCGGATTTTCTTTGGCCATAACTTCACCTCCTCTTCCGCTACAATATGTTAGGTTTGGCTAACTATTTATAAAAAATTATTATAAGGCCGCTTTCCGGTAGGCGCTGTCCCCGGCCTCCTGCACCTCCACCGCTACTTTCATAGCTAAACCACGGCCGATAGCGATCCGTGATCCCTTTAAAGAAACGATTAACGATCCCCCGGGCATATTTTGCAGAAGCGACAGCACCGCTCCTTTAACCAGACCCAACTCGGTCAAGCGGTAAAGCGCCCTTTCTCCGCCATACACTTCTTTTACTGTGGCGGCAACACCGGGATGCAGCATCGCCAGCGGTAGCTCCCTCAGTTAAACCACCTCCACAAAAATCTCTGCCGCTTCCCGGCGGCGCAAACTAAGGTGATAGCCTTTCACCAGCACATCAATTGGATCCCCCAGGGGGGCGATTTTTTTAATCGTGATTTGAACTCCCGGAATGACACCCATTTCCATCAGGCGGCGCCGTGTGCTCCCCTGGCCCCCGACGCGAGTAACCGCCGCGACCTCACCTTTACCCAGTTTGTTTAATGGAAGCTCTTGCGCCATTAGCGACCTCTCTCCTTTCATTCTTCCCGCATTCTTGAACCAGCTGAATTATTGCGCTCCAGGAATTGAACCAACTTTTCCATCGTCTGGCTGCTGACGGAATGCTCTAATAAACAGGCGTCTTGCTCGGCAACTAGTGGATCTACCCGGAGCACTTCTACCAAGAAGTTCAATATTACTTCATGACGGTTTTTTACTGTCACGGCCAGCCTGTAACCCTGATCAGTGAGCGCTACCGGCCCATAGCGATCGTGGCTGACCAGGCCTTGCTCCTGTAAAACACCGAGGGCCTGGGTTACACTGGCTTTAGCCAGATTCAAAACCGCAGCGATATCAGTGACCCGCGCCGGTTCACCGTTGGCGGAAAGGTTTAAAATAGCTTCTAAGTAATCCTGCAGAGACGCGCTTACAGGCAGAGGGGACATGAAAAACGCTCCTTTGTGTTAGGCATGCCTAACTTCCTACTCTATTTATAGATCCACTTTCTTCTCATGTCAAGTATAATTTTGCTCTGCTCGTTAAGGTTCAATCCGCGGACATTTAATCTTGGCCCCCTTTAGAAGATGGGAATGTTCCTTGACTTTAACGGTCGGCTTGTTTATAATTCAGCCAGGAATTAATATACCTAAGTTAGACAATATCGGGAAAACGCTCGCGGGAAAGTTACATCCCGAGAGCGTTTTTCAAGCGGAGGCGAAGTCATTTTATGAGGATTGCCCTGGCCCAGATTAACCCGGTCGTCGGAGATCTCAAGCAAAACACGGCTAAATTAATACGCTGCTGCCGTAAAGCCCTTTCCGGCGGGGCAGACCTGGTAGTTTTTCCTGAACTGGCCGTAACCGGCTATCCTCCCCAGGATTTATTGCTATATAACGGCTTTATTCTGCAGGTGGAACAGATAATCAAGGAAGAGTTGGCGCCTCTCACAGCCGGCCGCGCGCCTTCAATACTTACAGGTACGCCTTACCGGGTTGAAGGCGAACTTTACAACGCCGCCGTGTTTCTCGAAAACGGAACCGTAAAAAGGGTACATCGTAAAACGCTTCTGCCCAACTACGACGTTTTCGACGAAAAGCGCTACTTCACGCGTTCCCCGGAACTAGCCGTTGAAATGATGAACGACTTAACGGTTGCGGTGACGATCTGTGAGGATATCTGGAACGACCGCGATTTCTGCCCACACCCTTTGTACGACCTGGACCCGGTTGAAGAACTGGTCCGCATGAACGCCGCCGTTATGATCAACCTTTCCGCCTCTCCATATAACCAGGGCAAACAGTCACTGCGGGAAAAGATGGTCGGGCACCTGGCTACGAAGCACGGCATTGCCTTGATCTACTTAAACCAGGTCGGTGGAAACGACGAACTGATCTTTGATGGAACGAGCCTCGTCTACAATAATCGCGGCGAGTTAATTTATCGCGCCGCCTCGTTTGCAGAAGAGCTTTTTTTTATTGAAAGTGACGCCCTCTTTTCCCGACCGAAACAACAGGTATCACCGATAAAGGAAGATATCGGGACTATTTATCGAGCACTCTGCCTGGGCATTAAAGACTACCTGGCCAAAACCGGTTTTTGCAGCGCCGTACTCGGTTTAAGCGGCGGTATTGACTCGGCGGTGACCGCTGCGATCGCGGCTGACGCCCTGGGAGCGGAAAATGTAGTGGGCCTATTGATGCCTTCACCTTATTCATCCGAACACAGCGTGGAGGACGCCCGGGCCCTGGCTGAAAATTTAGGAATAGATTACCGCATCATGCCGATCGAAAAACCATTCCTGGCGTTCCTGGAGCTGTTCAACCAGGACGGCGGACCGGCACAGGATTTAGCGGAAGAAAACCTGCAGGCCCGGATCAGGGGCAACCAGATCATGTTCATATCCAACCGGGAAGGTCACCTGGCGCTAACCACTGGTAATAAATCGGAACTAGCGGCCGGCTACTGCACCCTGTACGGGGATATGGCCGGCGGGTTGGCCGTTCTGGCCGATGTGCCCAAGGTGATGGTATACGAACTGGCCGCTTACCTGAACCGGCTGCATGGCAAAGAAGTGATCCCTCAACGTACGATCAGTAAAGCCCCTTCGGCTGAACTGCGGCCTGATCAGAAAGACGAAGATTCCCTGCCGCCCTACCCGGAGCTTGACCCGATTCTGAACCTATATATTGAAGAAAATCTTTCGCCCGCCGAAATCATAGCGCGCGGCCATCGCGCGGAGACAGTCTACCAGGTAACGGCGCTGGTGGATCGTACCGAGTATAAGCGGCGCCAGGCTGCGCCGGGGCTGCGGGTAACCACGCGCGCCTTCGGATCCGGTAGGCGTATGCCTATTGCCAGAGGATATGACTATTAAAAGGAATGCGTCTGATGAACCACGTTTGTGTAAAATACGACCAAACCCCTTATGACGTCACCGTGATCGGAGCCGGCCATGCCGGTTGCGAAGCGGCCCTGGCGGCAGCCC
>JBFMGD010000014.1:0-56059 GCA_040751775.1 Bacillota bacterium | reverse complement strand
ATTGAAGAACTGTCATACGAAGTCTAGACCAATGGTATGGGGGGAAAACCGGTGTTTATAATTAAATGGTGGCGCTACTGCCGCGGCTATTTAATTATTTCTTTAAAGGGACGAGGTGTGGAGCGGCTTCTCAACCTGTCCATCGCGCGCGGCATCGGGTTCTGGGATTTACATAAACAACCCGCCGGAGCCCGCTTAAGTATTTATCTCAGTTCTTTTAGAGTCTTGCGCCCCCTAATCCGTCAAACTCACTGCCGGCTGCATATTATCCGTAAAGCCGGCCTGCCGTTTTGGAGTTACCGGCTGCGCCGCCGCTGGGGGTTGGTCCTGGGGTTTTTATTTTTTTGCGCGGCGCTGTATGTGTCTACATCACTGGTCTGGTTCATCCGCATTACAGGCACAAAAGAACTGGAGCAGGCCGAAGTGCTCAGGTTGGTCGGTGAGTTGGGGGTTCGCCCCGGAGTTTGGAAAAGAAAGATTGATCTATTGAACCTGGAGGAGGAGCTGGCGCGCCGCCATGGTACTATTGCCTGGGTGGGCGCACGGCTGCGCGGTACACTACTGGAGATAGAAATCGTAGAGCACCTGCCTGAACCAGATCTGGATGATCGGCCGGCCGACCTGGTGGCCGCCAAAGACGGCTTAATTATGCGAGTACTGGTCCTGGAAGGATCAGCTGTAATCGCTCCCGGTGACACTGTCGCCAAGGGGGATTTGTTAATCAGCGGCACCATATTCGAACTCGATCCCGCTTTACCGGATTACGCACTTCCGGCCGCGGTGGTGCGAGCCAGAGGTGAGGTTGAAGCCCGGGTGTGGTATGAGGGGCTGGCGCCGCTTGATCAAACCGAGGTTATCAAAAATGAGACAGGGCAGTCTGTCAAGGGATATCAGCTCCGCTGGCCTCAAGGCAGCGTCCGGTTATGGGGCGCGGCAGCCAGCCCGTATGAATGCACCAGGGAGGAGGTCTTAAAAACGAGCTGGCGGTGGAGGAATTTATCCCTTCCTGTCGAACTAGTCGCAGTAACTTATCATGAAATCTATACCGAAACGATTATATTGACGCCGGAGAAAGCCCGGCAGCGGGCTGAGGTTGAAGCGCTAGCGCTGGTCCAGTCGCAATTACCGGAAGATGCCCTAGTTGAACGGATATACTATCAACAATACAGCGAGCAAGGACGGGATTGGGTGCGGGCGGTTGCGGAAACCAGGGAAGATATCACGCTGATCCGTCTGCTGGAACCATAAACGTAAGGCCGGGAGGTTATCTCTATTTGAATGAACAGCTGACAAGCCGTACGGTTCTGCTGGACAGCGGCGATGAATCGATTCTGCTGCTGGGCAAGCATGATCAACATTTTGCCCTGATTGAGGACAGCTTTGCCGTCCGCCTGATTCCGCGAGGCCATGAATTGATCATTGAAGGCCCGGCGGATGAGGTGGAACCGCTCTACCGTATGTTTCAGGATTTGTTGAACCAGATTCGCAAAGGCCACCTGTTAACCGGTCGTGAATTCGAATATGCCTTGAAGCTGACCCGGGAAGGTAACGGCGCCGGGTTGAAGGAGATGTTCAGCGACCTGGTATTGGTAACACCGCGCGGCAAGCAGATCCGCCCGAAAACCGTCGGTCAGAAGCGTTACCTGGAAGCGATCCGCGGGCATGATATCGCCCTTTGTATCGGGCCGGCCGGTACCGGTAAAACGTACCTGGCCCTGGCCCTGGCTGTGGAAGCGTTAAAGAATAAGCAGGTGCAGCGCATGATCCTGACCCGCCCCGCTGTTGAAGCAGGGGAGCACCTCGGGTTTTTACCGGGAGATTTCCAGGAAAAAGTTGATCCGTATTTACGCCCCCTCTATGACGGTCTTTATGATCTGCTCGGTGCGGAACTCTTTCAAAAGTACCGGGAAAGGGGTATAATTGAGGTGGCGCCCCTTGCTTATATGCGGGGGCGTACGCTTGATGATTCTTTTGTCATTCTAGACGAGGGGCAAAACGCGACCTCGGAACAGATGAAGATGTTTTTAACCCGGCTTGGTTTCGGTTCCAAGGCAGTCGTGACGGGCGACATTACGCAGATCGACTTGCCCCGGGGCCGTTATTCCGGCCTGGGAGAGGCGCCGCGGGTTCTAGCCGGCATTGAGGGGATTGCCCTGGTCTATCTGACGGAAAAAGATGTGGTGCGCCACCCCCTGGTGCAAAACATTATTAAAGCGTACGAGCAGTATGAAGTAATCAGGGAGAACGATTAATGAAAAAAGCGATTGGCTTAAAAGAGGCGCTTCAAAGATTCCTGCCTCTGGGTACGGACACACGTTTGCAGAAGCTTCTGTTGACCGCTGCTATTTTTACCGTGATCTACCTTTTGCTGGTCATTGTCAGTATTCCGGCCCGGGTAAACCTGGAGTTGGGACGGCCCAGCTCCAAAAATATTAAGGCGCCGCGGGACATAATCGATGAATATACCACCGCACAGCTGCGTGACGCGGCCGCCGAGGCCGTACCGGAGGTTTTTGATTATAATCCGGAGGTTTTGGACAGGACCCTGACGGAATTGGCCGCTTTTTTTGAGATTGCCCTGCAACTGCAAGATGACGCAGATCTGTCGGCCAATGAAAAAAAAGAGGCTTTGGCGGAACTGCTCGGTGAGGAGATACCGGGTTCCACCCTGGCGGCGCTGCTGGCGGACAGCGGCACCCTGATCGAACTGCAGGAGCGCCTGGTGGAGATCGTAAAGGAAGTTTTTCAGCAGGGGATTAAGAGCAACGGCGTGGAAACGGCCAGGCGCCATTTAAATCAGGAGATTGCCTTGTTTCCTTTTAACGCTGATCTCAAACGGGTGGCCGAGAAGCTGGTTGAGCCCCGGGTAGAACCGAACATGCTTTTCAACCCCGAAGCCACCGCCCTAAACCAGGTCGCGGCCCGTCAATCGGTGGAGCCGGTATTAATCCTGCGCAACACCCTGATTGTCGGTGAAGGTGAACCGGTCACGGAGAAACAGATGGCTCAGCTCGAAAGCCTGGGCTTGATCCGGGGACGGCATGCCGATTATCCGGCATTTATCGGACTTTTTTTACTATTATTAATTATTTTCGTCCTCTCGGGCATATATTTATCTATATTTGTCAAAAATGTATATAACAGCCTTTCTTTGTTGCTGCTGTTGGGGCTCGTGGTCATTGTCACCCTGGTCTTCTCGATCCTGACGTCATACTTCTCCGGCTACCTGATTCCGGTAGCCATGGGTGTGCTGCTGATTACTGTCATTTACGGCTACAAGCTGGCTGTCCTGATGAACGTCAATTTTGCTTTACTGGTGGGCTTCATTACCGGCGGCGATTTTATCTTTATGGTGGTGGCGCTGACCGGAGGCCTGGTGGCGATTTACGCGGTTTCTCGGCTAAGCCAGCGCAGTGACCTGGCCAAGTCGGGGCTGTACGTGGCTGCCACCAACACGGTTGTGATTATCGCCTCGTTTCTGCTTATGGGCAACTTGAGCCTGGAATACGGTTTCTTAAAAGAGTTGGGCTCGGGGCTGGTCGCCGGGATCGGTAACGGTATCTTTTCTTCCGTGATCGCGATCGGGCTGCTGCCTTACCTGGAAAGCGGCTTCGGGGTGACTACGGCGATCACCTTGTTGGAGCTGTCCAATCCGAATCGCCCGCTGCTGCGAGAGCTGCTGCGAAAAGCGCCGGGCACCTACTATCACAGTATGATGGTGTGCAACCTGGCCGAAGCGGCTGCTGAAACTGTAAACGCCGACCCGCTGTTGACCCGGGTAGGCGCTTACTATCACGATATCGGCAAAATGAAGCGGCCGTACTTTTTTACGGAGAATCAACTCTCAGGGGAAAACCCGCATCATAAGATTTCCCCAAACTTAAGCGCCTTGATTATCGGTTCCCATGTCAAGGACGGGGTGGAGTTAGCCCGGAAGCACCGTTTGCCCCAGTTGATCCTGGAGATGATTCAGCAGCATCATGGGACAAGCCTGATCTCCTTTTTCTACCAAAAGGCGGTAGAGAGCTGCGGCCAGGATAGCGTTTCTATGGATAGTTTCCGCTACGAAGGTCCGCTGCCGCAAACCAAGGAGGCGGCAATTATCATGCTTGCCGATGCGGTTGAGGCGGGGGTGCGCTCTCTTGCCAAGCCGGTCAGCAGCCGGGTGGAAAGCTTAATCAGGCGCATTATTAAGGAGAAGCTTAATGACGGGCAGATGGATGAATGCGACCTGACCCTGCGCGAGCTGGATCAGATCGGCGATGCTTTTGTTTTTATCATGTCCGGAATTTACCACTCCCGGATTGAATATCCGGAGAAAGATTTAAGGGCTGAAATTGAAAGGAGCGCCGCCAAGTGAACGTGATTATCAACAGCCTGATGGAAAGCGGGCCAGTGCCTGAAGTGCTTGCCGGCAGGCTGACCAGGGTCGCGGAGATGCTGCTGAGCGAATTTAAACTGGAACGCGGTGAAGTGGGCATCATCCTGGCCGACAATGATTACCTGCGGAACCTGAACTGCACTTACCGCGGCCAGGACCAACCGACGGATGTTCTCGCATTCGCTTTGGCGGATCCGGAAGAGTTGAACGGAGCGGCCGGAGAGCAGGAGCAAATGCTGGGTGATGTTTATATCTCGATCGACCGCGCGGCGGAGCAAGCCCGGGAAGCAGGCCACTCACTGGATCAAGAAATATTGCTGCTGGCTGTGCACGGGTTGCTGCATCTGCTCGGTTATGATCATGCCGATCCGGCCGAACAAGCGGTCATGCAAGAGAAGGAGGCGGCTATTCTCAATCATGTGCAATCAGGGTGAGGGAGGACAAGCTCATGCATCTGCTGCGCAGCTTCAAAGATGCTTTTGCCGGTCTGTTTTATTGTTTTGCCACCCAGCGCAATATGACCATCCACGCTGTGGCCGGCTTATGCGTCCTTGCTTTCGCTTATTGGCTTCACGTGCCGCTAGTCGAGATGCTTTTACTGCTTGCCGCCGTATTCGCTGTCCTGACGGCGGAAGCCGTCAATACTGCCCTGGAGAAAGCGGTGGATGTAGCTACCATGGACCAACATGAACTGGCTCATATCGCCAAAGATGTGGCGGCGGGGGCGGTTCTACTCACTGCAGTTTTCGCCGTGATCACCGGCCTGGCTGTTCTGGGCCCCCGGGTTTGGCTTTTGCTCGGCTTTTGAGAATAATTAAGCTAACTTAATATTATTTTAAATTTATCTAAATAGGATAATACCTGGTTGAAAGACAATAAATATCTAAAGAGAATACTTGGGGGTTAACGGTTCCATGGTCAAGAAAGGTACTTTTCCCGATTATAAATTACATCAATTGGTGGTTGTTCTCCTGCTGGTAATTAATACTGTGTTGATCGGCTGGACTTATTACTCGTTTCGGGTATCTTTTCCCAGTAACGCCACCCGGCTTAGTTATAAGCAAGAGGTGGCGCGCGATTTAACCGAGTACAACCAGCGCCTGGCCTTGGAGTTGAATGTGTTAAACAGGACCGCGGTTAAGGAGGCGCTTGCTTCCTTCAATTACGATGTTGAGGTATCATCAAGCAGTGATGAACTGACACAGGTGATTTTAAACCAGGGCCGCCGGGTCCAGGAAATTATTTTGCGGGAAGCGGAAGCCAAGCTGCTCGATGAGATCCTGGCTGTGATTAACCAGGATGAAAATGTGCGACAGACCACCGAAAAAGATCACCTTTCGCTGCGGATTGAGGATGAAGAGGTTTCCACGGTGCCCGAGGGATTTTTACATTATTCCACCATCTTCCGCATTAAACAGATTTTACCTGATGACCGCTATACGCCGCAGCAATCCGTCGAGTTTGAAATCATGGATGGTGTCGGGCGCCTGGCGGTTCCCTACAACCCGGTCGAACACCTGCAGACCCTGACTGATGAGTTGGATTCGCTCCGGTTAAAACTGCACGAGTTGAGAGTGTCTTCCGGGTTGGCCGAGATGAGCGGTCCGGGGATTGGGATACGCCTCTACGATGAGGCCGGGGGAACCTCCACTACATCTATTATTCACGATGCCGACATCAGGGACGTAGTTAATGAACTATTCGGTTCGGGAGCCCAGGGAATTAGTGTAGGCGGACAGCGCCTGACCGTTGCTTCATCGATCCGCTGCAGCGGTTCTTTGGTTAAAGTAAACGACAAATTAATTACGGTAAACCCTGTAGTAATCGAGGCTGTGGGCAACCCGGACCTGTTGATCAGCGGCCTGGATATTATCCGCACCAATATGGAGCTAAAACGGGGTTTGCGCTTCGATATTATTCGGTTGGATTCCGTGAAACTGCCCGCTTATGTCCGCAGCGTGCAGTAAGGCGGGGCTTGCCGTGTCCTGAGAGGGTGTTTGGCGATGAAGAGTACGGAAAGCTTGCTTGCCGCGGCACGGGCCGCTTGCACCAGGGCATATGCTCCCTATTCCGGTTTCGCGGTTGGAGCGGCGCTGCTCACTGACGAAGGGATTGTTTTTACCGGCTCAAACATCGAAAATGCTTCCTTCGGATTGACGGTTTGTGCGGAACGCACAGCTGTCTGGTCCGCCGTGCATGCCGGTTATCGAAAATTCAGCCGTATAGCGGTGGCGGCTGACTGTTCGCCTCCGCCGGCTCCATGCGGCGCCTGCCGACAGGTATTGTGGGAACTGGCCGGCGATATCGAGGTGGTGATGGGGAACCCGGCGGGAGATATTGTGGAACGCCGTCTAGCCGATTTGTTGCCGCAAGCTTTCAGCGGAGCCGATCTCACCAGGAAAGGGGATCTATCCGGCACCCCTGCCAGCGAACAATGGCGGTTGCCTCCAACGCTCAATCCGGTCGGCTATGTGGTCTGCGATTATGATCAAACGGGCGGGATACCACAAAACTACCGGGAACTGCTCTCGCAAATCGTAATCGATCCGGACCTTAAGGAAGGGCTCCACCGCTTGGAAGAAGAGAGAAGAATGATCGTAATCGGTTATCTGCACAGGGCGCGGGGCTATGCGCTTAAAGAAGAGAGGAGCGGCCGGGGCGGCGAGGTTTACGGCATCTTTGCCTGCCGCGCTCCCTTAAGACCCAATGCCTTGTCACATACCGAAGTGGAACTGGTGGAAATAAAGAAGAATACGCTTACAGTGAGGGGCCTGGACCTGTTTAACAATACGCCTGTGCTGGACTTGAAGACAGTTCTCTTCCAGCCGGATTCAAAAACCGGCTCCTTTTAAAACAGATAGATGTAGAGCATTGAGACGATGAAAGCGATGATAATAACTGCAGCGGCCACATATATTCCCGAAAGGGGTACCAGGAACATTCCTCCAAAAAGAACAACAAAGAACACGATATTGGCAATCAGAGCACGTGAGCCCGCCTTTTTCAACCTCTGCTTATCCGGCTGCGGATCATGACCCGGTACCTGTTCCATATTGACACTCACCTCTTCCGCTGTGTACGTGATATTTAAGCAAACTTGTTAGCCTGATGTAGCCGCCTTCTTTTTTTATTATACAATAAGTTGTTGGCGTAGGAAAGAATAAAAGGTACAAGGTAAGGGGATACACCTCTTTCTGAGGAATGTTATACTGAGGAATGTCATACTAGTGTAATTCTTGTAATGAAAGTTAGGGGTGTTATGCAGATGCATCGTTCCGGTTTTGCAGTCCTGGTGGGCAGGCCGAATGTCGGTAAATCGACCTTGATAAATTCCCTTTTGGGCGAAAAGGTGACGATCGTTTCCGATAAACCGCAAACTACCCGCAACCGGATCCGCGCCGTATTGACCCGGGATGAAGCTCAGGTGATCTTTATAGATACCCCCGGCTTACATAAACCCAAACATAAACTGGGTTCAGCTATGGTTCAGGCGGCACGCAATACCTTGCACGAAGTGGACCTGGTTTGCTTTATTGTGGAAGGGCACTGTCTGCCCGGACCCGGTGACCGCCATGTAGCCGCACTGTTCGAGAAAGTATCCACCCCTGTATTCCTGGTGTTGAACAAGGCGGATCTGACCACTGCGCGAAAATTGGCGGAACACAGTGACCGCTACCGCGCCCTGCACCCGTTTGACGCCGTGTTTACTCTTTCCGCGCTGCACAAAACGCGGTTGGCGCCTTTTATGGATGCGGTGATCGAACGCCTTCCCGAAGGGCCGCGTTATTACCCTCCCGAAATGATTACCGACCAGCCGGAACGTTTTATTGCCGCCGAAATAATCCGGGAGAAGATTATCAACGCCACCCGGGAGGAGATCCCCTTCTCTGTAGCCGTGGTGATCGAATCGCTGGCGTTCCGGGAAGGGAAAAATATAATCGACATCCGGGCTGAAATATTCGTGGAGCGTAAATCGCAAACCGGCATCGTGATCGGGAAAGGCGGCTCTCTTCTAAAGCAGGCGGGCAGCGCGGCCCGCCAGGAGCTGCAATCGCTGTTTGGGCAGCAGGTTTACCTGGACCTGTGGGTAAAGGTAAAAAAGGATTGGCGCAACCGTGAAGGAAGTTTACGAGAGTTCGGCTATACGGATTTATGATGCGGAGAGAAGACCCTTGAGCAAGTGCACCTATAAAACCGATGCCCTGGTACTGCTCAGCCGGCCCCTGGGGGAAGCGGATCGCTTGATTACCCTGCTCACCTGGGAGCGGGGCAAAGTGAACGCGGTGGCCCGGGGAGCGCGCAAGACAATGAGTAAACTGGCCGCGGGTGTGGACCTGTTCACATACGGCCACTACACGTTGTACCAGGGAAGAAACCTGGCTACGATTACCGGCCAACAGGTTAAAGAGCACTTCCAATTCTTCAGAGAAGATCCGGCGCGGTATCCCTACGGGCTTTTTCTGGCAGAACTGGCCGGCCGGGTGATCAGCGGCGAAGAGCCTTGCCCTCCTGTTTGCCGGTTGCTCCTGGATGGCTGGCGCCTGCTCGGAGAAGAGATCGACCGGCAGTTGCTCTGCCGGGCCTTTGAACTGAAACTGCTGGCTCTGGCCGGCTATCGACCGGGTTTGGACAGCTGCCTGCAGTGCGGTTCGCCCACTGCCGCCTGGTTCAACCCGGCGCGGGGCGGCCTGTTGTGCGGCGAGTGCGGCGGGGGCGGGGTCAGGCTGGACCCTGATACTATCGCCCTGGCCGGCCGGCTGCTGGAGGCCCCGGTGCGGCAGCTCTCTCTGCTCCGGGTTCGTGCACGTCAAAAAGAACAGCTCGGCGAGATGACCGCCTCTTTCATCAGTTACCATCTTGATATCGGCGAAATTCGTTCCTTGCGCCTGCTGCGGGCGATGGAACAGTAAACATGAGGGATAAAAGTTCTCCGATTTCGTTAAAATAATACAAGCACAAAAGGAGGCTGATGGTATGGAAATACCGCTGGACACGATCGATAAACTCAAAGCCAGGGCGAATATCAGTTACCGTCAGGCCAGGGAACTGCTGGAGGAAACCGGCGGTGACCTGGTCGAAGCGCTGATTTATCTGGAAGAAAACAAGGATTATTTTATGGATAATATGGCCGACCGGGGCAGGGATATTTATTTTCGAGCCCGTCATCTGGCAGGCCGGTTGCACCAGACCAAGGTGAAGGTAAAAGTGAAGGAAAATACCTTGTTTGAACTGCCGGTAACGGTAACGGCTTTGGGTGCAGCCGTGTTTCCCAAGCTGGCTGCTTTAAGTGTAATCGGGCTTCTTTTTACCCGCGGATCCATTGAAGTTAACAATATGCCGGCAGCGGAGGTGGCGGATGAACCGCGGGATGAATCGGATGATAATACCCCGATGCATTAATTTTGCAGTCAGGAGTCAGTAATCAGTAGTCAAAATATGTAAACCGGTAAAAGTTTCGAAGACTTAACCGGCTATGCCCATGCTACTTTTGCCGAAAATGGGGTAATGGTGCTCTATCCAAAAAGGAATGAAAAATAACCTCATCGTCCCTAGAAACCTTCTTAGGAGCAGGCGGGTTTTTTTTTATGGTTTTTCCTGCAGTATATTCATTAGCCTGACAAAAAGCCGGCAGTAAATTCGGAATCTGAATGCCATGGCAGTTATAATATTTTTAATTACGGCAGGAACTGGGGCACCTGATATAGTATATACTATATAGTTTAAAAACCAATTACAGGGTAGCCTATATCCTTGCCGCGGGGGTGAAAAGAATCGACTTAAGCCAGAGGCAAAAAGATATACTCGAGATTGTGAAAACTTCGGGACCGATATCCGGTGAGGAGATTGCGGCGCGGTTAAATGTTTCCCGGGCGGCGCTGCGGCCTTGTCTGGCGGTTTTGACCATGTCTGGTGCGCTCGCGGCGCGACCCCGTGTCGGCTATTACTTCACCGGCAAAGACATTAAAAACTTGTTGGCGGACTACCTGGAGAGGTTTAAGGTTAGTGAAATTAAAGCGGTGCCGGCGGTGGTGCGGGAAGAGACAGCCGTTAATGAGGCGATCGTCACCCTCTTTGTGGAGGATGTGGGCACCCTTTTCGTGGTCGATGAAAGCGGCTGCCTGCAGGGCGTGGTTTCGCGCAAAGACCTGCTCAAGGCGGCCATCGGGACCACGGATTTATCCAAAATACCGGTAACGGTCATTATGACCAGGATGCCGAATATCATTACTATTGATCCGGAAGATAACATGTTGACAGCGGCCAAAAAAATTATCGATTATCAGATCGATGCTTTACCTGTGGTCAAGGAAATTGCTAAAGGAAAATTTAAGCTGTTGGGTAAAGTAACAAAGACCACTTTAGCCCGGTTGTTGGCTGAAGTAAGCGGTTAAGCGGGAGGTTGATCCATGTACGATCACGCGGAAAGGCCGGTTGTTTATATACTATCCGATTCCATCGGAGAAACGGCCGAATTTGTAGTCAAGGCGGTAGCCAGCCAGTACGATTCCGGCAATATAGAGCTGCGCCGCGTTCCTTTTGTCAGCGATGTGGCTAAGATTAAAGAGGTGCTTGAGGAAGCCGCCGAGACCAACAGCATCGTCGCCTACACCCTCGTTTTACCCGAACTGCGCCGTGCCGTGGAAGAGGAGTCCGCGCGGTTCGGCGTGCCTACCGCGGACATTATGGGGCCGACCATGCAGGCTTTCGCCAGGGTGATGCAGATCGACCCCTACCTTGAGCCCGGGCGGGTACGGCGCTTGGATGAAGATTACTTCAAGCGGATCGCCGCGGTGGAATTTGCCGTTAAATACGATGACGGTAAAGATCCGCGGGGCCTGCTGCGAGCGGAAGTGGTTTTAATCGGCGTATCCCGCACCTCCAAGACCCCGCTCAGCATGTACCTGGCGCACCAGCGTTTGCTGGTCGCAAATTTGCCCCTGGTGCCCGAAGTGGAACCACCGGAAGAGCTGTTCTGGATCGCCCCTAAGAAAGTGGTCGGATTGATTATCAATCCGGAGCAGCTGCGCCGGATCCGCCAGGAGCGGCTGAATGCTCTGGGCCTGGATGCCCACGCCAGCTATGCCTCCATGGAGCGGATCGTGGAGGAACTGGAACATGCCCGCCGGATTATGAAACAGGTAGGCTGTACGATCTTTGATGTGTCCAATAAAGCGGTCGAAGAGGTGGCCAATAAAATTTTACAGGTTGTCAGAGGAGGTTAAAAGATCATGATGTCCGGGCAGCTGGTTTACCGCTTTGCGGAGGGTCGGGCGGAGATGAAGAGTTTATTGGGGGGCAAGGGGGCCAACCTGGCGGAGATGTCACAGGTCGGTCTGCCGGTCCCGCCCGGTTTTATCATTACCACCGAGGCGTGCAATACATATTTTGAGCGCGGCCGCCGGATCTGGCCTGAACTTACCGGCCAAATTAAAGAACATCTTCAGCTCCTGGAAGAGCAGACCGGCCGGCGTTTCGGAGGGGAAAAGCCGCTCTTGCTTTCCGTGCGCTCCGGTGCGGTGATGTCGATGCCCGGGATGATGGATACGATTCTTAATCTGGGGCTCAACCCGGCGACTGTGCAGATCCTGGCGGAGCAGGCGGCGGACCGGCGATTTGCCATGGACTGCTATCGCCGCTTTATCCAGATGTTTGCCGGGGTGGTCATGAAAGTAGAATCGTACCAATTTGAAAATATCCTGGAAGATGCGCGCCGCCGAAAAGATGTACGCACAGACGCGGAGCTGGCAGAGTCCGACCTGGAGCAGGTGGTTGAAGCTTTCTTAAAGCTGGTCCGCCGGGAGATAGGGAGCGATTTCCCCACCGATCCCTGGGACCAACTGATCCGTTCAGTGCAGGCTGTTTTTGATTCGTGGCACACCCCCCGGGCCGCCGTCTACCGCCAGATCAACCGTATCCCCGACAACCTGGGTACCGCCGTGAATGTGCAGACCATGGTATTCGGAAACCTGGGCTGGGACAGCGGTACCGGCGTCGCTTTTACCCGCAACCCTTCCACCGGCGAGGCGGCGCTCTACGGGGAGTACTTGCTGAACGCGCAGGGTGAAGATGTGGTTGCCGGGATTCGCACGCCGCACCCCCTGGCGGATCTGCAGCGCGAATTGCCTGATATTTACGATCAATTTGTGGCGATATGCCGCAAACTGGAAGACCACTACCGGGAGATGCAGGATATCGAGTTTACGATTGAAAACGGTAAACTCTACATCCTGCAAACCCGAACCGGCAAGCGCACCGCCGCCGCCGCGGTAAAGATCGCCGTAGATCTGGTGCGCGAAGGGGTAATTGACAAGAAAGAAGCCCTGTTTCGCGTGGAACCGGCCCAGTTGGATCAGCTCTTACACCGGCGCATTGATCCCGGCGCCAGGCTCGAGGTGATCGCCCGCGGTTTGCCGGCGTCGCCGGGAGCAGCCACGGGCAAGGTTGTCTTCGACCCGGACCGGGCCCAGGCGATGGAGAGCGAAAAAGAAGCGGTCCTGCTGGTCAGGAACGAAACCACGCCCGACGATATCCACGGGATCAAGGCGGCCCAGGGTATCCTCACCAGCCGCGGCGGGATGACCAGCCACGCCGCCGTGGTGGCGCGCGGGATGGGCAAACCATGCGTCTGCGGATGTGAAGCTTTAAGAATAGATGCGTCCAGGGGCAAATTTTTTATTGAAGACCGGGAATATGCCGAAGGCGACATCCTTTCCATAGACGGCGCCACCGGCCAGGTCATCCTCGGAGAAGTGCCCTTAATCGACCCGGAGCTGACACCGGAGTTCAGGGAACTGCTCTCCTGGGCCGACGAGAAACGGCGCTTGCGGGTACGGGCCAACGCCGATACCCCGGCGGACGCCGCCCTGGCCCTGGAACTCGGCGCTGAAGGGATCGGGCTTTGCCGGACAGAGCATATGTTTATGGACAAGGCGCGGATACCGGTTGTCCAGAAGATGATCCTCGCCGCGACCGTGGAAGAAAGAGAAGCGGCCCTGGCGGATCTTTTGCCGATGCAGAAGGATGACTTCAAGGGGATCCTGAAAGCGATGGCCGGATACCCGGTTACGATCCGCCTGCTCGACCCGCCGCTGCATGAATTCCTGCCCAACCGCGATGCGCTGCTGGTGGAAGTGGATCGGCTGCGCCGGGAAGGGCGCGACCGGGACCTGCTTTACCGGCAGGAAACCCTGCTGCAAAAGGTGCGCTCTCTCTCAGAGCTAAACCCGATGCTGGGGCATCGCGGCTGCCGCCTCGGCCTGGTTTATCCGGAAATCTACCGGATGCAGGTGCTCGCCATTTTTCAGGCTGCGGTAGAGTTGATCGAAGAAGGGATCGCGCCCGAAAAATTGCAGCTGGAGATTATGATTCCGCTGGTCGGACATATCGGTGAGCTGGTGCAGATGAAACATGTAGTGGAAGATGCCGCCGCCGCGGTGCTGCAGGAAGCGGGGAAAGAGCTCCCCTACCTGGTCGGAACGATGATCGAACTGCCCAGGGCCTGCCTGGTAGCAGACGTGCTGGCTAAAGAAGCGGCTTTCTTCTCTTTCGGGACCAACGATCTCACCCAGACCACCCTCGGGTACAGCCGGGACGACGCCGAGGGCAAGTTCCTGCCGTACTACTTGCAGCAAAAAATCTTGCCGGAAAATCCCTTTATGGAGATCGACCGCGACGGAGTCGGCCAACTTGTCCAACTGGCCATGGAAAAAGGAAGGCAAACCCGGCCGTGGATAAAACTGGGCATCTGCGGCGAGCACGGCGGCGATCCCGGCAGCATCGAATTTTTCCATGCCGCCGGCCTCGATTACGTCAGCTGCTCGCCGTACCGCATCCCGATCGCGCGGCTGGCCGCGGCGCGCTCCGCTCTTACCGAAAAATAAATAGGACCCTGCAAATACCCTCTCCCCCTTTTGGGGGGAGAGGGTTAGGGAGAAGGAGACAAGGTCTCATCCCCCTGCTGTCAGCTATTATCACCGGTCAAATTGCGTCCGCGCTGCCACAGGCCGGAGAAGAAGTTGCCGATCGCCCGGAAGATCGATTGAAAGAAACCGACCCGTTCCATCGACTCGGCAGCGAACAGCTCTACTTCGCTGACTACCTGGCCCGCCTCGTCAACTAATTCTAAAGTGCCTACACTTTGACCCGCTTCCACGGGAGCTACCAGGGGCTCGGTCAGGACCAGGCGTTCTGTGAACCCGGCGGCGGATTCTCCGCGGGGTACCACCGCGGCGACCTGCCGGTTGGCAATCAGGGGCAACTCATCTTCTTTGCCCCGGCTGACCGGCGCGCTGGTTACAACAGCGCCCGCCTCGTGCAGGACGGACAACTCGTACTCGCGAAAACCGTAGCTGAGCAACGCTTCACTATCCTCCCGGCGCGATTCGTTGCTGTTGGCCCCCATGACCACGGCCACCAGGCGCATCCCCTGCTGCAGACTCGTTGAAGCCAACAGCCAGCCGGCCTCGGGAGTATAGCCGGTTTTGATTCCATCCACCCCGGGGAAATTGCCCAATAGCGGATTGCGGTTGAACTGCCGGATTTCATTGAAAGTGAATTCCGAAACCGACTGGAAAGCGGCCGCCTCAGGTTGGGTCTTGACAAAATACGCGGCCAGGCGCGCGATATCGATCGCGCTCATATTCTGCTCCGGATCATGCAGGCCGTGTGTATTCACAAAATGGGTGTTTTTCAGGCCCAGTTCCGCCGCCCTTTGGTTCATCTTTTGGACGAAAGCGGCTTCTGAACCGTAGAGATGTTCGGCTACAGCCACACAGGCGTCGTTGGCCGATATGATCGCGATGCCTTGAATCAGTTCTTTAAAAGTAGCCTGCTGGTTGATGTTTAAAAACATGGTGGAAGTGAGGCCGCCTTCCCCGGTTTCCCAGGCTTTCTGACTGGTGACAATCTTGGTTTCCCATCCAACCAGACCCTGATCCTTTGCTTCCATGGACACCAGCAGGGTCATGATCTTGGTCAGGCTGGCCGGCGGCAGCGGTTCATCGGCGTTTTTAGCGTAGAGCAGCGCGCCGGTTTCCGCTTCGATTAAGGCGGCCGATTTAACCGTCAACTCGAGTTCAATCGGTTCGGCATAAACGGGTGAGACAAAAATGCCGCACAACAGCATAAGGATTAGAGATATGGAAACGTATTTTTTGAACGTGTTCATGGTGATGCCCTCCTAAGCAGAGTTCGTTCTGATCGATTAAATAATCACGAGAGGATGATTTAGATGCTCATCATCGCATTAAACGGCAGTCCCAATCCGGACGGCAATACCGCGCACCTGTTGGAGCTGGCCCTTCAGGCGGTTAAACGGGAAGGAGCCCGGGGCGAACTGGTGCATGTGGCCGCGGTGCTTGATTCGCAAAAAGACCCCTTCTGCCGGGCTTGCGCTTCCCCCTGTCCGGGCCGATGTTACCGGAACAGCGAATTGGAAACGGTGTTCAGCCGGCTGCGCCGGGCGGATGGAATCATCATGGGCAGCCCGGTCTATTTCGGCACCATCTCCGCCCAGTTAAAAGCTTTTTGGGACAAAAGCCGAAAACTGCGCGCGGAACACGCACTCCTCAATACCGTGGGCACGGCCGTCACAGTAGGCGCTGCCCGGTTCGGCGGCCAGGAAACCACCCTGAAAGCGCTGCACGACATCATGCTGGTGCAGGGTATGATTCTGGTGGGGGACGGCCATCATAGCGCCGATGCGGGCCACCAGGGAACCTGCGCCCAGCGTCCCGCCGATACCGACCTGAACGCCGCCGGACGGGTTGAGATCGCCGCGCGCCGGGTGGTCGAGGTGTCCGGGGCAACAGCGTCGCTGCGTCAAAGTATGGCACCGTAGTAATGAACACTCTCTATACCCGGTTGATATTCGACGCATGCCGGTGAACTCCTTTATGCAGATCTTACCTGCGCTGCATGAGACAAACATATCGCGATAAAGGCGCCCGGTGGCGAGGTATGCCCCGTAAAATAATCGCTTCCCGCCTTTAATTTTGTGGGCGAAGTTAAAAGGAGATAAGATTTTTATCGCGAAATGTTTAACAAGGTAAACTTTGTCGTGAGGAGTGATCTCTATGTCTCAGCACCAGAATCAAGCCGATACCGCTGAAAAAGTATTTCCTCCCTGCCAGGCGGCCTGTCCGCTGCACCAGGGAGTGCGTGATTATCTTCTGGCCATCGCGACAGGCGACTTTGACCAGGCGCTGGCAGTAATTAAAGAAACCAACCCTTTGCCGTTCATCTGCGGCACCATTTGTGCTCATCATTGCGAAGATGAATGCCGCCGCAACGATGTGGATCAACCTCCTTCAATCCGGGGGTTGAAGCGTTTCGCCGTCGAGCACGGCAAGGCTGCCGTCGCGCCGGCCGCACCCCAAGAAGCCAAGGGTAAGGTGGCTGTTGTGGGCGCCGGCCCCAGCGGATTGACCGCCGCTTTCGACCTGGCCCGGCAGGGTTGTGCCGTTACCGTTTTCGACCGGGAGCCGTTTGCCGGTGGAGCCGTCCGCCACTATATCCCCCTCTACCGCCTGCCGGACGAAGCTGTCGACCAGGATATTGAAGAGATCACGGCCCAGGGCGTGGAATTTAAGTACGGTGTGGAACTGGGGCGCGACCTGACGATTGAACAGCTGGAAAAAGAAGGTTACCGCGCTGTTTTGCTGGCCTTGGGATTGCCGGTAAGCCGCGGGTTGAATATTCCCGGTGCGGAGGGCCAGGGCATATTGTACGCCCTGCCGTTCCTGAAGCAGGTAAAGCGGGAAGGCTTTAAATTTGCAGGCAGCCCCACCGTGATCGTGATCGGCGGCGGCAACGTGGCTATGGACGTTGCTCGCTCCGCGGTGCGCAGCGGCGCCGGCAAGGTAAAAGTGGTCTGCCTGGAATCCGCTCACGAGATGCCCGCTTTTGACTGGGAAATCGAAGAGGCCAAGGAAGAGGGCATCGAATTTAACTGCTCCTGGGGCCCCAACGCCGTGGTGCGCGAAGGCGGCAAAATCGCCGGGCTGGAAACGGTAGAGTGCGCCTGTGTCTTTGACGCGCAAGGCCGTTTTAACCCGACCATGAACCAGGACTGCAAACAGCTGATCACCGGCGATTTAATCATCTTCTCCATCGGCCAGGGCGGCGATCCCGAACCGGTGCGCAACGAGATCCAGGTTGACGAGCGCGGCCGGATCGTCTTCAACAGCCGCACCATGACCACCAGCCGTCCCGGCGTTTTTGCCTGCGGCGAAGTGGTGATGGGCCCGGGGACCGCGGTGCAATCCATGGCCAACGGGCGCCTCGCAGCCCAGGCCGTTATGAGCTACCTGGACGGCGGCCTTTTCGACAGCGCCACCTTGGGTAAAGTGCCGGCCCTCAATAAGCTCGATCCGGCCGTAGCCGCAGAGGTAAACCGGGTCGCGCGGCACACTATTGCCATGATCAACCCGGCCGAACGGATGAAGCACTTCAAGCAGGCTGAGCTTGGCTTTGATATCGCGACCGCGGTCTGCGAAGCGCGCCGCTGCCTGACCTGTGACGCCGGCGCGACGCGTATTGACGAACTTTGCGCCAACTGCCTGACCTGCGTGCGGGTCTGTCCTTACAACGTCCCGGTGATAAACGAAGAAGGCACGGTGACGATCCGCCACGAACAATGCCAGGCCTGCGGTCTCTGCCTTTCGATTTGCCCGGCTTACGCGATTAAGTTCCGCTCTCCATATGTGGAGCAGGCTGCGGCCCGCATTGAACCTGCCGTCAAAGAGCTGCTTGCGCGCCGTAACGGCGAGCCGGTGATTTTGGCGCTAACCTGCGCTTACGGCGGGTTTGCCCTGCCTGAATTCTTGAATTTTAAAGCCGACAATACGGCCGTGGTGCGTTACCCCTGCGTCGGTAAAATTGATTCGCTGGACCTGCTCAAAGCCTTTGAACTGGGGGTTGACGGTGTCGTCGTGGCCGGCTGCCGGGATGACGGTTCATTTAGCTGCCCCTACAAGGAAGCGGGCTCCTGGATCCGCAAGCGGATTGAGCACACCCGAAAATTGCTCAACGATTTGGGCTTAGGCGGTGCACGGCTGTTCTTGACCGAACTGCCCGGCATGGAGAGCTCCGGTTTCGGCAAGGTCTTGGAGGAAGCCGCCGCTCAGTTCAAAGAGACCGGCCCGACCCCGATTCGCTGATTTTCACCAAACTCATAAGAGGCCGGGCTTAAAAGCCCGGCCTCTTATATAACCCGGAATTTATTTTCTAATTTTTGACAATAATAATGTTATCTTTAAAACATTTATTTAACCCGGAAAGCAGGAATCAACAGGAGGCTGTAGAATATATTGTAACACTTAAAGAAGCATATGCCTGCGAGGGGAGGATTTATCCCGTAAAAGCATTGGATAGCCGGGAGAATGAATTGTTATCCAGGGTGCCTCGTCTCTAATAACGGGATGGGGTTTTTATTATCTTGTATTATAAATGCGAATCTGGCAGGTGTTGGTTTTGTCCCAGGGGATACCGGAATCTGTTGTTGAGGAGATCAGGCGGCATACCGACCTGGTCAGCCTGGTGGCGGAATACCTTACCCTGGAGAAGCAGGGCAAGAACATGATCGGGCTCTGCCCCTTTCATAGTGAAAAAACCCCTTCCTTTACGGTATCACCGGAGAAGCAGTTGTTCCATTGTTTCGGTTGCGGCGCTTCCGGCAATGTTTTCAGCTTTATCATGAAACTGGATAACCTGACTTTTCCCGAAGCGGCCCGTACCCTGGCCGGGCGGGCGGGTATCAAAATACCCGAGCGCCGCGCCGCGCTCTCTAAGCATGATCATTTAAAAGAGCAGCTCTACGAGTTGAACCGGCTCGCGGCGCGCTATTTTCAATATGTGCTCCGCGAATCCGCGGCCGGGAAACCGGCAGCCGATTATTTGCGGGAAAGAGGAATTGACCGGGAGGCCAGCGAAATGTTTATGCTGGGATACGCTCCCCGCGGTTGGGACAACCTGGGCCAGTTTATCCGCAAAAAAGGGTTTTCGCCGCAGCTTTTACAGCAAGCGGGGCTGGTATCGCCCCGCGACGGCGGCGGCTACTACGATCGTTTCCGGCACCGGCTGATGTTTCCGATTTTTAACCTGGGCGAGAAAGTGGTCGGTTTCGGCGGGCGCGCGCTTGAGGAAGGGGATAAAGCCGGCCCCAAATATCTTAACTCACCGGAAACGATGATCTTTGAAAAAGGAGCGATTCTCTACGGACTGCACCTGTCCCGGGAATCGATTCGGGAGCGGAAAGCGGCGGTAGTTGTTGAAGGTTACACCGATGTTATCGCCGCTCATCAGGCCGGGATAAAAAATGTGGTGGCCTCGCTGGGCACATCTCTGACAACGGGCCAAGGCCGGTTGCTGCGGGCTCAGGCGGAAACGGTAATCATCGCCTATGACGCCGACAGCGCCGGGGAAGTCGCTACCTGGAGAGGCTTGAAAGTGCTGCAGGAGGCAGGCTGTTTTGTCCGGGTGGCCGAGTTGCCCGCGGGCAGTGATCCGGACAGCCTGATCCGGACGGCGGGAGCGGCAGCGTTAACCGATCTGGTGCAAAATGCGCAATACCTATTGGAATACCAGCTGCGTATTTTAAAAAGCCGTTATAATCCGGCGGTTCCGGAAGGCAGGCTGCGCTATATGGAAGAAGCCCTGGCGCTGCTCGCCCAGGTTTCCAACCTGGCGGAACGGGATATATACTTGAAACGGCTTGCCGAGGAGCTGCATGTATCCGAGGAAGCGCTGCGCGGGGAGTTGAAGAAACACCGGCAAAAGGGCGGCGGCGTTAATAATCTGTCGTTAAAAGATCAAACTAATAATATTAATCAATTAAGGGTTAATCCGGCCGAAAAGATGCTGGTTTCCTTAATGCTCCAGGAAGAGGCAGTTGTTTCCCTGGCGCGCCGCGAGTTGACAGAGGTAGATTTTGATCACGGTGCAGCCCGGCAAACGGTAGTCGCGATCTGGAACCTGGAAAGCAGCGGGGCTGCGGTAAGCGGTGAAGCACTGATCGATCTTTTTGAAGATCCGCATATGCATTCCTTTATTACAGAGGCGGCCACAGACCCGAGCCTGCAGGGCCTTACCCGGGAGCAGGCGAAACGCGCCGCCGCGGATTGCATCGAAAAAATAAAAAAACGGATATTGACCCGCCGGCGGCAGGAGCTGCAAAGAGAGTTGAAGGATATGGCGCTCAATGACCAGGCCAGAAACTTGCTGAGGGAACAGCAGCAGATGATAACAGGTTTAAGGCGCAGCCCGTACCGTTCCGGAGGAGGAGAGGATTTTAATGGCTAAGGAAATTGAAAAGATTGTTTCCCTGGAAGAGGTTCAGCAAGATCTGCTGAACCGGGGTAAGACGAAGGGCTCAATTACGTACAAAGAGATCATTGAGACCCTGCAGCCTTACGATCTTTCAGTGGAAACTCTTGACAACTTTTACGATAAGTTGGCCCAGCACGGTATCGGCATTGTCGATGACACCGCTGTTGACGGACAAAGCCCGGTGGAGCCCGTTGAAGATGTCAAGCTGGATGACGAAGAGGCTAAAATAGAGGAAGAAGACCTCTCCTTGCCGGAAGGGGTTGCCATCAACGACCCTGTGCGCATGTATTTGAAAGAGATCGGCAAGATACCGCTTTTAACTTCCGAAGAAGAGGTTAATCTGGCCCATGCGATCGAGAATAACAACGATGAAGCCAGGCGGCGCCTTGCTGAAGCCAACCTGAGGCTTGTGGTCAGCATCGCCAAGAAATATGTCGGCCGGGGTATGCTTTTCCTGGATTTAATCCAGGAGGGAAACCTGGGATTAATTAAAGCGGTAGAAAAGTTTGACTATCGCAAGGGCTTCAAATTCAGCACCTACGCCACCTGGTGGATCCGCCAGGCGATTACCAGGGCGATTGCCGACCAGGCGCGCACAATCCGCATCCCCGTGCATATGGTCGAGACGATTAACAAGCTGATCCGGGTTTCACGGCAACTGGTGCAGGAGTTGGGGCGGGAACCGCTGCCCGAAGAGATCGCCCGGGAGATGAACGTCAGTGAAGACCGCGTGCGGGAGATTCTCAAAATCGCCCAGGAACCGGTTTCCCTGGAGACGCCGATCGGCGAAGAAGATGACAGCCATCTTGGAGACTTTATCGAGGATCATGAAGCCCAGGCGCCCGCGGAGGCGGCTGCTTTTGAGCTGCTCAAGGAGCAGCTTGAAGACGTTCTCGACACCTTAACGCCGCGTGAAGAAAAAGTGCTGCGCCTGCGCTTCGGCCTCGACGACGGCCGTACCCGCACCCTGGAAGAGGTGGGCCAGTTTTTCGGTGTCACCCGCGAGCGCATCCGCCAGATCGAAGCTAAGGCGCTGCGCAAGCTGCGCCATCCGATGCGCAGCAAGCGTCTCAAGGACTACCTTGAGTAACAAGTTGATGAATAAAATCTTCTCTCCCGCGCAAGCTAACCCTTGACGCACAAGCTTGCATTCAGTATAATGATTATTGCCGATAAGGTTCCTCAGTAGCTCAATGGCAGAGCGGCCGGCTGTTAACCGGTAGGTTGCAGGTTCGAGTCCTGCCTGGGGAGCCAATTTTTATGTACGCTCTATTTATTATTATTCCATCTGCTTAGCCAGGAACGAGGCCGCCGTTTCCACAAGCTTCTGTTCAAGATCGTTCATTTTTACAGCAGGATCCCCACTACCCATGATTACCGCATCGATGGTTTGAAGCTTGAAATGTCAATTAATGAAAAGCTCGCGGCAACGAGGGAGGATTTTCTGAAAGCTATTTCTAACACCCGTAATTGGGTATTAGGGCTATGGGTTGGTCAGGTTTTGTTTTTCCTGGGTTTTTATCTTGCCTTTCTGCGTTGATGAGCCTTCTCTATTCAGGAGGACAACAACCGCTCTCTTAAGTAAGATAGGGCGGTTTTTTTTATGAGAGGAATGTCCCCATGCAATCTCCCGTAGTGTTGGCTATAATAGGATTTCTTCTACCGTGATATAATGGATTTAGATTAGGTTCATGTTTCTAAGAGTCAGCACTCTAAGAGGGCGCCGATATATGCAAGTTGCTTTCAGCTACCGGGATAATGGACAATCTAGTTTATTGCATTAAGAGGTGTTCCTGTTGGTTGGGTGGTTTTTATGATCTGGAATATCGTAAAGAGGAGGTCTCAATGATGCGTTCTTTCCATGGATCCGGGTATTCAGTTATTGTTCTTTTAGCCGCGCTGCTCCTGCTCCCGGTTACTGGGTGCGGCGGACAGGTTCAGGAGGGTAGCGGCGAACCGGAGGGTGAGATAGACCTGCCGCCAGAAGAAGATGAAGATTTTGAGGCAGTATTTGCCAGGTTGGAGCAGGAAGCGGCAGACGAGGGCTTTTCCGAAGAGCAGTACGAAGCTTTGCTGCGGGAACACTTTTCTGAAGCTGAATTGAAAGAGCTTGCTGTAAAACGGGGATTGATTTACAGGCTGGAAGTTAACAGCGCCGCGGTAACGGTCCCGGAGATTGTGGTGACTGCCGGGGAAATGTTGTCGATCACGGTTTCCGAAGCAATGGTTATGGACAGCGATGAGTATAACACCTTGCTGCCGAATAAAATCCTCCAGTTGGCCATGCTTGACGATCTGGCCGATCATATAGAAGTGGTGGAGTCAAATGTTGAGTTCTTTGATAATACCGGTGCCGGCACCATCGTGCAGGCCTACGGTTTTTTCTGTGAGAACGCCGGGCAAGGGACAGTAATAAAGGTTAGGATATCGGAAACAATGCGCGATCGCCTCGGGTTAAATTTCCGTGAATTTACTGTCAGGGTGGAATAAAGAATGTTAGTAAGGACTATGACGAGCAAATTGTTTTAAACAGGAAAAAGAGTTTTTCTGTATAATACTAATTGACTAATCTTTAATAGGGGTTGAGGGGACTGAAAAGAAAGAGGGTCGCGGTGATCGGGTTAGGTCGTTTTGGCACCAACGTAGCTTTAACACTGACAGAGTTGGGTTGCAAGGTCCTGGCTGTAGATAGTGAAATGGAAAATATCAATAAAATAGCGGCCCTCGTGGATAAAGCTATTCAAGCTGATGTAACCAAGGAAGAATGTTTGGCCGAACTGGGATTGGAACAGTATGATGCTGTTGTTTTAACAATTGGCAGTAACCTTCAAGCGAGCATTATGACAGCGCTTGGCTTAAAAAATTTGGGAGTACTAAAAACAGTGGCCAAAGCCAGTTCCGAGCTCCACAAAAAGGCCCTGGAAAAGGTCGGCGTGGATCATGTGGTATTTCCTGAAAAAGATAGCGCTATTAAGCTGGCTCATAGCCTGATGTCTGTTAATTTGGTCGAGTATCTGGAAATATCGCCCAACTTACAGATCGCGGAAATAATTATCCAAGGTAAGTATCATGGCCAAACCCTTAAAGAGACCGGCATCCGGAACAAGCATAACCTAAATGTTTTAGCGATTCGCAATAAAGATAAGATCAATTCCTCTCCACAGGCTGATCATGTTTTACACAAGGGCGATAGGTTGATTATTTTAGGCAGCAGCCAGGATTTAAAAGAATTTTCCGATAATTGCTAAATGTTTTGATCCTGGCTGGCCTGTGGTTGATGCTGTAATGAGAAAGGCTTGAATATTTTATGATTGAACGGGGCTGTGAACAGTAGTAAAATAACTTTAACTGCCCAGAAGATTCAGGGGGCAGAAGTCGGGATTTCAGTCAGAAACCGGGAGGTAGGTTAAATGCGGCGCAGAGCGTTGATTGGGTGCTTAATGATCCTGTTGCTCCTGGCAGTGGTCTCGGGCTGTGAGACTTTAACCAAGGAGGATCCGAACGTTCAATCGGATGATGGAGCGAATGGCGGGGAGAAACCGGATCCGGACCCCGGAGCAGGTGGCGATAACGGGATCAACGAAGACCCGGGTTGGGAATTTATGTTTACCGCCCAGGAGATGTTTAGCGGAAACAAGGTCGATTTCCCGGCCGATTTTATCGGTAAAGTGGTTTATTTGAGTTTTTACTTTTACGGGTGAAGCCCCTGCCACACTGAGTTGCTGCAGTTGCAGCCGGAAATAGAACGATACAGGGCACAGGGGTTGCAGTTTATCCTGATTACCGCCGATTCCAGGGAGATTATGCAAGATGTCGTGGAGCAGTATGACCTGGATGTGATGATCCTGCACGATCCCGGGGATCAGATCGCGTTTGCGCACGGGATCCAGTCTTGGCCCACCGGGCTCCTTTTCAACCGCGCAGGGCACCTGGTGCAAAAAACTGTCGGCTGGAGCGAGGAAAGCTCTTTGGATGCCTGGAGAGCGCAAGTTGAGGCGGTCCTGCGGCAGGAGTAATTACTCGAATGATCAGGACGGCCGGTTAAGCCGGCTGTAAACTACCTTTAAATGCGGGAGGCGGCAGAGCTGAACCGGAAAATTTATCCCCTGTTAATCGTGGCCGCGGCGCTGTTCCTGATCGCCTGGGGCTGGACGCGCGGTGAGGCCGGCGCGGTCTTTGCCAAGGCTTCACGCTTCTGCCTTGACTGCATGGGGTTGGGGCGCTGATGTTAGTGCGGCGGCGGCTCGTCCAGTTTCTCAGTACTCTGCTGGCCAATGCCAAGCTGGGTAATTTTTTGAGCGGTCAGATTTACCGGGGGCCGCTGAAGCAGGTTTGTGTGCCTTTCCTGAACTGCTACGGTTGTCCAGCCGCCCTGGGGGCCTGCCCGCTTGGTTCGCTGCAATCCCTGGCGGAAGCCCCGCAGTCCAGGTTGTCGTTTTATGTTTGGGGGGGGATGCTCCTGGCCGGCGGTCTAGCGGGACGCTTCATATGCGGCTGGCTCTGCCCCTTCGGGCTGCTGCAGGACCTGCTGAAAAGGGGCAGCCGGATCAGGCTGCGCCTGCCCAAGTATTTGCCGGCGCTTAAGTTTCTGCTCCTTCCCCTCGTCGTCCTGCTGCCGGCTGTCGTCGTCGACCAATACGGGTTCGGCAGCCCTTACTTCTGCCAGTTTATCTGCCCCGCCGGAACTCTCACCGCGGGGCTGCCGCTTTTAGCCTCGGGTCCGGAATTTTACCACCTGATTGGTCCTCTCTTTTGGTTCAAGCTCGCCCTGCTTTTCCTGATCCTGGCCGCGGCTGTGATCTATTACCGCCCCTTTTGCCGGGTGCTCTGTCCCCTCGGCGCTTTTTGGGGTCTTTTTAACCGCATTGCCTACTTCCGGCTTATCGCGGCGCCCTCTTGCGCTGCTTGCGGCCGCTGCAGTCAAACCTGCCCCGTGCAGCTCACTCTGCCCGGGCAGCTTAACAGCAGTGAATGCATCCGCTGCCTCGATTGTGTGAAGGCCTGCCCGCACGGCGCCTTGAAATTTACCTCATGCAGCAGTGGAGTTGACAAGGGTACGGGGTACTCGCCAACTTCGTGTTAATGTTACGGGTTGCTAATGCCGCCCTTCTCCAGGATCATTCCTGTTTTACAGTAATAATATCTTCTTTTACGAAAACAATCTGAAGGAAAAATTAAATATTTAGTGAATATAGATAAAAATATTTAAAAATTTTGATTGTTTCTAATCGGGAGGTCGGCCGTAATGAAGAGACGTTACAGATCCATTGCGAACGCGATTCCCGATAATGTTTTCTGCTTAAGCCGTGATGGGATTTACATTGACGTTTTAACCAGGGATGAAACTAAGCTGCGTATTCCGGCTCAAGATATGATCGGCAAAGCAATTGAACACATTTTACCGGCGGATGTAGCTGTCCGGCTGCATGAGCATATCAAAAAAACTCTGGACAGTGGTCAATTACAAACAATGGAGTACCCGCTGCCGGTCGGAAACGAAGTGTTAACTTTTGAGGCGCGCCTCGTGCCGAGCGGGAAGGATGAAGTGATCTCCATCTCTCGCGATATTACGCTGCAAAAGAAGGCGGAAAAAGAGCTTCGAGAAAGCGAGTCCCGCCAGCGCCGGATCGCCGACAATATGCAGGATGTAGTGGTGCAGGTTGACAAAGCAGGTATCATGACCTATATCAGCCCTTCCTGCGCCAAAGTGTTGGGCTACCAGGCGAACGATCTCTACGGCAGATCAGGTTTTTACAATGTCCATCCCGATGATATAGAGCGGGTAAAACGAGAATTGTCAGATTACTTCTGCAGCTCTAACCCGGGAAGCGTCGAGTTTCGCTACAAGCATGCCGACGGCGGCTATAGCTGGATGGAGGCCGTGGGAAACGTCTTCCATAACGACAGCGGTGATGTAATCGGCGCTGTCTTTGTCACCCGTGATATCACCGAGCGCAAGAAGCGAGAAGAAGAGATGCTGCGGGCGGCCCGTCTCGAGGCAGCCGGGATCCTGGCCAGCGGTATTGCACACGATTTTAACAATACCCTGACCATAATCCTGGCCAACCTCGAACTGGCCAGAATGAATTTGCATCTCGAAAGCAAGTTAGTTGAAAAATTAGCTGAAGTGGAAAAGGCAGCCCAACAGGCCAAGTATTTAAGCAACCAATTGCTGACTTTTGCCAAGGGAGGAACGCCGGTTAAAAAAGCCGCTTCCGTGGGAGAGTTGATTGAAAAAGCAGCCTCGATAGTATCAATCGGCAAAAATATTACCTGTGAGTTAACTGTTCCCGGATACATCTGTCCGGTGGAAATCGACGTCGCTCAAATTCACCATGTTCTCAGCAACGTACTGATAAACGCGATGCAAGCAATGCCCGGCGGCGGGCGAATCCGGATTGAGGCGGATCAGCGTATGGTTTCGAAACAGGAAGCGCAAGGTGTTTTGCCACCGGGCCGGTACGTCCGGGTAGCTATCAAAGATCAGGGAACGGGGATAACTGCAGAACACCTGCCCCATATTTTTCGCCCCTTTTATTCGACTAAACCGGAAGGCAGCGGTCTCGGCCTTTCCGTATCTCACTCGATTATGGAAAAGCATGGCGGCGCGATTGTTGTAGACTCCCAGCCGGGCCAGGGGATTACGGTTTATCTCTACCTGCCTGTTTCCAGCGCGGAGATCACGATTGAACCCAAAAATGTCGAAAAAGAGCTGGTTACGGGCAGCGGCAGAATTTTGATTATGGAAGACAACATCATGCTGGCGGAGCTCTTAAGAGAGATGCTTGCCATCCTAGGGTACGATGCCGTTCTGGCTGTAAACGGTGAAGAAGCGATTGAGCTATATCAAAGGGACCGGCTCCGGGGGCAGGCTTTTGACGCGGTCATTATCGATTTAATAATTACGGAAGGAATGGGCGGCCAGGAGACGATCAAAGAGCTTCTCAATATTGATCCGGCGGTTAAGGCGATCGTTTCAAGCGGTTACTGCAACGATCCGGTTATGGTGAATTACCGGGCCTGCGGCTTTCAAGGGATCATAGCCAAACCGTACAGTTTTGCCGATTTAAGCAGGTTGCTATCCGAGGTTATAGCTTCAAGTTAGTCGCGCTGATTGGCAATGGAGGATCGTTCCTGATAATCACAACAGGATCTTTTTTTTATTGAAAACAATGTTAAGTATATTCACCGCGCTGTGCGAAACACTAGGGGCATGATCATGAAAGGAGGTGACAACTGATGGCGCGGAGAAATAATCGTATTGTGGTCCGGGAAGCAGCCCAGGCTCTGGATAACTTCAAGTATGAGGTTGCCAGTGAACTGGGGGTCAATTACAACGGTGACTTGGGGGCGCTGAGTTCCCGTCAGAATGGCTATGTCGGCGGGATTATGGTGAAAAAAATGATCCAACAGGCGGAAAGTGCGCTTTCCGGTCGGGCCGGTGGTCGGACCCAGTTCTAATCATTTACTTACACCTTCTCCAGGATCCGGCGGGCTTCCGGCCCGCCGGATTATTTTCGACAAAAAAAGCGGTTTTTGTTCAAAAAGAGGAACATTAAGGTAAAAAGAGGATCGGGCACTGGATATGCAGAAATTGTTTTTTTGGTACTAACCACAAAAGGAGAGTGTACTGATCTTGAAAAACATAGTTCTAGTTACCGACTCTACAGCCTACCTGACCGAAGACGAGGTAAACCGGTACGGGATTCATGTCGTCCCGCTTTCAGTTAATTTTGAGGATGGCTCGATTGTGGACAGCCTGGGTGACGCGCAAGCTTTCTTCGCACGGGTGGACGCTTCTGCAAAAGTACCGTTTACCTCTCAGCCCTCCGTGGGACAATTCGTTGAAGTTTATGAAAAACTGATGGAGCAAAACAAAGAAGTGATATCGATCCATATCTCCTCCAAGTTGAGCGGTACTGTGGAAAGCGCCGGGGGCGCGGCCAGAATGCTCAACCAGGAAAAAATCACTGTTTTCGATTCGCAGCAGACTGCTTTTCCCCTGGCCTTTCTGGTCCTGGCGGCGGCCCAGTGGATTGAAGAGGGGCTTAGCCGTCCGGAAGTGGTTGCCCGGCTGGAAAAGTCGAGGCAAGAGATCCGCACCTATTTTGTTCCGGACACTCTTGAATATTTAAAAAAGGGGGGGCGGATCGGCGGCGCCCAGGCCCTGCTGGGCACATTGTTGCAGATTAAGCCGGTGCTTTATTTAAACGAAGGTCGAGTGGAGGTTTTCGACAAGGTGAGGACGCGCAAGAAAGCAATTGCGCGGGTCCTGGAGGAGATGCCCCCTGACAGCGACACACTGCAGGTTGCCGTGGCCCACTGCCTGGCTTATGAAGAAGCGGTGCAGGTCAAAGAGATGATCCTGGGAATAGTGCCCCGTGCACAGGTGGAGATCCGCGATCTTGGGCCGGTCATCAGCATCCATACAGGCCCCCGGGTCCTCGGTATCGCGACGTGGCCGCGGTAATAAGGTTAAACGGCGCTAAATCACGCACCGTAAAGGGGAATCGCAATTGGCGACAGCAGAAGCAAACCGGCCGGATTGTATCGTTCATGCTGAAGATTTTAAAAAAATGATTATAGGGGCCAGCTACTTTTTTGACCGGGAGAAAGAGGCAATCAATGCTCTTAATGTGTTTCCCGTCCCCGATGGCGACACCGGCACCAATATGAGTTTAACTTTGGCTGCGGCGGCGGAAGCTACCCTGGCCTACCAGGATAATTCTATCGGTGAGCTCGCCGCACGGGCAGCCTCCCGGGCTTTAATGGGGGCGCGGGGTAATTCCGGCGTAATCCTCTCCCAATTCCTGCGGGGTATTGCCAGGGGGCTGCAGGGAAAAGAGCAGGCTGATGCCGGCGAGCTGAGCAAAGCTTTTCAATATGGAGTGGTCTATGCCTACAAGGCCGTATCCAGGCCCGTGGAGGGGACAATCCTGACAGTGGCCCGGGAGACGGCCCGGGGAGTGCGGGCTGCCGCTAAACGGGGGGATGGGTTATCCGCAATTCTGGAAGCGGCCCTGGCCGGCAGCCGGAAGACACTGGCCCGCACCACCGAGATGCTGCCTGTCCTGAAAGAAGCCGGGGTGGTCGATGCCGGCGGCATGGGGCTGGTCGTCTTTCTGGAAGGCTGTATATTTGCCGTGCAGCATACCATGGGCGAGATCCTGGCCCGTAAAGAAGCGCCCGGTCCGGCGGTAAACCGGGGAAACGGCGCTGCCGCTTACACCGGTAACGGCGTACCGCTGGAGATACCTTACCCCTACTGTACGGAGTTGTTGATTGAACTGCCGGCAGGCGTAAAACCGGAGCTGCTGCCGGAGTTGGAACCGCTCGGCGACTCGCTGCTGGTGGTGGTTGACGGTGCTGTTTGCAAGGTGCATATCCATACCGCTTCCCCCGGGCGGGTGCTTGAAATCTGCCTGGAGCGCGGCTCGCTGCACGATATTAAGATCGATAATATGTACGACCAGCATAGCCATACACTCAACCGGCCCTCACCGGTAGAGGTGATGGCGGCGCAGCACGGCAGTCCGGTCGAACGGCGGCCGAATGAAACAGGAATCCTGGCTGTCTCCTTCGGGGAGGGGATTAAGGAGCTTTTTTTAAACATGGGCGCGGACGAGATTGTCTTTGGCGGCCAGACCATGAATCCCAAGGTGGAAGACCTGGTCGGCGCGGTGCAGCGCATGAAAGCAAGCCGGGTCATTATTTTACCGAATAATAAGAATATCCAGATGGTGGCGGAGCAGGTGCTGAAGCTATCGGAAAAAGAGGTGGCTGTTTTGGAAACACGCAATATGGGTGAAGGTCTGGCCGCCCTGCTTGCTTTCAGCGGCACGGCCTCCCTCGATGAAAATACCGCCGCGATGCGGCAGGCGATACGGCGGATCAAATGCGGTGAGGTTACGCATGCGATCAGGGATACGAAAATTGAAGGAAAAAACATAAAGACCGGTTCTTACCTCGGTTTGCTTAACGGGCGGATCTGCCGGGCCGGGGAGGAGCGCATGCAAACAACCCTCGACCTGTTTGCGGCGCTCTATCAGGAGGGTGATGAGATTGCCACGATCCTCTACGGCAAGGACGTTACCGCCGATGAAGCCGGGGCGCTGGCGGCGGCGGTGGAAGAGGCTTACCCCGGCCTTGAAGTGGAGATGCATTACGGCGGCCAGCCGGTTTACTATTACATCATCTCGGTTGAGTAAGCGGTAAAAATTTCTCTTTTTAAGATGACGGGCGGCAGGCGGCGCTGCTTACCTTGCCCCACTGGCAGCGTTCCTTCTTGGAACAATAGTCGCAGGGCACCTTGTCGCTGAGCATTTCACTGCCCAGGCCGATTACAAATGAAACCGACTTTCGGGGCAGCATCAGGTAACTTTCGGTCAGGCGGACGTTGATTCTTGCCGCGGGAATCAGTTCAAACAGGGTGCTCTGCTGTTCGATGGGCCAACCTTCCTGGCCCGGGTAAATGCGCATACCGGTTTGCAAGGTTTGCTCCTTTGCTTGAGCGGTGATCATATCCGAGACCGTCGCCGCTGTTGCCCGCACGGCGGCGGTAGCGGCTCCGTCTAAAGCTAGGGCCCGTGCAGGGTCCGCGGCCATCAGTGCGGCCACCCGCTCTTCCAGGGCGGAACCGACAGTGCAGAGGACCAGGCTTAACTGTGACGCTCCCGCCAGGGCCCGGGCGACGAGGGATCCTTCAAAAAAACCTCCTGCAAAATCGAGCCGCTGGTGCGCAAACTGCACAACCGGCCGGCTGACCAGCAGCGCCGCCGGTTCGGCCAGCTCTTCAGCCTCCGCCAGCACCGCACCGGCTGCTTCCTTAAGCCGCGGCGAAGCTTTCGCCGGATCGATGCCCTGTCCGAGTAAAACACTGGCCGCATCCAGTTTTAAATTAATTCCATTGATCAGCCTGCACATAACCAAATCCCCCTGTTGATCTGTTCAGTAAAGGCATGTAAGCGCTAACCGGCTCGCTCACCCGCTCAAATACGAGCTTGACAAGGCTGCCGCTGCTGTGCTAATATCGTTAATGGACGTTTTGAACCGGGCACTCCGGTCAATTGCGGGCCCATAGCTCAGCTGGAAGAGCGGCCGGCTCATAACCGGTTGGTCCCAGGTTCGAGCCCTGGTGGGCCCACCACTTGGCCCCTTCGTCTAATCGGTTAGGACACCAGCCTTTCAAGCTGGCAGCAGGGGTTCGAATCCCCTAGGGGTCACCATCAGCGGAACCGCCTTCAAATGCGATGGCGGTTCCGCTGTTTTCGAACTTTTCCGCCGCTTTCTCACTCTTTCCTGTAAACCCCTCTCCCCGAATCACTCAAACTGTTTTAAATCAATTCCCGGCAGCATTTGCCCGGTATGCAGCAGGTTTTTATGCATGTCAAAACATGTCTCCAGGTTCTGGCGGATGTGGCCGGCAGGCGCGCTCTCCAGGTACCTGTGCAGGTATTCCCGGTACGCGGGATGGGCGCACTGATAAATAATCCGTTTTGCTCTTTCCATCGGACCAAGACCCCGCAAATCGGCCAGGCCATGCTCGGTTACCACCACCTGAACCGAGTGTTCGTTGTGGTCGGTGTGGGTAACCATGGGCACTACCGTGGAGATGCGGCCTCCTTTGGCGGTTGACGGCGACATAAAGATTGAGAGGTAGGCATTCCTGGTAAAATCACCGCTGCCGCCTACACCGTTCATCACGTCTTTACCCAAAACATGGGTAGAGTTGGCATGGCCGGACAGGTCCATCTCCAGGATCGTATTGAGCGCGATTACCCCCAGCCGCCGGATTACCCCCGGGTTGTTGGAAAGCTCTTGCGGACGGAGGACAATCCGCGGCGCAAAAAAATCCATATTATCGTAAATGTGTTGTAAATTATCGTCCGAGATGCTCAGGCTGCACGCGCTGGCGCCCATCAGTTTGCCGTGCTCCATCAGGTTTACCAGCGAATCCTGGAAAACCTCGCTAAACATGCTGAAAGGAGGTATATCGGGGTCTTCGCCAAGTGAAGCCATGACCGCGTTGGCGATATTCCCCACGCCGGCCTGCAGGGGCAGGAACTCCTTCGGAATCCGCCCGTCGCGCCGTTCCTGCCATAAAAATTTGACAACCTGCTGCGCGATGCGTTGGCTCACCTCGTCCGGCGGGTCCATCGCCGCTATATGGTCCGGTTCATGGTTATCGACCACGGCGACAATTTTATCCGGGTCAATCGCCATATAGGGCAGCCCGATCTTATCCAGGGGATGGTAGATGGGGATAGGGCTGCGATGCGGCGGCAGCGGTAGAATCCTGATATCAGCCATTTCGTGCAAACGCACGGAATGGTAACTGTTCCGCTCGATAATTACCTTTTTCGCGCATTGCAGAAAAGTGGGTGAGGCGCCGATGGATGAGGTGAGGTAAACCCGCCCGTCGGGAGTGACCTCCGCCGCTTCAATCACCGCAATATCGATATGGCCGAAGAAGCCGAACATGACCATCTGGGGCAGGTGTGAGAGGTGCACGTCCATATATTCAACCTTCTGGGCGTTGATCAGGTTGCGCAGCACGGGTGACGATTGGTATGGCGCCCGCCAGGCAATCGCGTCGGCGGCGGCCAGGATATCGTCCAGCTTGCCTGATGAAGCCCCGGTGAGCACGCGCAGTTTAAAAGGCTCTCCGCGGGCGTGCAGTTTTTGAGCCCGCCTGGCCAGGGCCACGGGCACAACCTTCGCCGCGCCGGCGGGGGTAAAGCCGCTGAAGGCGATCGTTTGGCCATGGTTGATCATGGCCGCGGCTTCTTCTGCGTTCATAATGGGAAATTTCTGCCTGTACATGGCTGTTCCTCCTTGCGGCGATGTATCACAATATGCATAATTAAATATTAAACTGTGGCGCCGGTTATGGCAACATAATTAATGAATGCCGCGGCCCCTTTACATTTCGGTGCAAACCTCTTATAATAAGAAGGCGGCCAAGAGCAAGGCACGGGCGAATAGCTCAGCGGGGGAGCACCTGCCTTACAAGCAGGGGGTCGGGGGTTCAAATCCCTCTTCGCCCACCAGAAAAGGTGCCGGTAACCTGGTTATTATTCCCAGGTGCCCGGCACTGAATTTTTGCTTAGCGGCTACCGCTGAAGCGGGAAAATGTGTTCCGATTGAGCAGGAATTTTTGCTTACCCATAGAATTGCGGATAGAATTGCGGAATGCGGGATTTCAGTCGCCTGGGCAGCAGGTTCAGCGTTGGCGGTGCGCAAGATGGCCTAATCCGATGACCTATTTGGGACAAGGAACCTGTCCCCTTGTCCCATTTTATAGTATTTTTCCAAATAAGGAGTACCCTGAAAAACCAATGTAATTGACTTCTTTTTTTTAGTATGGTCAAATATAATGGTAGATTGTTTTGGTTATCCTGCATGAGGAGAATGATAAATGTTAAAGGTAACTCGATTAAGCTTAGAAGACGTTTTTAGTATTTGAATACGATGCCAACAAAGATAATCGTAGAACTTCACATAAAATTTTTTCTAAGCGAGAATTAGAGGATGTTGGAATTTTTATTGAATTTGTTGAAGAAACTCTATATTGTCCGATGAAAAAAGGAACGCTTTATGGAATTCATTTTCAAAATCATCCAAAGGCGCAAACTAAATTGCTATATTGCACAAGAGGGCGCGGTCTCGATTTCGCAGTTGATTTGCGGCATGATTCAAAAACGTATAAAAAGTGGGTTTCTGTTGAATTAAACCCTGAAAATAAGAAGCAAATATATATCCATGCAGGCTTTGGACATGCTTTTTTATCTTTAGAGGATGACACGAATATTGTTATGCGGATTGATCATTATTTTGACCCGGTTTTAATGAGGGCCATAGCGTTTGATGATGCTGAACTTAATATCGATTTCAATATTTCGGACCCTATTCTTTCGGAAATGGATCAAAAAGCCCTGACTTTGAAGCACTGTGATTGTAATTTATAACTAACTTAATACGAGGTGGATAGCCATGGAGGGAAATTCAGGAAAGGACTCGCCCTGCACAGCGCTTATCCGGGAAAACTTGCCGGGAGAGAATACATAGAAAGCCAGATCGATAAAACTATTTAGTTCTCCTATTTATTAAAGTGTCCGTACTTATTGGTGCTATCATCATTGTCTGGCCGCCGTACTTAGTTTTGCGGCAGTATTTCAACAGCATCGCTATCTCTGTTTGTATAGTGGGACAAGTGGGACAAGGGGACAGGTTCCTTGTCCCACTTCCATGTCCCGCTCGAAACCCCTTTATTATCTTCTCTTGGTTTACCCAAACTCGCCAGATTGGGTTTGAATAACCCCTCATCACCGAGTTTAACTGCAACCAAGTTTGTCACCAATCCATACACTGAATGGTTGATCAGGTTATTGATTGTATTACTAGCACCGGCAGGATGTGAACTGGTGGCTCCCATGGTTGCTAAAAACCCGTACATGGAGGTCCATGAGAAATGGCCTAAACCGATCCCCTTGAGAAGATAGTGGTCTTTCCCCGTTATATGAAAGGAGATAAACCGTATATACTCCCAGCATAGCGCCGATAATGTGATTTGTGAAAATACCAATTAATTTAACTTGCTTTGACTTTCCACTAAAAAGCATTGTTCTTTTAGGGAGATGGATACCGGCAGCATATGTGGGGCCATCTTGTGTCCCTAATTTCATACTTCTTATTAATAAAGAAGCTGTGATTCCCTTTGCTGCAGTACCCAAAACCCTACTGATCATTCCTAAGATCATTCTATCCTTTATCTTTTTGATTTCGAAAACCCCCTTGATACAATGCTTTAATATTAGCTTTTCCATAAGGAATGATTAATAATATATAACCCGGGGAACTAAAAAGTGGTTACTTATGTCTTTCATTTAAGAGGTGTTTGAATGCTTAAAAAAAAAACCGTTAAGAAATGTCATTATAGCGGTAGCTGCCGTCTCCGTGCCCGTAGCCCGGTACTTGTTTTTCCGATGACAGTCATAGTCCTGCTTGTCGTTATTCTATCCGCTCTGCCGGCGGAGCCATGCTGGGTGCATTTCTCTACCGAAGAGTTGGTGGAACAGGCGGACCTGATCGTGATTGGAGAAATCAAAGGCATCTCCGGGACGGAACAGGTGGAGGGCATGTGGATGACTTTCTGGAGGGTCGAGGCTCACTATTATCTGAGAGGCAAACACAATGACGCCGCACTGACTGTTGCCACGCCGGGTGCGCGCAACAAGCAGCCGGCCATCTCTACTTATTACCGGCTCAACGAATGGGGCAATACGGTCCTGCTCTTTTTAGTGAGGCGGGACGGGCGCCTCGAGCCTCTATCGCCACAGGGGGTGGTTGCCTTGGATCAGAACGATACCGAACCGCCAGGTTGGCTAACCGGTGCATATCTCATCCAGAAATACACTATTGCCGGTCAACAGAGAGCGGAAGAAGAGAAGAGTGAACTGGAAAGCTATATCGCAGGGCTACCCCGGGTGATCGCCGCCTCACCGGGTACCGGATCCGAAAATGAAGGCGGTTTACGTGCCGGCCGGTATCTCTTTCCTGCTGTCCTGCTGTGCCTGGCTTTGGCCGTGCTGGTGATACTGTTCAGGAGTGCGATCAAAAACAAGGGGCTTTAATTTGCGGGATTCACTTTTATCTTTCGGTTCCGGAAATAAGCCCGGGTCACCCAGCTTTGCTATAACCGCCGCAGTTGTTATCCCGTACCAGCTGTGATGATAAATGCGGACAAGTTTGTCGGTGCATTGAGCGGAAAGACGCCTTGTGTGCCGAACAGGCTGCCCAAAGTACCGTAGAGCGCGATCCAGAACAAAGTGTCCATAGCCCAAACCCTTCACGGCGGCATGATCCTTCCCAGTGTATCGAAGAAGATAGACTATAGGAACACCCAGTATTGCTCCAATGGCAAAGTCGGCGATAGCTCCCACGGCCAACCCCACTTTTTTCTTCGTTCTTTTTTTGTCATGAAGATCCCCGCGGCTATTTCCGGGTAAGTGGTATTTGATATATCCAGCACATATGCGTTAAACATATATTGCCGGCAAGTTTAGCCGCGTTACCGATTAGCCCGGCGATACCGCCGAGCAACACGGGATCTTTGATTTTCATCGTAAACATCCTTTCGAATAGCTCTCGAAAACTATTCTCTGCAACTTGCAGTATTTTATTATCGGAGCGGAAAAGGGGCGGGTTCATTTTAACGCTTTAAGTATTTGTTAAAAATATTAGTGCTACATAGTATTGACAGCGCTATCGGCTGACGGTATAAAAGAGGGACAAGATGGTGGATTCTTTGTTCCTATAAGTTAAAATGGGGTGATAACCATGTCGACAGGAATAGTCTATTTCTCCAGAAGTAACAATACCCGGATAGGTGCGGAATACCTGGCCGGGAAATTGGGCGCTGAAGTGGTTGAACTGTTGGAAACCAGGGAATACAAGGGCTTGACCGGTTTCTTGAGAGCCGGGTTGCGGGCATCTGTCGGTAAAAAGCCAGAGTTGCAGGGCGAACCCTGGCAGGGTATTGAAAAGTTCACGAGTATTTACTTGATGACACCGATCTGGGCAAGCCATGGAACGCCGGCCATGAACGCCTTTTTGCAGAAGGCGGACTTCAGCGGGAAAGAGGTGACAGTGGTTACCTTCCAGGCGGACCCCAAGGGCGGCGGCAGCGACAAGGTCCATGAACATATGAAGCAGATAATCGAGGGCAGCGGGGGCAAATTCCGGAGAGGATTCGCCCTGCACAGTACTTATCCCGGGAAATTTGCAGGAAAAGAATACATTGAAAGCCAGATCGATAAGATTATTTGAGTAATCCGTCTTCACACTGCGGTTGACCTAAGGGGCAAGGAGACAGGTTCCTTGCCCCTTCTACATAGCATTCATCTGGAAGAATCATGTAAATTGCTTGACAATATATGCTATTAAGGGTAGTATGAGGTAATGAGGTGATTGTAATGGCAAACCGAAGCCGCGATTGGATGAAACAAGCGGAAGCTGATATCCGTCATGCGCGTAACTCTGTTAATTTGCATGATTACGAGTGGGCTTGTTTTTCTGCGCAACAGGCTGCGGAAAAGGCTGTTAAAGCTGTTTTCCAACAGTTACATGCGGAGGCCTGGGGTCATTCGGTCAGTATTTTATTGACAAGTTTGCCGGCGGAAACAAACGTCTCCCCGGACTTAGTTGAAAAAGCAAAGGTTATTGATAAGTATTATATCCCGGCAAGGTACCCGAATGGATTTGATACAGGTGCACCCACGGATTACTTTACAGCTGCGGAAGGCAATGCCGCCGTGGAGATCGCGAGTGAGATAATTGAGTTCTGTAAGAATCTTTTGGCCTAATAAGGATGCCGTGAAACTGGCCTTAGAAGAATATGTCGCCATTATGAAAAGCAAGAAAGAAGTGATCGCTATCTACCTCTGCGGATCGTGGGCGAAAGGCACCTATACAGCTGCCAGTGACGTGGATCTGCTAATCATAATTCAGGAAGATTCCCAAACGCCGCGTGAACGGATCCCACAATACCTACCTGCACGCTTTCCTGTGAGTCTGGACCTATTTGTCTATACCGAATCTGAAATGCAAAAAAATCCTTTTAGCCGCTCACTTCTCCAGGATGGAATCCGTCTCTATCCTTAAAGTCATTTTTTATGGTTGATACAATGCCTAATATGGGACAAGGAACCTGTCCCCTTGTCCCACTCTCTAATAACTCTCTATAAATATTCTCTGCAACTTTAAGTATTTTATTAGACCACCTCATTGATAAGGATTTTGTTCAAGATGTATTTATAGATTTCATGGTAACAATAGCCCCTGGCGTCGTCCATGGCGCAACTTTGGGCCAGGCAGCCGCCGGCACAGATTGCCCGCCAGATACATGCCTGGCAGATGTCGGTTGTAGCCGGTGCAGGCCTGGAGGGGAAGGCGTCTGCACCATTGATCACCTTGACCATGGTTGCGAGATCCAACTTGATACTGTGCGTCTTGGACCAGTAGCGGCAGGGAGAGAGGCGGCGATCGGCCTGCAGGAAAAACAGATGTTTTCCGGCGCCGCAAATTTGCCGTTGACCGAATCGCACATTATCGAACATCAGCGCGATGTTTTTAACCTGGATTTTTCGGCGGTGGGCCACGGTTAAATCAACCAGCTCTAGCCAGGCGCGGTTGAAATCGGCTTGATCCAGGGATAGGCTCTCCCATTTCGAGCCAACCGGAGCATAGACCGGCCGAAAATTTATTTTTGAGGCTCCCAGGCTGTAGGCCAGGTCAAACATTTGCGGTATTTCATGAAGATTTCTTCGATTGCAAGTAAAACTCAATTCGAGATTGGGGCTCAAAGCACGAAACTGCAGCGCTGTTCCTATTGCCAGGTTAAAAACTCCCGCCCCTCTCAGGCGATCGTGGGTCTCAGCCCTGGCTCCATCCAGGGAGATTACAAGAGTAGCTCCCCCATCGGCCAGTTTCCGGAGCGCCGGCGGGTATTGCACTGTGCCGTTTGTCACGAGCGAGACTTTCGGGGCGCGCGATAAAGAAAGCTCGATCAATGAGAAGATCTGATGGTGAAGCAGGGGTTCTCCTCCGGAAAGGACCAGTTCAGACAGGTTGACTTGAGCGGTTAAACAACTGAAAAACTCCAGGGCCAATTTTTGCCGCCCGCCATAGTCAAAGCAGCAATGGAGACAGCGAAGATTGCAGTCCCGTGTTACCTCGACAATTAGAACACTTTCATGAGCGCTCTGAGATATGGCAGGGGTAAAGAGCCTGCGGGCTTGCGCCCGTATCCGGAAGTGTTCCAGGGCGTTAATATCGCCGGTTATTAGGTTCACAACTTCTTTTGGGGCAAGGTCCACCCACCTCCCGTTCTCCGGATTCAGGAGGACCTCTCTCTTTGTCCCGCACGGAATGCGAACCAGCCGGTTAAATGGGGCTGAAGATAATATGATAGGCCTGTTCAAGAGAGCGGTAGAAATCGAAGATATGATCAATAAACACGTCTTCCGGAGGGGTGCAGCCTCCGAATCGTTTACCGGCTTCGCGGGCAATCTCGCGGATATTTAACTTGCCGGCCGCCAACTCATAGAGCACTGTGCCCCAGCGGTTGAGAAGGCTGGTGCGGTCACCCAACGGCAGCTTGATGCAGCCCTTTTCTAGGCTGTATACCTGTTGGGTCCGCAAAGGAATCAGATCCAGGGCTTCCCGGCAATTAGCCAGATCAGCAAGACGCGTCATTGGCTGAGACAAATAAAGGGTGAAGTAGTTGGATACATAGGGTATGTCCTGGAAGAGTTCGCACCAGGAAGTAAGCAGTGAATAACGAGTCGCCTCAAAGTGGCGCCTTAAGAGAGGAAACGGGATAGAGGTCAGCTGCCGCAGCATGGTCTGGTAGAGTGCAAGATCAAAGCGCCGGTAAGCCTGGAAGATCGCCTCTCTGTCCATGGCCTCGGTTTCCACCACCGGATACTCCTCGTTAAAACAGCTGAATACTTCAGGGTCAAGGATGCGTAGTCCGAACTTCTCCGGGTGGCGGCCGATCTCAGTTTGAGGGTATGGAATCAGGAAATTACAGGAGATATCAACCCGGCCTGGGGCCAGTGTAATTAATTCGCAGGCGAAATCGATGGACTTCTGGATAGTCTCCGGGGTTTCGGCGGGGCCGCCGACGATGAAGTTCATGAACAGCGATAGAAGGTCATGCTCCACTGCCTGCCGGACCGTGTTCCGAACCTGGTCGACGGTGATCTGTTTTTTATAAAGTTCAAGGATGTGGTTATTGCCGGTTTCAGCCCCGATCTGGGCGCGGGCGAGGCCGGCTTGCACCATGTGGGGGAGCAGGTCAGGGTGCCGGCTAAAAATGTCGGCGCGCCCCTCGCAAAACCAGAAAAAGTCGTATTCTTTTCTTAAGGGTTTAAGCGCATCGCAGAAATCATAAACTCTTTTGGGAAACGCCACAAAGGTATCGTCGACAATCCCCAGGTAGTTACTGCCCTGTTTGAGCAACCCTTCGATTTCCGAGATGACATGCGGGATACTGCGCACCCGGTAGCTCTTGCCGCTCAGGCTCTCAAAGCAGAACGTGCAGTTGTAAGGGCAGCCGCGACCGGTAATAATATTTTGGCATGTGGATTGTGCCTCGCTGTAAAGCACCAGGCGATGGTTTAAAAAGGGGATGGTGTCGAGATCATTGATCAAGACGGGATCGCCTGTTTTGATCAGGCGATCGTCTTTCAGATAGCAAACCCCGGGGGATTTATAATGATCTTTACGCCCCTCCAGGATTGAGCGCACCAGGGGAACGATTTGGGGTTCCCCCTCCCCCATAAAGAGGAAGTCGCAGCCTGTGGCCCGGAGGGTCTCCTCAGGGCATGCCGTAGCTTGAGGCCCGCCTACCAGGTAAACAACGTCATTGAGCCGGCTCCGGCAAAGCCTGATGAAGTGGCCAATGCGAAAGCGGTTGTCGAAGTTACAGTAAAACCCCACAACCTTAACACCTGTTTTTTCGATGAAGTCGATGAGCTGGCTGCTCTTGGGGTAGAGGGTATCGATTACCCCGGTGCTGATACCGGCCTCATCCAAGACCGTGGCCATAGAAATTAAACCCATCTGGGGTAGAAAAGCGGGTGTGCGGCGGCCGCCGCGCATATAAGAAAAGTTCAGCAGCAGGCAATTTACTTCGGCGGTTTCCTCGAGCCGGTTAACCATCGGCCTCACTTAATAATTTCCAGACCCGCATTTGCTTACATAGATTTGACCGGCGATGGTTCCAACCTTCTCACCACTGTCTACGGCGGCCCTGATCCCGCCGGTGACGCCGACTATTGTCATCCCAAGATCTTTTGTTGTGTGGCCTGGAGAAGTGAACCCTTGATCGGCCAGTTCCAGGTAAGCGGGTTTCATATACTTCAGTTTCAAAGTCGGTGCCTGGTAAGACATGCTTGCACTCCTTTCTTGTCGCTATCTTAAAGGCGTACAGGTATTAGAAACCCCTTTTGCAGTAAAAACTCAATTTCAACCGTGACCTCCGCAAGGAGGTTGTCGAGGATTGCCGGATTTAGTTCCTGCTGCGCCGATCCCTGTTCTCCTCCCGAGATTATGCCGCGATAAGTGATCACATGGTCCGCGGTTTTGGGCAATAATTTGTTACAAGTAAAGTATTCTAAAAATTCAGGAAAACCGCTCAGTTTCAATCCCACAACATTCGTCCGCCAAAGGGTCATAAAGTATGAGAGAAAATCATATTTTGCCCGGTAAAGGGCCAGGAACTCTTCATGATACGAGTCGCTGGCCAGGCCTTTGCTTTGACCGATGGCTTGAATGTTCTGAAACCATTGATTTTTTTCCACCACATAACCCAGCACATCAAAAAAAGTACGCTTCCCATCAATACCTCCGATAAAAGCTTCCCCGACATCATTGGTTTCAAAAATAATATCGCGATCAACACTTGCCAGTTCCGGCATAAGCTCCTCCTCTTGAGAAAGGAAATTTCTATTACATTGAGGCAATTATAGCAATTTTCTACCATGGATGTCAATGACATAATAAAACATATAGTGCATTTAATTACATAATAAGGAAGGATCAATACAGCGCTCGCCGAAGTGGCGAGGCTTGCATCGGCAGAAGGAGCAAGGGCGGTGATGAAAAAAAACCTTTTGCAAAGGGGTTTTTTTAGGGACTGAATACCCTGCGAAGTTACTTGCTTCAAATTGGAGAAACAGGCAGGATGATGCAATGTTATAGCGAAATTTTATCAATAAAAGAGATTTTGTTAATCTAACCACACTTGCCTGTATCTGAAAAAAAGGTCATAATTGTTTTGTTATGTCTTAGCACGGCGCTTCATAATATAAACCGCCTGGTCGCTGGAGGACTTATCAATGGAAATCAGTGAAAACGCCCGGATTACTTATGAAAAAAGGTACTTACGGAAAGACGAAAAGGGTAATGTTTTGGAAACGCCCGCAGAGTTGTTAAGGCGGGTGGCGCAAAACATTGCCGCGGTCGAGAAGAACTACCGGAAGACGGATTCGGAAATCAGCCGGATTGAGGAAGAGTTCTTTCAGATTATGGCTGATTCGTTGTTTCTGCCTAATTCTCCGACCCTGATGAATGCCGGCCGGGAACTGCAGCAGCTAAGCGCTTGCTTTGTATTGCCTGTGGAAGACAGTATGGACGGCATTTTTACTTCGCTGAAAAATATGGCTCTGGTTCAAAAAACCGGCGGCGGTACCGGGTTTGCCTTTGATCGTTTGCGTCCGAATAGCGATATTGTCTGTTCAACCAACGGAGTGGCCAGCGGTCCGATTTCTTTTTTAAAAATATTTGATGCCGCTACGGAAGCGGTAAAACAGGGCGGTACCAGGCGTGGCGCCAATATGGGCTCTTTAATCTATAACCATCCCAATATTTTGGATTTTATCTGCTGCAAGGAAAGTGAAGGCGAGGTCAATAATTTTAATCTTTCGGTGACCGTTTCCGACGAATTTATGCGAAAGGCTACCGGTGAAGACCCGGATCCGTATTACAACCTGGTTAATCCGCGCACGAAAGAGCCTTACATTGATCCCAAAACCGACCAGTTGATCCAGCTTAACGCGGTGGAAGTGTTCGACCTGATTATTGATAAAGCCTGGGGTAAAGGAGACCCCGGGATTATCTTTATCGATCGCATGAATCAGTTCAATCCCACTCCGGCGGTCGGCATCTACGAAACGACCAATCCTTGCGTGCCTGGCGACACCTTCGTATTGACCGCTGAAGGGCCCAGAACGGTCAAGGAGCTCGTTGGAAGGAGCACCACCCTCATCGTCAACGGTCAGCCTTTCCGAACCACCGCGGAGGGGTTTTTCCCCACGGGCATTAAACCCCTTCTTTCGATCAAGACAAAAGAAGGCTACAGTTTCCGTGCCACCGGCGACCATCCGGTTCTCAGGGTAAAGAAAAAAACAAGGTACACGCTTGAAAAGGAGTGGACCAACGCCGCGCTTCTCAAACCCGGGGACGAGATTTTACTGCACGACCACCGGGAGTTTTCCGGGTGGGGCGGCCTTTACGGAGAGGAAGAGGGTTATCTCGTCGGCCTGTTAACGGGCGATGGAACGCTGAAATCCGACAAGGCTCTTCTCTCTGTTTGGGCGCATCAAGGTGCGGCGAGGGTTATGGCTGCAGGTCTCGAGGCTGCCGAATCTCTACACCACAGGAGCGATTTTAAAGGCTGGTGGATGGTCAGTGGAAGGAATGAGTACAGGTTAAGCCTGGCAACCCTCAGAAAAGTTGCCTTCTCCTTAGGCATGAGGCCGGGAAACAAGGCCATAACGCCTTATCTTGAAACCCGGACTTCTTCGGAATTTGTCAAGGGCTTCCTGAGAGGTTTCTTCGATGCCGACGGTTCTGTGCAGGGCTCCCTGGAAAAGGGCATCTCCATCCGGCTGGCTCAAAGCGACATGGAACGGCTCCAGGCTGTGCAGCGGATGCTCTCCCGTTTCGGCATCGCCGGCTCCATCTATGCCAACCGGCGCGGGAAGAGGGTTACGCCGCTGCCTGATGGCAAAAGGGGGACCGCCCTCTATGAAACCAAGCCCCAACATGAGTTGATTATCTCCAACGATAATGTCAAAGTCTTCGCCGAGTTGATCGGGTTTCGCGATACCGCGAAGCAGAGCCGCCTTACCGCGGCCCTGGGCTCATACCGCCGGAATCCGAATCGTGAGCGCTTCACGGTCACTGTTGACACGGTGACACCCGGCGGGACTGAAGAGGTCTACGACGTTCAGGTTCCCGGTGCCAACGCATTCGATGCCAACGGCGTCATGGTTCACAACTGCGGTGAACAACCGCTGCTCCCCTACGAGGCATGCTGCCTGGGATCGATCAATCTGGGCAAGTTTGTTAAAGATAAACAGGTTGACTGGGACCGTTTGCGGCAGGTTGTAAAACTGGCGGTCCGGTTTCTGGATAATGTGATTGATGCCAGTAATTATGTCATTGATGAGATTGAACAGATGCATAAAAACGGCAACCGGAAAAGCGGTTTGGGCGTAATGGGCTGGCACGACATGCTTGTCAGGTTGGGCATCCCCTATGACAGCGAAGCAGCCCTGGAAACCGCTGAACGTGTCATGCAATTTATTAGTGAAGAAGCGAAGCAGGAGTCGGTGGCGCTGGCGGAAGAGCGGGGTGTCTTTCCGAATTTTGTCGGCAGTATCTACGATACGGGCCGGCCGGAAGACCGGGTTCGAAACGCGACGCGGACAACCATAGCGCCTACCGGCACCATCTCTATACTGGGCGGGGCGAGCAGCGGCATCGAGCCCTATTTCAGCATCGCTTACGTGCGCAAAAATATTCTCGGCGGAGTGGACCTGGCGGAAGTGAACCAGCTGTTTTTGGAGACAGCCCGGAGCGAAGGGTTTTTCAGTGAAGAACTGATCCAGGGTCTCGCGCAAACCGGTTGTATCCCGGCGGACGCTCCTGTACCCGGAAAAATCAGGGAACTGTTTAAAACCGCCATGGAGATAGATGTAACCTGGCATGTCAGGCACCAAGCGGCATTCCAGAAATATACGGACAACGCGGTCAGCAAGACGATTAACCTGAAAAAAGAAGCTACCCCGGAAGAGGTTAAATTTGCTTATCTCACCGCCTGGAAGCTCGGTTGCAAGGGCATTACAATATACCGCGACGCTTCGCGGGAAAAGCAGGTTTTAAACACGGGCACCGCTAGTGAAAAAGACAACCTGAAGCCGACCAAGCGGCCGAAGACACTGCGCGGCCATACGACCAGCATCCGCACGCCGCTCGGCAACCTCTTTATCACGGTGAATATGGTTGACGGCAGGCCGTTCGAGCTGTTTGCGCAAATCGGCAAAGCCGGCAGCGATGTGATCGCTTTCACCGAGGCGATCGCCCGGTTGATTTCACTGGCTTTGCGCTGCGGGGTCAGTGTTGATGAAATTGTGACCCAGTTGGAAGGGATCGGCGGGGCCCGTTCCGTGGGGTTCGGCCCGAACCGGATCATGAGCGTTCCCGATGCCATCGGGCGCGCCCTACAGGAACTCGTCCAGTCCGAGCTGCAGGATAGTGATCCGAAGCGCAACTCCCACCTCGAGATCTGCCCGGATTGCGGCACGGGCGCCTTAATCAGGGCGGAAGGCTGTTCCAAATGTGAGGCCTGCGGTTTCAGCGAGTGCTAGTGCCGTGCCTCTACGAGCGATCACCGTGTCTTAATCGGCATTTAAAAAGGGGCTCGGCCAGCGCCCTGAGCAGGGTATAAAGGCCCCAGCCCATAAGCAGGCCGCCGGCGGCGTAAATCAAGCCTTCAACGGTAGTCGGCACACCGGGGGTGAAGTTGCGCCAGGTTTGTAAGGCGATCGACCAATCCGCCCTGCTAATAAAAACCCACCAGCGCGATATGGGGGAAGCGCCGATCAGTGCCGAGAACGCCGCTTCCATCTGTGCCAGGCGTTCAACCAGCTGTGCGATCATCTGCCCGGTGGAGGCGAATATCTCCAACCCTGAGTGCAGGTGTTCTTCAATATACTCGTTTAATGGTATACCGAGGGCAGCTGCCGCCGCCTCGTATTGGGCCACCTGCAAGCGCAGTTCGTCCAGGTGGCCGCCCAGACGCTGCAGGTATTGGCCGAAAAACTGGGGAAACTGAGCCGGCAGGCCCGCGCCGAGGAGCGCAAACACGCGATCCAGGAAGCTGCTTAAAAACCGGAGCGGGATAGCCGCAATCTTTTTCATAAGAGCCCCCCTGCATTTTTACTGTGCGAGAAGTCAGCCCCAAAATATAATGCCCTGTTGCTGCGGCATGGTATTCAGGTTACTCCTGATTTTATGATATGAGTAAAATGATCGGGTAATGCGGAAGAATCTTTCGTTCCCCCTGGAGAATGATCTTGGCACAGACTTGATATCAGGGGTATGCGACAAAGGTCTTGCTGTTGCCGTCGCAGCCGACGGCAGCAGCAAGACCTGCTGCTAGCAATTACCTCGATAGCCCCGATATAAAGTGCGGGTAAAGATTAGGCCGGGGAGAGGGAGACCTGCTACCCCTTGGACTTGAATATCAGCGAAGCAAGAAAAGCGAAGATGATGGCCGCGGAGATGCCGGCGCTGGTTACTTCAAATATACCGGTCAATACCCCGACCAGGCCCGTGCGTTCCGCTTCCGAGAGGGCTCCTTTTACCAGGGCATTGCCGAAGCTGCTGATCGGGACAGAAGCGCCTGCCCCGGCAAATTGAATCAGCGGTTCGTAGAAGCCCAGGCCGCCTGCGATCGCCCCGGCGACTACCAGGGTGACCGTCATATGGGCCGGGGTTAATTTGAACAGATCCATCAACAACTGTCCGATTACACAGATGGCGCCGCCCACCAGGAAGGCATAAAGAAACTGCAAGTCAATCGCTCCCTTTAATTTTCTATAACCACCGCATGCGCAATACAGGGAATACTCTCTTTTTGCTGGTAAGAGAGCGGGGAGAGCAAGGCTCCCGTGGCGACAACCAGGATCCGGTTTAGCTCGCCCTTGCGCATCCGGTTGAGGAGGTAACCGTACGTCACCACGGCGGAGCAGGCGCAGCCGCTGCCGCCTGCTAAAACCGGCTGATTTTCCTTGTAGATTAGCATGCCGCCGTCGAGGAACTTATCCGGGGGCAGGTTTACACCTTGCTTCTGAAAAAGCTCGGCCGCTAGCTGGTAGCCTACCTTGCCCAGGTCCCCGGTGATGATCAGATCGTAATGGGAAGGATCGACCGCCAGGTCCCGCAAGTGAGCCTGGATGGTGTCCACCGCCGCCGGAGCCATGGCCGCGCCCATGTTGTAGGGATCGGAAAGTCCCATATCGATTACCCGCCCGATAGTTGCGGCGGCCACCTTGGGGCCGACACCCTCGCGCCCCAGCAGCGCCGCCCCGGCCCCGGTGACTGTCCATTGGGCTGTCGGCGGTTTTTGCGCTCCGTATTCAGTCGGGTAGCGGAACTGCTTCTCGATGGCGCTGTTGTGGCTGCTGGTCGCAGCCAGGGCCAAACCGGCTGATTGGCTGTCCACGATCAATGAGGCCAGGGCAAGCCCTTCCATGGAGCTTGAGCAGGCACCGAATACACCGAGGAAGGGAATGCCCAGGCTGCGCGCAGTAAAGCTGCTGGAGATAATCTGGTTCACCAGGTCACCGCTGATAAAGAACTGGACATCTTCCTTCTTTTTCCCCGCTTTTTCGATAGCTTTGGCGCAGGCTTCTTCCAGGAGCGCCTTTTCCGCTTTTTCAAAGCTGTCCTGGCCGATCCAGATATCATCATGCAGGCTGTCGAAGTCGCCGGCCAGGTTACCTTTGGCTTCAAAAGGCCCTCCCACGGTAGCGGAAGCCAGGATTACCGGCCGGGACGGGAAAATCCAGGATTGATGACCCTGCAGCATTTTAAATCCCACCCAGCGATTTTAGAATGACGGCGATGATGCCGATGATAAAGGCGGCAAAGACACCGAAGGTGATTACCGGTCCGGCTATTTTAAACATGTTGCCCCCTACACCCAGCACGTACCCTTCGCTGCGGTGATCAATCGCCGCCGAAGCCAGCGTGTTGGCAAAGCCGGTTACCGGCACAATGGAGCCGCCCCCGCCCCACTGGGCGATATGGTCGTAAACGCCCAGGCCGGTGAGGATTACGGCGATAATAATCATGGTGGCTACCGTGGGGTTGCTCGCGGTAACTTCTGTAAAATTGAAATAGGTCATGTAAACCCACTGAAAAACCTGGCCGATTGTGCAGATAACCCCGCCTACAAAAAAAGCGCGGATGACATTGGCCACGACCGGCCGCTTGGGTTCTCGTTTGCCGGCCAGGGCCTGGTACTCCTGTTGTACCCGGGTCATTTTTTTCTTTTTCTTTTTGGACATGAAAAAGCAATGGTCTCCTTTCCGGCGCTGATTATGCAAATAATCTATCTCGATTATACGAACCGCTTTTTAATTTTTCCGCTTTATATCGTCGATAATTTCCTCTACTTCTTTGATCCCTTCCCGGTACAGCTCTTCTTCTCCGGGAGCCAGTTCTTTGAGCAGCCGCATGAACTCTCCGGCATGAACCAACTCTTCATCGGCGATATCGTCCAGCACGGTGGCGGCAAGGGTATTGTCCGTTGATTCGGCCAGCTGCATATACAACTGGACCGCCTCGTATTCCGCGGCAATCATGAACCGGATTGCTCTGATCAACTCCGCTTCGGTCAACTTCCGCCCGGCGGCAAGCCCGGAAAAAGATGTCCCAAATTCAGGCATTCGTATCCCTCCTTCCATAATAGGATGCCGCTGTTGCAATCAATTAATCGCCTGAGAACACAATTTGCTTAAAGGTGGAATCTTTTCAAAAGTCTGCACCTTGTGATACAATAAACCCGATCCAAGCGATACATATCTGGGGGGGAGAAAAATGTTTAAAGTGGACCGGAATTTGCCGCGCCGCCGTTTTTTGCTCTGGGCGGCGGTTATGGCGATTGTTGGGTTGGCCTGGCTGGGCGGTGTACTGATGGCCGCCGAAAGTACAGGTGAGCTTTTCTTTACCATTTTGCATACAAATGACGAACACGCATCGGTAATCCCTCATTCACCGGCGGTGGATTATCATCCCGAAATCGATAATCCGACCGTGGGCGGCTACGCCCGCCTGGCTTCGGCTGTGGCCGGGATTCGGGAAGAGAAGGAGGCGGCCGGAGAGCCGGTTCTGCTGCTTTCCGGTGGCGATTATATCGGCGGCTCCCCGTTCAGCTGGCTGGCGCCGCGCGGTTTTGCCCCCGAGCTGACCCTGAAACATTATATTGGATACGATGCTGTAATTATCGGCAACCACGAATATGATTACGGTTCCGCTGTCCTCGCCGGTTACCTGCAGGCGGCGGGATATCCCCTCGCCCATGAAAAGACGGTAGTCCTGGCTTCCAATACAATTGCCCCGCCGGATCATCCCCTGGCGGAACTGGGGCTTTACCGGAAGACACACCTGATCGAACTGGAAAACGGCCTTACCGTCGGCCTGTTCGGCCTGATCGGCAAGGATGCGATCAACGTGGCCAACAGCCCCGAGCCGGTTGAATTTGCGGATCAACATGAAACCGCCCGGGCGATGGTGGCGGAGCTGCAGAACCGGGGGGCGCAGGTGGTTATCGCTATTACTCATCTCGGGGTGGAGGAGGATCGGGACCTGGCTCAGGCTGTACCCGGCATCCACGTCATTGTCGGCGGGCATTGCCATACCGCCTTGCATGAACCGGTTATCGAAAATGAGACCATTATCGTGCAGTCCGGATCGTTACTTGAGTACCTGGGCCGGTTGGAACTGGCCTATGATCCGTCTGCAGGCATAGTGCGTATCCGCAATGAAGAAAACGGGGAACCGTACTTGCTGTCTTTGGACGACCGCTATCCGCTGGAGCCGTTTGCGGCGGCGATGATCGAGGAATTTACCGCGGAGCTCAACTCGCTGGTGCTTCGCTTGACGAACGGACATTTTATGACGATCCTCGATACGGTGGCGGCCTCTGCATTTGCAGTACCGAATACCCCTCCCCTGCAGGAATCGCCTTTTGGTAATTTTGTCACCGACGCGATGCGCCTGGTTACCGAAGAGAAAACCGGCGAGCGGGTCGATTTTGCCATTCAGGCCAACGGCTCCATCCGCGGCGGCATCAATCCGGGTTCGCTGGACCACTCGCGCGGCAAGATTGCTTTTTATGATTTGGCTGAGTTGATCGGCCTTGGGATCGGGCCGGACGGCTATGCCGGTTACCCGATCGTTTCGGTATACCTGACCGGTGAGGAGATCTGCCGCGCCCTGGAGGTAGCGGTGCTGCTTAAGGAGATGATGGGGGATACTTACTTCCTGCAGTTTTCCGGGCTGCGCTACGACTATAACCCGCGCAACGCGGTTCTGCTGACGGTGCCGGTGATCAATCAGCCGGTTCCCTCGGCGGTGCTGCCCGGTAACGCCGGGTCCGTGGTGCGCGTGGAGCGCTACGCCGGCGAAGGGCGCCAGGGGACAGGAGACGAGGGTTACGTTCCCCTGAAGCGGGGTGACCAGACGCTCTATCACCTGGTTACGGATGCATATATTGTCTCCTTCCTACCCATGGTCGGGGAGATGCTGCCGATGCTCAATATCGAGCTGAAAGATCGCGACGGCAACCCGGTGCCGGAGGATCGGCTGGACGACCTGATTGTCAGGGTGGACGGCGAGGAGTTGAAAGTTTGGCAGACGGTGGTGGAATATGCCGCCGCGCAGCCCTTGAACGCAGCCGGCGTGCCTGAAATAGATCTCTACTACGCTGAGACCGCCGGCCGGATCAATCCGGTCTGGTCCATCCCGTTGATAACCTGGCCGATCCTGATCCTGCTGGTGATTGTCGCGGCGCTGTTCTTATTGATCCGGCGCGCTGTGCGCCGCCGCCGCCGGCTGCGTCGCTTGAGACGTGAGATGTGAGGCGTGAGAGGTTGGAAAAGCGGCGGAGAAAGAACGAATAGAATAGAGGGCAGTTTGCTGAATGGAGGCTGCATGTATATGGATAGAATATGGTACGGCCTGGAAGATAAGGTTTTTGTCGTCACCGGCGGCAGCAGAGGGATCGGGCTGGCGCTGGCGCGCCGCTTGCTGGCACAGAAAGCAAAGGTAGTGATCTGCGCCCGCAAGCAGGACGGCCTCGATGCCGCCCTGGCGGAAATCGACGGGGGTGGTGCCGTTTTGGCCGTGCCAGCCCATATTGCCAGGGAAGAAGATGTGGAAAAACTGTTCGGGCGGGCCGTTGAGCAATTCGGCCGGGTGGACGCCCTGGTGAACAATGTCGGAATGAACCTGCTTACACCTTCCGTAATCGATGCCGGAGCGGCCACCTGGCAGAAAATTATCGATTCCAATCTAACCGGCACCTATCACTGCTGCCGTGCCGCCGCGGCGATCATGAAAAAGCAGGGCGGCGGCAAGATCGTCAGCATATCTTCCACCGCCGCCTGCCGGGCTGCCCCGGGCATGGGCATTTATGGTGTGGCCAAAGCCGGCATTGAAATGCTGACCAGGGTCCTGGCATCTGAACTGGCCTCGGATCGGATCCAGGTCAACGCGGTGGCGCCGTGCATGGTTAAAACCGGTTTCAGCGCTCCGTTCTGGTCGAACGCGGATGTGCACGCCGAAATCGTCAGGGGCATTCCCCTGGACCGCCTGGCGGAACCGGATGATGTCGTGCACCCAATACTCTTTTTATGTTCAAGCGGCGCCGATTTTATCACCGGCCAGGTCTTGCACGTGGACGGCGGCTCGACAGCGATCTAACTATTCTTTAACGGAGGTGCCTGATGCGAGAGCTGGCCTGGATTAACGGTAAAACAATGGCGCTGGCGGATGCGTGTATTCCCTTGGAAGACCGGGGCTTCTTCTTTGGCGACGGGATTTACGAGGTCTGCCGGATTTACGAAGCCAAGCCCTTTTATTTACAGGAGCACTTGCAGCGGTTGCAGGATAGCGCGGCCGAAATATTGCTGGCCCTACCTTTTTCTTCGGCAGAGCTGGCCAATATCGCCCTGGATCTGATCCGTGAGGCGGACTGCCGCGAAGGCTGGCTTTATCTGCAGGTGACCCGGGGCACGGCGCCGCGTACCCATGCCTTTCCGCCGGCTCACGTCAAACCAACCCTGGTTCTTTTTGTCAGGCCGATAACTCCCGACCGGGTCGGCGATACCGCCGGCGGAGCCGCCTGTATCACCATTCCCGATACCCGCTGGTTGCACTGCAATGTAAAGACGATTAATTTACTGCCCAACCTGCTGGCGAAAGAAAAAGCGAAGCAAGCCGGCGCCTATGATGCCATCTTTTATCGCCCGGGTGGCGTGATTAGCGAAGCTTCGGCCTCCAATATTTTTGCGCTGATCGACGGGACTGTTCGCACACACCCCCTTTCCAATCTGATCTTGCCGGGCATTACCCGCCGGGTCGTGCTTAAGATCATGGAGCGGCTGAGCCTTGATTATGACGAGCGGGCCTTTACCGTGGACGAACTGAAAGTGGCTACGGAGGTCTGGTTGACCGCCAGCGTGTCGGAAATTGTACCGGTTACCTCCGTTGACGGCAAGCCGGTGGGAGACGGCGCTCCCGGTGAGCTGGTGAAGCGCTTAATCGAAGAATACGGCAAGGTTGTCCGGCAGTACTGCCGCGATTGAAGCGGCTGGTCTTTATTAATTAAATGAGCAGCGGTTAAGCAACCCGGGATTCCCGGGTTGCTTTAATTCGGGAGGAGTAAAGCCCGTAGAGACGTCAAATAGGGTGCCAGGCACCCAACTATTTTTCCCAAAATAACGTGTCAAAGGCCGCCGGTAATTACTAGAATAATGCAGGAGTTGTATTGAACAGTACAGCCCGCGCTATGAAACTTCCGGTTCATGTCCTGTTATCGGCCGGGAAGATATTATCTTTGGGAGGCTTTAACTGTGAAAGAGATACTGGAATTATTGATTACGGCTGGAGTGGTAGAGGCGATTTGGGAACACTTAAAACCGCTCTGGCCCCGCTGTCTAAAACTTATGGAAAGTGAAAAGGGAAAGCCAATTGACCGGTTGGGGGTTTTGTTGGCAGCCGTGGCCGCATGCGGCACACTGCAGTTTAATATGCTGGAGGCTGTGGGACTGCCTTTGGCCGATCCTTGGCTGGGTGCGCTCATTACCGGCATCCTGGTAAGCCGCCTCTCCAGTCTCTGGCACGACCTGCTTGGCGTGGCTGACGGCAGCAAACGGAATAAAAAACTGCTTGAAATTGAATCGGGACTATAGGGTGGAGGTGAGTAGCTTGGTTACAATTATTCAGGATTTTATCCCGACGGGACGGCGCAACCGGCCCGGTTATAAACTTGATCCGCGCTATATTACCATTCACGATACCGCCAATACCCAGGCCGGGGCCGATGCCCGGGCTCACGCCAACTATGTGAAAACGTACCCGAACCTGCTGGCCAGCTGGCATTTTACGGTGGACGATAAGGTTATTTATCAACACCTGCCTTCAAATGAAAACGGATGGCATGCCGGCGACGGCACGACCGGTACCGGAAACAGGCAAAGTATCGGTATCGAGATTTGTGAAAACAGGGACGGCAACCGGCCCATTTCCGAGGCCAACGCAGCCTGGCTCACGGCCAAACTGCTGCAGGATTATAATTTAAGCCTGGAACAGGTAAAACAGCATCACTTCTGGTCCGGTAAAAACTGCCCCAGGGTTTTGCGGGGAAGAGTCAACGGTTGGGCGGGTTTTCTCGCTGAGGTGCAGCTTCATATCCAGCCGCCGGTGGGAACGCTGATCCGCGGTAAGCCGGAAGCCACGGTTGCTCAGGCCCGGGAATGGGCGCGCAGTAGAAACGCCCACGCGCGCTTTCTAGAGATCGCTCCCGTATACTGGCGTTACGGCGCTTTAACCGGCATCCGGCCGGAAGTACTCTACGCGCAGAGCGCCAACGAAACCGCTTACGGCCGTTACGGCGGGGTGGTCTTGCCGGAGCAAAACAACTGGGCCGGGATTAAAGTGAAGGCGCCGCAGGGAAACCGGCCTCAGGACCACGAGAGTTTCGCCACGCCCGATGACGGTGTGCGGGGACACTTCAACCATATTTCCGCCTATATCGGCCAGGAGCCGATCGGTAAACCGCACGATCGCTACTGGGTGGTAAAAGAGCAGCCCTGGGCGGGGTCTGTTAAATTTGTTGAAGAACTGGGCGGCAGGTGGGCGCCCGCCCTCGATTACGGCCGCGGGATTGTAAGCGGATACCTGGCGTCGCTTTTGGATACGGAGGAACCGCCTGCATCTTCGCCGGAACCTTCGCCGGAACCTTCGCCGGAACCTTCACCGGAACCGCCCGGCGGCGAGTCTGGTTGGAGTGTTCCGGGGATTATCGCCGCAATCCAGTGGCTCCTGGAGAAACTAAAAGAGCTGCTTGGCATCAAGTAGACAGCGTGGGCAGAACCTGAAAAAAGGGGATGTGCTATCTTTTATAGAATTATATTGATCGGATCGGCGGATGAAGGGAGACAGCCCTGTGAAAGTGGTAGTCGTAGGCGGCGGATCGAGTTACACTCCCGAGCTGGTGGAAGGGCTCATCGCGGGTTACGCGGCGCTGCCGGTAAGTGAGTTTTGCCTGGCGGATATCCCGGCCGGTAAAGCGAAGCTTGCCGCCGTGGCCGGACTGGGCGGCAGGATGATCGAGAAGGCCGGCCTGGCGGATCGGATCAAGATAACGCAAACCTTACAGCTGCGGGAAGCTTTACCCGGGGCTGATTTTGTGATCAGCCAGTTCCGGGTAGGCGGCCTGGCCGCCAGGGTCAGGGACGAGCGGATCCCCCTGCAATACGGTATTACCGGGCAGGAAACCACCGGGCCGGGCGGCTTCGCCCAGGCGCTGCGCAGTATACCCGCGGCTCTCGATTTAGCCCGCGCCATAGAGAGGCTCTGCCCCGCAGCCTGCTTGATCAACTTTACCAATCCCGCAGGTATCCTTACCGAAGCCTTATGCCGCTACTCCACCGTGCGCACACTCGGTCTGTGCAATATCCCGCTGACGATGCGTAAAACCGCGGCAGCCTTTCTCAACGTTGATCCGGAGCGGCTGTCGCTTCAATTCACCGGGTTGAACCACTTAAGCTTTATCACCCGGGCGGTGCTCGACGGCGAGGAGATTACGGATCAGCTGCTGGCCTCCCCCGCGGCGATTCACTTTTTCCTGCATGATTTGCCCGGCGTGGAAGAAAGTGAAGCGCGGGCGCTTTTAAACGGGCTGCGCCTCATTCCGTCCCCTTACCTGCGCTATTACTATTTTCCGGAGCAGACCTACCGGGCGGCTGCCGCCCAGGCCGCGTCTGCCGGCACCCGCGGGGAGCAGGTGGCGGCTGTGGAGGCGGAGCTGTTTGCCCTGTATGCCGATCCGTCTCTCGACAGCAAGCCACCCCAGCTCTCTTTTCGCGGCGGCGCCTGCTACTCCGCGGCGGCCACCCGGCTGATGGCGGCGGTGTACAGTGACGAGCCGTCCGAACATGTTCTGAACATGCCCCATGGCGGCGCGATCAATGAAATGCCGGCCGGTGCGGTTGTTGAAACCAACTGCCTGGTGCGAGGCAGCTCTGCCGCTCCTTTGTCCGGCGGAGCCCTGCCGCTAGCTGCGCGGGGCCTGATTCAGCAGGTCAAGGCCTACGAGCAGCTGACCGTGGAGGCCGCGGCGGAAGGAGATCGCCGCAAGGCTTACCTGGCCCTGCTCAATCATCCCCTGGTAAAAGGAGCGGCTGTTGCCCGCTCGCTGTTGGCCGAAAT
>JBFMGD010000013.1:0-59709 GCA_040751775.1 Bacillota bacterium | reverse complement strand
CCGCATCCGATCAAACCAATTCCATTTTGTTCCATCCTCCGGTCCCCCCGCTCTTTAACTTAATCCTAATTCTATAATACCGAGCATGATTAGGCAATACCGCGGCCACGCCGCCGCCCGGGCGGTCTCGGGGACATTACTTATACCTCGATTGATAAGGCTTTTTCGCCTCGATCGCCGGTCCGGATCCGGATGGCCTCATCCACCGGCAGAATAAATATCTTCCCGTCGCCGATCTTACCTGTGCGGCAGACATTTACCAGGATCGAGATTACCTCCTCCACCTGGTTGTCGGCCACGACCATCTCCACTTTCATCTTCGGTTTCAACTGGACGAGCAGCGGCTGGCCCTGGTGGAAGTGAGTGTCTCCCTTTTGCGAACCGAAACCGTTAACCGGGGTAACCGTCAGGCCGGCGACCACACCAATCAACCGATCTTCCAACTCGATTAGTTTGCCCGGCTGGATAATGCACTCGATTTTTTTCATCTCTTCACTCCTCATTTAATAGAGATCCGGTTGTGCCAAACTGAATCTGTTCAAATAAGCAAAAAAACCCCCCCGCTAAAAATCAGCGAAAAGGCTTCGTTGCCTTGTGCTCTTTGATTAAATATACAATGCGCCGGAATATACTGTCAAGTAATATTGGCGATTAATGACCTGCCGGTGATTGCCTGATTAAATTGATCCGTGCTAACAGCAGAAAAATAAATTGGCAGGGGAGACAGGACTTGAACCCGCAGCCCCTGGTTTTGGAGACCAGTGCTCTGCCAGTTGAGCTACTCCCCTACCTGACCTTATTTTAGCCCAGAGGCGTGTACTTGTCAATCACCCGGGCGATTTTGCAAGTTTATGAGCCGTACCAAAACGGAGCAGCTAAAGATACGCCGGCCCGCCCGGCAGTGATATAATATTACATAATTGCTTCAGAGTCAGCAGTCAGCATGAGCGAACCGTCCAAAATATCTGATCACTTGCGCTCTGTGTTCTGCGTTCTGAATTCTATTCACCCGGCTGATGCCTCCGACTACCGGCCGGGGGCAAGAGCGCTACAGGAACTGGGAGTGCGCAGTCCCTTGCGGGAAGCCGGTTTGACCAAGCAGGAAATCCGCACGCATGAACCGGGCGCTATTCTCTAATCAATCGTGACATAGCCATTGAACCGGGCGATGCATCTATTGATGAAATCGTTGTCCGCCAGGGTCAGCGTAATCGCCTTTTCCGGGCACGCATCGGTGCAGCGGCCGCAGCCCCGGCACTCCGTGCCGATTACAGCCCGGCTGTTGACAACCTCGATCGCCCGGGCGAAGCAGACTGGCACACATTTGCCGCATCCCCGGCAAGAGTCAGAGACGTTTAGGTCAACCCCGTCCAATTTCTGAAGCATATTGCCGATTGAAGCGGATAAATGAGGGATAATCTTCCACAAGCAGCAGCATTCACAGCAATGACAGATCGTCATCAGGTGATCCGCTGGGCTGACCCCCAGCCATATTTTATCCAGCCGGTTACGGCCAACCAGGTTTAGCAGGCCGAGTTCCTGCACTTTTTTTTGAAAAGCCTTTGCTTCGGCAACAGATACTTCCCGTCCCAAGGCCGAGTTAATGCCCTTAGCCGCTTCCCCTAAAAAGAGGCAGCCCACGGAAGCGGGATAGTTCTTGCATTTATTCGACTCCCGGCAGATACACTGATGCATCAAAAAACGAAAGCCGGCACGTTCAATAAAGTGGTTTACCACCATGTCCGGCAGAACTACCTTTGCTTTTGCGATTTCTTTTTGACGGGCCGGCAAGTAGGCTATGTAGTCCCCGTCAAAGAAAAACCTTTTGATCAGCCACCCGATTACCGGCATGCGCGTGGCCCTGGCGGCGATAAAACGAGCGGGCCACACCCAAATAATTACTCTTCTCTGCCAAACCGGCCGTCCCATTCTGTAGACCTTTCTGTGCCTTAATTTTATTTTGAGTAATTATGAACAGCCGGCAATCCGGCGAAAAGCTTTACGCCTCATTGTACGTCGAACAGTTTCAAATTCCACACAGCTTATTATAATCCTGCCGCTATTACCGTCCAGGGCTACAAAATAATGGCGGCACGCTTGTAATAAGCGTGCCGTCGAAAGCGGTTATTGATCCGGCGCGCTTTAGTAAAACCGCAGCGCTTCGGCCGGATCTACACCCGCCGCCAACCGTGCGGGCATCAGGCTGACCACTCCACCCGCCGTCGCCGTCAGGAGAGCGCTAAGGGCCAACAGATCCGGCTGCCAGGTTATGGGCAAGGCAGTTCCGGCTACCGGCGGCCCGGCCAGCTGCGCCGCGACAAGGCCGGCGTGGTAACCTAAAATGCCCGCGGCGAGGCTGATCAGCACTCCCTCCGTGCACACAATCTGATAAATATGACAGCTCCGGAATCCGATCGCCCGGAAAATGCCGATATCCCGGGTCCGCTCCCGCACAGACGCAAACATGGTCAGAGTGACGAGCGTAAGCCCGCTGATCAAAATCAGCATCGCGGCGCCGAAACCAAAGCGTGCGAGAGCGCTCAGCGTTTCACCGCGGCCCATCACCGCCTGGCGCACACTGGTTACCCGGGCATGCGGCAGCGCTTCCGCCAGTTGAGCCAGCAATTCCTGTTCAGGCACGAGACTGAAATCGGCGGCCAACTCAATTACCGTAAGTGCTCCGGGCCGCGCCAACAGCTCCTGTGCCGTTTTTAAATCCATATAAACCTGGCTGTCTTCGACAGAACCTCCTGCAGCAAGCACACCCGCGATATTAAACATGCGGCCGGATACTTCAAGCGAATCACCCGGCTTGACCGCAAGCGCTTCCGCCGCAGCCGCGCCGAGAAGCAGGTCGTTTTGAGATATTTGGGGAGCCGGGCCTGACCGGAGTGGCCGCGGTTCAGCCGCGTCGTGGCCGCCCCCCTCCTGCTCTGCCTCATCCCGCAGGTGCAGCCAGGGTTTGACCGCGAATTCGGCATGCAGATCGCTGCCGGCCACAACTACACTCTTTTCTCCGGACAGCGCGGTTCCCACGATCTTGGGCGACAGCGCCAGGATTGCCGGCCCGGCCGGCAGCGTATTGATCAGGTCTAAATCAGCCTCACTTAACTCTACCGCTCCAAAATGCAACTCGGGAACGGTAATCCCGCCGTAGGAAAAGGTCAGCGCTCCGGTGTCGGGAGTAATCACGATATTGGCGCCCAGCTCGGCCAACTGCCGGTTCATTTCATAGCGCATACCTTCAACCAGGCTGTATACCGAAACTACAGCGGCGGCTCCGAGGATCAACCCCGTCATCGCCAGCAGCGCTTTCCCCTTCCGGCGTCTCAGGTTATTGATGGCAATCTGAAACAGGTTCACCGCTCTCCTCCCGTCCCGTCCCGGCTGCCTGTTTCCTGCAGAGGTCGCTCTTCCGGCGCCGCCCCGCTCAGCAGGCGCCCGTCCTGCAGGTGGATGGTCCGGTCCATATAGGCACTGTTTTCCCGGTTGTGGGTAACCATTAAAATAGTTAAACCGCCGCCGTTGAGCTCTCCAAATAGATCCATAATTTCCGCCGCGGTGCGGGTATCCAGGCTGCCGGTAGGCTCATCGGCCAGGAGCAAGGGCGGTTCATTCACGACAGCGCGGGCGATGGCCACTCTCTCCTGCTCGCCGCCGGAAAGTTCGCTCGGCAGGCGGTCGCGTTTATCGGCTACGCCGACCCGTTCTAAAACCGATTCGGCCATGGCGCGCTTTTTCCGGTTCGGATAGCGGGTTGTTGTCAGCGGCAGCATGACATTTTCCAGCGCGTTCAGGTAAGGGATCAACTGAAATTGTTGAAAGACAAAACCAAGGTATTCTCGGCGGAAATCGGCCCGTTGCTCCCGGGAGAGAGCATAGAGGTCGATTTCGTCGATGCGGATCTTGCCGCTTGTCGGAGGGTTAAGCCCTCCGATGATACTGAGCAAGGTGCTCTTTCCCGACCCTGATGCGCCCATTATTGCCACTGCTTCGCCCCGGTTCACATTCACGGTAATGCCGCGCAAGGCCTGCACCGGCCGGTTAGCCGGATGATATGTCTTAACCACTTCTTGGATCGCAATCAGCAGATTGTCTTCCAATGCATCTTCCCCCTTATCATATAAACCGGAGAGCGGCCACCGGGTCGAGCTTAGCCGCTCTGACGGCCGGATAGATGCCGGCAGCGGCGGCCAGCAACGCGGCTGCGAACGCCGCGGGTAATATTAGCGCGGGTTGCCAGGGCGCGGCAGTGGTAATGCCGGCCAGGTAAAAGCCTGCCGTAACCGCAATTAAATTTCCGGCAATGCAGCCGGTCAGCCCGCCCAGGAACCCTCCGATGCCGGCTTCCATCAAAATAATTTGCATCACATGGGTACGGCGAAAACCGAGGACCCGGAAAATACCGATTTCACGGGTTCTTTCGTTTACCGATGCAGTCATGATCGTCAAAACCAGCAGCGCTGCGGCAATGAGAGCCGCGCCCGCCAGCAGGGCGGCGAATAAGGCGAAACGGTCGATCGTTTCGCCGCGCATCAGGGCGGCCTGCCCGAGAGCAGTGACACGGCCGTTTGGGAGCGCTGCGGTCAACTGGGCGGCGATCTGATCAATCGGGCAGGCGTTGCAGTACGCGGAAAGTTCAACCATGGAGAGTTCGCCGGGCCGCCCGAGGAGAGATTGCACCACGGGCAAGTTCGCATAGAGGAGCCCGTCTTCGGTGGAACCGATCCGCTGAAAAACGCCGGCTACCTTAAACTCGCGCCCGTTGATCGGCACTGTATCGCCGGGTTGGATGGCCAGCGCTTCAGCAGCAGCCGCACCGGCCAACAGAGCATCGTCAGGCAGCTCGAAATGAACCGGATCGACTATTCGTTGCCCGGCCTCCGGGTCATCTGTTGGCGCGAAAGCAAACCACGGTTTCATCAGAAACTCTTTTGCCGGGATCACACCGACCAACAGGACCTGCTGATGATTCGCTTCCACCGCTGCGATCATCTTCGGTGAGATAATATTAATACTGTTCCGGTCTGGGATTTGCTCGATATTGAGCAAATCGGTTTCTGTAAGCTGTTTCAGGTCAATCGACAGACGGGAGATCGGCGTGCCCCCGTGACTGAGCTCCAACCCTTCATTGCGGGGTACAACCACGAGATTGGCGCCGAATTCGTCGATCTGGTTGCCCAGTTCCAAGCGCGCGGCTTGCAGCATGATCAAGAGGGCGGCAGCCGCCGCGATACCGGCGGCTTGCCCGCAAATTAGCAGGATCGTTCTGCCCTTACGCCTGTAGAGGTTCTGGAAAACAACCCGGTAAAGATTCATCGCTATCTACCCGGTAGACCGTCGGCCGGGCCAAGGTCATAGAATTTTCCGCTCGAATAAGCGAGGCGATGGAGCAGTTCGCCTTCCCGGTAGATCAGAATTTCCTGGTGGCATCCGAAATCCTCGATTGCCGCTTCATCCGCCTCAGCGCCGTAGCTGGCCCGGTAGAACTCCAATCCGGCCTGCTTGATCTGCTCCGCGGTATTGGTGCCTGCTGCCGGAGCGCAGCAGGAACGGTCGGCCAAAAAACCGGCTGAACCGGGCGAGCGAGCCAACACCACATTATTGACGATCACAAAGATTAAAACCGCGGCGACGCCAAACAACACTATGATCTTCCAATTGAAACAGCTGCCTACCCCATTGTTCCCCTGATTCTCTGTCACCTGCCGCTCTTCGTTCATTGTAACCTCTCCTTTTTATATTTTTTATATTCAGGAACGGATACGCCATGCCGCCACCTGATCTAACGGAATCTTGATCTTGCCCTCCTCGATCACCGGATCCATATAGACCGGCGGATAGGTGCCGCAAATCGTTGAACCCGAAATATAGCGGTGGTCTTCAATCGTATAGGTGGTCCGGCAAGTATCGCAGACCAGGGTTTCTCCGGCCAGTGAGTATGTGCGACCCCGGCACGGTTCGCACATACTGCTGCCCGCGAAAAGACGGCCAGAGGGAGTGATATAAGCCATCAGCGGCACCTTGATCCCCTCGTCATTTTCCGCCTCAAAATAAACGATATCATGATTGGAAACCAGTTCCAGGGGCAGCGTCAGCCAGCCGCCTTCTTCAGCCGCGTCGACAACAGTCATGGAGACAAAATCACCGATATAGGAACGGGCTTCGGCAACCGGATCTCCAAAATAGGCTGCTGCGCCGCCCGGTGTCGCGGCGGTTTTTTCATGATTTAAAAAATAGAACAGCGTGAAAGCCGCGCCCAGGACAAGCAAGGTTACAGTGCCCAACAGCGGGAAAAGCCGGTTTACCTTTGGTTGAGTAAACTGCTCTTGTTTGTTGCTGCGGTGACCGTTCATTAGAAAACCTCCTTTTCTTTTCCTACTATACATTGTAGTAGTTGTTTCGCCACTAAACCCTCGCTTAATATTGGCAGAGGGGGTATCGCTTGATGTTATTAGCAGATTAAACCCAGGAACAGTATCGTTACTGCAATAAACACCGCTGTCAGTGGCCGGAAAATCCAAGACGGCAGCGGTTTTTCACCGTTCCGGCTGCGGAGCAAAGCGGTCAGCCGGTCTTCCAGTTCGTTACCGCCGCCTGTAAAAGCGCTGACCGGGCCGGATTGAAAAGGCCTCTGCTCCAGGATCAGTCGCCATACCCGCAGCAGGACAGCCGCGTAGGTCGCATTGTTGTGCCCTGTAAGCACGACCGCTTCGCGATCGCAGATACGTTCATTTTCGAGCATAATGCGGCGCATCAGGATCGTGCTGATCGGATTAAAAAAGGTCAGATCCCGGAGCAGCGACAATAACCAGTTTTTCACGGTATCCTTACGGCTGATATGCACCAATTCGTGAGCCAACACCGCATCCAGCTCCTGTTCCGTCAGTTCGGCAGCCAAAGCGTAGTTCAGTACCAGCACCGGCTTGATCAATCCGGCGGTAAAAGCGGCAAAGCCGGTGCGGCTGCTGTAAATAACCTCGGGAGCAGTGATAGCGGCGGCGGTATGGCAGCGGCGTTTCAGGATCGTTTCGACCCGCCAGGCCAGCCCGGCAGAGGGCTGGACCGCCTTCATGCGCAGCCTCCTGACAAGCAGCACGGCTGCGCCGGCCTTGAGCAGGCCGAGGCCGAACACGAACGCCAGGATCGGAGCAGCGTACTGCAGCGCGCGGTCGGAAACCAGGCAGATCAGTTGCAGCAGCCCTCCTCCCGTTTCCGGATGGATCAGCTCTGCCTGGCACCGTTTTGTGAGTACGGTATGGTATAGCAAAAACCCGGCTGCCGGTGCGAGCAGCGCCAGCAGGTAGAGATGGCGCCGCTGGCCGGGATGATCGATCGAAAACAATTTCAGGCAGAGTAAGGCCAAGGGATAAACCAGGGCGTACCCGAAAACGGCGTAGATTAAAAAGGTATGCAGTTCACTCACCGGCAGAGCCATCGTTTTGCTCCTTCGTTGCAGTCAACAATTTTTCCAACTTCTCCACGGTTTCCAAATCCCGGTTGCGGACGCGGTGCATAAAGCAAGCCAGGGTTGCGTCGCTGAAGTCGGTTAACAGATCGTCGATTACACTGCCGACCATCGCTTCCGTAAAAGCCTCCCGGGTTAACACCGCCTTAAAGAAAAAGGCGTTTCCTACCTTGCGCCTTTCCAACAGTTTTTTGTTTGCCAGGCGTCCCATTATCGTCATCACGGTCGTATAAGCGATCTCCCGGTTACCTGCTAGCGTTTCCAGCACGTCACGTACACAAACCTCAGCGTCTTTGCGCCAGATCACGTCCATAATTTCGCTTTCCAGGCTGCCTAAAACTTTTTCCAGGCCCGGCCTGCCCGGGTGGTACCCGGCCAGAAAACGCTTTTTCACCTGCGGCCAACCTCCTCAGATTTTCCACTATGAGAATCATAGCAAATTTATCTACTACACGCAATAGTATTTTATGCAAAAATCACGGGACGGCACTGCAGGTGCAGATCCGTCCCGGCGAAGCGTTTGGCGCCTGCTACCAGGCTTCCCGGTAAACTTTAAGCACCTCTTCCGCTTCCATGATCATCTTTGGATTATAGACAATCGCTCCGTCTGAGAGAGAAAGATTGGCCGCCTCAGCCAGGCCGCTCTCGGGAACGCCGGCATCACGCAGTCGCTGCGGCACTCCCATCTTTTTAGTTAACTTCCAGACGGCGGCCGCGGCGGCTTCGCCTGCCTCATGATCACTTAGCGCGCGCGTATCCAAACCCATGGCCTGTGCTACCAGGGCATACCGGTCGGGGCAATCTTCCAGGTTGTAAAGCATTACATGCGGCAGCAGAATACTGTTGGCCAATCCGTGCGGCACCTTGAAGAGAGCGCCCACGGAATGGGCCATGGCATGAACGAGCCCGACCTGGGCGTTTCCGAAAGCGACGCCGGCCATCGTTGCGGCAATCTGCTGCTGCCCCCGGGCGACGAGATCGTCACCCTGTTCTACGCAGCGCGGCAGGTATTCTACAATCAGCCTGATCGCATGCAGCGCCATTGCGTCGGAAATCGGCTCGCACTGCAGCGCGTGAATCGCTTCAATGGCATGGGTGAGCGCGTCCATGCCGGTCGTGGCCGTCAACTGCGCCGGCAGCCCGGCGGTCATGGTCGGATCGAGAATAGCCGTATTGGGAATGATAAAGTTGTCGCAAAACAGCAACTTCACATTTTGCTCCCAATCCTTGATTACCGCGGCGTAGGTCACCTCGCTGCCGGTACCGGCCGTGGTCGGCACCACGATATGCGGCGTTTGGGGGCGGGACAGCATCTGTATACCCGAATAATCCTGCAAACAGCCGCCCTCTTTCATGATTACGGCCATCCCCTTGGCCGTATCAATAGTGCTGCCGCCGCCGACACTGACCAAGCTATCGGCTCCTTTTTCCAGGGCGAAGGCGGCGCCTTCATTGACCAGGTGAACCCCGGAATCCTGAACACAGCGGTCATAGGTGCCGGCGTAGCGCCGGCCCAGCGCTTGGGCGACCCGATCTGCCAAGCCCGCTTCCGCCACTCCTTTGTCGGTAACCAGCAGGGCCCTGGAACAGCCCAGGTTTTCCACCTCCATGCCGATATCGCGGATGCTGTTTTCACCGTAAATGGTTCTGGTGGGGTTATTATAGATAAAGGAAAGCTCCCGGTCGTAAGCCAAAATTAACGCCTCCTTAGACTAAAAACCGAATCTTGCCCGGAGTTCTTTAAACCAGCCCATCATCTCGGCGCGTTCTTCGTCTGTTAGCTGCGAATGAAACCGGGTATCAATTTGTGAGGATAGTTCGGTTAAGCGGGTTGAAGCTTTGACATAGCGGACTATCGTGGGCAGGCTCCCTTTGAGCTTGATTTTCCCCTGCATCATTGCTTTGGTCGTGTCGAGCTCTTTTTTCATGACCGCTTCCCAACGCTCCAGCTCACCGGATAACACGTAATCGGCGTTCTTGCCGGCTTCACGCGGCACCAGCCTGACGGAACGGCAGTCACCGTGCCAGAGATCCATGAGCATAAAGATGTCATCATCCAGACCCATGGCCGGATTGGCCAGGATATGAATCACCACCGTTCCTTCCCAGTTCTTGGCTGAATCTTTATAGGGTTCATCTTCCTGGATTAGTTTCTCATATGTAGCCACCCATTCCGGGGTACCCATCAGGTAGGGCTTTGCCACCTTGGCCAACCTCTCCTCAACCAGCTCCCGGTATGCTTCTTCCCACTCTTCAGTACCATATGTATATACCATGCACACTCGCCTCCTCAAAAAAATAGTCAATCAGCCTTGCTCGCTGTCAAAGTGCCTTGTCCACTGAACCACTAGAAAGCTTCCCCCTTTGCTCCCCCCTTTTAAAACAGCGCTATCAACAATTCCGAACAATAATCCGCACTTATTGTAATTATAACATTTTTTTCAATACTCAGGTATTAAGAATTCAGCTAAAAGAAATTTGGCACAGCTTTCAGCTGCGGATCGTAAATTGAATCTGTGAACCCTTGGCAGGAATGGATTATTTTAATAGCAGGGATATGTCCGGCACCGGCGAATATGTTTTTGTTATACCCGGGAAAACCCACGCCAGTTTTCACTGAACTGATCGCCAATCATACTATCAAGGAGTGAACCTGTTTTGCAAAAGATCCGGATCGGCTTTATCGGTGCGGGCTTGATCGCTCACGGTCACGCCTTATCGCTGCGTTCTTTGATTGAAGGCAATACATTCCCCGCTGTCGATGTTAAATTAGCCGGCGTATACGATTCTGAGTCGGCGAAAGCCTCTGTTTTCGCCGAGCAGCACGCGGTAACGACGGCGGTTTCGGATGTCGAAGAATTGTTTGCGGACAGCGCCATCAATGTGATTTATATCTGCACCCCTACCGCCTACCATAAATCATATTTTTTACGCGCTGCGGCGGCCGGCAAGCATATTTTTGTCGAGAAACCGCTCGCTTTCTCCACCAGTGAGATTAAAGAGATGATCGCCGCTCAGAAAAAAGCCGGCGTGGCGGCCCAGGTCGGGCTGGTGCTGCGGTTTGAGCCCATTTTTTGGTATATCAAGCAGCTGATCACGCGTCAAAGAGAAGTGTTCGGTTCCCTGTTGCATTTCCACTTCCGCTCAGACCAGGAGTGGCCTTTGTGCGGCTCCTTCCACGATTCGCAGTGGCGCGCCGATCCGCGGGAAGCTTTTGCCGGGTGCCTGTTTGAGCATTCCATTCATGATGTGGACTTGATTCGCTATCTCTTCGGAGAAGTCTCAGAACTGTCCGCTTTTGTGAATTACCGATCCGACCAAAGCGCCGGACAGATCGAAGATGCGGTCACCGCTAATTTCTCCCTGTCTGACGGCGGATCGGGCAACCTGACCTCGCTCTACCACCGGATCAAAGGCCGTGACGTCCGTCGCCTGGAGATCATTTTTGAACGGGCGGCGATTATCCTCGACGATTATACCCCCGGCGGTTTTACACAACGCTACCGTGAACTGGCGGTGGAAATATCCGGTCAAAAGCGAGAGCGGCTTGAACAGGCTGCAATAGACCGTGCTTATTACGAGTCTGTCGGCCGCCCTTCACTCCTGCTGCCGGAAATGGTCTCGGCTTATCGTTACCAGGCCCTGGCCTTTTTACGCTCTCTGATTAAACGACAGCCGGTTTTCCCAAACCTGGAAGCTGCTCTGCAAGCCCACCGCCTGATTGAATCGATTTACTCTTTTGCCAGGCGAGGCCAGGCGCTGCATAAGGTCTCTGTTTAACTTAACACTGTGTGCAGGGCGTCTGAGGCGTCCTTCTTTTTTTCTTTATGCTTGATATGGCGGTTTGTGTTAGTTCAGGTAGTAGACCCGTTCCAGGCTGCCGGAATTGGTAAACTTTATTAAAAGGCGCAGCTGCTTGATCCTATAATCAGTTTCGGTCAGGGCCGCACCCATACTGACCGCCTGTATATTTGCGGGTTTAACCTCTGGAAACAAATCGGCTAGCAAATCGGTATCCGGATCTAGTTTCAGATAGACGATTTTGCATTGAGTTTCCCCCAGTTGAATATCTTCACCGGTAAACGCGTCGCGAAACTGCTCTTCCTGAGCGCGCAGCACTGCCAGGGGACTGGTTAAAAAACCGGTTAACCCTTGCAGTTGCACCGTTGCCGCCTCGGCCCACTCTTCCGAGCTGTTTTTTCGGACAAGCAGCTCGCCGGCGCGGTATGACAACTCCAACTCAAACTCGGGCAAATAGCCGGCCAGAACCGTTTTATCTTCCACAGTGCCCTGAAAGGTGAGGTTGTAACCGGGCGCGCTTTCTTCAATTACCAGGTCGTACGCGGGATCCTCTTCCAACTGGAGCAGCCCTTGTCGCAGCAGCGTCGCCGCCTTCGACGAGGACGGGGGCCTGACCACTAAAACCCCAAGTAAAAAAAATAGCACTAAACCGACTAATACAGCCGCCACCTGTACGTGTGCTTTGTTTTTGGATAGATGGCTCAAGGCTAATTCCTCCCCGGCGTATAGAGATCTGTCTAATTATATGACCGGTGTGGATTGATTATGTCCAACAGCCCTCTCGTTACTGGCTAGCCCTTCAATACACCAAGCGGTTTTAGTTTTACAGCGGGTGAAACCAGGTCCTTTTGATGCTCCATCACCTGTTCAATGTTTTTATAGGCCGGCGGCGCTTCCGATAAATCGCCCTTAAAACCGTTAAAAACGATACCCTGCATGCTTCGATTGGCCGCCTCCGGATCGATTAACTTGTTGGCCGCCGTGCGGCTCATGATTCGCCCCGCCCCGTGCGAACAGGATCTGAAACTGGCCGGATTGCCCAGCCCCTCGGTAATATAAGAATTTGTACCCATCGAACCCGGAATAATGCCTTGCTGCTTTGCTTCGGCCCGCGTGGCGCCTTTCCGGTGGACATAGACCTTTTTACCGAAATGTTCCTCCAAAGCGGCATAGTTATGATGAATGTCAATCAGGCAGCCCCTGTTTTTTGAACCTGTTACTTTGCAAAAAAGGTGATAAAGCTTTTCGATGATCAGGCGCCGGTTCTCCCTGGCAAACTCCAGGCAAAAATTCATCGCCGCCCAATATTCCCGGCCTGGCGGAAGTTCAAGAGGCAAAGCGGCCAGGTCATATTCAGGGGGCACGATCTTTAAACTGTGATTTAACTGCCGGGCAAGGCTGTTATAGTAAGAGGCGACCTTTAAGCCGAGGTTCCTGCTGCCGGAATGCACCATCAGCCAAACGCGGCCGTCATCCCCCTGTTCGATACTGGCAAAATGATTGCCGGATCCGAGGCTGGAGATCTGTTTGCGCGCCGAGTTTAGTTCCTGTCTAATGATCGCAATATCCGGGGCGCCGCTGAAACCGTCCCACGGTTGCGGCTTGCTGTTGTGCTTAAAACCAACCGGAATTGCTTCCCCGGCTGCTTGCAAAACGGACTTGATCTGCCCGGCGGTGATCTCGCGGCTATCCGTTTGCAGCGCGACCACGCCGCAACCGATATCCACCCCCACCGCGTTCGGAACGAGCGCCTCTTCAGCCGCGAAAACCCCGCCGATCGGCATGCCGAACCCTTTATGGACATCGGGCATGATCGCAATGTGCATGTATGCAAATGGAAGGTTGGCTAGATTTATGGCTTGCTGAAGAGCTTCTGCTTCAATCTCCGCTGCCCAAAGCTTAATCGGGAGTTTACCTTCATGGATTGTTCTCAATGGAACACCTCTGTGACATGCCGTGCAGCATTTTTTCCAATGCCGGCAAATACCCGAAGTTGGTCAGGTCAAAATGAACCGGTGTAATTGAAATGTAGCCGTCCAGAACTGCGCGCACATCGCTGTCATCCGATTCTTCGCCCTCAACCAGTTCACCGGCCAGCCAGTAATATACTCCCCCCCGGGGATCAATCCGCTTGTCAAAGCTGTTCCGGTAGCGCCTCGTGCCCAGGCGGGTTACCCTGACCCCTTTAATCCCGCCGTTGTAAGGCGGCACATTGATATTTAAAAGCGTTCCTTCCGGCAGCCTGTTTTCGAGCAGGCGGGGCACCAGGTCGCGCACAAATGCGGCGGCATAGTAAAAATCTTCACCGGAACCGCCTTCCGTCAAAGAAACCGCGACCGCCGGTATGCCGAGGATGATCCCCTCCACTGCGGCCGATACCGTTCCGGAATAGAGTACATCCGTCCCCAGGTTGCTGCCGCGGTTAATACCGGAGATCACCAGGCGCGGTTTTTCCGGCAGGATCGCCTCCACCGCTAGCTTGACACAGTCCGAGGGAGTGCCGTTCACCGACCAACCCACCAGGTTGGGGTTATGCAAGAAACGGGCTTCATGCACCCGTAGCGGCCGGTGCATCGTGATCGCGTGTCCGACGGCGCTGCGTTCGTGATCCGGGGCTACGATCGCCAGGTTGTAGTGCTGTGCGCTTTCATAGATTGTCTGGCTGAGTATCTGGATACCCTCGGCGTAAATGCCGTCATCATTGGTAATTAAAAGTGGTAAATTTTTATTTTCTGTTACGCCGGTTCACTCCTTTCTCTGCCGGTCAGGCGCATGGCGCGGCGCGAGGCCTCGGCCTTAATTTTTTCTTCATCGAGCAAGGTCAGTGCCCCGTTTTCCACCAGGACGGTGCCGTCTACCAGCACCAGCTCTACATCGGCGGCTGAAGCGGCATAAACCAGGTGGGCCGGCGGATCATGCAGCGGGACCAGGTGCGGTTTGTTCAGGTTCAAGCCGATTAAATCGGCTTTAGAGCCCACCGCCAGCCTTCCCACCCCGGGCAGGGAAAGTGTTGCCGCACCTTCAACCGTCGCCAGCCGCAGGGCGGTTTTCGCCGGAATCAGGGTCGGCTCCTGCGCCGCCCCTTTGGCCAGGAGCGCCGCCAGGCGCATCTCTTCCATCAGGTCGAGGTTATTGTTGCTGGAAGCGCCGTCCGTGCCCAGGCCGACGCGTACGCCCGCCTCGAGCATTTTGACCAGCGGGGCGATACCGCTGCCCAGCTTCAGGTTGCTGCCGGGGTTATGGGCCACACCGACATGATGCTCCGCCAGGATGGCGATATCCGCATCGTTAATATGAACACAGTGCGCGGCGATCACCGGGTAGTCAAACAAGCCAAGGTTGTGCACCAGTTGAATCGGCGTACAACCGTGCTCTTGCAGACAGCTCTCCACCTCGCCCGCTGTTTCGGCCAGGTGGATCTGCATCGGCCGCCCGGTCCGCCCGGCCGCGGCCATGATTTCGCGCAGGAAATCGGGCGGGCAGGTATATGGGGCGTGTGGACCGAGGGTGACGCTGATTCGCCCGTTTTCGCAGCCGTGCCAGCGCTTGATAAAATCTTCCGATTCCCGGAGTGCTTCCGAACCGGAGCCGGTTACACCAACCAGGCCGCGGGAAAGTACCGCCCTGATTTTACTTTCCGCCGCCGCCTCGGCCACCCGGTCCATAAAGAAATACATATCAGTAAAGGTGGTGGTGCCGCCCTTGAGCATTTCGGCAATGCTGAGCAGGGTGCCCCAGTAAACGTCGTCTCCTTCTAATCCGGCTTCCACCGGCCAGATTTTCTGCTCCAGCCAATCCTTGAGCGGCAAATCGTCGGCATAACTTCTCAAAAGGGACATGGCCGCATGCCCGTGCGTATTGACCAACCCCGGCATCAGGAGCAGATTGCGGGCGTCGATCACCCTCGCCGTTCCGGCCGGATCGAGCCGCTCCGGATAACGGGTCAATGCCGCGATGCGGTCTCCCTCCACCATCAGATCACCGTAGAAATACTCCGGTCCGGCCTCGCTTAAAGGCACAATTAATGCGCCGCTGATTAATATTTTGCTCATTTTTTGATCTTCCTCTCCGGTAAATCTAGCCGCAATAGTAACTAATCCCTAAACAGTTTTTCGATTCCTGCCCGGCCGGGGCGGCACACCACGCCGCGCTCCGTGATCAGGGCGCTGATCAGTTCTGCCGGGGTAACGTCAAATGCGGGATTGTACGCCGTTACCGTGGCCGGCGCCAGCGCTTGGCCGTGGATACGGGTAATTTCCGTTGGATCGCGCTCCTCGATCACAATTTGCTCTCCGGCAGCGAGCCGCCGGTCAATGGTTGAGCAGGGTGCGGCGATATAAAAAGGAATCCGGTGATGGCGCGCCAACACTGCCAGGCCGTAGGTGCCGATTTTGTTTGCGGTGTCGCCGTTGGCGGCAATGCGGTCGGCGCCGGTGATCACTAGGTCCACCCGACCCCGGGACATCAGGAAAGCGGCGCAGTTGTCGGTGATCAGGGTAGCCGGTATCTTCTCTTCCACCAGCTCCAAGGCGGTCAGGCGGGCGCCCTGCAGCAGGGGCCTGGTTTCGTCCACGTAGACATGCACTATTTTGCCCTCTGCCACGGCAGCCCTGATTACCGCCAGGGCGGTGCCGTAACCGGCCGTGGCCAGCGCGCCGGCGTTGCAGTGTGTCAATACGTTGGCCGCATCGGGCAGCAGCGCCGCCCCGTGCAGGCCGATCCGCCGGTTGGTTGCCAGATCCTCTTCCAGGATCGCCAGCGCTTCGCTTTCCAGGCTTTCCGCTATTAACCCGGACGGCAGTGAGGCCGCCTCTGACAGCTTTCCTTGCATCCGCTCCAGGGCCCAGGCCAGGTTCACGGCAGTCGGCCGGGCGTCCAGCAGCAGGGCTGCCTCGCGGCGCAGCGTCTCACACAGCTCACCAGGCCCGTCTCCCCGCTCAGCTGCTTGCCGCGCGGCCAGAACCAACCCAAAGGCCGCGCTGATTCCGATTGCCGGTGCGCCGCGCACCACCATCTGCTTAACCGCTGCCGCCACTTCACCGGCGGTGGCGCAGCTAAGATAGGAGCACTCACCGGGCAGCAGGCGCTGGTCCAACAGATACAGCCGGCCCTTATCCCAGTACAGTGTTTTTAACGGCTCTCCGGGGTTCAACTTTCGCTCTCCTCATCCCAGGGCCAGAATCCGGCGGCGCCGGCGCAGCGGCAGCGCTTCTCGACGCTTATCTCTTCGACAGAGGCCATCAGCAGCTGTTCCAGCGCTGCCTTGCCGCGGGCCATCTCTTCCAGCACTTCTTCATGGGTCAAGGGGTTTTCCGATATCCCGGCCGCATAGTTGGTCGCCAGGGCGAGCGTCGCGTAGCACAACCCCGCTTCGCGGGCCAGGGTCACCTCCGGGACATTGGTCATGCCGACCAAGTCGCCGCCCCACTGGGCAATCATCTTAATCTCCGCGGGCGTCTCAAAGCGGGGTCCCTCGGTACAGACATAACAGCCGCCATCAACCAGGCGCTGTCCCAGGGCGGCGGCAGCCTTTAAGACAGCCCCCCGTACCGCCGGGCAGTACGGTTCAGTATAATCAACATGCACTACCCGACCGCCGGTCCCGTCAAAAAAGGTTAACGGGCGGTTCTTGGTCCAATCGATAAACTGATCGATTAAAACCAGGCTACCCGGCGTAATTTCGGCTCGCAGAGTACCGACCGCCGCAGTAGCGATCACGGCGTCAACTTTCAACTGGCGCAGCGCGGTGATATTGGCCCGGTAATTGACCAGGTGCGGTGGAACCGCATGCGACACGCCGTGGCGGGCGATGAAATAAACGGTGTGGCCCTTGTAGCGGCCCTGCCGCATCAAGGCGCTCCCAAACCGGGTTTCGACTATGCGGTCATGGGGCTCTTCCAAAAGGGATTGATAATAAACGCCGGTCCCGCCAATAAATGCGATTTTTTTTTCCGACAATTCCTTATCTCCTTTCCGCGGCATAAGATCAGACTACCTGCCGTTTCATAAAGAACTTCGTTAACCTTTCGGTAAATTCCTGCCTTCTTTGGGGCCAGGCATACCGGTCAGCCTTTGTTTTCCATCAGCCTGAGGGTGGTGTGGAAATAACATTGGGCCTGTGTTTTTCTCCCCAGGAGGCGGTTAATCAGGCCCAGTTCGAAAGTGATCAGCGGTTCCCGCGGATTGAGACGGTAGGCTTGCTCCAGGTTTTTAACCGCCTCTTCATAGCGTCCCAGGTAACTCTGGGCCCGGCCCAGGTGCAGTTCGATCTCCCAGTCCGCCTCGGCTATTTCCTTAGCCTTTTCAAAGGATTCTACCGCTGCTTCATAACATTGCAGATTGTAGCTGATCGCTCCCAGGTTGAACCAGGCTTCACTAAACGCAGGATCTGTTTGCGTGGCTTGCCGGAAGTAATGCTGCGCCTGGCTGTACTGCTCCTTGCCGGCAAGCAGCAAGCCTAGCGTATTTAGCGCCAGGGCGCGCATCTGCATATTTTCATCCAGGGCCAGGGCTAGTTTCAGCTCTTTAAATGCCTCTTCCACCTGTCCCAACTGCGCGCTGGACAATCCGAGGCAATAATGCCCCATCAACAGGTTGGGCTCTTCATCGACCACTTTTTTAAATTCGCTGACCGCCTCTTTCAACATCGCCAGTTCCCAGAAGCCCAGGCCGCGCCGAAAAGAGCTGAACATGATCTCATTATTGGAGTGATAAAGATCATCTAACGGCGCTTCCGCTCCCGGTTTGGTTTCATCCGGATCACCTTTCCGGAAAAAGCCCGCTTCGTGTTCTTCTCTCTCTTCTTCTCTCTCTTCTTCTTCTTCTTCTTCTTCTTCTTCTTCTTCTTCGCCTTCCTCCTCTCTGCCTACCGGCCCTCCGCCGCTGCCGGTCTCATCCATTTCGACCAAAAAATCAGGGGGCAGGGTATCTGGGAGACAAATGGCATGGCGTTCCTGGATTTCGTTGACCCGTTCTTCGAATTTAAGCCAGTACTGAACACACTTGTCCATGGTTTTACGCAGCGACAACAGCGTTTCGATCAGCTTTTCGCGTTGAGACTCGCTGACCGCTTTTGAAAGCTCGTCTTCAATTGAACTTAAAGCTTCAAAAATTGCAGTGAACGTGGAAAACATCGGCAACCTCCCGGTATTTATGTTATATTTTCCCATCGATCAATTAGTTAAAAAAATAGCATATACGACAAATAACGCTATAAAGCAACATTAAAGCACATAAAAATAATTCCTGTTGCGGTGGGTTGACTAAGGTTTTAAAATACGCTATACTATTAATTGCCTTTCGGGGCAGATGTTATTCGGCCGACGTAGCTCAACGGAAGAGCAGCTGATTTGTAATCAGCAGGTTGCGGGTTCGAGTCCCACCGTCGGCTCCATCAGGCGTAGTGGAGAGGTACCCAAGTTGGCCAAAGGGGGCAGACTGTAAATCTGCTGGCGACGCCTTCACTGGTTCAAATCCAGTCCTCTCCACCATAATACGGGCCATTAGCTCAGATGGTAGAGCACCTGACTTTTAATCAGGGTGTCGGAGGTTCGAGCCCTCCATGGCTCACCAGAAATCAAAGGAGCGGCGGGGGTTTTCAACCCCCGCCGTTTTCTAATAAGTCCATAGTTTTGACGTAACTTCCGAAAATTGCTATTACTTACGTCGTTGGTCAAATCCTGATAGAGGCCCGGGCTTTCCGGGCAATCAAGGATGAGCAGCAAAAGGCCCCTCTTCCTCCTCCCCTTCATTTGTTAAAAGAGTAACGCGTCCCCTGTTAACGGGTGTTACGCTGACTTATTGAATTTGAAGCCGGTCCAGTTGATCAGCTTCATCGGGTTGCCATCCATGTCGATCAGCGGTTTGGCCGGGTCAGCTTTCGCTGTGAACACGCTCACCACAACCATGACGACAATGGATATGAAAAAAGCCGGTACGGAGCCGATATAGACTGCGTCCCAGATCGCCCATTCCATATACACAACGCCTTCTTCGATAATCCCTATATTGGCATCCTTGGCCAGCGGCATGTAGAAGAAGATGAAACCCAGCCACGAGATAAAGCCGCTGAACAGGGCGGCAATGGCGCCTGTTTGGTTGCACTTCTTCCAGAAGTAGCCGGCGGCATAGGGGGCAAAGAGGCCGACCAGGATCACCGACCAGGCAATCACCACCAGCATATAGATGGTTTCAGCATACAGGGCCAGCAGTAAAGAAACCACCGCCACAATCGGCACGCATGCCCGGGTCACTTTCAAAGTCATTTCGGAGCCGGCATTGGGTTTGACATAGCGCAGTCCGTTATACCCGATAATGGAAGCTGCTGCCAGAAGGGCGCTGTCGGAACTGGACATAAGTGCCGCGACCAGGGCTGCCACGAACACCACCGTCAGGATCGGCGGCAGGAAGTTGACCGCCAGCCAGGGCAGGATCATTTCAGTTTGGGGAATGGTAAGGTCCGCGTTAATTTCAAACATGGCGATACCGAGAATTACGGGGATCATCCCTACCACCAAGTACATTGCACCGGCAATGTAGGAACTATACGAGGCTACCTTTTCATTCTTAGCGGAGAGGACGCGCTGCATCAGGTCCTGTGCCGGAATGCTGCCAAATCCGAGCGCCAGCCAGGCTCCGATATAGTAAAACCAACCGGGTATCCCGAAATACCAAAGGTAGCCTTCTTCGGCCGTCGGCACCATTGAGAAACTGGGCAGCTCTGCCCAGTTGCCGGCATGAGAGAAAAGGTAATTCCAGCCGCCGATCTGTGTGACTACAGCAGGAAGAATCACTACCACGCCCGCCACGAGGATAAACATCTGAACCACGTCGGTCAGGGTGACAGACCACATGCCGCCGAGGTAGGTATAAATGATTAAAACAGCACAAGAGATCAGAATGCCCCAGCCAAGGGGCAGTCCGGTAAAGATCTGCAGGATGGTGCCGAAGGCGACCAGTTGAGCACCGACCCATCCGATTTCGGCGATTACCAGAACGATCGATGCAAGAATTCCCATCTTCTTGCCGTAGCGCAATTCAAAAAAATCCACCAGGGTCAGGTAGCCGCCCCGGCGCATCAGGCGAGCGAAGAAAAGACCGGTCAAGATAAGGCAGACGGCGGCGCCCCAGGGATCAAAAATGACTCCCTGGTTGCCAAAGAGATAAGACTGCGCAGTGGCCCCCATTAAGGTGCCCGCGCAGAACCAGGTGGCAAAAAGGGTGCCGGTGGTAAGAAAAAGAGAAAGGCGCCGGCCGGCCACAATGTAGTCAGTGCTATCCTTAATTCGCTTGGAACTCCACCACCCTATCGCCAGCATGGCCAGCATATAGATAATAATACCGATAAGAACCATATTCGCATGCGGATATGAAGAGATATCCATAGTGCTGATTCCTCCTATATATTTTTCTAGTTTGCAGCCTCTACTTATCTCTTAATCAGTTGTGTCTGCACCTTCCTTCCAAAACATATTTCGACAATTCATTCTTACCCGTATAAAATCAGTATAAACCTTTTTTAAAAATGATCAAGGATAATTTGGAAAACTGAGACTGTTTTCATAAAGACGCAAAACCAATTACCAGGATTCTCCACTCTTGCCGTCGATTACATTGTTTTTGTTTCACATACACTGCAGGTTTTTTTGAAAAAATAGTAGCAGGAGGTGAATGATCATGGAAAACGATATGGTCGGCGTATTAAAAAAAGGGACGACCACCAGCTGGGCTGTAGCCGGGTTGGGGATTGCCGTGACCGGGGTCGGTAAAGTAGTCGGCGGTTCATTGGGCGCAGGCATTATGGGTTTCGGCCTGGCCCATGTTCTGCTCGGCATGCTCGATATGGCGCGGCCTACCGTGCGGAATTAAGAAAAGGTAAATACAGAAAACTTTTATCCGTTCTCGTTTAGTCTTGTTTATATTTACCGTTTTTTGTCTGCCGCTTAAAGCGGCTTTTTTTATCCTTGTCAGATGATCGTTACCGGAAAATTTAATTTATAAAGGATTTTGCGGAATTACAGAAAATTCCGGTAAATTTACGAACTGGACCGGGAATCGTAATCGCAATAATTGCGCTGTGTCTTAATCGGTAAGAAAACGCCGGCGCCAGTGATATCCTGCCGCCGGCGTTCTAATATCCTGTGGGTAGTTCGCTTTACTACTTCCATAACCGAATATTATGTATTAAAATATAGAGGTTATTTCCGTATTCCATCCGGTTTGGGGAGGCACCCTACATGTTTAAAAAGACACACCTCGCTTTGCTGTCATACCTGGTTGTCTGTATTGTCTGGGGATCTACCTACCTGGCGATTCGGGTCGGCGTCACCGACATGCCGTTTTTAGTTTTTGCCGGCATTCGCTTTACCGCTGCCGGTATACTGATCCTTACTGCCTCCAAAATTAAGGGTTGGGCCTTCCCCAAAACTAAAAAAGAGTACGGCATTTTGATCCTGGTCGGCCTATTGTTGTTATTCATCAGTAACGGCCTGATCTGCTGGGCCGAACAGTGGCTGGAATCCGGTTTAACCGCGCTCCTCATCGCCACGTTGCCCCTGTTCATGGCATCAATCGAATTTATGCTGCCCCACGGTCAGCGTCCCGGTTGGCTGGGTTGGGCCGGCCTCTTAATCGGTTTTGGGGGAGTGGCTTACCTGGTCAGCCCACAGATCAGCCTGGAAGGGCATACTTTCCCGGCCATGTTGGCTGTAATTGGGGCCTCCCTGACCTGGTCCGTCGGTTCAATTTTCCTGCGCCGGCAGACCATCAAGGGGGCCATGATGCCGATCGTGGGGATTCAGAAGCTGACAGCAGGGATCGCTTTTTTTCTGGCCGCGGCTCTGTCCGGCGATTATTCGCTCTCCGGCGCTTCCGCCAAAGGATTCATCGCCCTGCTTTATTTAATCTTCTTCGGGTCAATCCTCGCCTATACCGCGTATAACTATATGATCAAAGAGATTCCCGCTGCCAAAGCCGGCACTTATGCGTATATCAATCCGGTGGTCGCTGTCGCTCTGGGCGCGCTCATTTTGCAGGAAGTGATCACCTTTCAAAATATATTGGCAGCCGTGATTATCCTCGGCGGGGTAATCCTGGTTCAGGTATCCAGAATTTCTCAGGCCAGGCCGGGCCCCGGGCCTGAACCCGCCGGTAAAAGCACAAGCGCCGGCAGCTAGGGCCCTGTTAAGCTGCGCTTCAATGACATCGGATGCGGACATTACTCTGAAAGAGGTATGTCCCTATACCTTAAATCCATCCTCATGGCCTTCGGCATGCCGAACCCTCAATTCATTGATGGCGGATGTAGGGACTAAGCCAGCCGTTTCAACATCGCCCGGTACTCTTCCATGATCTCCTCCGGCAGGCGGTCGCCGAATTTTTCAAAAAAAATGCCGGTGATTAACCGGCTCTTCACTCCACTCCATCGGATTTACCGCCAGCAGTTCTTCCAGGGCGCTTGGCTGTAAAATGCAAACCTTCCAAATTCAGGTCATCCGGTTTGGGTACGAATATGCCCAATCCGGTCAACCGCGCGGTAATTGATGTTTATGTAACTCCAAAAGCCTGTGATAGTCGGCTGGGGTATCTAAATCAAACAACACGGCCGGGTCTGACGTTTCCACGTGGCGGATTTCGCCTGGGGACAGCAGCGGAAAGATTTGTCTTCCCCCCGCATCTCCTTCTATTTTCATCAACAACGGCCAGGTACGGCGATCAAATAAGACCGGGTTGCCGCGGATACCCTGGTACACCGGACAGGTCACCGGGTCAAGATTGCGGCGATGGCTCTCTCTCAGCCGGCAATATACGGAGGCTTGAACCAGCGGCAAATCTCCCGGGGTAAAAAAAACTGCTTGCGCGGCGTCGGCCGCCGCGGCCAGCCCTTTTTTCAGTGAAGACGCCAATCCCGTGGTATAAGCGGGGTTTTCAATCACTGTGCAGCCGGCCCGCAAGGCCAGGCGGCGCGGCCAACCTGTGCCTGGTTTAACAACCACCGTTATATCAGATATACCGGCCGCCGCGATCTGATCCAGGGTATGTTCCAGGATCGGCTTGCCGTCGAATTCCAGGGCCAATTTATCCCGGCCCATCCGCGAAGCGGCGCCTGCCGCTAAAACGACAGCGGAAACGGGCGGGATCGCGACGCCTTGTGCAAGCTGAAAATAAAATCTAACCGGCGCCTGCTCACGTGCGGCGGTAAAGAGCATCCTCTCCAGGTTTGCGTGAGAAGCCGCTGCCGCGGTAAACGCCTGAACTAGGGGCACTGGCTGCACGATCCGGTCCAACTGATTGATAACAGCAGCCACCTTGGCCCGGGGCGCCTGCTTGATGCCGAGATCAATCATTTGCCGCAGGGCATGCCCCAGGTGTGCCGCGGTGAGCTGCCCGCCAATTTTTAATTGATGCGTTGCCGCGAACAGCTCCGCCCGGTGAACCGTTTCATCCGTTAACGCCTCTCTCAGGGCGCTTAGCCCGAGCACCGGGACAATCAGGTCACACGCATCGGGCAGCACCGGTTCATAGGCGGCGTACCCTTTAAGCGGCTTGTTCCTGGCTCCGTCCGCCTCCACCAGGATAAAAGCGCCGCTTTGCCGGAGCAGATCCGCTGTTTTAAATCGGTCGATGCCGATTATTTTTCCGTCGGTGGAGAGGCCGGCGCCCAAGGCGACCGTGCTGTGGCGGCACAGAGCCTCTTTGAGACGCTTGAGTGTGCCATGTAGATCCTGTTCGAGAAGCAGGGGTATATCGCCCGGCCGGAAAATCCTGGTGGTCGTTGTCAGGACCACTTTTTCGCCGGCTTCGACCAGCTCCGCGGCAATGCGGTTCAGAAGGGTGGTTTTACCGCCGGCACCGTAAACGGCGATTACCGCGGGTTGATTTAAGCCCAAACACCTGGCCAGCGACAACGGGCTACTTTCCACGTCTTTAAAGTTCCTTTCCAGGGCTATCAGGCGGTTCTTACGGCGCCTCCCGGTGATGGCCGGCGTGAGCGCGGCAGTTGTTTTTAACCGCGATCATCTCTGCCAGGATACAGACTGCAATCTCAGCAGGTGTCTTCGCCCCGATGGAGAGACCGATTGGTGCATACACTTTTTTTAGTTCAGCCTCGCTGAATTTTTTTCCCCGCAAATTGGTAAAGACAGTCTCTATTTTTTGTTTGCTGCCAATCATCCCCAGGTAAGCCGTATCCTGGCGCAGAGTTTTTTCAAGCGCCAACTGGTCTCCTTTGTGACCGCGTGAAACAATAACCACATAACTGTGCCTGCCCAATTCCAAAGCGTCCAGCAGGCTGCCTAACTCCCCCACCTGGCGCTGATCGGCTTCCGGAAAACGTTCGGCATTGCAAAATTCCGCTCGATCGTCCAGCACTACAACCAGGTAACCGGCTGTTTTTGCCATTGCCGCCAGCGGTTGCGCAATATGGCCCGCGCCCACGATAACCAGTGTGTCCGGGGGGGCAATCACATCGATAAACACGGTGGTTTCACCGCCGCAGATCATGCCTAAACCGCCGGCGGTTTCTGCATCCAAAGTATAGCTCACCAACCGGGGCTCCCCGGCGGCGATCGCGGCGACCGCTTCCCGCGTTACCTTGGCTTCGATCAAGCCGCCGCCGATGGTGCCGCTGACGGCGCCGTTTGCCTCGACCAGCATCTTAAAACCGACTTTTCCCGGCGACGATCCTTTAGTATCCACAATCGTAGCCAGGGCGACCGGAATTCCCTTTTTTATTTTTGCTTGCAGTGCATCGATTATCTCCGGCCGCACGCTTAAAAACCTCCTTTTCCAAAGGAACAATGCGGAAAGCGGCAGATCTCGCAAGCGCGGCAGAGGCCGCCGTGTCCCAGGTTGCCGATATCCGCCGCGGTTACCTTTTCACCGGCCAGCAGGCGCGGCATAATCACATCGAGCACCGTGGTCCGGTAATACATGGCGCAGGCCGGCAGCCCGATTACCGGAATATCATCTTTGTAGGCTAAAAGAAACATCGCTCCCGGTAAAACCGGCGCGCCGTATTTGACCAGTACGGCTCCTGTTTGCCTGATCGCGGCCGGGGTGACATCGTCGGGATCAACGGACATGCCCCCTGTTACGATCACAAAAGTGCAGCCGTCGTTCAGCAAAGCATTGATCTCGCCGGCAATCAGCGCGGCATCATCGACGGCGTAGCGCACGGCCGGCTCCGCCAGGCCGTAGAAACGACATTTTTCGAAAAGAACCGGGGCAAACCCATCTTTGATCCGGCCTTCCGCCACCTCACGGCCGGTGATGACCAGCCCGATCCGGTGGTTGTGGTACGGCAAGATCGAGATTATTTTTTCACCGGCACAGACCACTTCAACCCGCCGCACCAGCGCATCGGGCACCACCAGGGGGACCACCTTCACCGCCGCCACGCTCTCCCCTTTTTCCACATGCACCCCGCTGTGCAGGGTGGAGACGATTACATCGCTGATTTCATTAATCCTGTTCAAACGGGTCACATCGATCTTGAGCAAGCCCCTCCCGGCGGCGACCAGGTTAAACCGCCCTTCGGACGGACCTTTTGCCTCCAGGCCGGAACCCTGCACAGCAGTAACGACCCGCTGCCCCGCCTCGTCTTCATGCAGCTCACCCGCATCCAGCTCCAGCGCATAGATATGGTTCTTGCCCAGGTCCAACAAAACCGGGATATCTTCCTCCCGGATACAGTGTCCCTTTTTAAAGGCGGCGCCCTTAAAAGTCCCTTTTTCGATGCGGGTGATATCGTGACAGATAATCCGGCCAACGGATTCTTCCGTCTTCAGCAACTTAATTTCCAACGGCGACGCCTCCTCCTTAGCTACAGGCTCAATGCCGGGTACCCGTCCTGTTCAACCCATGTTCAGTAGAACGGAAATAGCAGCGATCCGAGCAGTCAAATCCCGATTCGTGTTTGTAGATGCCCTTGCCCGCGCGGGGACATTTCACGGCTGACAACTTCTGATGCGGGCAGATCACCCAACCGGGCTCTTCCAGAGCATACCCTTTGCAAACAAGACACTGGATCCCCTGATTGGTAGCCTTTAGCTCTGTCTTTTCCCGGATCCGGTTGCATTGTTTACAAAAACAGTATTCCCATACGTCGGTTTCACTGACCATCAGTCTTCTCTCCCGTGCATGTCGAGTCTTTACTCTCGGAAAAACCGATTCAAAATCGCTTCCAGAACACCGCCCCCGATGGATCTCGCTTTATCGGAAACGGTCCGGTAATCCACGGCAGAGCCGCGGGGGTCTATATCCCCAACTTTCATGCCCGCTTGCACGATCAGGCCGGGAAAAAGCAAGCCCCGCAGTAAACCGTCCACACCGGCTGTCACGGGGATCCGATCGACATAGGCGACCGTATCTCCTTTATGTACGACAGCGCCGATCTCTTTGACCGGTTTGAACGTACCGCCGGCCGGCGCCCGCAACAGCCTCTCTCGCCCGGCTCCGCCGACTTCGCCGGGGATGCCGCTGTCAGCTTCAGCCGCTCCCCGGTAAAACACCCTCCCGAGATTGTGACCGCGGCTTGTTTCAATTACGGCATGCACATCCAACCCGGCTACAAAACCGGGCCCCAGGCCGATTACCAGGGCGGCATCGGTGATGCCGCTCCCGGTATTACGCTTGGCCATAACGGCGTCGATTAAAATCTTGGGATTAAGGTGCCGCACCAGCTCGCCGTCCGGATCGACCACTACCGGGATTTCCCGGCCGGCTAATACCCGCGCTACCTGATCCGGCAAACAGAGCCTGGCGGTGATCCCTTCCACGGTGCATTCACCCCGAAAGACGGCTGCGGCAAAGGCTGCCTCCCGCCGTACCACCAGCGGCTGCGCCAGTTCGGTCATGATTACGTCAAAACCGGCCCACCAGAGGCGGTGAGCCACCCCGCTGGCCAGGTCACCGGCCCCTTTAATGATTATTGTCCGTGGTATAGTCATAGTGTTACCTCAGTTTTATCCTCCCAGCCGGCGCCGGAGGGATCTACAGCCAAGTTCTACCCTTATAATATACAAGAGGGTACGCCCGAGGGAGTGCCCTCTTGTATAGTTTATTCCTAAAGTCCTCTTTTATCAAGAGGCGAGAGGCATAAAGCCTTCGTGTACGCCACACCGCAGGCATAACCGGTTGCGGCTGCTACGGTGTCCGGTTAGTTTTTTCCTGATCTTGAATAGCCTGCCAGACCCGTTCAGGAGTGAGCGGGAATGTATACATTTTAATTCCAACCGCGTCGGCTACGGCGTTGGCAATGGCCGGCGGAACGGCAATCATCGGCTGTTCTCCGACACCGCGCAAACCATACGGCCCATCGCCCTCCGGGGTTTCCAGGATAATGCCCTTTATTTCCGGCGTATTCTCAATCGTCGGGATCTTATAATCGGTAAAGTTGGGGTTCAAAACCCGCCCCTGGTTCAACCTGACCTCTTCAAAAAGGGCTGTGGAGAGGCCCATAATCGTACCGCCGTGCACCTGAACCTGGCACATTTGCGGGCTGACCGCCTGGCCGGCGTCCATCGCCGTCGCCAGTTTGAGCACCGTTATTTTCCCCGTCTCCGGGTCAACTTCCACTTCAGCCGCCGTGGCGCCGAAGGTCCAGAAAAGGCCCGGTTTACCCTGCCCGGTCTCGGGATCCAGGTTGGTCATTTTGGTGGGGACGTACGACCCGCGGCCGATAATCGGCCCGGCGATCCCTTCGCCGGAACATTTCTTGCAGCTGTCGGCTACTTCCCGCAAACTCACTTTTTTGCTTTTGTCCTTGGTCCAATAAACGGTATCGTCGTCCAGGAACAGTTCGTCCGCCGGTAAGCCTAAAACTTGAGCGGTGATCAGATAGACCTGCTTCTTCACGTCTTCCGCGGCCCGGAGAATAGCGTGTCCCAGGCAGTAGGTGGTTCTGCTGCCCACGCTTTGCCATTCGTACGGGGTGAAGTCGGTGTCCGGCACCCGCATCTCGATTTTTCCCACCGGGATGTTCAAAGCCTCCGCCGCAATCATGCTCATGGCTGTCAGCATGCCCTGCCCCATTTCCGAAGCGCCGACCAAAACATGCACGGTGCCATCTTCGTTGATCCGGATGATGCAGGAAGAAGCGGCGTTGCTGGGCTGGGCCGGCGCTTTGACCAGACCGGCGATCCCCTTGCCGCGATACTTGCCGCTCTTTTCTCCCCAGCCGACGTAATCGGCTACCGACTGCAGGCACTTGTCGAAAGCCACGTGCTGGACCTCCTGACCGGAGGCCGTGGTGGAGCCGTCTTTCATGCCGTTGATCAGCCTGACTTGCAGAGAATCCATCCCCAGCTCGGCGGCGATTTCATTAATCTGCCGCTCAAGGCCCCATTGCATCTCGCACATGCCGAAGCCCCGCACCGGTCCGCCGATGGGGTTGTTGGTGTAAACGCAGTATGAATCGGTCTTCACATTGGGGATATCGTAGGCTCCGGTAGAGCTGTAACCGGCGGCACGAATAATATTCACGCCGTACTCGGTATAAGCCCCGCCGTCCCAGACCATGTGGTACTCGAGGGCGGTAATCCTGCCGTCCTTGCGCACGCCGGTCTTCAAGCGGGCATAAAGGGCCTGCCTGGTAAAGGATCCCTGGATATCCTCCTCCCGGGTAAAGACGACGCGCACCACTTTGCCGGGGCACTTCTTCGCCAGGGGGACAACCAAACCTTCCATTGCGGCGCCGGCCTTGCCGCCGAAGCCGCCCCCGATATAGTTGGAGACGACCCGGATTTTGTTCAGAGGCATCCCCAGGGACTTGGCCAGGATCTGGCGCACCACGTTCGGCGATTGGGCGGTGCTCCATACGGTAAGCCTGCCGTCCAGGCTCCACATGGCCGCCGCCTTATGAGTTTCAATGGTGACATGCTGCATCTGGGGTACATAATATTCCCGTTCCACGATTAAATCCGCTTCGGCAAAACCCTTCTCAGCGTCGCCCTTACGCACTTTGAAATGGTTGGCGATATTGGTCCCGGGCTGCGGATAGAATACCGGTACCCGTTCGTATTCTGCCAGGTTTTCATGAACCAGGGGAGCGCCGGGTTTTAGCGCCTCGCGGGGGTCAAATACGGCCGGCAGCGCCTCGTACTCCACTTCGATTAAATTGACCGCTTCCGCTGCCGCTTCCTCGGTCACAGCGGCCACGGCGGCTACCGGTTCACCCCAGTAACGCACTTTTTCCACGGCGTAGTAGGTCCGGTCAACCAGGTAGAGACCGGCCCGGTTCGGAAAGTCTTTTCCGGTAACCACGGCCTTGACACCGGGGTACTGTTCCGCTTTCGTAGTGTCGATCCGTTTAATCAGGCCGTGCGCAATGGTGCTTTTCAGAATTTTCGTATAGAGCATCGGGGCGAAGTGCAGGTCTTCGATATACTTGGCGCTCCCGGTTACCTTCTCCACGGCGTCCTTACGCGGCACATCGGAGCCTAAAAATTTATATGCTGACATCTGATCTCCTCCTTTCCACTTTATTTTTTGGCGCAGGATTTAATCGCCTGGCGGATCTCCTGGTAAGCGCCGCACCGGCAGAGGTTACCGCTCAGGGCCTCGTTAATCTCTTCGTCGGAGGGTGACGGGCTGCGCTCCAGAAGCGCCCGGGCCGACATGATCATACCCGGGGTACAATAGCCGCATTGAAAGGCGGCATGATCGATAAAGGCTTGCTGCACGCGGTCGAGTTCGCCGTTTTGCGCCAGCCCTTCGATCGTGATCAGCTCCTTGCCGTCCAACTCCGCCGCCAAAACGATGCACGAGTTGACAGGCCGGCCGTTCAGTAGAACGATACAGGCGCCGCATTCGCCCACTTCACAACCTTCCTTGGTTCCGGTCAGATTCAGCTCTTCCCGGATAAATTTCAGCAACGTCCGGCTGGGGCTGACAATCCGCGATTCCTTTTCACCGTTTACGGTAAAGGTGATGGTAACGCTCTCGGCCATATCTACACCTCCATGGTCTGTTCCAGGCCGCGGCGGATCAACACCTCGGCTATGTGATAGCGATATTCGCGGGAACCCCTTAAATCGGTGATCGGGGAGATGTCGGCGTGCACAAGCTGCGCAGCTTGGGCCCAGTCTTTCACGCCATCTATGTTGACGGCTTTTTCCACAGATTTTGCCCGGACCGGAGTCGGCGCCACCGCCCCGAGGGCAATGCGCACTTCATTACCGTAACTTTGAACCGCCACACCCACGGTCGCCAGATCCACGGAGCCGGTGCGTGAAGCTTTCAGATAAATCCCCTTCCCGGTTGGGTAGGGCTTGGGAATAAGGACCGTCACAACAAGTTCTCCTTTTTTCAGGGCTGTCTGGCCCGGTCCGGTAAAAAATTCCTCGATCGGCACGGACCTTCTCTCCCGGGGTCCGGCGATATTCACCAGCGCACCGAGGCAGTAAAGTGGAGCCGCGGTATCCGCCGCCGGAGAAGCGTTGCAGATATTACCCGCCAGGGTGCCCCGGTTGCGAATCGAGTAGGTACCGATGCTGTGGCAAGCTTCCGCTAAAATCGGCAGATGTTCCCGCACCGGCTTGAAATTGACGATGTCGTTTAAGGGAACGCCTGCCCCGATCGTGATTCCGGCTTCGTCCTCAGACAGCACTTTTAAGGCGGCGATATTCTTCAAATCGAGGACCGCACGGACTTTGAATTTACCGCCTCTGATGCCGACCATTAAGTCGGTCCCACCGGCCAGGGGTTGAATCCGCTCCTCTTCCAGCAGCATTTTGCCGGCCTCGGCCAGATCGGCACATTTCAGATAATCGAATACTGCCAATTCTCTTTCACCTCCATCATGCTAGTGGCCCTGTCCGGATCATTTATTGCCGGTTTGCCAGTTCCTTGATCGCGCCGATAAAGCACTCCATGGGGGGTAGAACAATACCCGCGCCGACCTGGCCGATGCCCGGTTGGTTATGGGCGATACCGGTGTTAATCCGGGGCAGGATCCCTTTTTCCACTACTTTGCGGACATCGATACCGGTGGGAGTGCCTTTGAAGTCCATGGCCGGTATGTTGAAGTTGCTGTTTTCAGTGATGGTAATTTCATACATTTCGTTGGTGGCGTCAAAAGCGTCCGCCGGCTTACCGCCGATAAAGTTGACAATCGCCGGCGCCGCGGCCATGGCGAAGCCGCCGATGCCCACGGTCTCGGTAATCACGCTGTCCCCGATATCGCCGTTGGCGTCGGAGGCTTTAAAGCCCGAAAAATAGAGGCCGTGCGGCACATTGGCCGGAGCGGTAAACCACTTGTCGCCGGTGCCGCTGACGCGGATGCCAAAGTCAGTGCCGTTGCGGGCCATCGTAGTGACCACGGTTGAGCCCTCAATACCGTGTGCCGCCACAGCCATACTCTTGCATGAAGCCATGATCGCATTCAGCGCGGTCAGGTCGTTGCCATGCATGAAAGCGAGCACTTCCGCGGCCGCTGTCGGCTTGCTGTCCTTAAAGAAGGTGCAGATGTTGGTCAGATCGAGCCGCGGGGTGTCGTACTCCCGCTTGCGGCCGAATTCCGTTTCCACGATATACGGCGCGATCGCCCGGATAAAGAGCGAAGTGGTAGCCCGGTTCCGGTTGTGGCCGTCATCACCCATATGCAGCGCCTGGGCGATAATGGTCTTAATATCGATTCCGCCTGCCAAGTGCACCGCTTCTTTAACCACAGGCGCGTAGATTTCATCGAGCCAGCGCAGGCGCCGCAGCACCCCTTCGTCGTATGCGCCGTAACGCAACACTTTACCATAGCCTTCGTTCATATTGGAATAGGTAAAACCGCCCCACTCTTTATCTTCGATGATGAAGACCATCTGCGAAGGGGTGATTACACCGGCCATCGGGCCGACGGCGTTATAGTGGTGGCAGGGTGAAAACTCAACCGCTCCGGAGGCAGCCATTTCGATCGCCTCGGCCTCATCTCTCGCCTTCTTTTCGTAGAGCAAACCACCGATTACAGCACCTTTCAGCGGGCCGCTCATCCGATCCCAGGTAATCGGCGGACCGGCATGCAGGAAAAGATTCTCTTTCATGCCGGGGATCACATCTTTAGCCCGGCCGACATCAACCAGCACCGGCCTTGAGAGCATCATTCTTTTAACCGCTTCCTGGTTGGCCAGATCAATCTTACTCATGAGGACACCTCCCGGTAATCTGTTTATTTCGATACGCGCAAACATAAAAATTTCGATCAACCGGTCGTCCCGCGCCTTTTAGCTCACGGTTGGCAGCGCCCGGCTTACGGCACAGTCTTATTCTTGAGCGGATCACCTCCACCGTTTAGTTTAATTATATTGAATACTGTATCACTATAACTCATTTAACCGGTGCACGGGGGAAAGGACTGTTTCCGGCGCGGGCGATATTCCGGTAAACCTCTAAATTTCGATCATCGATATGATTATAAACCATCGGTTCTTTTGAACCTTGGGTAACAAAGCGCAGCGGGTCGGGATCCAGCTGAGCCGATACGATCTCCTCCACTCCGCGGGCCTGGGCCAGTTTAACCGCCCGCGGGTCGATCACCAGGCTGTTGCCGAAGTAGTTGCAGCCGGCGGCGTCGCTGCCTACCGCATTGACGGCGGCCATATAGACGTGATTGTCAAAAGCCCGCGCCGCGCTGGTCAGGTACCAGATATCGTAGCTGCGCAGCAGCGCCGCGGGGCGCAGTATAATTTCGGCTCCTTGTAGCGCCAGCTCCCGGCTGAGCTCAGGGAAATCCCCGTCGTAACAGATGATCATGCCGATTTTACCGAGGCGCGTATCGTACGCTTTCACTGCCGTGCCGGCGGTAACCCAACCCCCGAAAGCGGCATTTTCCGAGATAAAGGGGTGCGTTTTACGATAATTGCCGATTATTGCGCCCGAATCATCTATCAATGTGGCTGAGTTGTAGATGATCCCATCCTTTTCACCGCGTTCGTAGGTCGGATAGCAGACGTGGATTTTCTTTTCCCGCGCCACCTTGCCGATCGCTTCGGTAAAACGGCCGGGAACCGGCTCCACCAACCTGTACAGTTCATTGTACGGCAGATTGTGCATGAAACCGGTGGAGATGGTCTCCGGAAAAACGACCAGCTCCGCGCCGTGCTCTTCCGCGGCGCGGCAAATCCATTCGAGCGCTTTTTTCAGGTTATAGTCGACATCATTCGGTTTAAAGCCCATCTGGGCGCAGGCAACTGTAAATTTCTGCAAGCAGACCACTCCTGTCTTGATCTTATTTTAACTTATCGAGCAGGCTGAGCAGGTTTTGATCCCCCATTGCCGGCGGCTGCCAGCGCACGTGGAGCACGTCAACCGCTTGCTCTTTCAGGTTGCGCGCAAAATCCTCCAGGCCTAAATTGATTACTTTTACTTCGCTGTTCAGCAGCGATTGAATACTCATCCGAATCCCTCCTCACTACCTGTGCTCTGTCAGCAGATTATTGAGCAGCTCTTTGACGAAAAACGAGGCGTCGGCATTGCTGGGAAAAACGAGCACCCCCGCTTTGTTTAGCTTTTCCACCTGTTCCCGGCGGTTTTGGAAATCTTCGTCAGTGCCGCAGACCGAGGTTACAAAGATCAGGTGGCGCCCCTCCCTTTCAGCTTCAGCGCTGGCTTCCATGATCGCTTCCACGGCCGCCCCCGCCGGGTCCGGGTGGGCGTTGAATCCGAGCACCAGGTCGAACATAATCACCGCCGTTTCCGGGTCCTTCCCTTCGGCGACGATGCGGTTGCCGCGCAGGGCCGGATCGATCATCGGGTGAAGACGCCCCTGGGTAAACTCGTCCTCTCCGAAATCGATGATCGTATGCTCCCGGCTGCGAAAGAGGTCCGTCAAACGGAAACGCGGCTCAAGAGCAAGGTTGGAATAGATCCCGCCGGCGGCCTGGTTTAACATCAGCAAGCTTTCATAGGCCAGGGTGCCGCCGGAAAACAAACCTCTCAAATAGCGCTGGCCTGGTTTTAATTTTCTCTTTTCTGCTTCGATAACCTCTTTAACGGCAGTAAAATTTGCGCTCGGAGCCGCCGCCGGCTCTCCCCCGGCTAACCGGAACGCCTTTTCCGCGGCTTCTTTAAGGGTGAGCGCCGATTCGCATCCGGCGGCGCGGATCGGTTCCGGGTCGCCGCCGAGAAAATTGACCACAACCGGTTTGGGGCTCTGCGCGGCGGCCTGTAATACTTTCTGCGTCACCTGCGGTTCAGGCGGCTTTGCTATGATCACAATTACCGCGGTTTGTACGTCTTCGATTAACGCTTTCAGCCCCTGAAGCATCATCAAACCGCCGACCGCGTCTTTGACATCCCGCCCCCCGGTGCCGATGCCGTGACTGATCCCCCCGCCCAGGTTATGCACCAGGGAAGATACTTCCTGCAGCCCGGTACCGGCGGCGGCTACAATACCGATATTACCCCGCCTGACCCGGTTGGCAAAAGCGAGGGGCACACCGTTAATGATCGCGGTGCCGCAATCGGGGCCCATCAGCAGAAGGCCCTTTTCCAGCGCTTTTTGTTTCAAGGCTATTTCCTCTTCCATCGACACGTTGTCGCTGAAAAGCATTACATGCAAGCCGGCCTCCAGGATCTTCTCTGCCTCACGCCGCGCGTAGCGGCCCGGGATGGAGATCAGGGCGATATTGGCGCCGGGCATATGTTTTAACGCGGTCTCAAAGGTGCGCGGCACAAATTCGCCGGCCAGGTCTCCCCGGTCCACCTCTTTGGTCATTTCGTCAAGAGCGCGCTGAATAGCCGCTTCCGCCTTCTGTTGGTTGACGGCCCGCACGGAAATAATTAAATCATTGGCTCCGGCATTCTGCTCAATCTCTTCGGTCCAGAGATCCCCGGCCCGTAAAAATTTCTTATTATGGTCGGTACCGATAATCACTTCAGCCCCCTCTACGCCGTCCAACTCTCTGAGCATACTGGAAAGGCGCATCAGGTAGACTGAATCGCGAAAAGTATTTTTGTAAACATGTGACTGCAAAAACATCTTCCTCAACTCCTTCTTGAAAACGGTGCAGTTAAAGAACCGGCGGCGGTAACCTGGGTTCCCGCATCGCCTTGCAGCGCCTCTAAAACGCGGTCCAGCGAAGTAATCACCGCGCGGCGCCCTTCTTTCGCCGCGAAACGGATCGCGGCCTGCACCTTTGGCCCCATGCTGCCCGCGGCAAAATGGCCCGCCGCGGCATATGCAGAGAGCTCTTCCACGGCAATATCGCGCAACTCCTGTTGGTTCGGTTTGCTGTAGTTCAAATAAACCCGCGCCACATCGGTAAGAATAATGAAAAGCTCGGCATCGACAATTTCTGCCAACAGCGCCCCGGCCAAATCTTTGTCGATCACCGCTTCGATACCCCGGTAACCGCCGTCCCGATTTTCGATAACGGGGATGCCGCCGCCGCCGGAAGCGATCACCAGGCAAGAACTTTCCACCAGTTTCTTAATCGTCTTCTCTTCAACCAAACGCCGCGGTTGCGGCGAAGGAACCACTTTTCGCCAACCCCGGCCCGAATCTTCGATCCACGTTTCATTTTTCTCTTGCATAAATTTAGCGGCATCCGCCTGGCTATAAAAAGATCCGATCGGTTTGGTGGGATTCTGGAACGAAGGGTCACGCGGATCAACGACCACCCGGGTGATTAAAGCGGCGATCTCTCTTGGTGTACCCAGTTTGGCCAGTGCACCGCTTAATTCCTGCTGCAGCAGATAGCCGATTTGACCTTGCGACATTGCGCCGCAAACATCGAGCGGCATGGCCGGTGTTATTTCGGCGGCCAACTCGTTTTGCAGGTGTATTTTACCAACCTGGGGCCCGTTACCATGAGTAATCACTAAATCATGGTTGGACGCAATTTGGGCCAACTGTTTGCAGGCTATCCTGATATTGAGCAGTTGTTCCTCAACCGTTCCCTTCTGCCCCGCCTGGAGTAAAGCGTTTCCACCTAAAGCAACGGTAATGCGCATCTTCACTGATTACCTCCTGTTTCTAATGAATGCATTGGAAAAGGCATATTTTATTTGAAGATATTATGCCGCAGTCAAGTTGTAATTACATTCTAAAAATTATACACACCGCCGGATAAATCCTTTAGATTATTTATCTAAATCGTATCCTTTTCGTTGTAGATAACGCACAAAAACAATTGACAACAACGCCCTGGTTTTGGTACTCTCTTATTACTAGCTGTACAGGAGGATTGTCGATGCAAAAACAATACGGCATTACAATCAAGGAAGCTCTTTCCCTCGGTATCGTCAACCGGCTGCGCCTCGTTGGCGGGCAAAGCGGGTTGGAACGGGTTATTAAACTGGTCAATGTCATTGAAGTGCCCGATATCATGGATTGGCTGATGGACGGCGAGTTCCTCCTGACAACCGGCTACCCTTTCCGGGAATACCCTGAACTGCTGACCATGCTCATACCCCGTATGGCCGAGAGAGGCAGCGCCGGGCTGGCCATCAAACCGAAACGCTATATCTCCGAAATCCCCGCCGAACTGATCAAAAGCGCCGACGAACACGGCATCCCTCTGTTGGAAGTACCGTACGACCTTTCTTTTTCCGAAATTATCGCCCCTATTTTAGGCGTTATTTTCAATAAGCAGAACAAAGTGCTGCAAAAACTGGAACAGGCTCATAAAAAGTTGATGGATATCGTCTTGAACGGCAGTCACCTGGAAAATCTGTGCATCGAAACGGCCAAGCTGATCTCCAATCCGGTTGCCATCCTGGACCGCGAGGAACAGCTCACGGTAAACCCGGATTGTCCCGATAAAGACAAGTTTGAACTTCTCTTTACCGAGGGAAGCCCGGAGATCAAGCAGGAAAAACTGCGCTTCGGCAATATCAAAGAGATTAAGTACTCCCTAGAATATGCCGGCGGCGCGGAAAGTCCACCCACGATCAAGGCTATCCGCATCCCGATCGTGGCTGACAAAAGCGAATTCGGGCACATGGTAGCCCTGTGCAATAGTCCGATTTCGGATCCGGATATTTTGATCCTGGAAAGAGCAGCCACCATCGCCGCGTTTGATTTCACCAAGCGTAAGGCGATATTTGAAATTGAGAAAAACTATCGCACGGAATTCCTGGAAATCTTGCTCTCATGCGATTTTGAGAGCGAAGAGGAAATGATCAAGCGGGGCCGCGTCTTTAACATCGACCTGTTAAAACCGACCGCGGTGATCATGATTAATGACGACAGCTTCAATGAGATGTCCGGCCTGCCCGCGGATATTAACGGACCCAGCACCAAGGAGAGCCTGCTCATGGCGATCAATAAATTTCAGAATCTGCAGGACCAATGCAACCTGATCGCCGGGATCAAGGGCAACAATATCGTCGTCGTCACTGAAGTCGGCGATGGCAACCCATCGGATAACCTCAGGAAACTCTGTATTTCCCTGATCCGGCACTTGAACGAAACGATTAAGGCGAAGCTAAATTTAAAAGTCGGCATCGGCCGGTCTTACAACAGTATCCGGAAGATCAACCGCAGTTTTAAAGAAGCGCGGGAAGCGATGAAAATCTGCCAGCTGTCGGAAACCAGCAACCAGGCGCACTTCGAAGAACTCGGGTTTTATAAGATTTTAAGCGAAAAAAACAAGAAAGAGCTGGAGAGATTTGTCGAAGACCTGCTGCAGCCGGTTTTTGAATACGACCGGGCCAAGAACGGCGAGCTGATCATTACCCTGGAGACCTACTACGAGGTAAACCGAAACCTTAAACTGACATCCAAGAAGCTTTTCACTCACTACAACACGATCCTCTACCGGATCAAAAAAATCGAAGAGTTGACCGGTATAAACCTGGCTAACCCGGAAAACGCCCTGAACATGGAGATTGCCGTCAATATCCTCAAGCTCTTTCGCTCGGAGAAAACCTAGGGCACAGCTCTTAAACACCATTTCGTGTCGGGACCAAATTATGAGATACCGTAGTGTGCAGATGTTGTTCCGGCTAATGTGAAAAAGGAGGCGAGCTCCGGGGCCCGCCTCCTTTGTGTTACCTGTGCTTGCCGCTTTAGGCGGAAGCAGACTTGCCCTGGTTCAAAAACGCGGTGATTCCCCGCTCTTCCGCAGTGCCGGGGATCACGTTGTCTAGGATCAAGCCGAGGATGGCCGACACCGCCATACCGGTGGAACCGATGGTGGTGACGATGTTGCTCAGCCAGACCGGCTCGAAAGATACCTCGGCGCCTTTGAAATAAGCGGGAAGGCTTAAGCCCATGAAGAGGATAAAGCCCATGATCATCAGGTTGCGCATGGAACTCAAGTCCGCCTTGGCCGAGTTGCTCAGGCCGATCGAGGCGATCAGGCCGAAGAGGGTGCAGTAAAGCCCGCCGACGATTGCGCCGGGGATGGTCGCCACGGCGCCGCCAAACTTGCCGAAGATGCCGAAGATAATCAAAATCACCACGGCGATATTGACCACGTAGCGGCTGGCCACCTTGGTCAGCCCCACCAGGCCGATATTCTCGGTATAGCTGGTGCTGGCGAAACCGCCTAAAAGCCCGGTAAAGAAGCAGCCGAGGCCTTCCATGCCGATCCCGCGGCTGATCTGTTTCCCGGTGGGCGCCGGCGCCTGGGCGGCGGCGCTAATGGAGTGGTAGTCACCGTAGGACTCGATCATCGAGGCCAGGTACCCGGCCAGGACGACCAGGAAGAAGCCTACGTCAAACTTGGGCATCCCCCAGGGGAGAATCCAACCGCCTTCGCCCCAGGGCAGGCGGAACCAGGGGGCGGCTGCAATCGCCGAAAAGTCGACTTTCCCCATGAACACCGCGACGATATAGGCAACAATTACCGCCAGCAAAATCGGGAAGAGGGAGAAAAACGGCTTCTTCGGCCCGAGTATCAGGGAGAAGAAGAAAGCGCAGACGATGACGATTATCGCGAGAATCCAGTTCTGGCCGGCCATGGGCGCGCCCGCGTTATAAAGGGCTAGACCGATCATAGCAATGACCGGGCCGATAACCACGGGGCTGACGTACTTCTGCAGCTTGCCGATCAGGCCGGTAAAGCCGACCAGCATCTCCACCAGGGCGCCGAGGATGATCGCGCCGGCGATATGCTGCATCGTATCGGCGCCGCCCGCGGTAGCGGCGATAATGGCGAAAAACGGCCCCAGGAATGAGAAGGAGACGCCCTGGATGATCGGCAGCCTGGTCCCGAAGTTTGTCTGCAGGAAGGTGGCGATACCCGAGCAGAGCATCACGGAGGCCACGAGCACGGCCGTCTGCTGCGGGCTCATGCCCATAACAGGCGCCAGGATCAGCGGCACCGCCACGGTGGCGCCGAACATGGTCAGGACGTGCTGGATCCCCAGGCCGAGAGCCTTGGTAAAGGGCTTCGGCACGTCATCCAGCGTGTAAACCATTTTTCCCGGTACACTCATACTTTAAATTTCCTCCTTATGAATAGTATAGTACTGCCAAAATAATGCCAACTTGCCTGCAGAACGCTTGGCATCACCCCCTCCTATAGTATATTAACTCAACTGATAGAGCAGAATAATAGTTATATTGCTTCAATTTAGTAAATTCTCTAGTCTCGCCCTATTCCCTTTAGCATGGATCAACAAATTTGCAGCTATTTTGTTGTTACCAGTATCTAATAATTCGGATAATTGTTACACATTATCAAAAGAAACCTTATTGCTTAGAAATAGATCCGGTTTAAGAGGGACAGCACGGCGATCGTGATGTCAAAACCGGTTGTGGAACCAATTTGGGTCAGTTTCTCAAGCAATTCTTCTTTATAACTGCCCCGTAGAATAGAATTTAAAAAATCCCTGAGCGGTTCCGGTGTCAGCCCTTTCCGTCCCATTTCCAACAGGTGGCGCCCCAGCGGCGAGGTATGCTGTAAGACACCGTCCGCGTAGCGCGGCCCCGCCCAGGCGTCACCGCTTACCCGGCGGTAAAAGTGATACGCGGTGAGGCTGCCGTAGATTAAATCGTCTCCGGTCGGTGTGGCGCCCCGTCCTAACCCGATTAACTTTCGACAAGCTTCATTAAATTCCTGCTCATTATTATCCAGTAATGAGTGAACCAGGATCGGATAGGCGCTTTGGATCGCCTGGCGGAAGTAGGGCTCTCCGCCGGGCCTCTCCAGCAGCACGGCGCCGGCGGAATCAAACCCGGCCCGGTCCAGCAACTGCCGATACCGTCGCAGTGTACTCTTAATGTCTTGCACACGGCCCGCCGGTCCGCCGGGCGGCGTAAATGACAGCACCGGCCGGCCGCGCCAGTTTATTGCCGGAGCCTCCCCTGTGCCGGGCCAACAGATTGCGCCCGGTGAGAAGCGTCCTGCCGCTCCGGGCGGCAATTTAGCCCGGCAGCTTTTATAAGCCGCGGCCGGCAAACCGACTACAGCCGGCCCGCGCGGCAGGGTGGGCGCGGCGAGCATCAGCAGGTGAGGCCATCCGCTCACCTCGATGTTGATTACCTGTTCATGCACCGAAAGCACCCGCAAGACAGCATCAAAGCGGTATCCGTCCAAATCGGCGGCATACCAGAGCGCTTCAACCGGTCTCATAGATTGTTGGTCAGATAATACTGCAGGATGTTCTCCGCCCGGCGAAAGGTCATGGCAATCAGGGCCACGCGAATCCACATGCCGTTCCTGACCTGGCGCCAGTAGCCGGCCCGGGGGTCCGCGTCCACTTCGACGGCTATTTCCGAGCGGCGGGGCAGCGGGTGCAGCAGCACCGCGTCGGCCTTAAGCAATGACAGGTGGCGTTCTTTAAATGAAAAGCGTTCAATGTCTAGTACCGCGCCGGTATTATCTTCCGCGTCCCACTCATCCTGCAGCCGTGTCATATAGATCGCGTCGAGTTTGGGAATGATCGCTTCGAAATCTTCCACAATCTCATAGGGCATTTTCTGCTCATCCAGATAATCAAGAACATCACGGCCGATTTGAAAGTCCGGCGGGGCTACAAAATACTGTTTTACCCCGTCAAACTTGGTTAAGAGCCGGGCCAGGGAGCGAACAGTACGGCCGCGCAGCAGGTCGCCTACGAAAGCGACCTTTTTTTGATCGATCCCCCCGCGGTGCAAAAAGCTGCGGCGCAGGGTATAGATATCCAGGAGCGCTTGCGTGGGGTGTTGGTCTTTGCCGGAACCGGCGTTTATCACCGGTACCGGTCTTTCCGTTCCGTCCAGCAGGCCGGCGATCTTTTCCGCAAAATTGGCCCGCGGATGGCGCATGATAATCAGATCAAAGTAGGAAGAAAACGTCCGCACTGTATCTTCCTCCGACTCCCCTTTCACCTCGGAAGATGTTTTCGGGTCGCGCACCTCGGCGCACTTAATCCCCAGGACCTGGCAGGCGCTGTAGAAAGAGAGAAAGGTCCGCGTGGACGGCTGCACAAAGTAGAGCATGGCCTGCTTGTGATTTAAAGTGGAGGCAAGATACTCCATCCCCGCCTTGGTTTTGGCGATTTGCCGGATTTTATCGGCCAGGTCGCAGATCTCCTCCAGGAAGGCACGGCTGAATTGCTGCACGTTGATGCAGTGATAAATTGTTTCATTACCCATTTTGACGACACCTCTTTCACGAAATATATTGCTTAAACGATTATTATAAAACACACTTTTATTTTCACTTACCGGCCTGCATCACATACAACCACCCTTATAAAAAGAAACCCCCTCAAAAAGGGGTTTCTCATTAGACGATGCCTTTTTCATGGAGCCGGGTAATCTCTTCCTCCGGATAACCCAACTGCCGCAACAACTCGTCGGTATGCTGTCCCAGAGTCGGCGGCGCCGCCGCCACCTCCCCGGGAGTCAGGGAAAGTTTGACCGGTACCCCCATTAACTTAATCCGGCCGGCGATGGGATGATCTTTTTCCACCACCATCTCCCGCACGTGCACATGCGGGTCGGTCAAGACCTGGTCCAGGGTGCGGATCCGCCCGCAAGGGACACCGGCCTCATCCATAACCTTGATCCATTCCGCCGTGGTTCTCCGTGCGGTAATGCCTTCGATAATTTCTTTTAGCTCACCCGGATGCCTGTTCCGGGCGGCCATATCCTTAAAACGGGGGTCCTCGTTCAGTTCCGGGCGCCCCAACGCTTTGACGAAGCTTTCCCAGAGACGCTGGTTGCCTACGGCAAAGATGACGTAACCGTCTTTGCTTTCAAAGCTCTCGTAGGGCGTGATCATCGGATGGCGGTTGCCCACCCGCGGCGGCGCCTCCCCTGTGGCCAGAAAGTGGCCGGCTTGGTAGGTAAGGATGGCCAGGATCGAGTCCATTAATGAAACATCGATAAATTGGCCCCGGCCCGTTTTCTGCCTGGCCAGCAAAGCCAGCAAGACACCTTCGACCGCGTGGAACCCGCCCAGGATATCGGCGATTGCTATACCGACCCGCTGCGGCGGGTTGTCGGAAAATCCGGTTATGCTCATCAGCCCCGATTCTCCCTGCACCATGACATCAAAGCTGGGCTTTTCCCGGTAGGGGCTGTTATGACCGAAACCGGTAATGGAACAGTAGATGATATCTTCCTTGATTTTTTTCACATCTTCATAGGCCAGGCCCATCTGGGCGGTGACCCCGATCCGGAAATTCTCCACGAAGATATCCGCTTCCGCGATCAGTTTGGTTAAAATTTCTTTGGCTTCGGCTGTACGCAAGTTGAGGGTAATGCTTTTTTTATTCCGGTTGAAAGAAAGGTAGTAGGCCGACTCCCCGTTGATAAAAGGCGGTCCCAAGGCCCGGGAATCGTCGCCCTTATCCGGTGTCTCCACCTTGATCACATCCGCGCCCATATCGCCCAGCTTCATAGTGCAGTACGGGCCGGCGATAAACCGGCTTAAGTCCACTACTTTTAATCCGGCCAGCGGTTTCTCCAACGTGCAGCACTCCTTTACAGGGGCAAGCCCGACATCATCTTATCGCCGTAATTTCCTTACGCTAAACTATCACAAAAATAAAATTTGAGCAAGATAAAAATTCGCTTATCGGCTCAAGCGCGCATCTTTCCGGAAAACACCTGTTCTTTTTTCCGCCGCGGCGGTATATAATAACTTTAAACAGATGTTCTTTTTGCAAGGAGGCACGGCAGTGGTGACCGGCAGTCTAAAAACAATTTTCCTGGCGGACATGGAATCGTTCTACGCCAGCGTGGAGATCGCCCAAAATCCCTCCCTGCGGGGCAAGCCGGTGGCCGTTTGCGGCGATCCGGCGCTGCGCCACGGCATCGTCCTGGCGGCCAGCCGGGAAGCCAAGGCGTACGGCGTTAAAACCGGGCAGCCGGTCTGGGAATGCCGGCGGCTCTGCCCCTGGATTGTATTCGTACGCCCCCACATGCAGACCTATATCGATTATTCGCTGAAAATCACGCGCATCTTTGAACAGTTCACGGACCGCGTGGCCCCCTATTCCATCGACGAACAGTTTCTCGATATGACCGGCTGCGAAAACCTATTCGGCCGGCCCCGGGAGGCGGCCGCGGCCATGATGAAGCAAGTCTGGGAAGAAACCGGGGTGCGCTGCCGTATCGGTCTCGGTGAGAACCCGCTCCAGGCCAAAATGGCCTGCGACCGCTTTGCCAAGCGCAGCGCGGAGGGTTACTTTGAACTGAACCACGCCAACTACGCCGCGCACACCTGGAGCCTGCCGATCGGCGATCTCTTCGGCGTGGGCCACCGCATGGAACGCAATTTTCACCGCATGGGCGTGCGCACGATCGGCCACCTGGCGGGGCTGCCCCGGGAAACCCTGGCCAGGCGCTGGGGCGTAAACGGGGAGCTGCTCTGGCTGAATGCGCAAGGGATTGACTACTCCACGGTGCCGCCGAGCGGCGCCGCCCCGGTTCAAAAAGGGGTGGGGCAATCGTTAACCCTGCCCCGGGACTACGGCTGCCGGCGGGAGATTGAAGTTGTCCTGCTGGAGATGACCGAAGAGGTCTGTTTCCGGGCCCGCGCGCTCGATAAGATCGGCTGCGTGGTCAACGTCTACTGCCGTGGAGCCGACTTCGATCGCCCCTCCGGTTTCTCCCGCCAGAAAAAGCTGCCGGAGCCCACCGCTGTAACCATGGATATCTACCCTTTTGTCTGCAGGCTCTTCCGGCAGCACTGGGACGGTAAGCCGGTGCGCACCCTCGGCGTGGCCCTGAGCGGGCTGACGGACCGCAGGCAGCTGCAGCTTTCCATTTTTAGCCGCCAGGCCGAAAAAGAGGCGCTGAACCGGGCGATGGACGATGTACGGTGGCGCTTCGGCAAAACCGGCCTCTTCCGGGCCGCCTCCCTTACCCCCGGCGCCCAGTTGTTCCCGCGGGCCGCCAGGATTGGGGGCCACGAAGCGTGAGTAAGAAACTGACCCACCAGTTCGGCTGCAGCAGAATGATGCTGCCGGAGCACCGCGGCCAGCTGCAGCGGCACCGCGAACAAACCCGGCAGCGGGAAGAGTATCGCCGCCCCTTATTCGACGAGCAGCAGCAGGAACAGTTTCAACACGCCCTGGAGCAGTCGCTGCGGCACGGCCTGCCGCTGCAGGTAACGGTGGTGTTAACCGGCAGCGGCCGCCGTACCTTTACCGGCACTGTCAGCCGCACAGACCCCGTTGCCGGACGGATTTTTTTAAACACCGCCGATGGAATTCTGGCCATCTCCACCCGCCAAATCATCGTCATCGAGTAAATGACTACTTAAAGAAACGGATCGCCAGGGGGTAGCGGTAAATTTCGCCGTTGCTCGCCCTGATCGAGGCGATGATGGTAAAGGCCAGATGCACGATAAAAAACACGGCGAACAGCAGCGGCAGCAGCACCAGAAATAGCCCTGGCGCCGTATCCCCCGTTACCACGAACAGGGCCATCAATAAAACCACGTAGCCGACTGCGGCCAGAACGGCATAAACTGTAATTGAGATTTGAAAGTTCAGGGATTGCTTTCCATGTTCATCAACCAGGGGCAGCTCATCTTTTTTAATCAGCCAGATGATCAACGGCACCAGGATATTGCCGAACGGCACCCCGATATAAAGCGACAAAGCCCCCAGGTGACAGAAAATCCCCCAGGTGCGCCCCTCTCTTTCCTCTTGTTCCATAACAAACTAACCTCCTTTTCGAAGCATAGGGACGGTTCTCTTGCTTCCTGTGCTTCGTCCCTTGTCCCATTTTTACCGGCGCCAGAGGTAAAAACTACCGCTGTCCAGCTTTCGCTGCAGGTAACGCCGGATGGCGGCCTTGAGCCAGCCCCTGGTCAGCGGCACCAGCAGCGTGAAACCGAAGATGTCGGTCAGCAGGCCCGGGGTGAGCAGAAAAGCGCCGCCCACCAGGATGCAGGCCCCGTCAACAAGCTTGTCGCCGGGCAGGATCCCCCGCTCCATATCCTGCTGCATCCGGTAAAGCACGGCCAAACCCTGCGATTTGGCCAGCAGCACACCGACAAACCCGGTGGAGGCTACGAGCAATATGGTCGGCCAGGTACCGATCAATCCGCCCAGTTCGATTAAAATCCACAGCTCCGCCAGGGGAACCAGGATGAACAGCAACAGCAGCTTTACCAGCATCAATATCCCTCCGTTGGCAAGGTAGCATGGGGACGGTTCTCCTGCTTCCTCAATAAAATGTTTATGTATAACGCTATTTTTTTATTGATAAACAGAAAACCAACCGATTATACTCTATATGTAAACAATTGCACGGGAGGGAAACCGATTATGAAGTATCTGGGAACAAAATCAGCTTCCTCTTTCTTACGGTTGGTCTTAAATCTTGCCTGGTACCTCGGTATCGCCGTTACCGTTCTGCTGGCAATGAGCCAACTCTATTACTTTCTAATCGCGCCGCATTCGCTATCCGGTCCGATCATGCTGCAATTTGAGACACCCGGGCTGGTGTTCCGTTTTACCGAAGGTTTGACTGAGCCGAACTCGGAAACCCTATTTGTCTTACAGTTTACCCTCGTAATGCCCCTGTTAGCCATCGGTTTACTGGTGATCTACCAGCTGCGCAAAATTTTTGCCACCCTGGTCGACGAGACTCCTTTTACAAGTAATAATGTCAGACGCATTCGCTTTAGCGGCGCTGCCGTCATCGCGGGCACCTTGTTGAAGGCGCTGCTGAATACTCTAATCGGAGTATATTTTTCCAAAGTTGTTCACTTGCCGGGACTGGAACTGAACTACAACTATAAGATTGACTTTATCGGTATCTTCCTGGGGTTAGTGATTTTAATCCTGGCAGAAGTATTTCGCCAGGGTGCCCGCCTGCAGGAAGATCAAGATCTGACGGTTTAGGGGGGTGAGAAGCATGGCGATTATTGTCCGTCTGGACAGGGTCATGGCCGACCGAAAAATATCGCTGACCGAACTGGCGGAGCGCATCGGTTTAACTATGTCCAACCTCTCCCTGCTTAAAAACGGAAAAGTCAGGGCGGTGCGCTTCTCGACCCTGGAGGCGCTCTGCCGCGAACTTAACTGTCAGCCGGGCGACCTGCTTGAATATGACCCCGGCTAGCGCCGGAAGCATGGGGACGGTTCTTGTCCCCGTGTTTCTTTTACGGCATTTCACCGTCATTGGCTACTTTTACCCAAATGCATTCGCCGGCGTGACCGGCCAATTCATTCTTGATCATCTTACGGATATCTTCTGTCTCCGCCTTGGTCCGGGTAAAAATTTGATTGCACCCGTCATCCAAATCCAGGTCAAGCCCTTCCTGGGCCAGCTGGTGAATTTCATTCAAGCGTTTTAGGATTGCACTGTACTTCTCTTTAGTATTTCCGGCATCAATCATCAACTGCGCTTCCTCTTCGTCCAACAGGACAAATCTATCCCTGGGAACGCCGCATTTCGGGCAAAATTCCGGCGGTTCTTCCCCTTCATGGAGATAGCCGCACACTTCGCAACGCCAAATTTTCATAGTTTAATCCACCTTTTTCAGGAATAGTTAATCCTGCGGAAGCATGGGGACTGGAAGCATGGGAACGGTTCTTTTGCTTCCTTTTTACTACTGAATTAATATCTCTATAAAATTATGTGGAACAAAGATAACGCAATTCCTTAAAAAAGCGATTTCAATCCATATTATGGAAGGAAGCAAAAGAACCGTCCCCATGCTTCCTAGGCCTGGTAAATTAATTTGCCAGGCACCGGCAGGCCGGCGGCGTAAACCTGATTCACCTTTAATCCTTGTTGCTCCACAGTCCCTTTCACCTGGAAAGAGACAACCTGGGGTGTGATCACGTTAGCTGCATAAGGCGCCCCCAGAGGCAGCGCCACCGGTGCGGCCAGGTAATCGCCGCTAACCCGTACCGCCGGTAGGGGAACCAGGTGAAATCGCCCTTCCCGGTAGTAGGCCGCCACCTTGATACTCTTCAAGACGCTAAATTTTTCCGCCACCGCGCGGGGGAACCGCGGCGGCTTACCTTTTACTGCTTTGCCTTTAAGGTAAACCCACAACATTCCGGCCGGATTAAGCTTTTTAACCGGGGATACCGCCTCCATCTCCACCGTCCCCACGCTTCTGAAACCGGTATAAGCGTTGTAGCGGACCATGTCGCTCCGGTTCAGGTGATCGAACAGCTCCCCGGTTTCGGCGAAACCGCCGAATCGCCCTTCGATAGTGAAATAGTTCAGGCTCTGGTCGATCACCAGCAGCGCCAGCTGCGGGTTTTGCTGCAGATTGCGCGCGGTTTTCCACAAAAAAAGGTTGCCCATGATCAACCGATCGCGGAAATATTCAAAGCTGGTTACGATCACCAGGTTTGGCCGCCCCCGGTCGTCCAGCGTGGCCAGGAATTTAGGAGTATACATATGGTTGATCATGGCGGTTTGCTTGGCGTTAAGCATCACTGCACCTCTTTCCTGTAGTTGGCGATATGAATCTCTGTCACGCCGCTTTCCGCAAGTATGGCCCGGTACTGCTCCATATCACTTTCGCTGACGCGCGCCGTATCCTTGAGGCTGTATTCCTGCCGCAGTCTTTCGTAATCACCGGCACAGAGGTCATTGTAACCGAGCAGGTCGATTCGCTCCACCGAGCCCATTGAGCGCTTGATAAACCGGGCGGCGGCGGCCATGTTTTCCGGAGCAGCCGTGCAATTCGGGATCACCGGAATTCTCACCCAAACCGGCAGGGCCGCTTTTTCCAACCAGGCCGCGTTTTCCAGGATAAGGCGGTTTGAAACCCCGGTTAAGGCGCGATGGCGGCGTTCATCGATCAACTTTAAATCATAGAGGACCAGGTCTGCCTGCCGCACGGCGTCCCGGAAAAGCGCAGGGCTAATATGTCCGGCCGTGTCGATACAGACATGCAGGCCGCGCTCTTTCAGGCGGGATACAGCTTCACGGATAAATTCTTGCTGGAGCAGGCACTCGCCGCCGGAAAAAGTAACCCCGCCGCCGGAACAATCGTAAAATGGTTTATCCCGGCAAAGCTTGACCAGCAGCTCCTCCATGCCGACGCGCTCCCCGACCGCCCGGATTGCTCCGGCCGGACAACGCTCGACACAGCGCCGGCATTTGCGGCAGCCGTCGCCGAAACGCAGCCCTGCCGCCTCTCTTGTGACAGCGCCCGCAGGACAGTTTTCCAGGCAGGCGCCGCAGCCGATACAGCGCCTGGGATCGTGCACCAGGTGGATTTCTGTCGTCAATCCTTCCGGATTCTGGCACCAGAGGCAGCGCATGTTGCACCCTTTCATGAAGACGGTGGTGCGAATACCGGGTCCGTCCTCGGTGGACATGGCCTGAATATTGAAAATTAGTGCTTCAAGTGATTCCATAAGCTGCACCTCAAATCTCAAAAAGCGTGTGCTTCACGGCGGATGATCTCTTCCTGTATCTCCGGACCGAGGTGTACGAAGTAAGCGTTGTAGCCGGTTACACGCACCAGCAGGTTCAAGTATTCGCCCGGGTTTTTGCGGGCTTCGATCAGGGTTTGCGGGTCAATCATGTTGATTTGCAGCGCCGTGCCGCCGGTTTCATGATAGGCGCGCAGGAAAGCGATAAATTTTTCAAGATGTTCCTCATCCCGCAGTAAAGACGGGTTGAAGCTGACCGTGTGCGAGGCGCCGTTGGGAACAGATTCCAGGCCGAGATTGCGCACAGAGAGCACCGCCGCGGTAATCCCTTCCCGGTCGGCCCCGTTTACACAGCAGACGCCGTTGGAGAGGGCTTTCCCCCGAACGCGCCCGTCCGGAGTGGAGGCGGTCAGCGGCGCGTAGGCGATCCAGTAATTCCAGGAGAGGTAACCGCCCCGGAAACGGCGCCCGGTGGCGGGTGAAGTCATCTGCAGCGCCTGCTCCGTCCAGCGGCGGGAGATCTGCCGCGCGATTGAATCGGCGAACTCGTCATTGTTGCCGTACTTAGGCGCCCGGTTGATCAGCGTCTGCCGCAGCACCTCGTCATCCGCAAAATCGCTTTGCAGCGCTTTGAGCAGCTGCGCCATGGTCACAACCTGATCCCGGTAGACCAGCTTGCACACGGCGGTCACCGAATCGGCCGCGGTGGCCAGCCCCACTCCCTCCACGGTTATAAAATTATAAACCGCGCCGCCCCGGTTGACATCCCGCGCTTTCTCAATGCAGCCGTCGACCAGGAGCGAAAGGTATGGCGTGGGATCGTAGACGCTGCGCAGGCGGTCCGCTTCCCGGGCCAGCCCGACGATCTCGTCCAGGATAAAATCCAGTTGGCGGTTAAAGGCTGCCATGAATGCCTCTTCACCGGCAAATGTGAGTGGATCGCCGCTGCGCGGGCCGATCTGCTTGCCGGTGAGCATATCTTTGCCGTCGTTCAAGGCCAGCTCCACCGCCTTGGCCAGGTTCAGATTCACGTCAACCGTGCCGGAGCGGTCGTTACCCTGCATTGTATTTTCCAGGCAGCCCACGGGAGCGTAGTCCCAGGCATCTTCCCGGGGTACCCCCTGAAACTCCATGGCCCGCATGGACAGCTCGTCGAAATTGAGCAGGAACGGCGCGCCCTGCGCGTTTTTGATCATGGCCGCGGCTTTGCGCAGTACTGCGGGTGAAGAGTTGCGGTGTATCCTTAAATTTGGTTTCGGCTCCAGCAGGTTCATCTCTTCGATCACTTCAAGCATGAGCATAGTCAGATCGTTGGTCAGGTCTTCCCCGGCGGGGCCGCAGCCCCCCAGGGTGATCAACTGGCCGAAAGAAGAGTTGATCCCCTGGTTGCGGGCCGTCCGTCCCTGGAAATCGTAAACGTAGTTGTGCTTGATCCAAAAACAGTGCAGCAGCTCGCGCGCGAATTCGCGGGTGAGGCGGCCTTCACTGAGGTCGCGCTCATAAAAAGGATAGAGATACTGGTCAATGCGCCCGTAAGAGAGGCCGGGACCGGGATAGGATTCCGCCGCCATGATCAGGATATGGGTAAACCAGAGCGCCTGCAGCGCTTCCCAGAATGTGCGCGGCGGCTCGTGCGGCACCCGCCGGACGATAGCGAGCATCTGTTCGAGCTCAGCCCTGCGCTCCGCCGCCTGTTCCCGGGTGAGCGCCTCTTCGATCACCGCGCTGTAACGCCGCGAGATAATAGAAGGCGCTTCAGTGGATCGATCCAGGGCGTTCAGGTAGGCTGCCTTCTCCGGATTGCTTTCTGTCCGGTGCCGCGCCTGCACCTCTTCCCGGATCCCTTTAAAACCGATCGCCAGCACTTTGCGGTAGTTGGGGATGATGTGCCCGGGAACAGCGCCGGCGTTTCCGATACCGTTTTGATGAGTTTCGAGCAGCCGGCCGAGCCAGCGGTAGCTCTCCCTGACCCAGCGAGCCGACTCTTTGCGATTCAGATTCTTGGAAAGGGCCGTGTTAAAATGGGAGCCGGCAATCAACTCGCCCTCCAAAAGCATGGCAGGCAGGTGTTTTTCGAGCACCCGGTTAAAGAAATCAGCCCGCCGCTCCGCTATGGAGCGGCTGTAAAAATCGGGCGGCAGCGGTACCGTCTCGGCCATGGCTTTCAGCGTCTCCCTGGCCCCCTGCATAAACGGATAGACCTCGGGCACAACCGCCCAGCTGTACGGCGTATACAGTTCATCCCATGGATCCCCGCTGCTGTACGCCAGTGCCTCGTTACGGTAATAGTCCCGCTCGTAGAAAGACCAGTATTCATCACGCAATCGCTTCACCCGCGGGCTCAAGTGGCGCGCTTCCCACAATTTCACCGCCATGCCGTCTCCTCCTGTCCTGCCGATTTAAATGACCCCATCTAAAATCAGAAATACAGCCGGCTGCCGCTATACGGGTCAAGCCTAACAGAGCACCAGGTTCGTTGTGGACAGAAATGTTACAGTTGCGCCGGCTGTTGTTAAGCCATGGGCACGGTTTGAGCGTCGCCGTAGCGTAGCGAAGGTCCGAAGGGAAGACGATGGAACCGTCCCTGCGGCGTAAGGGCTAGGGTATCGTGCTGCGGCTCAGCGGTTCGTCCCAGATAAAGTGCCCGTCAGACCAGGCTTCGCCTTTCACCTGGACCAGTACGCGTTCAACGGTCGAAAATTGGGTTGCCGTATAAACAATCGATTGGATAAAAAGCGCTCCCGCAAAAGAGCCACCCGGGCTGCCGGGATCGGTTAATACTTCAGGCGAAAAGTTGATCAACGCCGTCCCATTTTCGATGCTCAGGTCCAGGATGCGTGTCGTGACCGGCAAAGTTCTGCCTACGGCACCGTCCGCGGGCAGCGGGCCGCGGATTAGTTCCTGCAGCGCCAGGCGCAGCACCGCAGGGGTGTATGGCAACTCCCGGGTTACCGGAGTGAGAAAACCGGTCGCGCCCGGCGTGTTGTTTGCAACTGCCGCCGTGTTGACGAAGTATAGGGTTAACCGGACAACCCCAGTTTCCTGGCCGCCCGCCGGTTTGTCTCCGGCCGGCGCGGTTGTTTCCGTTCCGTTATCGCCATCTTGATCCGGCCCGGCATCACCGGCATTGGCATCTTCTTCTCCATCGTCTTCGTCTCCAGGTACAGCGCCGTTTATGTCATCCTGGTCGGGATTCAGATGAACATCCCGATCGGGTGCAGAGCAAGCAATCGCAAGTAAAGCCAAGATCAGAATTACGGCCAGGCTGAACATAAACACCCTTTTCATTGATACCCCTCCTCATAGATCTTTCTTTTTACGGTCTCACGCCAATAATTCACGCACCGCTTTCAGAGTCGTCTCCATATCACGGCGGTTTACCTCTTTGTTGGTGGTAAAACGAATCCGGTCCGGCTCCATGAGAATCGTTAAAATGGAGCGCTCTTCCAGGCGGGCAATCAGCTCCTGTGCCGTGATCTTGCTTGGTTTGGCGATGATGATATTTGTATCCACATCAGCCGGGTTAAACTCTATCCCGGGCAGCTCGGCCAACCCTTCGGCCAGGTAGCGGGCGTTGGCGTGATCCTCGGCCAGGCGCTCGATCATGGTCTCCAGGGCCACAATCCCGGGGGCGGCGATAATACCGGCCTGGCGCATGCCGCCGCCGAGCCGTTTCCGCCAGCGGCGCGCTTTTTCAATCGCGCTTTTTGAACCGGCGATCACGGATCCGACAGGAGCGCCCAGGCCCTTGGAGAGGCAAACCTGCACGGTATCGCAATAAGCAGTATATTCTTTCACCGGCACACCCGAGGCGACAGCCGCGTTGAAAAGCCGCGCACCGTCCAGATGAACCGGTATGCCCCGGCTTGAAGCAACCCGGTAGACAGCGGCCATACTCTCAAGCGGAATCACGACGCCGCCGGCACGATTATGCGTGTTTTCCAGGCAGACCAGGGAAGTGGGCGGCAGGTGGATGTCGTCCGGGCGAATCGCTTTCTCCACCTGGGCCGCGGAGAGAGCGCCCCGCTCTCCGGGCAGGGGCAGCAGCTGTACACCGGCCAGCGCTGCGCCGGCGCCTCCCTCGTAATAGAAAATATGAGCATCCGCTTCAAGGATAACCTCCGTCCCGGGCAGGCAGTGGGTCAAAATGGCAATCTGGTTGCCCTGGGTGCCGCTGGTGACCAGCAGGGCATCTTCCTTGCCCAACATCTCCGCCACCATCTCCTGCAGCCGGTTCACGGTAGGATCTTCACCGTAAATGTCATCCCCCACCACCGCTTCGGCCATCGCTTTCCGCATCGCCTCTGTCGGCATTGTGATAGTATCGCTTCGCAAGTCGATCATAAACCGAATCCTCCTGGTAGATATTGGTTTAGCAGTCCGTCAGATTCATTTTCTGTGATCAATTAATATTCGGTTTTCAGCGGCTTATCCCTTTATATCTTAAAATGAGTTTTGGTATATTTTTTCTACGTAAGGCGAAGTCATGGCGGCCAGCAGGGCGCCGTAGCCCGGGATAAACGATACCGCATCACCGACCTTCAGGTCAGGCAACTTTTCGGCGTCCAGCAGCAGGTGATCGCTGCTGCCGCCGATAATCTCCAATTCCGGCTGCAGCGGCAGCATGGAGAAATCGGTGTCCTGCCGGCCGATGGCCAGGATCGCGCGCCGGTGAACGCCGCGATCTTTAAAAACAGGCTTGCGGCCGAAAGCGTCCCTGGAAATTTGCCCGCTGGGTATTGAAGGCTTCTCTTTAAGTTCCACCACTTCCGCCTGCAGCACGAACGCGTCCAGGTGCGCGCCTGGAATCGGTTGCCCGTAAACCGTTTCCCGTCCCAAAAGAATAGATTCTCCCAGGCGCAGGTGATTGATCCCTTCCGGGATAGACCGCTCCAGGACCATCCCCAGTGAGCTGGAGTTGCCGCCTGATAGAATCTCCAGCGGCTCTCCTTCTTTTTCCCATTCTTTTTGCAACGCTGTCAACTGCGACAGTTTTTCCGGGGTGGGGACTACTCCGCCGTAACAGGTCAGGTTTGTACCCAGGCCGGCTACCCGAAGATGACGGCATTGTTGCACGAGCCGCCGTACCTCTGCCAGCCGTTCCGGCCAGATCCCTTCCCGCAGGTCCCCCAGATCAACCATCAGGATCACCCGATGTGTTTTGCCCAGGCGGGCGGCTGCGGCATTAAGCGCTTCCAGGACAACCGGCTCCGAGTTCAGGCTGCAGTCGCATTCCCGCACGACCCGGTCACACTGGGAAAGCATCGGAATGCGCAGCAGTAGCGTCTCCACCTGAACGCCCACTGCCTGGCGGAGGCGGTGAATATTCTCCAACCGGGAATCGGCCAGTTGGCTAAAACCCGCTTCTACCAGCGCCCGCGCCACAGCGAGATCGCCGCAAACCGCCTTGGTAACCGCACAGGGCCGGATTCCGGCGCCGCTGCAGTAATCAAGCAGCAAGGCGGCATTTTCCCGGATCTTGCAGAGGTTAATCACAATGCGCGGATACATCGTTTTAAGACCACCATCTTTCGTTTTAAAGGGCGGCACGGGCCGCCCCAACTTCGTTTCCATAGCAGCTGCTGCGCTGCAGCTCTGTTCGGTAGTTGAACCGGCCGGGTGACAGCTCGCTGCATTTCATGCTTTTCGTTACATGACCAGCGCTAAAATTGCTTTCTGCACATGTAAACGGTTTTCCGCCTGGTCAAGAACGATGGAGCGCGGCCCGTCAACCACTTCGTCGGTGATCTCCTCACCCCGGTGCGCCGGCAGGCAGTGCATCACCAGCAGGTCGTCTTTCGCTTCCGCCAACAAACGCTCGTTGACCTGGTAGCGGGCAAACGCTTCAACCCGCCGCGCATGCTCCTCTTCCTGGCCCATGCTGGCCCAAACATCGGTGTAGATAATATCAGCGGTTCTGACCGCCGCGGCCGGATCACCGTGAATTTCGATCCGGGCGCCTGTTTTGGCGGCATCTTCCCTGGACAAACGGGTTATCTCCGGATCCGGCTCATACCCGGAAGGCGAACAGATGGTGACATGCATCCCTACCTTGGCTCCCCCAAACATCAACGAATGCGCCATATTGTTGCCGTCGCCGATATAGACCAGATTAATCCCTTCCAGGTAACCTTTCTTCTCTTTAATTGAAAACAGGTCCGAAAGAACCTGGCAGGGGTGCAACAAATCGGTCAGACCGTTGATTACCGGAACGGTACCGTATGTAGCCAGATCGAGCACATCCTGGTGAGCAAAGGTGCGGATCATAATCCCATCCAGATAGCGGCTCAACACCCTGGCGGTATCGGCGATCGTTTCGCCCCGCTTGAGCTGAAGGTCGCCGGCGCTGAGAAATAGAGCATATCCCCCAAGCTGCCACATCGCCACCTCAAAAGAGATGCGAGTGCGGGTAGAGGCCTTTTGAAAAATCATACCGAGTGTTTTCCCACGCAGGGGATGGTAGATTTCGCCGATTTTTTGTTTCATCTTTAACATGTGAGCCGTGTCTAAAATTTGATTGACTTCTTCCCGCGATAAATCGTGAATCGAGATGATATCCTTTCCTTTCATAACAACCGCCATCTTTACAGCCTCCTCTTTAGGATTATCCGCTTTTTTGCTAACCGTATTTTACCCCGGCAGCGGTACTTCATAATGATTTTTTGTTACGCGGCCGGTTTTCACAGAACCTGTACAGCTAATTCTATCCCTGCGAGAGGAAATCCTGCCATTGTAACCGCACCAAGCCTAGTAGATTCGCTTAACCTGACAAAAAATTTACACATTCCTGATGGTTTAATCATTTTTCAACGGTAGACTAAGATCGAGTGAAATCAAAGGTCACGGCCAATCCGGTCAGGGAGCTGCAAAATCTTGTTACTGATTAAAATCCTGCAGGTTATAATCTTTCTGTTCGGACTCTATTTCCTTTTTATCGCGGCGGCGGGGCTTTTCACCAAGCGGCGCTGCCGGGAACATCCCTCCACGCTTCGTTTCGCCGTAATTGTCCCGGCCCATAACGAGGAATATGTTGTGACGAAGCTGGTTCGCAACCTGATGGATTTAGACTACCCGAAGGAGCTCTATGATGTTTACGTAATCGCTGATCACTGCACCGATGATACAGCCCGGGCGGCCCGCGAGCAGGGCGCTTTGGTCTGGGAGCGTTCGGGTACGGAACGAGGTAAGGGTCGTTCCTTGCATGAAGTAATGTCCGGCCTCGGTTTTACTGCTTCCGGCAACACAGCTCCCGGAACAGCACGCTATGATGCCGCCACGATTATTGATGCCGATAACCTGGTCGCTTTGAATTACTTACAGGTTATGAACAGCAGGCTTCTCGAAGGAGAGAAACTGATCCAGTGCCTGATCGATGCCAAGAATCCCAATGACAGCTGGGTGGCTTCGGTTTTCAGCGTTAACTTCTGGATTAACAACCGTTTTATCCTGCAAGCCCGCTACAATGTCGGGTTCAGCTCACTGACCGCGGGCTCGGGTGTATGTATCTCCAGGGAAATATTGGAGAAAATCGGCTGGTCAACCGTGACTATTACTGAAGACCTGGAGTTTGCTGTGCAGGCCTTGCTGCACGGTTACCGGGCCACTTTTACCCGGGAAACCAGGGTTTACGATGAAAAACCGCTCTCTTTCAGCGCCGCCTGCCGGCAGAGGCTGCGTTGGGCCCGTGGCCAATTGAATGTCGCTCTGCTCTACGCACCCCGTCTCCTGGGTAAAGGTCTTCTTAAAGGAGACCCGGCCAGGCTTGAAGGCGGACTGCGCTTGATGCAGCTGCCGATCGTGGCCCTGGGCACACTGCTTGCTCTTTTGGCCCCGCTGCAGCCCGAGCTGTTCCGGGATACATCCCTCTATTACTGCGTGGGCCTGCATTACCCGCCGGTTGCCGTTTTATTCGCTGCGATGCCCTATCTCCTGCCTCTCCTGGCCCTTTTACTGGACCGTTTACCGTTAAAGCCGTACCGCTATTTTTTCCTCTATCCCTTCTTCTACATTAGCTGGATCGGCATAATCATCTACGCGCTTTTTACATTCCGGCGGCAAAAATGGGTTCCCACCATGCATACCTGCAACCTGAGCCTTGATCAATTACAGAATAACTCCTCTCACTCTCAATCCCGCTCTCCGGCGCGCCCATGGCAACGGCTGCGCTCCCGCCGGGCCGGCCTGGAAAAATACATCTAACCGGCCCTAATTCTTGAAGCGGACAACCTCACAGAATTCTGATACAATATAAGTAAAAAACCGGGAGAGACAAAAGCAGTGAGACAGCCGGTAATTTTAGTGATCGAAGATGATCACCATATCCGGGAATTGCTGAAAGTGTGCCTCGAGCAGGAAGGCTACCAGGTAAAAACGGAAGAAAACGGCCGGCAAGGGCTGGAGAGGGCTTTGCAAGGCGGCTGTGATCTAATCGTACTGGACCTGATGCTGCCCGGGATGGACGGACTCTCCATTTGCCGCGAACTGTCATTAAAAGCAAATACTGTACCGATTCTGATGCTGACTGCAAAAGGAGACGAAGTCGACCGGGTCCTTGGATTAAAAATGGGCGCCGATGACTACGTGGTAAAGCCCTTCAGTCCCCGCGAACTGGCTGCCCGGGTCGAAGCAATACTGCGCCGGGTCGGCAAAAGATCTCCTCAGACGGCAAGGCTGGCTTTCAGCGAATTGAAAATTTACCCCGATCAGCGCTCCGCCGACGTTAACGGGCTCAAAGTAACGTTCACACCCAAGGAATTCGACCTGCTTTACCTCCTGGCCGGACACCCGGGACGGGTATTTACCCGCGAAGAGCTGCTCAATCAAGTCTGGGGTTTTCAATACCTGGGCGGCAGCCGGACCGTTGATGAACATATCAAAAACCTGCGTCAAAAGCTAAAAGAGGCGGGCGTGCGCCAAAGCTGCCTCCAGACGGTATGGGGCGTGGGCTACAAATTCGAGGAGCTGGCCTAAGGTGATCCGTTTTCCCTTAAGACGTTTCTTTACCCGGCTGATGCTCAGCTACCTGATGGTTACCCTGGCTGTTCTTGGGGTAATCAGTATAATATTTGTTACCCTGATGCAGCGCTATTTTTTCAGCGTTGAAGGATGGCAGCTGGCCGGGAGGGGTGAAAAAGCGGCCGAACTCCTGAAGGAGCCGCTGTTGGAGCAGGATTTGCCGGCTTTAACGCGTCTCACGGAGACGCTAGCATTCTCTTATGATGCCTACCTCTGGGTAACGGATCGCACCGGCACCGTCCTGGTTAATTCAGGCAACAACCCCGACAAGCTTGGTTTGCGTGTGGAACAAAACGAGATCCAACATGTCCTGGCCGGTAACGTGATTACCAAGCAGATCACCGGACCGGGTTATAACAGTCTTTTTTATATGGCCCCGGTCTACGAGCCAGGATATGATCCCAATGAGGACCAGGAAGATGAGAGCGACCCGGACGGCAACGCCGCGCACGTGGTCGGCGCGCTGGCCATCAGTTTCCCTATGGGGCCGCTGTTTGGCACTATCGCTGAAGTAACGCGCCTCGGCATCTATGCCGCTTTCGGAGCGGCCGCCCTTGCCGCGCTAATCGGCTACACGCTCTCCCGGAGGATTGCCTATCCGATCGAAGAGATGAGCAAGGTGGCCCTGGAACTTTCCGAGGGCCGGTTTGAGAAAAGAGCCTCTTACCGCTCCGACGACGAGCTGGGCAAACTGGCGGTTACGCTTAATTACGCCGTGGAGCGGGTATCGGAAACGATTGAAGAGCAGCGCCGCACGGTGAAACTGCAGCGTGATCTGATCTCCGATATCTCGCACGAATTCAGGGCCCCCTTGACTTCACTGCGCGGTTTCCTTGAGCTGATGCAGAGCGGGAAAATCAAGCCCGAAGAGAAGAACAAGTACCTGGAGATTATGCATGAGGATACCCTTCATTTAAGCCGCCTGGTGCAAGATCTGCTGGATCTGGCCAGTTTGGAATCGCACCAGTTTACCCTGCACAAAGTAAAGCATGACCTGGACGCCCTGCTGCGCACTTCCATCCAACACCTGCAGCTGGCCGCCGCGGCCAAGGGAGCGGCGATCGAAATTCAGTCTTTAAGCGATACCCCTCCGGTGGAAGTAGACGAAAACCGCTTCCACCAGGTAATCGTCAACCTGGTCGAAAACGCGGTACGCTACAGCCCGCCGGGCGGCAAGGTAATCGTCAAGGCCGGAGCGCACCAGGGCGGCGCCCTGGTCGAGGTGATTGACAGCGGGGCGGGTATTCCGGAAGCTGAACTGCCCTTCATCTGGAACCGGTTTTACAAGGTGGACAAGGCCCGCACCCGGGTCGATACCGGTTCCGGCCTGGGCCTGGCGATCGTCCGCCAGATCGTTGAGCTGCACGGGGGCCGTGTTGCCGTCGAAAGCTCTCCCGGCAAGGGCTCCACCTTCAGCTTCTGGCTGCCTACAGCTACCGATTAACCTATTGCTGTGCCGGCACAAATTAGCCCCTGTAACCTTCAACAGTAATCCTTGATTATCAAGCAGTGGGTCTAAAGCAAGCGTTTTATTTGCCTCCATTTTTTTCCGCGCCGAGGCAACGAGAAATATATGAGGCTGCCGGTATGCGATTCATTAAGCGACCTGTGCAGAACGCCGAAAAAGCCCGTAATTACGGGCTTTTTCGGCGTTGTATCTTATTTATCTACATGACATGGTGCGAGCGAGAGGATTT
>JBFMGD010000012.1:55358-59938 GCA_040751775.1 Bacillota bacterium | reverse complement strand
CCCTGCGCACCGCTTCCTGTGGTGAGCGCTTGGGCCGATAGCCGTAGGATCCGTCTTGAAAGTCGGCCTCAAAGATGGGCTCCATAATGAGGCGCAAGGCACCCTGTACTACACGGTCGCGGATGGATAGGATTCCCAGCATCCGGACTTTGCCGTTTGCCTTGGGAATCTCTTTCTGCCTGTTCCTTGCAGGTTTGTAGGTTCTTTGTCGCAACTCTTGCTGTAGCCTTTGCAGAAATTCCTCCCGACCTTTTGCCTCGAGGTCGTCAAAGGTAACGCCATCTAGCCCCGGTGCTCCATCATTGCTCTTGGCCATCTTGTAGGCCTCTTCCAGCGTCTCCATCTTGCAGACATGTACATAGAGCCCCCAAAAACGCCACTCGGGTTCAGATTTCGCCTTGCTGTATATCCTTCGTCTCAGGTCTTGTAGACTTATGGATGCCTCTGTCATCTCATTCCTGCCTTCCATTTTGTTGAAAGAGCTACTGAAATAGTGTGGACCCTTTCCTCCTCCGGCATTACCCGTTATCATTGGTACTACGGTCCCCTCCGCCACCCTCTCGCCTTTCAGACCCATTTCCCAGGAGCTCTGGTTATAGGGCTTACTTTACTTCCGCGATTTCTCGTCCGGGACGAGGAGGTCTTCCCCAGTTGCTTAGGACGTCCTGCGCTACCATGCCGCCACTAACACCCCGCTGGAGTGTAGGACGCGTTTCAGTCAGCTTTCACGTCTACATGCTGCCTTCGCCTACTACTCAAAGGCTCGGCCTCCAAGGTTTAAGTTTTCGAGGCTACCTGTGTGTTTACTTGCGTTGCGGCCCGGTAGCTCACTCACCGCTCTACAGCGACTTTGTCGGCAGACACCAGAACTTTGGTTTCCCGCCGCCCTGCTGCCCAAGTTACGGGGTTCTGACTCTTACCCCGGCAGGTCTATTTCCCCGCTGAACGTCCCAGCCTTGGTTGGGCATACGAGCAGTTACAGTCTCTTTTATGAATGCAATTTATCCCATGCCTCCCGCATAGAGCGGATCATATCCTCCAGCACTTTATTAGGGTCTTTAGCCTTAATGATCCCACTAGTTGAACCCGTTGCCTCAGCACCCATTGTTATTATGTCGTAGACATCCTTCCCGCTGAATATCCCTGCGCCATGAAGAACACGTATGCGAGGATTGATAGCCCGTATCATCTCGTTTATTTTAGATACGTAAGTGCGATCATTCACTCCCGCTTGCTCTTTGCCAATCAACCCAGGAGGTTCGGCCAGAATGATATTCGGCTCCAGATGCGCAATAGCGGCTGCTTCTTCAGGGGTATCCGCACATACCAATGTAGCAAGCCCAACCTGATCTGCCCGTTTGATGGTTCGGTTTATTTCACTTAGCGTCAGCCTTTTTTCTGTGTGGTTCAACAGAACACCGACAGCTCCGGCCTCCCTGACCGCTTCGGGAAGTACTGCTCCCACACCTCTGCCTATATCCAGGGAATCGATATGTTGTGCAAAAACATAGATGTAATCTGTTTCTTGAGCAATCAAAGGTATATCCACATATTGTGGCGTAATAATAATCTGAACATTATAGTGTTTTCCGATCCTATCTGCTTCCTTGGCCAGTTCGAGCACTTTTTTCCCGTATAGGTAAGCTTTTGGTCCAATTTCAAAAAAAGGCAGCTTTATGTCGAATCCTTTATACACGCCTAAATCTCTCTCTTTCCAAAATCTATTCTACAGATGGACAATCACAGCTTACGCCACTGAAAACATTATAAACTATATAATATTTTTTGTAAATGAAAAAATAAATAAAATATTTATTATTTATGTTTCTAATTTTATGATATTATTTATCTTGAGGCATAGCAATATAAGTAGCACTGGTGTAAGGAAAACTCTAGTTGTGCCTCCAAAACCTTGCATTAGAGGTGAGATAATATATCGCGAACCAAGCGATCAGCTCACGGTTTAAAGCTGCCCTTCGACGGGGAGCTGTCTGCCAACAACTGTTGGACAAGAGGGCCGCCTTAATCCTTTGAAGAAAACTATGCCGTCCTTTCCCTGAAAGCAAAACTTAGTTTGTTACACTGTCATAACGGAGCTATGATAGGAAAAAAGGCAAATTATTTTTGATATTAAATATGCAACACATTATGTTGCCATTTTAGCTACGAAACAATGATTAGTCATTACTTTTCGCTATAGCGCTTCACAAGCTTTGCGACAAATATACTAATACATGAGGGAGTGTTGAATAAAATGATAAGCGGCTCACCTGACTGCCTTGTCAAACTTAAGGCACAATACAATAATCTCAACCCTGCAACTAAGCGGGTGGCTGATCATATTCTCACCAATCCGCTTGATGTTATAGAAAACAATATTGTTGATTTAGCAGCAAAGATAAAGGTTAGCCAGTTTTCAATCATAAGCTGCATAAAGTCTACCGGCTATAATGGGTACAAAGATTTTAAGATATCCTTAGCCCGGGATTTCGACCCATCAACCACAACACTTTTTGAAGGCATTGCGGAGGTAGACGATGCCTATGCAATTCTTTGCAAGGTCGCACAGAAAAAAATGCAGAGTTTGAAAGACACTATGCATTTAATTGATAGAGAAGCCTTGAATAAATCAATCGAAATCATAACAAAGGCTGATGGAATTGAAATTTATGGGATTGGTTATTCTTCTTTTGCAGCTGAAAAACTCAGTATAGACCTAAAGCGTCTCGGTAAAAAAACCGTCATGTACAGCGACCCCAACTACCAGATGATGTCTGCTTCAATATTAACACCAAAAGATGTCGCATTTGGGTTTTCCACCTCGGGTTCATCAATAAGTGTTGTTAAATCACTGGAGCTTGCAAAAACAAACGGTGCTAAAACTATAGCCGTAACAGCTTTTGCAGATTCTCCCTTAAGCCGGTTTTCCGACATTGTTCTATTAACAACTTATAGCGATCCTCTGCTGCTGAAATACACTAACAATTCAGTTGTGGAGCAAACCATGCTTGTTTCGGCTATTACGCTGGCGGTGGCACATACCGATGCACCACATGCCCTTTTAAACTTGAGCGAAACTTCTGCAGTTATCAAATTAGGAAAGGATAGGGCCCGACAAAAAGGGGATGCCTGATCTACTTAAAACGGTTTTCCACCACCGACTGCTCTTTGTATTCGTTTAAGGATTCACTCAAACATAACTTTACCGCGACTAGCGCAACTATAACATAAGAAGTTAGTGAAGCCAAAACAGACATCCATCTCATACACTCAAAAAGCTAAGCAAACCATGCTTTTTTGAGCATAGCAATGTTCTTTTCCAAAGGTTGACAGGAGAAAGTCATTATGTTAGAATTACGCCATAAGGAGGTGTAATTCTAACATGTCCCCCCCTGTCCGCTACCACGCCGAAGCACTGCGGGAACTGCTGCTTAGGCAGTGCATTGCGACCATGGATGAGCTCAAAGCAGCCCTGGGCACTGATACCGACCTCACCGTATTGCGCAAGCTAAAAGAGCTTATCTACCATACCAGCTACTCTCACCGGGGAAGATACTATACCCTCGATGAGGTCGTCTGTTTCGACGAACTGGGGTTGTGGTCCTTCGACGGAGTCTGGTTTTCCAAGAACGGAACCCTGATTCACACCGTCGAAGTGCTGGTTGAAACCTCTGAAGGCGGTTACTTTACTTTTGAGCTGGAAAGCATCCTGAAGGTAAGTGTCAAAGACGCCTTACGCAAGCTCTTTGAAAAGAAACGCCTTTATCGGGAAAGAGTCGGCAACCGCTGGTTATACTATTCAAAAGACCCGCACCGCCGTGAGCGGCAGCTGGCCTGCCGGGCCGATGAGGAAGGCAACCTGGATAATGATTTCTTCCCCGACGAACTGAAAGCGGCCATCGTGATATTTTTCAGCCTATTGGATGAAAGGAAAAGGCGGCTTTACGCCGGCCTTGAGTCATTAAAAAGTGGCCACGGCGGCGACCGCAGGATTGCCTCCCTGTTAGGTTTAGATGAAAAGACCGTAGCCCGGGGGCGCAGGGAGCTTTTAACGGAAGACCTTGACTATACAGGCGTTCGCAAACCCGGCGGCGGCCGCAGGCCGCTAAAAAAGGGGCGCCGGAAGTAATCGAAAGAATTGAGGAGCTTTTAGAATATGAAACCGCGGGCGATCCGGTAAGCGGCCTGAAGTGGACCCGGAAAACAACAGAAAAGATTGCTTTAGAGCTGGGAAACTTAAACATCCGGATCAGCTCCAACACCGTGGCCAAGCTGCTCAAAGAAATGGGGTTTTCGCTGCGAGTAAACCAGAAAAAAAGAGCAGTCTCCTCTGTTTCGCCGCAAGTCCGCGATGAGCAGATTGTCTACATCAATGAGCAGCGGGCCGGCTTTTCTTCGAGAGGAGCTATGGTGATTAGTGTTGACACCAAGAAAAAGGAGCTGGTAGGCCATTTTAAAAACGATGGGCAGGCATGGTCTCGTGAGCCGGTTGTGGTCAAAGACCACGATTTCCGCTCCCAGGCCGAAGGGCTTGCGATTCCCTACGGCATTTACGATCTGCGGGCCAACCGGGGCGCGGT
>JBFMGD010000012.1:0-55348 GCA_040751775.1 Bacillota bacterium | reverse complement strand
ACCGATACGCCATGGTTTGCCACCGACTGCCTGGCCCGATGGTACGCTGAGGAGGGCAGGGAGCGTTACCCCGATACAACTGAACTGTTGATTCTGGCTGACGGCGGAGGCAGCAACAGAGCAGGCAGCTATGTCTGGAAATATGGTTTGCAAACGAAGCTTTGCAATGAATTCGGACTTATCGTCACGGTATGTCATTACCCGCCGGGGACCTCGAAGTGGAATCCCATTGAACACCGCCTGTTTAGCCAGATCAGCAAAAACTGGGCGGGCCGGCCTTTGGAGAGCTACGAGACTGTGCTCAATTATATTCGCACTACCACGACTAAAAGCGGCCTAAAGGTGACGGCGTCTCTTATCGAAGGATATTACGAAAAAGGGATGAAAGTATCCCAGGAGCAGATTGAGATGCTTACCATTGCAGCGCATACCGTGCAACCGAAGCGAAATTATACTTTGTATCCGCAACTGGTTCAGGATTACGAATTCAGTGAGGTCAGTTGTCAAAGAACGGGTAATAATCCTCTATCTTTGCAAAAACCGGAAGTTATTTTTGCGTGAATCCTAAGATAGAAATACCCCGGACACTTCGCCCGAGTATATCCAAACAAACCTGGGCCGGGAGATTGACTCCCGGCAAAACCGCTACAGCGGCAGCAACTGCTGGCCTTCCGCCACCGCGGCGCCGCGCCGCCTGCGGACCGCCAGCACGGTCTCGATCTTCTCCTCGCCGGCAAGCCCGCGCTTGCCGAGGATTTAGGTGACTTAGAACGCTTGCGTTTGGTCACAATCTATATGCCTGACGAAGCATTAATGCGGCTATTAGAAAAAGAGCGCGGTTTCGGCCGCGATGATTATCAGGTTAGAGGAATGTGGAATGCTACACTCGCGGGGATTGTCTACCAGCACCCTTCGGTGGAGAGTTTAATTAGAGAGCTTTCACGAAACGGCCAGTTAAGGCAAATGTGCGGCCTTGATAAGGTGCCTACGACCTGGGCCTTCAGCCGTTTTTTGAGCAAGCTTATGGATATGGAAGAAGAGATAGACGCTATCTTTAACCGGTTAATTGATGAGCTTAAGGTTTTGCTGCCTGACTTTGGGGAGAACCTGGCCGTAGACGGCAAGAAGATACCCACGCACGCAAACCCGCATAAAGACGATAAGCTGGCCGATGGGCGAAGAGACACCGATGCGGATTTTGGCAAGAAAGTCTACCGTGGCAAGCGTGAAGACGGCACTATGTGGGAGAAAGTGGTCAGCTGGTTTGGCTACCGGCTGCATTTAATTGTCGATTCGCTCTATGAGCTGCCGGTGTCATATATTGTAACCAAAGCTTCTTGTGGTGAAGCGCCGAGAGCGCATGAGTTATTGGATCAACTAGAAGAAGTACATCCGGAAATCTTAGATCGGTGCAAATATTTTTCGGGGGACCGGGGTTATGACGGCAGCAAGCTAATCGTAAGGCTGTGGGACCAGCACCACATAAAACCACTAATTGATATCCGTAACATGTGGCAAGATGAGGACAAAACGCGCCTGGTTAAAGGTAAAGAGAATGTAGTTTACGACTACTGTGGGACTGTCTATTGCTACTGTCCCAAGAGTGGAGATAGGCGTCAGATGGGTTACGGTGGTTTTGAGCAGGACAGAAATACCTTAAAGTATCGCTGTCCCGCGGAGCATTATGGGATCAGTTGCCAAGGTAAAAAGGAGTGCCCGGCCGCAGGTGCGATAAGGATCCCCTTAAAAGAAGATCGTCGTATTTTTACACCTGTAGCCCGTGGAAGCTACAAATTCGAAGATCTTTACGACATGCGGACAGCTGTCGAGCGGGTCAACAGCCGGCTTGATGTTTCTTTTGGTTTTGAGAAGCATTACATTCGTGGCCTTAAAAAAATGCAGATGCGCGTTGGCCTGGCTCTCTGCGTAATGCCGGCCATGGCGGCGGGTAGAATTAAAGAAAACCAAATGGAGAAGATGCGCAGCCTTGTGAAAGCGGCTTAACAGAGATTATTCTTTAAAAAAGAAGTAGGTCCAAGGGGGAATTATCTCCAAAACCATCTGTTTTTCAGGAATCATACGCTAATTTAATGCAAAGGCGAGAAGGTTTGTTTTTTTGAAGGGGCTAAAGCGTATTTGCAGCAGTAATTTCTGTTTAACTTGAAAAAAAGGTATGCAACGCAAATGGCTCTAATCCATTATATCTTGACATCTTTAGTTAAACAGTGATAGAATCGCGCCTTCTTGATTCTTTCACCCAACGTTTGCACAGGTAGTTTTTCAAAACAACCTAAGAATGCAGCTGACGCTTCAAGTATTTAAGATAATTTTTTAAGAGTAGTAATCTGCATTACACCTATTTATTTCTATATTACATATACCTTCTGGAGTTAATTCTGTTAATAATGCTAAATCCATCATTATTAGACCTTTTGATATTATTACTCTCCGGATTCTATCACCACTTCAATCTCTGTTAGTAAGTTTTTGATTGTAAAACCAGGTTGGAACCTTAAAATCTCGCTTAATAATTGGAAAGTGTTGTTTGTTTTCAAAGATATTCCATGCACGGTTGCGCCTGCGGCAATTTTGGAGACCCGCGCGTCGAGTGCCGCTGCAGCCCGCAGGCGGTGCAGCGCTACCGCGCAGCTTCTTCGGGCCGCTCCTGGACCGCATTGACCTGCAGGTGGATGTGTCCTGGGTCAACTACGACCAGCTGAAGCAGGAGCGCCCGGGGGAGAGCTCCGAGAATATCCGGAGGCGGGTGAAGACGGCCCGACCACATCATCAAGGTGGCCCGTACCATCGCCGACCAAAATATAAAACTTGAGTAAAAGACGGTATTAGTCAACTATTTTTATGCAACAAAAAGAAAATGGGGCTACCCATTGGGAAGCCCCACTATACCTTTTAAGGTTTTGGCGGTTCGGTAATTTCTCCCCTGACTCCGGCAATCCTTTTTGCATCAGTAACATAGTCTTCCCACCTGGTAAGCGCTCTAACCACCAACCTTGCACCATCCGGTGATCCACCACCGTGCATGCAGCCCGGAATTCCCCCGCCAACAGTCAGCCACTCAACCAACCGGGCCAGCCTGGTTCTGGATTCACCGTCAGTAGATGCTGTCATTGCCTTATAGAGATGCTCGCCATACTCGGTCGACTGGAAGTCCTTGTAGGATGGAATACATCCGGTTTCAGCAATACCACCACTGATATCCTGTGCAATAACCTTTGTTGTATAAGGAAGTGAACCCACCTGAGTTTTATTCACATGTGCCAGAAGTGCATCAGGAATAAACAGCTTGGATGGATGCTGTTTGCCCTTCAACATAGCTCCCAGGCCCAACCCATAAGTAATTTCGTTATTGATAGCCATTTGATTTAGCTTTTCCTGGAATGTTTTTTGCGACAAACCGTTAGCTCTAGCCATACCAATAGCCGCACCGGCCATGATATCTCCCTGGCCTGCCACACAGGCCCCAATTGCCGACCTGTAGATAGCGGCAAAGTAGGCGATTATTTTACCGCTGTATTTATATTCTCCATTCAAAAAAATACGATCATTTGGAACAAATACATCATCAAAAATCAGGTATGCCTGCGTAATGTTACCTGCTTTTGGAGCATCCCAGCCTTCTTCTTCGTCCCTTGCATCACTGGGTCTTCTTGTTTCTACACAGGTTAAACCCTCTGCATCACGTGGGACTGCGGCAGCAAAACAGAAATCCTTTTCGCTTTCAGTGTATCCCATACCGGGTACCACAATGATTTCGTGGGCGGCGGCAACACCACAAATCTGGGTTTTATATCCGCGGATTATTACACCGTCTTTCCGTATTTCTTTCACATGCAGGTTCAAGTCTTTATTGGCCTGCTGTGACGGCTTTATGGATCGGTTTCCTTTTGCATCGGTGACAGCTCCCGCCAGGGTCAGTGCGTTATCCTCAACATAGCGAAAATATTTTTGCAATTTTTCATGATAATTGGTGCCAAAATCTTTGTCCATTTCATAGGTGACAGCATGCAGCACATTCAGGCCGGTCCAGCCTGCACAGGTTGCACCCTGGCATGTGCCAGAAACCCTATACTGTGCCCGCTTCATGTCTGCATTGCCCATCTGGTCTTCAACGGTTTGGCATAACGCATTCCAACGGTGAACAATTTCGCCTGTCAGGTGAGATTTACTGGTGTACATAGCTTTCTTCTCTTCGTCAAAAGCCATATCATATGAATGAGCCACTGAATCGATATGCAGCTTGGTTACCGGATGGGTTGTAACATCCTCAATAAGCTTACCCCACTTGTAGACATTTGGGCGCAATTTTTGTAAACTAGCCCGGTATTGACTACCGTTCATCAACATTTTAATCGCTCCTCTTTTGTTGTAATGGGTTCACAATTATAACTTTCTTCCAGCTGTTTCAATTAACAGGGGCAGGATTTTTTTATAATCAGCTACAACACCATAATCAGCGAACTGGAATATTGTTGCTTTGGGATTCTTGTTAATGGCAAAAAACATCTCTGGCTCCCTGAGACCGCTCAGGTGCAGTGGATCCCCTGAAATTCCTACAGCAATATATAACCTGGGGCTTACACTTTTACCGCTTTGTCCAATCAACCGCTCATGATCTATCCAACCTTCGTCAACTGCCGGGCGGGTTGCCCCCACGACCCCGCCCAAAACTTCTGCAAGTTCATGAAGCATAGCCCACCCGTCGCTACCTACACCGGCTCCCCCTGCCACAATCACTTCCGCATCTTCAAGGGAAACAGCAGGTTTTTCAGATTTTTTTAAGGAAATAACTTTCGTTTTTACATCTTGATATCCGCTTAAAGAAGATAGCTCTTTTTGCACTATTTCCCCTTTTCCGGCTTTCTCCAGGGACAGCAGGGGAAGCACACCGGGAGAAATTGTAGCCATTTCAGGGTATTGATGAGAGACAAACACATAATATCCTTCCAGGGAAGGAACTACCTGGAGCAGGCGCCCTTGCTTCGCAAGACTCACCTCGCAGCAATGAGCTGTAAGTCCTGACCCGAGTTTGGCGGCCACAGCCGGAGAAACAGCACTGCCCTGAACAGTTGCTCCCAGCAGAATAATCCGTGGTTTATACTCCCTGGCTAATTCAGAAACTATTCGGCTGTACAGTTCGGGGTTGAAATGCTCAAGGGAGTCATTTTCTACACAGTATAGACGGTCAGCGCCTTTTTGAGCCAGCTCGCGGCACAACGAATCTGTTTTATTGCCCATAATCACGACACCCACGTCAGCTTCTGTCTCAGCTGCCAGAGAAAGGGCTCTGCCTAAAAGCTCCAGAGTAATTCTAATCAATTTACCCTGTCGCTGTTCTGCAACTACCCATATTTCTCCATTTATTTTCATTATATTCCCCCCTGAATTCCCAGGCCTATGTTCCTTATTTTGCCATATATAACTCCTGATATTTCTTCCGGTTCACCAATAATCATTTCTGCCCCTTTACCCACAGAAAGTGGAATCTTCTCAACCATAGACAATTTAGAACCTTTTCCCCCCACTGTATCGGGTGTTAGCCCCAGGCTTTGCAGGTCAAAGGTCAGAAGCTCTTTTGATCTGGCTTTTTTAGCTTCTGAAAGCCGTATTCCCCGGGGCCGGTTTATCCTTCTACCAACAGTCAGTAGTGCAGGAAGCGTTGTCTCATAAACTAAATTCCCATCCTCCATTACTACCTCTACTTGAAAGATATCGGCAGATTTATCGGCTTTTTGCACAGCTGTAAAAAATGGGATTCTCAGTATCGCCGCCACCTGGGGGCCTACCTGGGCGGTACCACTATCCAGGGAAGAGTATCCACAGATGACCAGGTCAAATGGTTTCAGCTTATGAATTAGAGCAACCAAAGTTGCAGAAGTTGCCAGAGTATCAGCCCCGGCAAAAGCCCGGTCGCTGGCTAAGGCTGCCATATCAGCGCCCATAGCCAGTGCTTCTTTAAGCGCCTCAGCAGCAGACGGAGGGCCCATGCTTATAGCGGTTACCCTTCCGCCATTTTTTTGCCTGAGCTGCAGCGCTAATTCCAGGGCATGCTTATCAGCAGCATTAATAATAGTAGGGACACCTTCACGTATAATTGTGCCGGTATGCGGGTCCAGCTGTAAATGCTCCGGATCCGGAACTTGCTTGATACAAACTATAATTTCCATAAAAACCCTCCAGTTTTAAATATTAACTAAACCACCTTCATTAACTAAATTGCTTTATCGCTGCCCTGCCCACAACCATCTGCTGAATCTCAGTGGTCCCCGCCGAAGATATGGTCAGGAAGGAATCCCTCAGGAAACGCTGGGTCGGATTTTCCATCATGTAACCGAGACTACCGTGAATGTCACAAGCTGCTTTTGCACAGCGGATGGAGGCTTCCGAGGAATAGTACTTGGCCATGGACATTTCTGTATCACATCGCATTCCTTCATCAGCCATGACAGCAGCCTTGTAAGCTAGCAGCCTGCTTATCTCCAAATCCATATACATATCCGCAATCTTAAATTGAATGGCCTGGAATTTATTGATGGGCTTACCTCCCATCGTTCTTTCGTTGGAAAACTTTACTGCTTTCTCCAGAGAAGCAGATAACAAGCCAAGGCTTACACCGGCCATACCGGCCCTGCCCACTTCTCCGATGCTGTTGAGTCCGACTTTTAATCCATCCCCGATATTGCCAATGATATTAGATGCCGGAACACGACAGTCTTCCATAATTAAATCCCCGGTATTACTGCCCTTAAAACCGATTTTTTTCTCCTGCCTTCCCGGCCGCCAGCCGGGACAGTCTTTGTCCAGGATAAAAAGAGTGAAAGATTGCGGCTCGCCCGTCATTTTGGCCAGAACACCGACAACATTAGAAAGATGAGAGCTGGTGATAAAAACCTTACGGCCATTTAAAACATAGTCGTCACCATCTCTGACAGCTTCCGTCTGAATGGCAGTGGGATCTGAACCTCCTGTAGATTCAGTAACTGCCAACCCCGCCAATAGCTCCCCGGTGGCCAAGCGCGGCAGGTATTTCATCTTTTGCTCCTCATTGCCGAACCGGACAATGGGGTGAATACCCAGATGCCAGACCTGCATCAGCATACCCAGGGAAGCTGAAACACGACTTAATTCTTCCAAAAGAATCATGCGGGCCAAGTGACCCAAGCCAAGCCCGCCGTACTCTTCGGGTATCGTGATCCCCATGAAATCCCTGGCAGCAGCTTCCTCGATCACTTCTTTAGGCATCTCATCCTTCTCTTCAATGTTTGAAACGTAATCCGCCAAAAACTCATCAGCGAAAGATCGCGCTGCTTTACGTAACATTTCCTGATCTTCATTAAGTTTAAAATTCATCATCTTACCTCCAAAATGCATAATAAATTAGTCATGAACAGTATGAAATCTCTCGAAATCAATCTTCTGAAAGGACATACCTTCCAATAACCAGCCGGTGAATTTCATTGGTTCCCTCATAAATCTGGGTGATCTTGGCATCACGCATGTATCTTTCCAAGGGAAAATCCCTTGTAAAACCATATCCGCCGAGAATCTGAACCGCTTCAACGGCTATATCCATCGCCGTATCGGAAGCATAAAGTTTCGACATCGCTGATTCTTTTGCATAAGGCAGGCCCTTGTCTTTTAACACCGCGGCCCGGTAGGTCATGAGGCGTGCAGCATCGACTCGGGTGGCCATATCCGCCAGTTTAAAAGAAATCGCCTGGAAGTTTGCAATATTCTGACCGAACTGCTCCCTCTCCTTTGCATACCGTTTGGCTTCCTCGTATGCACCGGCAGATATACCCAAAGCCTGGGCCGCGACCCCGTTACGTCCACCGTCGAGCGTTGCCATAGCAATTTTAAAACCATCGCCTTCACTACCAAGCAGTTTTTCTTTCGGAACGCGAACGTTTTCAAATATCAGTTCTCCTGTGGCTGAAGAGCGTATGCCGAGTTTTTTCTCTTTTTTACCGAACGTAAAGCCAGGCATCTCTTTCTCGAGGATAAAGGCGCTTATACCCTTAGTCTTTTTACTCTTATCTGTATAAGCAAAAATAACATAAATTTCGGCATAACCAGCGTTGCTGATAAAATGCTTGCAGCCGTTTAAGACATAGTGGTCGCCCTCCAGGACGGCCGTGGTTTGCATCGCGCCGGCGTCAGAGCCAGCGGACGGCTCGGTCAGGCCGAAAGCACCGAGCTTTTCTCCTTTGGCAAGTGGCGCCAGGTACTTTTGCTTTTGCTCCTCCGTTCCATACTCATAGATCGGCCAGCTGCAAAGAGACGTGTGCGTGGACAGGGTGATCCCGGCAGAGGCGTCTACCTTGGATATCTCTTCTACGGCAATAATATAACTCAAGTAGTCAGATCCCGCCCCGCCGTACGCTTCCGGCCAGGGGATCCCAGTCAACCCGCAGCCGGCCATCTTGTAAAAGAGGTCCAGAGTAAACTCTTCTTTTTCATCCCGCTCGGCAGCGCCGGGTCTGATCTCTTTTTCAACAAACTCTGCAATTGATTTCTTCATCATTTCGTGTTCCAGCGATAATATAAAATCCATGTTTTTCCTCCTCAATCTTTTTTATTCTTCGGGCAGTTCAGGCAGAACAAAACGGTCTAGGTTGGAAAAGGTATAACCATTTACGCCCGCTTCCGCGCCCCGGACAATCTCCACTACCTGATCGTTTATCGGCGTGGCAATATTCACTTTACGGCCGTAGGCGCAGATGACACCATTGATGGCATCGATTTCTGTCTTTTTTCCTTTCTCTAGATCCTGAAGCATGCTCGCTTTCAACAGGCGGTACGGAGCCAGCACTTCCTCGATGATAGGGAGCCTGGACTCCATTTCCATCCAGGTCCTAAATTCGAGGATACGCAGATCACGGCCGAAAATAGGCTCGACTGTAACACCCAGCGCTCTCGCAACCTGCAGGGTTTCGTTGGCGATATGGGCCACACAGGCCATTGCCTTGGCATCGTCCATGACGTCCCCGTATGTACAGCCAAGCGCAGCAGACATACCACTGAAAGTGGCGTTCACCAGAAGCTTTATCCAGCGCATGCCCATCAGGTTGGTCGAGATTTCAGCTTTCCCGGACAGGCTCAATATTTCCGCAGCACTTTTGACCCGGTCCGTGATTTTACCGTCCAGTTCCCCGATATAATAGACCATCTTTGCCGGTTCCGAAGTAAGCATGGATACCCCGGGTTCAAGCCAGGTAGCCCCCCAGCCGACAGAACAGCCAAGTGTCCTCTCTCGACCGACCACGGCCGATACGGCGTCTTCGGGGACACCATTTTGCATCGTGCAGACGACGCTGTTTTCGCCGAGGTAGGGCAGCAGCTGCTGCAAAGCCTCGTTATTGTCCGTCTGTTTGACCAGGTAAAAAACAAGGTCGTAGATGCCTTCCATCCGGTCGGGAGTAATGACGCTCACCGGGGTTTTCAGCTCCAATTCGCCTGTAACCGTGGCCCCCCGGCGGTTTAGCGCATCCACGTGCTCCCGGTTTGCTTCAATCAGTGTAATTTCACCCCCATTTTTTACAATCAGCGCTCCGATAATCGTGCCGAGAGAACCTACTCCCATTAAGGCAACTCTCATCCACAAATCTCCCTTCTTCTCAAAAGGCTGCCTGCGTAAAGCATGCGCGCTCATTGACCGCCCGATATTGAACGCAATATACTCTAAAGCAATTAATGTGCCATAAAAAAACCAAGCAACATCAGGCTTTTTGATGTTGCTCAGCAGCTGTTGTAGGATATTCCCTACAGCTATTCCTTGCCGTCTTCTTTAAATACCTACACAATCAATAATTACTTCTCCGCCCGCACGTTGCTGACTGCACATGCATATGATCACATTGAAATCTTGTATTTGCGGATTTTGTCATAGAGCACGCTTCGATCTATCTTCAGTATTTCTGCCGCAAGGGTCTTGTTGCCTCCGGCTTCGGTAACAGCCCTGATGATAGCCTCTCTTTCGGCTTTACCCCGGACATCATCCAGGCTAAACGCCTGAATATCCCTGTCCTGTTGATCCGCCTGAAAGATGCGCATAAAATTAAAATGCTCTATCTTGAGGTAGCCGTTCAGGACGCTGTTTGCCGCTCTTTCGAGGACATGCTCCAGTTCCCGGACATTGCCGGGCCAGTGGTACATCCTGAAAAGCTCCAGCACCTTTGCATCCACACCCTTGACGTATAAGCCCTGATCCCGGTTAATCTTATCGATCAGGCTGTTCACCACCGGTTCAAGGTCTTCCATCCGTTCGCGCAGCGGTGGAATGCTGATTTCAACGACATTGATGCGGTAGTAGAGGTCCTCCCGGAATGTCCCCTGCCGCACCATCTCAAGCAGGTTCTGGTTCGATGCGCAGATCAATCGCAGATCGATTTTCTTGCTGCTGATTGCCCCGACCCGTTCCAGTTCTTTTTCCTGGATCACTCGCAGTAATTTTGACTGCATCACCAGCGGTAGCTGGTTTATTTCATCCAGAAACAGGGACCCCTCGTGCGCAAGTTCAAACTTTCCCGGCTTACCGCCTTTCTTTGCCCCGGTAAAGGCCCCTTCCTCGTAACCGAACAGCTCCGATTCGAGCAGTTGTTCCGGAATAGCAGCGCAGGAAAGCCGAATAAAAGGCTTGTAGCGGCGGCGGCTGAGATCGTGAATCGAATGGGCGACGAGCTCCTTGCCGGTTCCCGTTTCACCCATCACCAGCACGGTGGAGCGGGTCTGCGCCACATTCTCGATGATTCGTTTCAGCTTGATAATTTCGGCGGAATTGCCGATGATGTTATCGATCGTGTATTTCGCGCCTCGAAGCTCTCTCAGTTCCTTCTTATAATGGCGCACTTCAATGTTCAACCGTTCGACCTTGTCAAGCAGGGTCACCAGTTCATCCATTTCCCGGAACGTGGTGATGGCCACAGCGCCGATGGTTGTGTCACCTTTTCGGATCGGTATGCGGTTGCAAACGATCGTCTGGCCGTTTTTTAATTGAAAAACAGAACCGATCTCTTCCTTGCCGGTTTTGGCGACGATGTGCATACGCGAATCCGGGACTACTTCCTGCACATGCATGCCGACAACGCTGTCGGGATCAACCCCGAGCATCCGGGAATAATTGTTGTTGATAAAGACGATATGGCCGTCGGTGTCCGTAACCAGGACAAAGTCGATCGCTTCAAGCAAATACTTCATGATTTCGCCTTGAAGGTTGTCGTTTTTCATCTATTCACAGCCTTTTTAACCTCTGTGCCCATAATTGTATCACTTTTTTGACAACAACAAAAGTCATCGTCGCTGTTTGTTAAAACAAGGTTTTATCCGTCCCTTTAAGCTTCAACGCAGCCCGGGTTTCAGCGGCTGTGGCAATTTGCAGCCCGATCCGTTCGGCAATTTCTCTTACCTGGTTAACCTGTTCGGCGCTGGACCTGGCCAGTATCTTCGGTCTGATAAAGAGGTTGTCCTCCAGGCCTACCCGGACATGGCCGCCCATGGCCAGGGCTGCCGCTGCCATGGGAAACTGGTACCTGCCGGCAGCGGCAACAGACCACTGGAAATCGACCAACTGCTCCCGGGCCGTTTTCACTAGGTAGGCCAGGTTATCCACAGTAGCCGGGATTCCCCCCAGGATACCCATCACGAACTGGAGGTAAGGGGGTGTTTTTACGACCCCTTTCTTGATAAAAAATGCAATGTTGGTGATCATGGAGACATCATAGATCTCGAACTCGGGACGCGTGCAAACATCATTCATGGTCAGGCAGTACCGTTCCATCGCTTTAAAGGAATTGGAAAAAATAAAATCAAAGCTCGATTCCAGGTACTGGATTTCCCAGTCATACCGGGCTCCCTGTTTTTTTAAGGAATCCGCCGCCGGTGAAATGACAAAATTGATCGAACCGGCATTCAGTGAAGCCATCTCCGGTTTGAGCAGGGGAATCGAGGCAATTCGTTCTTCCAGGTTCATTCCCGGAGCGCCCCCGGTTGTAATTTCGATAATCACGTCGCAGCGCTTTTTGATTGCCCAGGCAATTTCTTTAATTTCACTCACATCCGAAGAAGGTTTGCCGTCTTCCGGTTTCCGCGCATGTATATGCACAATGGCGGCGCCCGCCTCGTAGGCGCTCACCGCGTCTTCGATGATTTGTTCCGGCGTTTGAGGCAGATAAGGCGACATCGAAGGGGTATGAATTCCGCCGGTTACCGCCGCAGTGATCCAAACCTTGTTCGTCATTATATTCTCATTCCCTTTTTCAGATTGAATATTTTCTGTTCACAAACCGGCAAGAAAAAGGTGACAAATATTCAACAAAATATTGTCACCTCATAGATCGCCAGATAAACCGTTGTGAACCGGCTAACCCCTGCCAACCGGGCATGATAGCTCGCATCGTCGGCAGTACTTGACCACACGGACTGTTTTCCCGATATCCGGCACTTCCTGTTCCACCGCGGATTCTTCATCGTCCTTCATCTGTGTATTGCAGCTGATACGGTTAAATGAACCGTCCCGCCCGGGCAGCTCCTTCCGGCCGAATTCAAAACCGGTATAAACCACCTCTTCAAAGCTGTCCTGCGGGCAGGAGCGTCTGCAGATCTGATCGCAAACCGCGCACGGGTCAAAAGCGGCCGGCACGATCGGGGGCAGATCGATTGGCACGGTAAGGCCTCTCAGCCGGATCCGGGGCCCGTATTCAGGCGTAACCAGCAAATTATTCCTACCGATACAGCCCAGGCCGGCGCAGACAGCGGCATCCTTTAAATAGATGCCTCCCCTTTCAATATGATAGGGCAGGTGAAAGGCAAGGATCCCGTATTTGTCCTTAAGCCAGCCGATCAGGCCGTTTACAACCTCAATCAACTTTTTGTTGCCGATTGGATCGATGCTCCCGTACCAGTAATCCAGCTCGGGTTGATCTCCGGGGTGGGCGAAGGCGACCACGACAACTGACCTCGCGTCTCCGGACCAGGTGACTTCGCCGTATTTTAGATCGCTTGTTCTTTCCTTATTGGCGCCGACACCGCTATACGGCTCCATCAGGGGGGTTACCGTATACGAAGGCGCTTTTTTTAAATCATCGACCCTGGCAACTCCCGCCAGCGACGCCCCCAATTCCTTTGCCTTTGCCAGAATCCCTGACGATACGTCTAAGACATCTATTTCAGACATTCGCAGCTCCCCCGTTACCGGTAAGATACACCGGGCCGGCTAATTTTTCTGCCGGCCCGGATCATTCATACTTCCTTTACTCGGCCACCTCGGCGCCTTCCGCGGAAGGCTCAAGCAGGTGAGGTTGGTCGGCCTTGAGGTGCTTGAAGAAAGACCACAGAGACACCAGAACCAATATGGCGATGGGGAACGCAACAACCAGGGACGTCGTTTTGATTGGGGTCAGCCCGCCGACGTTCATCACGACGAGGGCCACGGCGCCCAGAACAACCGCCCAGAACATCCGGTTAAACCACGCCGGTTCCTGCCCGAATTTAAGTTCCTTGGAGGAAACAGTGGCCATCGCGTACGCCGATGAGTCCATCGTGGTAGCGGAATATACAAAGCCGACAAAAACAAAGACCAGCAGGATCACCGGGAACAGCGGCAGAACCGACAGGGCTCCTAGGATCGCAGCGGCATCCCCGCTTGAACTTGCTACGCCGACAAAATCAAAAGCACCCATTAACTGCTGGTAGAGCGCGTTGTTGCCAAAGATCATGAAAAAGAGGGAGCATCCGGCAGACCCGCCCAGGAGGACGGCACCGACCGTTTCGCGGAAAGTTCTGCCTCTGGAGACCCGGGCAATGAAGATGCCCATGTACGGCGCATAGGCAAAATACCAAGCCCAGTAGAACACAGTCCACCACTGCGGGAACATGCTTCTGCCGACCGCGTCGGTATAGAATGACATCCTGAAGAAGTTTTGGGCGATGATACCGATGCTGTCCGTAAAGGTGTTGATCATAAACCACTTCGGGCCGACGAGGAAGACAATCCCGCACAGCACAAAGACAGCAATGACGTTGATATTGCTCAACACCTTTATACCCTTTTTCAGGCCCAGCGTAACGGAAGTCGTAAATAGGGCTGTCCAGATCACCACGACCCAGACGTCGACGGTAAAAGTATGGGGGATATTGAACAGCCGGCTCACACTTTCGGCCAGCATCGGGGTTCCGGAGCCCAACGCTGTGGCATTGCCGCCGATTAAACCGAAAATCAGCAGAAAATCGACCACCTTGCCCATGGTTCCCCTGGCGTTTTTCTCCCCGATCACGCCGGACAGCGAAGTACTGAAGCGTAAGCTGCCTTCCTTCCTGTTCCAGTAAGCATAACCGATCGGGAAAGCCATGATCCCGTAGATAACCCAGCCCAGGATTCCCCAGTGATAAATCGGATAGGCTGCTGCGATATCTGCGGCAGCCGGCGTCATCGGCTCGATGCCGAATGGGGGTGAAACGTAGTAGTAGTACCATTCCTTTGAAGCCCAGGCCAGCAGCGACGTTCCGATGCCCGAACAAAAGAACATGGCGATCCAGCTGAAAGTGCTGAATTCCTTCTTGGCGTCCGGGCCGCCGAACTTGACCTTGCCGTACTTGCCAAAGGCCAGCCAGAGCATCACCCCGAAACAAATCATGGTGGCCCAGATATAAACCCAACCCCACTGGTCTGTAAATAAGTCAAAGAGCTTCGAAACCACTTTATTCGTGCCTGCTTCAAATACAATCATCATAACGACAATGATTATCGTAATGGCTGCCGCCCCGAAAAACAGCGGCTTATCAAGAGTTGAACTCGGAGAAGCTTTTACTTCAACTTCGCTTCTCGACTGCTCTGCCTTGGACATTCTCATACCTCCAGTATTTTATTTGCGCTGATATGGACCAACAAACATCCGGGAACAAAGCACAAACAAGTTTGACTCACACAGGCTGCCGCATCCCCTCCATCATACCAAAACTGAAATCCGGTTAACATAATTTTTCAGCTTGCCCGGCTAACCTTTGCCAACTTACTCGAGCGATCATTTATACAGCAAATGGCGTGCCAATAAAAAAAACCAGGAATACCGGGCCATTCTTGATCCTTTTGCCGTTGCTGTCGGTAATTTCCTACACAAGTTGATGCATTATTTAGAAAATGCCTACACGCCTGAACCCTACTTCCGGGTCAACTCAGCCTCGTACGATTAAATGATTGCATCAAAGCATTACCGTGAAGCTTCTGCGACGACACGGCCGTCTTCGTAAACCGAGATAGTCATGCCGTCTTCCACGTAGGCTAAAAATTTATCTCCGAGCTGGTCGACAGTGATGATCCCTTCTTTACTCCATACATCCGCCAAAATGACCCCGGTCAGCGACAGCGAATCGATATGCTTGGAAAACAGCATTGCTTTTGGCGCAATGCCCATATGGCAAACGGCATGTAACGTCATGCCGCCGCTGGTGGAGCCGATCGCTTGAGGCAGGCAGAACACTTTGCTGGTCAGCTCTTTGTTATAAATATCCGGATTATTCTGGTCGAAAGCGATGACGGTTGGCGCATTTTCAAAAGCGCTTCTTTGAAAAGTGGCCAGAAGATTGACGCCCTGCTTTGAAACCACGCACTCCCCGGTAAAATTTCCCTTGATAACGACCCTTCCCTGAAATGTTGCTTCTTGCGCCGATAACGGAGTTGGCATAGACGACGGCCGAAGATTCGGCCCACGACAGAATGTCACCGTATTTGGGGATATTGCCGACTTCCTCCAGGTAGCAGGTGCAGGTATACGCATTATCATTCTGTAACCCTACTTTGACCAGCTGCGCTTCGTAAGCGTCTTGAATGCTGTAGAGTTCATTAAACACCTTCATTTCTTCATCGCTGCAGCGAATATTTTCATGGTCATAGGGGCGCGGATCGACGGTAAAAGGCTCTTTGGTCCGGATCCCGTTTTCAATTAATTCGTCCATGATGTCATAAAGCGGCTTTAACAGAATTCCGCCGATTGAGGACGTTACAATATGGACGGGATGGGTTACATCGATTAATCGTTCGGCCCCGATTGCATCGCCGAACATGACGAGCGTCTTCAGGACTTTGCCGTAAGTTTCGCCTTTTTCACCGTCCAATATCTTTCTTTCTTATTCCGTTAATATCATGACGGTCCCCTTCCTTTGTTCATTGCAGTCACACTGTCCGGTTCCCCGGAGATATGAGCCCGGGCTTCCAGCCGGAGCCCGGGCTCACGTATAGGGGTAGTTCGGCAAAAGGGTTAATCGTTCAAACCGAATACCGCCAGCTGCGGTTCAATCCATGCTTTCAAGGTTGCCTTATCCTCGGCAGTAGCCTCAGGCAGCGCGTCAATGCGTTCATATAGATACATCCGCAGGAAGTCCGCGGTAAAAGCTCTGTTGTTCATTTCAAAAACTGCCTTCTGTGCAGTGGCGTTCCAAGTGATAAACTGCTCGCTGGCCGCTGTCCAGGGCGCCCAGGCTATGGGCATATCACCGGTTTTAATAATGGTTCCATCTGCCGAGTGCAGAAAGGCGCGCAGGTAGGCAGCTACCTTGTCAGCAAGATCTTTCCGGCCGGCGTAGTTGCTTTCTACAAATACAAAGTAACGGGTCCACTCCTCAAACCAGCCCGGCCCCTTGATATCGTTCCAGTCCAGCATAGCCCACAGGTCGCTGCTGTGGTCCGCGCCGATGATAAATTGGAAAAAACCTTCATATTCGGCAGGCATCCCGTTGTCGACATACGTATCGGCATATGAGCCCCAATCTTGACGGTATACGTAGACCTTTCCATTCAGCTCCGGGGCCGCCGCGGCCCACCGGGCAGGGTTGTGCACTCCGATAATGTCGTAACCCCGCAGGCAGGCGTCAGAGGCGATATCATACTTGGCCTTGAAGTCTGCCACGTTGTAATTGCGCCACCCACCCGGTGTAAGCTCGTTCATCGGCACCAGGGCCTCGACGGCATCATCAAAGCTGTCATAGACGATCTCGCCGCCATAGAGAATGCCATATGCGTAATTGTAGATTTCGATGCCGCCCGACTCTTCCTGGGCCGGGTAGTTCGCGTACATATCGGCTTCCGTGGCGCCGATGATCATCGGTTTCGGGAAATAATTCCCACTCCGGTAGTCCCAGTCTATGGCGCTGCCGACCACATGCCCGTCGGAAAAACCCCAGTGATAGAGGGCGCTGCGGCTGGCTCGGTGCGGGGTCCCGTCATTTAAAAGCCGACAGATACGGGTAGTTTTCCGAAAGCCTTTCCGCATCTGTCGGCTTATGGCCACAATAAATACTTTAAAATTTAGAAAATACCTACACGTCCCTCCCGAATAAATAAACGGGCTTCTCCAACTAAAACACAAGGAGACGGCAGGATGTGTGTCTGTCAGCCTCTTCGGTCTGCAAATAAAGGGTATCCAATTTAAAAATCCTTTGAGGTGCTTTTAAAGTCGAGCGTTGAGCAAAGCTTTCAAGTTGCGGGACAGCACGACGCTGTAATCGAGCAATTCCATCCGATCCAGTTTCTCCCGAGTTGCTGCAGGCAGCAGGTCCGGCGGGCAGCCTTCCAGCAAAAGAGCCGTTTCCTCTTCCGAGAAAGAGCCTGCGTCAATCATGTTATCCAGGGAGCCTCGGTTGGCGGGGCAGACATCCTGGCAGACCATGCAGCCCACCAGGGCGTTATGCCGTACGCCCCGGATCCATTCCGGAAAATCCGCTTCACTCTCGTTAAAGTAAGTCAGGCAGCGGTCCGCCCGGATCAGGATCCGCTCTTCGCCGATGCACCCGGTGGGACAATTATTCATGCAGACCCGGCACTCCGTACACCGCTCCATTAAGAGCGGCTCCCGCCAGTTGTCTTCAGCACAGGGGAGATCCGTAAAAAAGGCGGCCAGCCGGAAAAAGCTGCCTGCTCCCGGCACGTAAAAGACGTTGTTCAGCCCGTATTCGCCCAGCCCTGCGCGCACCGCCAGGAGCTTTTGGGGCAGGGAGGCCCGGGTAAGCCGGTAACCTTCCGCTCCCAGGATCTCTTCCAGCAGCCGGGTTACTTTTCGAGTATCATCCCGGGATATATACGTAGGCGGGATTAGAGCTGTCAAGGTTCCGTCCCGGTGATGAAAGATCACCCGGCTGACCGGTTGTGGAATGGCTACCGCTATCACCGCGCCGCTTCCGGGGATTTCCACGGGCGGGGAGAAGCTGAAGCCGGACAACTTTTCCTCGAAAAAGGACTTGCTGAGTAGGTTCCTCTCCCGAAGCGCTTCCAGGTCTTGCTGCAGTTCCCGCAGGCGGTGAATGGAGAAGATCTCTCCCCGTATGTGTTCTTTTCCCAATGCAATGCGGATCTTTTCTCGCATTTTTAATCCCTGCTCCTTCCATCTTCAGTAATCTCCGGAAATATTCAATATAATTATACTTTTTCCTGCATTGAAAAAAATCATGGACATAAAAAAACAGCCGTTAACGGCCATTTTTTAATTCAAACATAACAAAATAACACCTGGAATGCGGCATGACGCGTACCATTAAATTGTATGTATGTCAAACTATAAGGATATGGCCTACATTAAAATCTGGCTACCAGGAGGGGGCGGGCGGCTTGCAGGGAGGAGCATTCGGGGAGGTCCAAAAAAGATTGGCCGGAGGTGTCGAAACGGTAGACGGTTTCATCTTCCGGCAGCCAGCCCACTAAGGGCAGGGTGGTGCTTGCGCGGGCGCGGGAAAGCTCTTCTTCAGAGCGGACGCGGTTGAGAACCAGACCCGACTGCCGGAAGCAGGCGGATCCGGAGGCAACCCGCTGCACCGTTTCAGCAACACGGAGCCCCTTAAATGAGAGATCGGAGACCAGGAGCAGCCGATCAACATTGGCCATCACCCGCCGGTTAACCTGCTCGACCCCGGCCTCGGCGTCGATCAGGGTCAGGTCGAATTTTTCGGAGAGGAATTCGATGGAGCGGCGCAGGAAGGTGTTCACCTGGCAAAAGCACCCTTCCTCTTCCGGCCGGCCGACGGCGAGGAAAGCGATGTTATGGTGCTCGGTCAGCGATTCCATGAGGCGGTAATCGACGGCGGCGGCCAGGTTGCGGGCATCGCTTTTACCGCTTTTGGCTGCGGCAACCACCTCTTTGCGCAGCTCGTTCACCGTTGTCTTGATCGGCAGGGCCAGGGCCAGGGAGAGGCCGCCGGTGGGGTCGGCGTCGATCACCAGCGCCCGGATTTCTTTCCGCTCCAGGATCAGCCGGGCAAAAAGGGCAGAGAGGGTTGTCTTCCCCACCCCCCCTTTGCCGCAGATGGCGATTACTTCACTCACGGCCATTACGCTCCTTTTGCAGGCGCTGATGGATCTCTTTTAAGCCCGCCACCTCTTCACAAACCTGGTTGTATTCACAGCTCCCGCAATCAAAGTTCATCTCTTGATACATTTTCAGCATCGCTTCCACGATATCCTGCACTTTTTCCGCCACCGGTGCCAGCAGCGACTTTTCGTTGACCGTTTCGGTGGCAAAGATCACCTCAGTCTCCTCCACGGCAGGCAGATTGTTCAGCCTCTTCAGCAGGGTACAGCCGTAGCGCGTTAAATTAAATCCCTGGCCCAGGGCTTCTCGGCTTACCCGGCACCAGACTCTCTGGCGGTCGGGCCAGACCCGTGTGGATACCCCTTTTAAGCGGGTGTCGAAGACGGTATCCCGCAGGTGCCGGTAGGTCTCATATTCGTCCTGATAAATGCCCCGCACCAGGACAACCTGGGTAAACGGCAATTTAACCTGTGCTCTGTCGTCCAGTTCGGGGCCGATCAGGGAAATACGGCCGGGACGGATCACGCCCGCCTCTCCGGTCCAGAGGATCATAAACAGGGACCCGCAGGCGCCGCCCAACTCCACCGCTGTCTCTTCCTGCAAAACCAGGGAAGACTGCTCCGGCCAGGCTGAAAAGGGGTTATAGCTGAATTGGCGTAAAACATTTCTGCTGTCCGCGTCTTGCAGGTAAGCATTGAGATGATTCAAAGGTTCTTTGAATAACTCCATCTTTCGTCTATTCCTGCTGCCCCAGCAGCGCGGCGCCGTAAGCCGCGGCGAACTGGGGGTCGATCGGGAAGGGGCGGTATTGCCCGTGCAGCCGCTCCTGCAGTATCTTAACGATGCTGGAGAGGCGCGCCACCCCCCCGGTGACGGTGTAGCGCTCCACCGGGCCGAAGCGTAAAGCCTGCGAGATCACGATCCGGGCCATGGAATCGCAGACCCCGGCGAGTATGTCGGGAACAGCTTCACCCTGGTTCACATGGGAGATAATTTCGCTCTCGGCGAAAACCGCGCACTGGGTGCTGACGGCAATTTTTTTTGAAGCCTGCTCTACCGTCTCGTCAAGGAGATCTATATTTATACCCAGGGCGCTGCTGATCACTTCAATGAAGCGGCCCGAGCCCGAGGCACACTTGTCGTTGCGCATAAAGTTCACCACCTCTCCCTGCGGGTTGCTGAGCACCCCGGTGATGCTCTGGCCGCCGATTTCAATGGTTAGCTCCGTATCCGGCAAGAGGTGGCGGGTGGCTGCGGCGATGCAGGCCACGTCATCCTCGCAAAAATGAGCCTGCTCCACCAGTTCGTCGCCCTGCCCCGTACTGACAATCTCCGCCACATCTTCCCGGGATACGCCGCCTGCAGCCAACACCCGGCTGATCAAATCTTCAACTTCCCGGGTAAAATTACCGCTGGTTTCCCGGATCGCGGTGGTGAGAATGCGGCTACCATCCAGCAGCACCGCCTTGGTGAAAAGACTGCCCACATCCAACCCCAGGGTAATCGTCATTGTTTTACTCCTCTCAGCTGCCGGGCGATCAGGGCCGCCCCCAGTGCGCCGATAATCTGTGAATCGACGTGATAGGTTAACATCCGTGTTCCCATCGCTTTTTCCAGTTCCTTGCGCACCGACTGGTTTTTGGCCACCCCCCCGGTCATGGTGATCTCTTTCTCCGGCCCCACCCGGCGCACCAGCGCCATTACCCGTCCGGCCATGGTCCGGTTGATTCCCGCGGCCAGGTCGGCCGGGCTTGCGCCCCGCTGCAGGTAATGGTGCACTTCCGTTTCACAGAAGATGCTGCAACGGTTGCTCATTTCGATAACCTGCTGCGCCTTAAAAGAAAGCGGCCCCAGCTCTTCCACGGAAATTCCCAAAGTCTTACTCATCACGTCGAGAAAGCGCCCGGTGCCCGCGGCGCACTTGTCGTTCATTACAAAGTTAACCAGCTCGCCGTCTTTATCGACGCGGATCACCTTGGCGTCCTGCCCGCCGATATCAATGATTGTGCGCACCTGGGGCAGGACCCACCAGGCCCCCTTGCCGTGGCAAGATATTTCGCTCATATTTTCCCGGGACAGCCCTTCCTTCTGGATTTGCTCTCTGCCGTAGCCGGTACTGACGCAGAAGCATAAGTCTTTCAGGGTCAGTCCCTTCTCCTTGAGCGCCCCTTCCAGCACCGTGGCCGCGGAGTCCACCGGGTTCGGCTTAACCCGGATACTCTGAAAGCTGTAGATTGCATTGTCTTTGAGTACTACCGCCTGGGCTGTCAAAGATCCAACATCTATGCCGCCGTATAGCATCTATTCTGTAACCTCCATATCCGGGCCGGGTGGCTGCGGAGAATTTCAGGCTCTCGTCCGCCTTCTCCGCCCCCGCTTATTAATGACGTTATGGACAAACTGCTCGATCTCCTCCTGGATGACGCTCATCGGCGTCATGGACCGGATCCAGGAGTCCCCCTGCAGCCCCAGGGTGGGCACGCCGGTTCTTTTCAGCACCTCGTTGCGGGCCATGGAGAAGACGCTCCAGGTCTGCTTACAGGAGTGGTGGCCGCAGTAGATGGTGCCGTTGATATGCCACTCTTTGATCACATAAACAATATCTTCGATCCAGCGCTGGGACATGGAAGCTGCCCCCATTTGCCGGGTCATCACGTTATTCCAGGCGCTTTCAATCATCCCGTCCAGAATCGTTTCCCGGGAAGAAAGGTCCAGTGGCTCAGGAAAGGCCAATTGCAAAGCATCGCCCATATTGCTGATATGGTTTTCTTCCATCCAGTCATAAAAACGCACCAGATCATAATAATAGCTCAGGTATATCCAGAATACCCGTGCTGCCTCTTCCCGGCTGCGGTAGGCTTCGCTTTCAAAATTACGGCGCGAAACCGCCAGGCAGCTTTCCAGGGTTTTGATCCCCTCATCCCGTCCCCACATCGCGAAGCGGGTCGCGCAGATAAAGAGGGAAAAGATGCCCGGCACCGGGCAGGGGATCTGCTTCTTCAACTCCCACAGGTCACGGTAGAGCTCCGTGCAGCGGTTCACCTTTTCAGCCACCATACGCAGGTTTTCATCTTTAAGCTCTTCTCCGGCCAGCTCTTCGAGCTGCCGGATCATCTTGTAATAGTTGTTTTTGAAAATCTTAAGGCCGCGCGCCGTATTGTCGGGCGGCTTCTCCAGGGCAATCTGCGGCAGGCCCACCAGCAGGGAGACAAACTCGTGCGTCTTGGAGTTCACGTCGCAGCTGCCCACGCAGCCGGAGATAATCGCATCGGGCTCAAAGTCCATCCCCGAAAGCATGGAGCCCAAGTCTATGGTATTAGCCGAGCAAAGGTGGTCCGGAAGCCCTAGCCCCATGGCATAGCTCCAGTAGCGCTCCCCCTGCCCCTCCAAGGCCACTACCCCCAAGGTGGTTAACACCTCCGTGGTGATCGGAACGAGGTTGTCAAAAGCATGGATAATCTCCGGCGGGAAATTAAAGGGCGCCAGCACCACTTTTTTGCCGCTTTGCTTGGCCGCTTTTGTTTCTTCCAGTGCGGTTGAGAGCATCTGTATAAAAGTCATCGATGCCTGCTGGATCGAGGGTTTCAATAGTGATTTCATACTATTGGCGCTGTCTGCGGGCAACACTTTAATCAGCCCCTCCAGCTCCTCTTCACTGAGCTGAGGCGGCAGCTTCTTTAAAACGCTGAAAAGTGAATACACACGGCTAAATAATCCTGTCTGACTGGCCTGCTTACTTATACTGTTCATCAGCGGTCACCTCTTTAGCCTTTCCAGGAAAGCCTGGACCCGCGTCTTTAGACGACCGATGTCGGCCCCGGCCCCGTATTCTTTCTCCAACAGCAGCACCGGCAGGCCTGCTTCTTCCAGGTTCATTTTTAGCTTGACGTTTTCGATGCCGTGCAGGTCGCAAAACTTGTTGTGAAAGAGCACCGCCCCATCCACTGCTGCCTTCTCGATCATCTCCAGGATAAAGGCCTTGCGCTGGGGGTAGTTCATAAACATGCGCGGGCACATCAGGTTGTTTAAATAAATCTCCGCCAGCCGATGAACCGGAGCCTTCGCTACGGCTTCCCTTAAAAAAAGACGGCCGCCGAAACAGAAAGAATCAGCCACCATCAGGCCGCCCAGCTGTTCCAGCTCGGCGATCAGTCCGATCTCGTCGGTGGCGGCCCCGCCCATAAACAGCCGGGCCCGGCAGTTTATGGGCTTGCGATCTTCCAGTGTCCCTATAAAACCATCCAGCAGTTTTACAAAATCAGGCGCCGGCAGAGAACCCTCTGCTACCATTAAAGACATGATCTCATGCCCGGACACTTTAATTTCGCCGCCCCAGCGGCTTTCATAAATCCGCCTCATCTTTGCGGCGATCTGATCCTGTATCTCAATCGCCTTGTTAAGTTTATAATCATTGACGTCAGCCCCGAAATGCTCATTTAACGCCTCAATTAAAAGCTCGATCTCTTCCACAAACCACCGCATCGAATCAGCATCCGCCAGATGAGGCACCCGCACATAATGAAAAAAGGAGCGGGGCGCGGCATATTGCCAGTTTTCAAACATCCCCCGCAGATGGTCGCAGCCGTTGGTCTCGATGATCCCGTCCAAGAAATCATAGGTGCCGTCCAGCCCCAGTTGCAGGCAGGAGCGGCAAAAGCCGCAGTTGAAGCGGGACAGATAGGCGTCGGCCATCTCTGTTTCTCCCTTGCCCAGCGCTTTCAGCCGGTAGGGGAAAAGGCCCGCCGCGTCCAGCACTTCCCGAGGGGTAGCCAGACAGGCGTAGCCGACAATTTTCTGTCCTCTGGCACGAGCCTGCTGCACATATTCATTTTTGATTACCCCGGTTAAACTGTTCAGCACGGTCATGTTCACTGACCCCTCCCTTGAAGCGATCTGCTTTCCGCGTGAAAACCCTGGCTTTTGCACTTGCGCCGCAGTGAACCTTTGATCGCCCCGCGCAAGATCGTAAAAAATGACTTGAGCACCGACTTTGCAAGCTGTGGGTTTTCAGCCAGGGTTTGGGACAATTGGTCTGAGGTTAAAAGCAACGCAGTAGACAACTCCTCCGGGTCCAGGTGCGTCAGGTAATGAGAGAAGGATTTACGGACCTGACCCGGCTCCCGGGCCAGTTTCTGATTATAGGATGCGAGATATGCGTTCAAAGCGTTTCCTACCAGGGCGGGTTTTTCCAAAAGAACCCGGTTGGCCAGCTTGACCAGATTATTAATCAGCTTTCCGATTTTATTGAAATCCTTGTTATCCAGCTCCGCAGCCATATGCTGGTAGAGATGCGGCGGAAGCTCGTTTAATTGCTCCAGCAGGTACGTAACCCCGTGCAAATTGGCATTAAAGCCGAGCAGCAGGGCTGAAAACACTTTCGCCGCAAGCTCCGGTTTCTCCACCACCGTATCGGCGGCGACGCAGAGGAGCGTTTCGATATCCTCACCCAGGGCCAGCAGGGCACGGGCAGCTTCTGTTTCATCGACCCTGTGCAGTGCCTTCTCTAAAAAGCTCTGCAAAACAGGTCGGAAACGGGGTTCCTCCCGCCCTAAAACGGCGCTCCCTTCGTGCAGTTTATTAATGAAACGGCTCGCGTTGTTTATGATCTCCCCCAGTTCTTCCGTTTCCAGGTCACCCAAGAGATTGAAAACGGCGCTGGCGAGGATTTCCGGGGGGTAATCAATCTGAGCCAGGGCGGAGGATGTCCCTTTCAGCAAGTTGTTCAGCAAGGGGGGGAGGATGTTGATCAGGTTGGCGAAAATCAGCGGGTCGCTGACGATGGCCGTGACGACACTCTCGGTAACCGGGTAGTTTGCCTCAGCTTGCCGGGTAATTGCGCGGCGGATTTTTCCAAAATCGGTAGCCCGAATGGTTTCTGCCAAGAAACGGCTTTTTCTTGCCTCGCTCAGCCGCATCTTCTCGGGATCTTTTCCCGCGGCCCGGCCCAGCCATTCAAAGAGGGAGGTGATCAGCTCTCCCAGTGCAGCCGGGTCCAGCAGCCGTTGCCGTGTTGCCAAATCTTCCCCGGCCAGGGTCGCCAACAAAGGCGCATACACCCGGGGGAGCGCCTTGAGGCTCTCCGTATCCAGAGTCCGCCCCATTGCAGCAGCAAATTCCCTTAGCAAGTGGGGAGGCAGATTCTGCAGTTGCCGCCCCAGTTCGTCCAGGAAAACAACAAGAAAATTAAGGCCCCGCGGCAGCTGTCCCAACATGCCGAATGAGAATACGGAATCGCTCCAGAGCATTGCTTTAACCAGTTCACGCGCGGTTTCCGGATTTGAGTCTTGCAGGTTTATCGCCAACAGATCTTTGACGGCCGGCGTTCGCAGCAGCTCGCGTAAAACCCGCGGGGCCGCGGCGGCTTCCAGCGGGTCAGGGGCTCCAATTTTATTAACCTCACGCATGCATTGATCATCCCCTTACGTTATTATGAAGCGCCGTCTCCGGCCGATTGCCGGAACGAATCCAAAAACGGCCTGCATACAAAGCTTATAAAGTCCGGGTTTTCCTGCAACGCTGCCGCGAGCGTCTGGGAGAGGCCCTGGATCAGCTTGCGGGTCTCCGAGCCATCTTGCCCCACTTCCACCGCCAGCCGCCGGATCTGCTGCTGCAGGAAAGGTTGTAGAACGGCCAGCGCCGCCGCGGCCGGGCTGCTTTCTTCTGTACCTAGCCCACGGATTACCCGGCGACCCAAACCGGCCAGGGACTGCTGCAGCGGTTTTCCCGGCACCTCTTTGAGTCGGCTGAAGAGCTCAGGAATAGCAGCGATCAGGGAGCCCAGTGCCTCCCCGTCCAGTTTATCGATAATTTGGGCTATAAAAGCGGCCGGCAGCGGGGCGGGGTATTGATCCATTCGCTCCGTAAACTCCCGGCCGCCGGTAAGCAAAGCGTTTAGCAGTTCCGGAAAAACGCCCACCATGTCCAAGAAAATCTCGGTGTCCTCCCACATCAAGGTGCGCACCAGCGCCGCCGCGGCCGGAGGGTCCAGAGAGTTAAGTACAACTTTAACCTGCGCCTTAAATTTCGGAGTCCGCAGCAGTTCCTTTAAAATCCGGTTGAACAGATCCAGCATTCCGGGACGGCTGCTCGTCTCTTCCAATGAAGCCCCTCCTTTAAAGAGTTTTACAGTCAAAGTACCAACGCGCCGTCTCCATCTGGCATAGCTGCTTGCCGCCCATCCACAACTGCACAATCTTTAAATCCCGCCAATGCTTCTCAATATCCCAGGCCCGGTCGCTGCCAGAGGACTCCAGTAAATTCATCGCTTTCCCCAAATCCTCCACCGCGCGGTCGCAGGCGAAGTATTTGTAAGCCCGCCCTTTAGCCACAATTTCATCGCTCCAGCGCGGCCCGTAAAGGTCAGGTCGATCGATCATGCGGGCGTACTGGTAGCCGAGCACACGGATGATGTCAATGTCCTTCACAATATCCGCCAGCACGCCGGCCACGGCATCGTTTTCTTTCAGGGGGCGGCCGCCGTAGGCTCTGTTCCCGCAGAATTCCTGCAATATCTCAAAAACATTCAGCATCGCCCCGCTGACGAAAGAAATACTGCCCAGATTGCCGAAGGAGATGACCTCTTTAAAATACTTATAATCGTCCCCGGGGCCGCAGGCGCGGTAATGCTTCGGCACGCGCACCTGTTCAAACCAGATATCACCGTTTTTGTCGGCCGCCATACCCGCTTTCTGATAAGGGCTTCCCTGGGCTACCCCGGACGTGTCCGCGGGGACAAAGATAAACGCAAAATCACTTAAATCCCTCGATCCCGGGTTGGTGGTGCAGACAACCCCAAAGAGGTTGCAGACTCCGCCGCTATTGGTCGGCCACAGTTTATGGCCGTTAATCACCCATTCGTCCCCGTCCAAGACCGCTGTCGTCTCGATGGTGGCGCCCTGAACAATCTCCATATTCTCAATATCGGCGCCCCCCTGAGGCTCGGTCATGGCATTGGCGGCGAATACGGCCTTGCGGGTGTTGCAAAACATAGGGGCGAATTCCTCACAGAGGCGGCGGTTGACGTGGGGCTCGTTGCAGATCATAATCAGCGGCCAGAAGACCACGCCGAAGGCCACGGCCATGGCCGAGTCCGCCCGGGCCACCTCTTCAAAGAGGCGGTATGAGGCGGTTCCGATATAGTGAGAGTGCCCCAGACCCCAGCCTCCTAAGTCCTCGGGGAATAGCACCCGCTGCAGGCCCAGTTCACCCATCAGCTTGTCAAAAGCCGGTTCGATCAGATGGTGTTCCTTCCAATCCTCATCGTAGCGGCGCCGGTAGGGGATCACCTCTTTGTCCGCCCACTGCCGCACGATTTTGCCGAAGTACTCATCCAGAGGGGAAAGATATTCTTTGGGGCGGGTAAAATGATCGATAGTTCGCATGATCATTGCCTCACTTTCCTCACAGGTTCCGACACTGGAAAAAATACCGGGCCAGTTCCATTTTGTTCAGCTCCCAGTTGCCCAAATGGACCTGCATCGTCTTCACATCACGCCAGTAGCGCTCCAGGTTCCACTCCGTGGCATAGCCCGCTGAACCCATCAACTCCATGGTCTGGTTGATCGCCTTTTCGGCGGTCTGGGTGATATGCGACACCACGCTCAGCGCAGGAATATACAGCCGCTCCTCTCCGGGCTGCCGGTATAACTCCGGCTTGGAGAGCATCTGCGCCAGCTGGTGCAGTAAAAGGCGGCTGAGCAGTATCTCGTGGCTGATTTCAGCCATCAGCGAGGCGGTCAGCGGGTTCTCCTTAAACAGGCTGCCTTTGCCCTTGATCACCCTCATCTCGGCCCAATCCCGCATAATCTCGTAGGTGGCGAACAGGGAGCCGACAGTTACCGCTCCGCTATTCAGGTAGAGCCAGGACAATATTTGACGCAGCGGGTTCTCTCCGCGAAAAACCAGGTTTTCCACCGGAACGCGCACCTCCGTCAAATCAATGTCCGCGTTGTCGCTGGCCGCCAGGCCGGTCTTTAAAAACCGCTCGCCCCGGGTCAAGCCGGGAGCGTCCCCGGGCACCAGGATCAAACCCGGCTCATCCTCTTTTTCCAGAGCGCAGAACACCCCGAAAAGCTGCGCGTCTGCGCCTGAGTTCAACGGACGTAAACTCTTCCCGTTGACGACCCACGTGTCACCATCCCGTCGGGCCCGGGCAGGTAAAACCTTGCCCCGAAAAAGCGGCCCCTCCGCAGAGTGTTCACCCCGGCCGAACGCCGGCAAAACCAGGGAGCCAAGCGCAATCTCCTGCGTTTGACAAAAAAGAGGAGCGATGCGGTCGCACAGCTCCTCATTCAGGTTAGTCTCCATGGCAAAACTGCTGCACAAGGCGAAAGTAACTGAAAACAGATAGCCGATTCCGGTATCGGCCCGGCCGATTTGCTCCAGCGACAGCGCCAGGGTCCGCGCCACCTCCGGCGTATTCAGGCCGATGCCGCCGCAGTTTTCCGGCCAGATCATCTTCTGCAACTCCACGTCTATAAACAGCTTCCGCATCGCCGGCTTCAACAACTTTTCGTAATCCTCGCGATACTCCAGCCGCTTCGACAAGACTTCCGCCTCCGCCCACTGCTGCAGCGTCCGGGCCAACGAGACATCTGACTCCTGCACCATATCCTTGGGATATGGGATCAAATCCAAATTGCTCATCTAATTCACCTCTACAACTTTTTTACCACCCAGGAGCAGATAATTGATTATATTTAGTAACGATCATTTTTCTGTCTTTTCTGATTTTCGCTAAAGCAGCGGCATTCTCCTTTAAACCAAAACAAAATGGACATGAACAGTTTCAACTTTACCTCTGTTCATGTCCACGTTTTGGAGCAGCAGGAGGACCGCTTTTAGGCCGGAATCAGTTAAAACAGGACTTACCGATGAATTCACGCAAGATCGAGTTGGATGGCACATCGTGCGGTGCCAGCGGCACAAAAAAAGAAAGAAAAGTGAGCAGCCTCTTTGCGTCTATATATTCCGGTTCGGACCGGCCGATTTTTTTAAGCAGGAATTCGACGTATTCTTTGATTACCGCCGGCTCGTAAACCAGGGAAGAATTGAACATAATGTCCGCCTTTTCCTGCAGGCAAAAGATATTCCTCTCCTCGCCACGCCTGACCGAGGGCCATCTCCTGATGGTTTCCCGGGCGTCAATACCGCGGAACTGCGCGTCTCGCACTATGCGCCGGAGCAGGCGCGTATCAGTAGTGTGTATCCTGGTGTGCCGATCGATGTTAAGCGCTGTCAGCGCTGAAATATAGATTTTAAACTGCCTGCCGCGGGCAATAGAGCAGGTCAGCCTTTCGTTTAAGCCATGGATACCCTCTATGATTAAGAGTTGACCTTTTTCCAGCCTGATCCGCCTGTCGCCGTATTCCCTCTTTCCGGTAATAAAATTAAAAATGGGCAAATCCACCTCTTCGCCGCCGATCAGGCGCAGCAGGTGTTCGTTGAACAGGGGGAGATCTATGGCTTCAATATGTTCAAAATCGGGATTGTTTGACTCGTCAACCGGCGTATGCTCGCGGTCCACAAAATAGTCGTCGAGAGAAATGGGATAAGGGCGTAAGCCGTTTACCAAGAGCTGTGTGCGCAGGCGTTGGGTAAAAGTTGTCTTACCGGAGGAAGACGGCCCCGCAACCAGGATCACGCGGATCTCTTCCCGGCGGTCACTGATAAAGTCGGCAATTTGGGCAATCTTCTTTTCATGCAACGCCTCAGCCACGCGCACTACCTCGGGGCCCTGTTTATCCTCGATCAAGCTGTTCATGGCTCCGACAGTATCAAAGCCAAGGATACTCCCCCACTTTTCCGCTTCGCGAAAAATCTCGAACAGTTTTGCCTGTTCAACTAAAGGCGGTATTGTGCAGGGATCTTTTTCATCTGGGAAACGCAAGATCAGCCCCGGCCGGTAGTATTCCAGCCCAAACACGCCAAGCAGTCCCGTACGCGGCACATGGTAACCGTATAAAGTATCTTCCAGGCTGCCGATGGAATAAAGGTTCAGGTAATCTTTTGGCCAGTATTTGAGCAACTTTACTTTATCTTCGAACAACTGGCTGTTGAAAACCCGCTCCGCTTCGGAGAGTGCGGCTTTTCTTTTTTTTATGGGCAGATCCATGTAGACCAACTGCCGCATTTTTTCCTCAATACAGACCACATCCGCAGCGCTTAACGCCGGTTTTTTATCGATTTCACAATAGAGGCCCTTCCCCAGGGAATGCTCAACCGTAATTACCGCTTCAGGGAAAAGTTCATAGACTGCGTTAATCAGGAGAAAGGTCAAACTGCGTTGATAAATACGCGCCCCTTCCCTGCTGGTCAGATCAAGGAACCGTATTGCAGCCGGCTTTTCCATAATGGAGGTCAGTTCATGGAGTTCGTAATCTACCATCGCGGCCACAATGGGGGAAGGATAAAAACGGCTTACTGCCTCGCTGATTTCAAGCAAACTGCGCCCGCCGGCCGCAGCCAGCACTTTCCCTCCCGGCAGTAGAATCTCAACTGGCACAGGCGCCGGTTTACTGGCCATCTAATCCCTCTTTTCAGTCGAATATTGTTAATAAATATTATAGTTTAATCCTCTCCGGAGGTAAACAGGCGTGCAATAAGGATCGTCACGATCGCCGGTGTATTTATTTATTGCAGTCATACATAGACTATGCTAGAATATATTAATGCAAGCAAGTTGCATCCACCATATATAGGATACTGGTCAGGAGGATGTGCAATTGTGTAGGTTCTTTTTTTGGGCGGGGATCTGCCTGATTATCTTGCTGCCGGCCGGCTGTGCCGTCGATAAAGCGGCAGATACAGGTGCAGCGCAAACTGTTAACGTGGTAACCACGGTTTACCCCCTGGCTGATATCGTAAAGCAGTTGGGCGGTGAAAGGGTTGCCGTCTCTTGCCTGCTGCCGGCCGGCGCCAGCCCGCATACATATGAACCGACAGTGGAGCAGGCTAAATTGATCGCCGAAGCACAGCTTTTTGTCTTTGTCGGCGCCGGGCTGGACGAATGGGCTTTAAAGTTAACTGAAGCGGCGGACCGTGAACTGTCCGTCGTAAAGCTCGCGGATCACCTTGACCTGCTGGAGCCGGGCCAATATCACCACCTAAATCAATCTCACGAGGAAAATACCGCCAACGCAGATTATGATCGCGAAGATCATGCTGCAGAGCAAAATGAGCACGTTGCCGGTGCAGAACCCGGTCCCGGGTATTACGGCCACATTCACGGCCCGGCTGACCCGCATTTCTGGCTCGACCCGCTGCTGGTCCGCGACAAAATTTCTCCCCGCTTGTATGAAGAACTGGCCGCTTTGTCACCGGAACATGAAGCATATTTTGAGAAAAGATTGGACGAATTCCGCCGGCAGCTAAACCTGCTGCATCAAGAGATTGCCGCTGCGGTGACCGGTTTCAGCAAGCATGATTTTATCGCCTTTCATTCCGCTTGGCGGTATTTCGCCCGGCGCTACGGCCTCCATGAGGCCGCCGTAGTCGCCGAGTTTCCCGGCCAGGAGCCTTCCGCAGGCTGGGTAGCCGAACTGGTTGAGTTAGTTGGCGATGATCAGATCGGCGCCATTTTGACTGAACCCCAGTTTTCACCCGCTCTGGCCGAAAGAATTGCCGCAGAAAGCGGGATCAAAGTACTGGTGGTTGATCCGTTGGGGGGCGAAAACTTACCCGGCAGAGAAACGTACCTGGAAATGATGCGTTTTAACCTGAGCGCTTTTAAAGAAGCGCTTGAATAGAGCGTAGATGCGGAAGGGAGGCGCGCATATGGAACCGGTGATCGCCAGCAACAACCTGTCCGTAACCTTAAACGGCAAAACGGTACTGGAGAAAATCAGCTTTGCAGTTCGGGCCGGGGAGATGGTCGGGATCATCGGCCCCAACGGAGCAGGCAAAACGACACTTCTGCGCGCCATCCTGGGGCTGATTCCTCTAAATTGCGGTACATTGAAGGTATTAGGTATGCCCCCGCGCCGGCTAAAAACGGTGCGGGACAGGATCGGCTATATGCCGCAGCGCCAGCTTTTCGAACGCCGCTTTCCACTGTCTGTTTCCGATGTAGTGGCCATGGGATTGCTCACACCGGCCACCATGCTGCACCGCGTGGCCGGAGTGCAGGAACGGGTTGCCGTTGCACTTCAGTCAGTAGGCATGGAGCAGTATGGTTCCCGGCCGTTTCAGGATTTGTCAGGCGGCGAACAGCAGCGCATTCTTCTGGCCCGCTCAATAGTACGGAAACCGGCCCTGCTGCTCCTGGATGAGCCGAATACCGGGCTGGACTTTCCGGCCCAGCAGAGGTTTCTCGATTTGTTGCGCCGGCTGCAGCTGGAACTCAAACTGACAGTGCTGCTGGTTTCCCATGACCTTGTTTCGGTAACATCAGTGGCCGACTCCCTGATCTGCATTAACCGGATCATGCATGTGCACGGTTGTGCCGGTGAAGTGCTGCAAAGCCCCGGCCTGGAGGCGGCTTACCGCTGCCAGTTTGATCTGCTTAACACTGCCGCCAGGATGGAAGGTGACCGGAAATAAGCGAGATGCTGGCCTACGGCTTCATGCAGCGTGCCCTCCTTGCCGCCATTTTGGTGGGGGTCCTCTGCTCGGCGCTCTCCTTCTTTGTCGTGTTAAAGCGGCTCTCTTTTCTGGGCGCCGGTATTTCCCATGCCGCCCTGGGCGGCATCGCCATCGGCCTGGTCAGCGGCGTGAATCCGGTGCTCACAGGCAGTGTTTTTGCCGTGACCGCGGCGATGACTACCGGCTATATCAGCAAGCTCGGCAAAGTGAGCGAAGATACCGTGATCGGCATTTTTTATGCCTTTGGCATGGCCCTCGGCATCGCCTTGATCGGCACTTTTCAGGGTTATTACCCGGAGTTGTTTTCCTTGCTTTTCGGCAACATTCTGGCGGTATCAAAACAGGATCTCCAGCTCATGGCGGTAGTAATCGGTTTGATCCTTCTGATCCTGGTCCTTTTTTTCAAGGAGCTCCTGGCTGTTTGTTTTGATGAAGAGATGGTTCTGGCCGGCGGGCTACCGGTAAGTGTGCTCTACATGGGACTGCTGGCGGCAATCGGCCTCACGGTAATGATTTCAGTGCAGCTGGTGGGAGTGGTCCTTGTTGCCGCGCTGATCGTCATACCCGGCGCTACCGGCCAGCGCCTTTGCACCAATTACCGGGGCATGATGCTCATATCGCTTGCCACAGGTCTCCTGGGCTGCACGGGCGGCCTGGTGTTCTCTTATTATTACCCGGTTCCGCCGGGAGCAGCCATTGTTTTGATTATGACGGGGCTTTATACCCTCTCCCTGGCGGCAAGACCGTTGATCACCCGCCGGCGGGTTGAGATCAGAGGTGAAACCTGATGCCGGAAGATTACGCCGCCGCTATTCTGCGAGAGCACGGCTTAAAACAAACCGCCGGCCGGGAAACACTGCTTCAAGTGCTGCTCAGCGCCGGCAAACCCCTGTCTCACAAGGAGATCTGCGCGGCGATGCTGCCGCTTCGCTACGACCCGGTCAGCGTTTACCGGTCCCTGGAAACTTTTCTCGCCTCCGGGATCGTGCATCGGGTTGAAGGCGAAAACCGTACCTGGCTGTTTGCCCTCTGCACCTGTGACGGCGGCAGCCATTGCCACCCTCATTTTTTCTGCCGCTCTTGCGGCAAATGCGAATGCCTTAAAGGATACGGAATGCCGGAGCTGCCCGGTTTACAGGACAGCTACGTTGTTGAAGAAAAACGATTTTATGTAAAAGGCGTCTGTGGCCGCTGTGCCACGAACGAAAATCTTGACAAGGCCAAACACCCTGAACCGGATGGAGGCAGCTCTGAAGCTTAAACTGGCCCTCCCCAGGGAAAACCCCTACATTTACTTCTCGGCTCATTGTCATCCTCAAGGGCCCATAAAAAAATTTGTTCAGGAAGCAGGAAGAGGCTGTCATGATGTTGAATGGTATTACTAATATAATAAAACGTGCTACGACAGCCGTTGCCGGCCGGGCATGGCTCCAAGCATGTATGGAGGTATGTTTGAATGAAGCATCTCAAGCTTTTTGCAGCTGTTCCGGTTCTCTTCCTGCTGTCGTTCTTGCTGCTTGCCGGGTGCGCTGCCGATCCAGAAGCGGCAAAAGATCCGGGAAACGGTGAACCTGAAGAAACAGGCACCCTGGTTTTTACGGCCAATGGTGAAGCTTTTGTCCGGGAAGGCTTCTTATCAAAAGACGGATGGTCGTTGACTTTTGATCATGCCTACATAACAGTAAGCGGCGTTACCGCTTACCAAACGGAGCCGCCCTACGACACGGAGCAGGGTTGGGATATTGATTACCAGGTAAAGGTTGAGCTTCCCGGGGTATATACCGTGGATCTCGCTAACCCCGATGCCGATCCGGCCATATTAAAGGAAGAGGCCGCCGCCCCCGCCGGAAGGTACCACGCGCTCTCGTGGGAAATGGCTCAGGCATCCGAAGGCCCGGCTAAAGGTTATATGCTTTACCTGGTTGGAAAAGCCGAAAAAGGGTCAGAGGTTATCCAATTTGTATTACGCCTGGAAAAAGAAGTGGCTTACATCGGCGGAGAGTATATCGGTGACGAACGCAAAGGCATCCTCGCCGCCGGCGATTCCGCCGAGATGGAGATGACCTTCCATTTCGATCACCTTTTCGGCGACGGTGCAGCAGATGAAAATGATTCTCTGAACCGCGAAGCGCTTGGGTTTGACCCGCTTGCCGCCCTTGCCGTTGACGGTTTGGTTGATGTCAGTCTGGCCGAATTGCAGGATGACCTCAGTGCCGCAGACTACCAATTGCTGGTTTCAATTTTGACCCACCTCGCTCACGTTGGTGAGGGGCACTGCCTGGCCAAATTCCTGGAATAACCGGAAACAATTACTGCGAGCTGCCGGCAGGCATGATCAAACACGGCGAGCTGACCGAAGGAGTATAAAATGAGAAATCGGTTAACCATACAGGAATATTCCGGATGGGCAGGAGTTGCGATTGCAATCTGCCTGCTGCATCTGCTGCCCGCACAGGCTGCCGCGCACGGAGCGGCGCTTTCTTACGAAACGGTGCGGGGGATCGAAATTACCGCTCTTTACGACTCCGGTGAACCGATGACCGGCGCCCAGGTGGCGGTTTTTGCCCCGGACGACCCGGTTGAACCCTGGCTGACCGGAACCTGCGATGACTCGGGTAAGTTCTTTTTCACTCCCGATCCGGATCGCCCCGGGCTATGGGAAATCCAGGCGCGGCTGGCCGGGCACGGTGATTTACTCAGGATCGAAGTAACCGCCGACAGCGGAATTAGCGGGGGTACCACCGGCTTTACCGCCCTGCAAAAACTGGTCATGGCCATGGCCGTGATCTGGGGTTTGACCGGCACCGCTCTTTTCTTCAGCAGGAGGAAAAACTGATGCATATACCGGACGGCATTATTTCCGTTTCAACCGCCCTGGGCGGTTATGCCGCGGCCGGCGGCGCCGCCTGGCTTTCCTTAACCAAGATTAAGCGTAAATATAAGAATCCGCGGGAAGGCATTCCCCGGGCCTCCTTGCTGACGGCGGTCTTTTTTACCGCCTCTCTGGTGCACATTCCGCTTCCTCCGACCAGTGTCCACCTGGTGCTTTCCGGCCTGGTCGGCGTGATCCTGGGTTGGTACGCCTTTCCCGCCATCCTGGTCGGTCTCTTTTTACAGGCCGTGATGTTCCAACACGGGGGGCTGACCACCTTAGGGATTAACGGCTGCCTGATCGGTTTGCCGGCCTTGCTGTCCGGCAGGCTGTTTCAACTGCGCCGTCTCTTCGGCCGTGACAAGGCGGTAACGAATGCTTTGCTGGCTTTCGGGAGCGGTTTCCTGGCGGTGGCCCTCGGTGCTTTCGCGGCCGCTTTCCTCCTGATTTACACCATCCCCGCCCACATGAATGCGGCCGCGGAGCGGGCAGCTGTGACCGCTTTAAGCCTGGCTCACCTGCCCGTGGCGCTGCTGGAAGGGGTTTTTACCGCCATGGTGATCCTTTTTCTACTGCGGGTGAAGCCGGAACTCCTGGAGCTGGAATCAAGATGATCACCTCAGTTAAGACAGTCGGACGGAGCAGTATCATCCACCGGTGGGAAACCCGCCACAAGCTGCTCGGCTTTGCGGCCTTGATCTTCGGCTTTGCCTTTGTACGAGACTTGCGCCTGCTGCCGCTGATCCTGGTTGCCAGCTGCCTGATCTATTATTTGGCCGCGCTGCCCTTTTCCTATTTATTCTCACGGATGCGCCTGCCGGGCTTTTTTTTGCTGGTTCTGGCGGTGATCTTGCCATTTGGGTCGGGAGAGACCACTATTACGGAGCTGGGCCCGCTCGCCTTGAAGCTTGAAGGCAGCCTGAACCTGCTGCTGATCGCGGTTAAATTTATCAGCATCTTAACCCTCAGTGTCGTCCTTTTCGCCAGTACGCCGCTAACCGGCCTGGTCGGGGCGATGCGTTCGCTGGGAGTGCCCTCTTTGCCGGCGGAGATGCTGCTTTTTACCCACCGCTATATTTTTCAGTTGGCCGATGATTTGCGGCGTACGCGTATTGCAGCCAATTTGCGCGGGTTTAAAGGCAAATCGCTGTTCTCCCTAAAGACCCTGGCCTATATAGTCGGCACCCTGCTGGTGCGCAGCCACGTCCAGTCTGAAAGAGTTTTCCAGGCCATGACCCTGCGCGGCTACGGCCGTGAAACGGTCCAAATAGCCATGGCCGCACCCGGCTTGAGCGACCGTCTGGCGTTGGCGGGCGGACTGGCCCTGGCGGCATCCCTTATCCTGGCTCAGGCATTTCTGCTTTAGAGTGACATGTGTGCCGCCGGTTATGCTATAATCACAGCACAAGATTGAGAAGAAGGAGAATAGATTTTGCCTTCAATCCTCACGGCCCGCGCCCTGACCTACGGTTATACCGGGCAACCCCGGGTTTTAGAAAACCTTGATTTTAACATTACTGCCGGCGAGCGGGTGGGTTTGATCGGACCGAACGGCGCCGGTAAGACGACCTTTTTTTTGCTTACCTGCGGGATAATCAAACCCCTCTCAGGGGGCCTGGAAATAATCGGCCAGCCGGTGCAGCCGGGCCATTTTTACCCGGCAGTGGGGATGGTCTTTCAGCATACCGGCGACCAGCTGATTTGCCCCTCGGTGCGTGAAGATATCGCTTTCGGTCCGCAAAATATGGGGCTGCCGCGGGAAGAGGTGGAGCGGCGCGTCGCTGACGCGGTGCAGTCTGCCGGGATTGCCGGCCTGCTGGACCGGCCGCCGCACCAGCTCTCCAGCGGCGAACAGCGACTGGTGGCCTTAGCCGGCATCCTGGCTATGGAGCCCCGCTTGCTGATCCTGGATGAACCGACATCCGATCTGGATATGCGCTACCGGCGCCGCCTGATCAGCCTGCTTAAGGCCATGGAAGAAAAAACAATGCTGATCGCTTCCCATGACCTCGAATTTATCCTGGAGGTGTGCAGCCGGGTGGTGCTGCTGGAAGGAGGCCGTTTTCAGGCCGACGGCCAACCCGCCGCCGTAATGTCTGACGGCAGCCTCATGGAAAAGCACGGCCTGGAGGTGCCTCACTCTTTAACAGCTGCCTGGCATTACCACAGGGGGCTGAATTCACCCATCATTTTGTTCTGAAAATCTAACCTACATGTTGAGTTTTCGCGGCCTCACTGCCTGGAGACCGATCTAGCAGGCGTGCCGCCCCCAGCTTGATCCCCCACGCGCCGATTGGAGTGGTGATGATAATGGCCAGCACGGCGATAGCCAGAGCGGCCTCGCCATGGGGCATCCCCAGCGCCAGGGGCAAACCACCCAGTGCGGCCTGGACCGTTGCTTTGGGCCAAAAGGAAATGGCGCAAAACAGCCGCTCCGGGACTGTAAGAGCCGAACCCGCGGTAGCCAGGAAAACGCCGGCGGTTCTGGCCGTCAGCCCGGAGACAACTATGATCAGTCCGGGGCCGATCGAACCGAGCATTGCGGCTATATTAATTTCTGTGCCGATTAATATAAATAAGAACAACTCGGCAATTAACCAGATTTGCAGCATACTGCCGTTAAACAAGGCCGACCGGTGCCTGCTCTTCTCGGCCAGGACGAAGCCGATCGCCATCACGGCCAGCAGGCCGGCCAGGGAAACTGCTTCGCCGATTAAAACCGCGAAAATGGCGCCGCAGATTACTAAAGCGATTTCATCTGTCTTTTGCAGTGAAAATTTCGTAAAGACCTTAATTAAGAGAAGACCAATCAGAAGCCCCAGCAAGATGCCGCCGGCAATTTTTACCGGGATCAAGACCAGGTCCAAAACGATCAGGTGCCGGGCGGAAACAGCCATGGCGGAAAAAACACTGAATAAAGTGACGGCCAGGACATTGTCCACCGATGCTCCGGCGAGAATGATCAACGGTATGCCTTTATTCATACCGATACCCTGTTCACGCAAGTCCAGCATGGACGGGACAATCAGGGCCGGAGAGACCGCGGCAATAATAAAACTGAGCATGCCCGCTTCGACAAGATTTAAGCCGATCCAATAGAAAGAGATCATAAAAACCGTCGCGGCTTCCAATAAACACGGCAGCAGGCTGATCTTGAGGACAGAAAAAACGATCCGTTTCAAAATGTTAAAATTTAGACCCAGCCCCGCCCGTAACAGGATCATGACTAACGCCAGGAGACGAATCTCCGGGGAAAATTTTAAAAAATCGGCATCTAAGATGTTCCCGACATAAGGGCCCAGCAGGAGACCGCCCGCAATCAGCCCTAAAAGTGGGGGTATACGTAACGCTTTTAACAACTGCTTGATCACAACACCGCATGCGACGATCAAGACAATGCTCTTTAACACTGGGAGACTCCTTAGCTGAGATTGGATTATAATTTACCGGAATTCTTACTGATGATGCTATCAGCGCAATATAAAAGCTCCCGCTTTAAGCAGGAGCTATCAGCCGTTGCTTTTTGGATCCCGAAGACCCGGGTGAGCTCCATCACCTTAAAAATATTCTAAAACTAGTCGCATTAAATGTCAAAGGTTTTTAAACGGTTAAGTAGCGACAAGGTCCGATAAAGGTACAGAAAAACCACAATAATGATATAATGTAGATTATCCTTGAAAAATGTAATTATGCCGGTAACCTTAAACCGGAGCAGAACTGGAGGTTTTTTATTTGGCCCGTCCCCTTTTACCGGAAGAGATCGATCGAATGCTTGAGCAATGTGAAACAGGCCGGCTGGGGCTTTCTCGTGACGGGATACCTTATGTCGTCCCCCTGTCTTACTGGTTCAGCGAAAATACAATCTATTTTCACGGCGCCCCCCGGGGGCGCAAGATCGATTATATCCTGGCCAATGCCCGCGCCTGCTTCCTGGTGGACCGGATGGATGAACTGATTAAATCCGACCACCCCTGCCGGTTTAATCTCAATTTTCAAAGCGCCATGGCGGAAGGGGAAGTTGCCCTAGTAGAAGACGAAGCGGAAAAGCTGGCGGCGCTGCAGGGCTTATCCGCCAAATATGGCGGGCCTGAAGTAGCCGCGCTGCTTGCTGCCGGCGATATACAAAACGTGGCGGTATTCAAACTGTCGATTAAAAGCAAATCCGGCCGGGCAAACCCGTCACAAAGTTGACAGTCTGACGGGGTTGTTTTCACCTTAGTTACAGGGTTATTGACAACTTTAACATTACAAAAATATGGTTTCAAAAGCAAAGAAAAATTCATCAGGCTGACGGGAATCAGTTACATGCTTCTTTTAATAAAAGTTGACGATAACCCCGTCCCTCTGTCACTCCTGGCAAATTTATTACGGAGGCAATACTAAAAGCCCTTGCAAAAGGGCTTTTAGTATATAAAATTTGTAACGGCACGATTTAAGAGTTAATTATACTTTCGTCCAGAAACCTTGAGAGATCTTTCTTGCGCAGCACCGCCAGATAGTACGCTAACCCTGCAACAAGCCAGACTGCGAAGATAATAAAGCCCAGCTTATCGATGGTTGTTAGTGCAATCAACAGGGCCGCCAGCGATGCAATAATACTGATTACCGGCAAGAGGGGGAAGAGAGGAACACGGTAGGGCCTGTTTAGATCTGGTTCTTTCTTGCGCAGTTTGATAACTGAAATACAGATCAGGATATAAACAATTACAATCGCGGCAGAAGAAAGCTGCAGGACAACCAGTAGCTCCTGGTAAAATGCTCCGGCTATGCCCAGGAGAGTCAGCAAGATCAGCGCTACATAAGGGGTGCCGAACTTGTGGTGCACTCGCGTAATTGGTTCTGGAAGCACCCCTCCTCTGGCCATCCCGTACATCAATCTGGAAGCTCCGATCAGGAAAGCATTTAGGGTGGTTATTAACCCAAGGGCTCCGGTCAACATGATTAGCAGGGCGCCTTTTTCACCAAGAAATAGAGTAGCAACATCAATAATCGGGACGCTATTGGTACTTTTCATCAGAACATCAGGGGCGACCCCTCCCGAAACCAGGAAAACACCCAGATAAAAAACAGCTACAAAGACAATTGATAAGGGAATTAAGAATACAACTTTTCTTAAGGGAGCGTTAACTTCTTCAACCGCTTGTGGGGCGATATCAAATCCCATAAAAGCCAGCATCATAAGCGGGACAACGGTGAGCATTCCAATAAATCCTTCGCTAAAAAATGGTGTTAGATTTTCGACCCGTATACTGCCTGCCCCGCTGATTATAAATATACCCATGGCAATGAAAAGCAACACAGACAGAACAAGCTGTATGGAAGACGAAAACTTAATGCCGATGATATTGATTGCTCCGAATATAACTGCGACAATAACCCCGATTATAATTAAATTAATTGGGACTACAGTATTGATAATCTGGGAAAGAATAATCACCTCAGCAGGCATCATCGTGCCATAAGCAAGGAGCAGAAACCAACCGGTGGTAAATCCCCAAAAACTCCCCATGGATCTACTTGTATACACATATTCTCCGCCGGCATAAGGCAGCGCTCCGCAAAGCTCAGCGTAACAAAAACCAATAAAAATGCTGAACATAGCCGCCAGGCAAATGGAGAGAATTATGGCCGGCCCTGCAATGCCCAACAAGACAGCAGTGAGGGTAGCCCAGGCCATCCCAACCATAGAACTGGTCAATATGGCAAACAAAGCCGCTAAAGATATCCCTTTCTTTAAAGATAAGTTACCCAATAATGTTAACCTCCTTCGTACATGTGAGTTGAAGCTACGATCATGGGCCTAAGATATTGCCTTAATCACTTGAAAAAAACTAAATCCAGATAGCATCCTCCTCCTTCAACTTTTCCACTTCAATGTCGGTTAGATGTAGTAGGTTCATAAGCACTTCCGCGGTATGTTCGCCGATATTTGGGTCAAGGGGGTTATCGCCGGGTTTTACTCCCGAATCGGCGTCAATAAACCTTACGGGATTGTTAAAAGTTTTAACAGATCCCAGCTGCGGGTGCTCCACATCGATAACCATATTTCGTTCGAGCAACTGCGGGTCGTGAAGTAGTTCGGTTACTTCTTTAACCTGACCGCAGGGAATACCTATATTTTGGAAAAAACAAAGAACTTCCTCAGCAGATTTGGTTCGAGACCATTTGGCAAACTCTTCGTTTAAAAAAGTGAGATTTTTGGAGCGGCGTTCAAACGCTTCTTCATCGTCACCCTTGTACGCCTCTGCAATATCGCTGCGGTCGATACTTTCATAAATACGCTGGAACTTTTCTCCACCAAGAGCACAGACCATTACCCATTTCTGATCTTTGGTCGGAAATGCGTCCCAGGGAGCGCCCAGCGGATCGGTATTGCCACGGGCAGGGAGGGCGTCTCCGGTCATACTTGCGCGTATAACCGATTCCTCTAAAACAGCAAAGACACTGTCAAGCATTGAAATTTCAATCCTTCGCCCGAGGCCTGTTCTATCTCTCATAATTATCGCCGCCAGGATGCCGATATCCATATTCATCCCTGCCAGGGCATCGGCAACAGCCGGTCCTGTTTTAAGCGGGGGCATCCCGGGAAACCCCGTTAAACTCATTAATCCGCCCATAGCCTGGGCAACGGGGTCCACACAGCGTTGCTTGGCATAAGGCCCACAGCTGCCAAACCCGTTAATAGAAGCATAGATAATACGAGGGTTAATTTCTTTGGCCTGATCATAGCCGATACCAAGCTTATCTAAAGTCCCTGCGGTGAAATTTTCTGTGACTACGTCTACTTTCTTGATTAATTCAAAGAAAAGAGCTATGCCTTTTTCGGTTTTAAAATTTAGGGAGACGGATTTTTTGCCGCGGTTCAGCATATAAAAATAACCGCTCCAGCCATTTTTTAGTGGTGGCACGATCCTGGTCCAGTCGCCAAAAGGAGGCCCTTCAATCTTAATTACTTCTGCTCCCAGATCCGACAGCAGCAGTGTGCCGAAAGGCCCGCTATATACCCAGCTTAAATCAAGAATAGTTATTCCTTCCAAGGGCTTCATTAAGATACCTCCGCTTTATACTTTATTTCGAAAGGATAAACTCCCATTTGCACATAACACCTTCAAGCCTGGCGTCTGGATGAGCGTGAAGGCATGTAACTTTAAAACTCGGATTTACGGTTTGAGCCAAGGCTGTATATAGACCGGGTGCTCCAAGTTTGCATGGCAGTAGAGGCAGGTTTTGACTGTCCCGAAATGTGCCCATCGGGCACTTATTGACCTGCATAAGCAATTTGTTTTCCCCGATCTCAAGGAACTCCCATTCAAAACCTGCGGTAACCCATTGTGTTGCACAGAACTTTAATACAACAGCCAGATCCTGTACCTGATTTCCCAGGTGAAGAGTTTTTTTCAACCTGTGGGCTTGCGCCTTGGCCATGAGTTCCCATATCTCGCCGTCCAGCCGGGCCGCTTCTTCAAATCCAAAATCCCTTTCTACAGATATCAGCCAGTAACCCTGGTTGGACCAGTAATTTTTAGCCCAGATGTTAACCATTTCAACCAGAGTCTCCTTAGGCATGGCCATCAGCTCTTCTCGCAGCACTTCCCAGGTTATTTTTCCAGGCTTTATCTCCTGATTACCTGTCATCATAAATCCCCTTTCCCATCTTTTAATTTCAACAGTAATCCTTCGCTGTCAGCGCTTAACAACAGGCGTCCCATTGAATCCAGTTCCTTTTCCACTTTTTCATCTGTCTCAACGCCAAGTAAACTGCGCAGCATAAAACCATCTAGCGCAGCATTGATGATTATAGCAGCAGCTCTGGTTGTGAGCGACTTTGGAAGCCGTGATATTTCTACAAATATATCTTCCAAAGCTTCATCCCATAAGGCATATTTGTGAATTATTTTTTTGCGCATAGCCTCATTACCCATGATCGCTTCTTGGGCTAGATAAAAGAATATTTTGTTATCTTCAAACCCTTCAATTCTTTCCCGGGCTTTTTCCATAATATAGGATGTTATGTTCCCGGCGGTTTGTTCACCGGGTAAATCCATTTTTAGACTTCCACTTTTAAGCTCTTGGGCGATAACATAAGATTCGCTGGTATTTTGATTTACTAAATCATAAAGGAGGTCATCTTTTGTTTTGTAATAGTAGTATAATGCTCCCACGCTGATTCCAGCCCTGTTCGCGATCGCTCTTAAGGTCGCTTTTTGCACTCCCTCTTCACTGACCACACTTGCTGCTGCCTGAATGATATTGTTTTTTGCCACTTCTGTCTTGTCCATACGATATAATCACCTCAAAAATTAAGTCGGTTGACTGACTTAATTTTAAAACAGTAGCACTATTTTGTCAATACCAACTTATAAAATCTTTACCTACTTTTCGTTAAACATTATTCAGAATAGAAACCACCGGGCCGGATTTGAGATTTTGCTGCGCTAAAGTTCTACGGGTGGAAGAGGAATAGCCTCACTTTTATCAAATACAAATAATCAAACGTATTTTGCCGGGAGGCGTTAAACCAAAGTACCTTAAGGATAAGATCAATCCGCCGGCGAATGGCCGCGGCCATTCGCGGCGCCGCCACCGGCATGCCTACGCTCCACCCCATGGCGGCAACGCGGATCATGCAAGAGCTGAACCCAGCGACGAAATCACCGGCCCCGACCGGACCCAGCTGGCTATTTACGCCATCCATAACAAACTGGTAGAGTGAATCAGGATGTATCGAGAGTTTCAGGTTTGAGGCTATAATAAAAAACTATTTACTTAAAAATGGTAGAATCGTAGACAGCTGTATTTACGCCATCCTGAAAGAGGATCAGGCGCCCAACCCGAAGGAGGAATGATTGTGGAAAAGAAGTGCATCAATGTGAGCGGTATGATCAAAGGAGGGCCTTATTCGCAGGCGGTTGAGGCGGGCGGCTTTATCTTTCTCTCCGGCGTAGTGCCCGTCCACGCCGCACAGGGCCTCTCCATCACAGATGATATCCGGGCGGCCACCGCCCTGGTGCTGGACAACATCAAGGTGATCCTCGCCGAGGCGGGCTCCAGCCTGGATCGCGCAGTCAAAGTAACCGTTTTTCTAAGGGATATGGCTGATTTTGCCGCGATGAACGAAGTTTACGTAGCTTATTTTACTGAAAACCGGCCGGCCCGCTCCTGCGTCGCCGTGCGTGAACTGCCGGGCAACTTCCCCATAGAGATCGAACTGATCGCCCTGAAATAATATCACGGGGACTGAGGAATTGACATTCTCTTACTCCGCTTCGCCGGCGGACGAAAGGATTGATGGCTGATGGACTATTCCCTTATCGACGGCTCCTCTCTCCTGCGGTATCTCTTTTATCCCCGTAAAGACTACCACAAACCGCCCCCCGGAGCCTTCGATTTGAATATTCCCGTCGAGGCCGGTGTATCCATTACCTGCCGCGCGTATGTGGGGCAACCCGGCAACCCATGGATTCTTTTCTTTAACGGTAACGGGGAGGTGGTCGGTGACTATAACGGGATCGCCCCCTACTACACCCGCCTGGGCCTGAACCTGCTGGTGGCCGACTATCGCGGTTACGGCGCCAGCACCGGCAGGCCGACCTTTACCGCCCTGATCAGCGACGCCCGTGCTATCGTGAAAGCGGTTTGGGCCGAACTGACAGCCGGGGGCGGCAAGCCTCACCTGTGGGTGATGGGACGGTCCCTGGGCAGCATTTCCGCCCTGGAGCTTATATTGACAGGGAGAGAATTGCAGTGCGCGCGGCTAAACGGATAATGCAATAAGGGCCGTGATTGCTTCCGCCAGTTCCACTAATTTTCGGCAATCCACGATTTCAATATTATCTTTTGCCGTATGGGTTATCTCCTGGGTGGCGATGTTTTCCGTAAACCAGGCCGAAGAGACGGCAATAGCCGGCCTGCCGTATTGGATAAAGATGCTGTGGTCACCCTGCGGCCATTGGGGTCCTTCGGTTATACCGGGAAACCGTTTGATAATTCGAGCCGCTGTTTTCCTGGTGTCTTCGGGCAAATTATAAAATGAAAATGCGGATTTTCCTTCCCTGTATCCTGCCCCGTCAATGTTGATATTGAAAAGAATCGTATGAAATTTATCCCGGTTGGCTGCTATGTAGCTCATCTGCCCGGGAACGGCATAATAGTCTTCTCCGTTTAAAGCAACAATTTCGATAACCTTATCTCCCGCATAGTTTTTGATCATCCTTGCCAGCAGCAGGAGCACAACCACCCCTGTCGCATTGTCGATCGCACCCGGTGTGCCCTTCTTGGCATCAATATGGGCGGTGATCACAATCCGTTCTACAGCGCTCTTACCCTTTCGGGCTATGACATTTAACCCTTGGCCGGTTACTCGCTCGGAAACCGAATTCAACTGAACAAATTTTCCCACATAAGGCAGGAGCCTTTTCCCTTCCTCCTCGGTCATATATACCGAAGGAATATTAAAATCGCCGTCTTCAATAAGCGGAAACGGATAGGCTCCTCCAGCCACTGCGGCATTTCTGCCTGTAGCGCATATAACAGCCCGGGCACCGCTGTTTTAGCTACCCCCAGGTAATTTATCAAACCCTTTTCGAAAAAACGAGTAAGTCATCTCTCTTTGTCCATCCAACTTTATCCCAAAAACTAATCCCAATATCATTATTATTGAATACAAACAGATGGCATTTTTCTATTCCGTCTTCTTCCAGTAAGGCAAGACACTTTGCAACCAGGCCCTTACCAAGTCCCTTGTGCCGTAATTTATCCTTAACCACTAAATGATAGATAAAACCACGCCGTCCATCATGCCCACACAGTATTGTTCCAACAACTGCATTCTCCGTTTCCGCTAAAAAACTGAGTCCTGCATTTCGTTCCAAGAATTTTGCTATATTTTCCTGTGAATCGGCCTCGCTAAGACCAATTCCCGGCGTATTCTCCCAAAGCTTGATTACAGCATCATAATCACCTATAGTCATTTCCCTTACGCTGATCTCATTCAACCACTGTAAACCTCCCTCCACCCCGCCGTTCTAAGTTGTAAGCAACCGTTATTCAATCAAGTTCGGCAATCCAGGCGTGCCAACTAGATGATACAGGATCTCTATTTTTGATTCAAGGAAATACCTTCCTAACTCTCATCTTCCTGATGGGGATTGATATGAATCAGCACTTCCCCGATATAAGCGGCATTTGCTTTGAGAGTATCCGTGATCGATCGGGCGATGGAGTGCCCCTCTTGAACGCTTTTTTTCGCCTCTACCTGCACCGCCATATCAACATAGATTTGCGCGCCCACTACCCTGCCCCGGGCCCAGGAGACACCGCTTACCCCGGGCACACTCTGGGCCAGCCGGGTAATTAGCGCCATTGTCTCTTCTGTTGGGGAAGCATCCATTAGATTACGAATAGCCCTGGTCAGGATCTCCAGGGCAATCTTAAAAATTAACACTGCCACCAGGACTCCGGCCAGGGGGTCCAAATATTTTAGCCAGATGATCCCGTAACGGACACCCAAAATACTGCCGAGAATGCCGCAAAAGACAGCTACAGAAGAGTACGCGTCGGAGCGGTGGTCCCAGGCGTTGGCGATCATCGCCTCGCTGTTGAGGGAGACACCGGTATGGTAAGTTATTCTGAACATGATCTCCTTGACCAGGATTGAACCGGCTGCGGCGGCCAGGGTTACTAATGAGGGGGCGGCCAGGCTGTTATCAAAGACAGCGGTAACGATATCCTGAATAATCAGGGCGGCGGCTAGCAGTAAAGTAACACCAACGAAAGCCGCCGCCAGCGGCTCAACCTTGCCGTGCCCGTAGGGATGGCAGCCATCCGCCGGCTTCCGCGAAATTTTAAGGCATACGTATACCACAAAAGTGGCCAGCGTGTCGGACCCGGAATGAAACGCGTCGGCAATCATAGCCTTGCTGCCCCCCAGGAACCCGGCCAGACCTTTTAAAAGACTTAAAACCAAATTACCCAGCAGACAGTAGAATGTGATCCTCTCACCTTTCCGGTAACTCTGCCCCTCCATTTTAAAGACCTCCCACATCGCTCAATAAGGCGAAATAAAAAACCTGTAAGACTCAGATTTTGAGTCCCACAGGTTTGCCATTAGCACCTGCTGCCTGGATGGCCCGACTGCGGCGGATAGGTCCGCCCGCCTGTTCTGCCCCATATTAATTTAATATATTATATGCGACTGAGCGCGATATTGTCAACATCCCGCAAACCACAAATTGCCAATTATAGAACGGTTCATAAGGTTACAGCTATTCTCAGTGCCGCTGAAAAGCTTCTCTATACCGATATGTGACGAGTGCCGGGGAATAAGGTTTAGCGGTTTAAATCTCTGTGTTTAAAGGTTTTGGAGCGGTTGGCATAGTCCTCCACGATATGACCGTTGCCGATCAGCTTGTATTTATAAATCACCAGGCCGTCGAGGCCTACCGGACCCCTGGCGTGTATTTTGCCGGTGCTGATCCCCACCTCGGCCCCGAACCCATAGCGGAAGCCGTCGCTGAAACGGGTGGAGCAATTCCACAAAACATTACCTGAATCGACATAGTTCATGAAACGCGCCGCTTTTTCCCTGTTCCCGGTGACAATGCTGTCCGTATGCCCGGAACCGTATGTGTTGACATGGTCAATCGCTTCGGTAAGCCCGGCGACAACTTTGATCGACAGTTTATAATCAAGATACTCGGTTTGCCAATCTTCTTCCGAAGCAGGGTCAACGGGGATATAACCCAGCGTTTTGGGGCATCCCGCCAACGCCACGTTTTTACTGTCCAGCGCCTTCTTTAATGCCGGTAAAAATAGCGCCGCGATCCGTTCATGCACTAAAAGGGTCTCCAGAGCGTTGCAAACCGCCGCATACTGGGTCTTTGAATCCACGACAATCCTCACAGCCATCTCAAGGTCCGCGTCTTCATCCACGAAGCAATGACAGATGCCGTCCGCGTGGCCCATGACCGGTATGCGCGAATGGTCCATGATATAGCGCACAAAATCATTGGAGCCCCTGGGGATAACCAGATCGATATAACGATCCATTTTGAGCATATCGTTTACAGCGGCGCGCGTCTCCAAGAGGGCGGCCCATTTGGAGGGAAGGCCGGCCCGCGCGGCCGCGCCGGTAATTACATCGGCCAGGATGCGGTTGGTCTCCCTGGCTTCCGAACCGCCTTTCAGAAGAACCCCGTTCCCGCTTTTCAGGCAAAGGGTCGCTATCTGCACCAGGGCGTCGGGCCTTGATTCAAAAATGACGCCGATTACCCCGATCGGGCAGGTTACCTTGTACAGCTCCAACCCTTCATCCAGTTCCCTGGCGAGCAGTGTTTTACCCACGGGATCCTCGAGTCTAACCAGGCTGTGCACACCGTCAACCGCATCTGCAATTTTCGCTTCATCAAATTTCAATCGCTTCAACAGGGGCGCCGGCAGGTTTTCGCGCTTGCTTCTTTCCAGGTCCTCCCGGTTCGCCTTGGTAATTTCCTCGCGCCGCTCGTGCAGGGACCCGGCAATAAAGGCAAGCGCCTTATTTTTCAGTTCCGCATCGGCCGCGGCCAGCTTGATTGAAGACTCCTTAACCCGGCGCGCCAGTTCATCCATATTCATCCCAATCCCTCCTTGCACTATCTTAATATACAATCTCCTGCTGGTAAAGGTCATCACAAAGGGGCGATGCCATTTCCTCTATCCCGGAACTCCGTCACGCTGGAGAAGAGGGCCTTCCCCTATGCCAGTTAGGCGAAAAACTGTTGGTAACGCGTGCCAATATCACCGGTTTGATTGACCGGCTGGAAAAAGACGGCCTGGTAATACGGGAAGCCGACGTATCAGACCGAAGAGTAATCCGGGCCAGATTGACCCGGCAAGCCCAGAACAAGTTGGATGCAGTACTTCCCCTGCACGGTGCTTTTACCGGTATGGCCCTGGAGTCTCTTGACCTACCGGAAAAGGAGCAGCTACTCGCCTTACTGCAAAAACTGCAAGCGGGGTTAAAAAAATGGTAGGAGGCGGTATTTATGCGTTGTGAACATTGCAATCAAGAAACAAACGAAATCTTAAAGCATGCCGGGAAAAACCTATGCGAGGATTGCTTCATGGCAGCCCGCAGCGCCCCCAAAATCTGCGATCCCCTGTCCGTTCGTTCGGCCCGTATTTCCCGGGAAAACCAGGGCCAGGACGGCCTTTCTAGTTAAGACTGTTACCGCTTCGTATACGGCCGCCGCCAGGATCAGCACGACCCATAGGTATAGCGGCCAAGCCTCTCGCCAACCCTGCCCGTATCCGGACAGGCGACCGTTTCGGCTGTACAGAACTGGCTTGAGGAAGCCTTTAAATGCGACCAACCCGGCAAGAAAAGCGTCCCGGGTGATTTGGGGATTCTATATTTTAGCGGCTGCAACCGTCCCCCTTTTTATGCCGGGTTCAACTTAAAGCATCATCCTCAAAACATTATTGTCAGTAGAACCATCCCAGTGACAATAACAGTTCAGGCGGTAAGATCGGGGTTCTGCCGGGCTCGTTTACGCTGGGAGAAATAAACCAGGATAATGCCCATCTCGTAGAGAATCATCAGCGGAATTGCCATCAAAATCTGGGAAAACACATCGGGGGGGGTCAGGATCGCGGAAAAAATCATGATTACTAGAAGCGCATATTTACGATTCTGGCGTAAAAAAGCGGTGCTGACCAGGCCAATGCTGCCGAGAAACCAAAATACAAGCGGCAATTGGAACACCAGCCCGAAAGAAAGCAAAAAGCCGGTCGCAAAAGAGATATAGCGCGCAATGCTGAATTGAGCCACCAAATCATCGGCGGAAAAACTTAAAAAGAATTTCAGGGCGAATGGGAAAACGACAAAATAAGCAAAAGAGATACCCAGAGCAAACAACACGTACATGGCCAGGCTCAGCAAGTAAGCAGAGCGACGGTGACGCCTGGTGACAGCCAGGACCAGGGCGATCAGTTGGTAGAGCAGAATCGGCAGCGTCAGCATGCCGCTGGCAATAAAAGAAAGACGGAGGTTGGCCATGAGCGCCTCGGAGGGGTTCAAATAGATCAGCTTCATCTCCAGCTCTTCCCCGGGCAGCATCAGGACCTGCCTGATCTCTTCAATAAAAAAGAAACAGACCACCGCGACTACAAAAACAGTGACGATAATGATAATCAATCGCTTACGCAACTCTTCCAAGAGGCGGATTATATATTCTTTTTCCATTGGAGCCTCCAACTATTGATTTGCTGCCGCTAATCTTCCCCCGGAGCAGTTTCATCTTCGACCAGGAGTTGATCATGATAGCGTTCAGTCATTTGATACAGCTCGCTAGTTTCATCTTCCTCTTCCAGGATCAGTTCCAACTGCGCCAGCGCTCCTGCCTTGTCATCCTGAAAATTGCCCAGCAGGTAAGCGTAGTAAAGTCGATCATAGTTGTCCCATGCGTTTCCGGCCAGTTTCTCTTCCAGGTGTGCTTTCACCCAGGCAGTTTCTTCCTGGAGCAGCTCTTCCTGCTCCCATTCCCGCAGCAACTGCATCAAGGATAAACTGAACGGGGGAGCCGGGTTCGCCCTTAACATATCTCTGAGTATAGTTGCATGTTCAAGGAATACCGTTTCGTCAACATCCATGATTTTGCATGCGCTCAACAATTGAACGCGGTGCTGCGCTTCGTCCGGTTCCAGCTCCAACAGGGTCTCGTAAACGCCGAGCAGCTTTTGCTGGTAGCCTTTCAGCACCTCCGATTCAGCAAAAAACATCTGCTGAATAACAATCAAGTTTTGGTAATTTTCAGCGAGGTTGTTGAGCACCGCAACATTGGCCCCGAACTCTTCCACGTAGGATTCCAGGTTTTCAATTGTATCGACAAATTGACCCCGGTACGCTTCCAAATCCCACTCATTGCCGGAAGATTCGTTTTTATCGCGGCTGATATAGCCGATATATAATGTCACCGAAGAAACGATCATACCAAAAGCCAGAATAGCCGCAATAATCGCGGCTGCGCGGCTTTGTTTTAGGTTTTTCCTTTTTCCCATCTGAGTCGCCTCGCTTTAGCGTTCTGATTTTTAACGAAAACTGCGTTAACAGATACGCGATGACCTTAGTATTATATAACTTCATCCGGCAACCTTCAACCTGGATTATTCAGCCTGGGCCGGTTTGACCAATAGACGCCCGCAGGTTTCACAATACACCATCGCAAGGGGATTGTAAAGCAAGCCCCGCTGTTTTGAGGAGATAAAAACGCTGCATCCCCCACAAATATCGCCGTCTACCAGAGCTACACCCCGCCCATGATGCCTTTGGGTGATTATACGGTACCGCTCCAGGAACTGGGGCTCCAGCTTCGCTTCCAGCGCGGCGCGCTGCTCCTGCAGCCGGCTCAAGTTGCCCCGCAAACGCTCTATTTCCATCTCCAGCCGCTTTTGTTTTTCGGTTACCGCCTGCTCCTGTTCGCCGCTCTGCCGGGATAAATTATTTAACATTTGCTCATTCTCTTCAATTAATTCCATCAGCTCCAGGGCTTCATCTTCCCTGGTTTTTTGCTCCTTGTCCAGCAAACTTAGTTTCTTTTCCATCTGTTCAAGTTCCCTGACGTTGGCCACTTCCCCGCCGTAGAGCTTACGGCGCAGCGTTTCCCGATCGCCGGAGAGCTTTTGTATCGTCAGATCCAAGCCATTTAACTGCTTGCGTTTCTCTTTCAACAGCTCTTCTTCCCGGGCTAACGCCGTTTTTTGCCGGTCCAACTCTTCCTGAGTTTCACTTATCTCCTGATGAAGGGGCAGCGCTTCGATTTCCTCTGTAAGGGCGGCGATGGAGCAATCCAGTTCCTGCAGGTTCCACATCAATTCAAGTTGCATCTTCCTCACCCCGCTGTTCATTTAACTGTTGAGCTACCAACTGGTACCACCGGCAATGATCGGACTAAAAAAAGAGGTAGGTTTCGTTTCCTAATAATATGACCAGTCCGTGGGTGCGGCCCCGGCGGGGATAACCGCCGTTCGCAAGGCGTCCCGGCCCAGGCGTTCAGTAATATAATCGGTCAACAAGGCAATTACGGGCTGTTCAGTGCCGTAATGACCGGCATCAATCAAGCCCATCCCGGCAGCACGCGCCGCCTGCAAATCGTGGTAGCGGAAATCGCCGGAAATAAAAAGCTCAGCGCCCAACCGGGCCGCCGCCTCCACCAGAGAGCCGCCGCTGCCGCCGCAAACGGCAACTTTAGTAAATGTTGGCCGATCGGGCGCCCAATAGCGTATTCCGGAAAGGTTCAGCCGCTCCCGGCAGCGGCTTACGATCGCTTGCAGGGAGAGAGGTGGCTCCAGCCGGCCGAGAAACCCCATCCCGACCGGTTCACCCATATCGTTTAACGTATAGAGATCGTAGGCCACCTCTTCGTATGGATGGGCGGTGAGAAGCGCTTCGATTACCCTCTTGCGGCAGGAAGCCGGAAAAACCGTTTCCAGGCGTTGCTCAGCCACTTTCTCCAGGCTGCCCGGCCGGCCGATATATGGTTCCGCCCCCTCCCGGGGCATGAAAGTGCCGGTGCCCGGCGCCTGGAAAGTGCAATGACTGTATTTGCCGATCCAGCCCGCTCCCGCCTCCGCCAGGGCGTTGCGCACATCGTCCACGTGACCTTCGGGAATAAAAACAACCAGCTTGATCAGCTGGTCGTAATCCGTGACCCGGAGCACTTCGCGTCCCGCCCCGGCCAGACCGAGCAGCCCGGCCAGGTGGTAGTTCAAACCCCGGGGAGCGATATCGAGGTTGGTATGAGCGCTGTATACGCCGATTTTATTGCGGATTATTCTGGCAATTAAAGCCCCGTGCGCCCGGCTTTCATCGATTACGTGCAGAGGCTGAAAAAGCAGCGGATGGTGCGTCACCACCAGGCCGACAGATTCGGCCTCGGCCTGCAGCAGCACTGCTTCATCCAGCTCCAGCGCTACCAGGATTTTTTCTACTTCATCCCGGGGATTGCCAATCTGCAAGCCCACCAGATCACCGGGCATGGCCAGCGCCGCGGGGGCCAGATCTTCCAGGTAATCAGCTATGGTGCTTATCGTCGCCCACAAGGGCGAGCACCTCCTTTAAAAGCGATTCTTTTTCCCGGTAATACGCTTCCTTCACCCTGCTCTCCGGCTTTGCAGATTGCTGCAGCGCCGCTAAAACATGGCGGCAGCGGTGCAGTTTATGCCGGATAAAGGGGCCGAGCAGGGGATCGCCATCCCGGAGCAGGCAGGCGCCCAACTCGTAAAATAACGGATGATTAATTTTCTGCCGGCCGCGCCGCACAGCCATGATTTCATAGATGCGGCTTCCTTCCCGGGCCAACTTCTCCGCGGTCAAGCACATGCCGTTTGCCGCCAGGAAGCGGCGCAGCAACGCCGCTTCCTGGATCGGCTGCAGGAGCATGCAACCAAACCAGCCCCATTTTTCACGGGCGTCATGCATAATCCGGCAAATGGTGCGGCCGCTCATGCCAGCGATCACCACCGTGTCAACCCGGTCATCTTGCCTGATTACACTGAGACCTTCACCGAGGCGCAGCTCAATACTGCCTGTATGACCAAAACGCTCCAGCGACCTTTTGGCCTGTGCTATGGTTCCGGAACGGTTTTCCACGGCGATTACCCGCGCAGCCAAGCCGTATCGTGCCAGGTAGAGAGGCAGCAGGGCGTGATCGGTCCCGATATCGGCGACAACGCCGCCCGCTGGAATCAGGCCGGCCAGGGCCGCCAGACGTGGTTTTAGATACATCCCCATACCTCTCCGGTTACGACTGACCTCGTAGGCGTACTATAACCTAATTCCATTGAAAATATTTAATATCCTGCTTAATCCGAAGGCAATATGCCGCCGATCGATCGTAGGGAAAGGTCCAGCGCCGCCTCGATCTCCTCGCCGGCAGCCTGTCCCGCTTCTTCAAGCGCGAGCAGGTAGGCCCCGGCGGCCGGTTCGCGCCGCAGCGGGATCGGCCGGGCATAAGGCGCCGCCCGGTGCAGCGCGAGGGAAAAAGCATCCGCGAGCAACGGGTTGTACTGCCGGGCAGCGGCGAACATGCCCCCGGCCATAACCACCTCGCAAGGCATGTTTTCCATGCCCACCATCTTGATTACCGCCGCGCAGTCCGCCCCCAGCACCGCGCCCATGCGGGCCAGGATATCCTGCGCAACCGGATCGTTCTCGCCGGCAAACTGAAAAACGAGACAGGGCAGGCTGGACATAGCGCGATATTTCAGGGAAAAGTCTTCTCGAAGCTGGTAGGCCAGGGTGTCGTAGTCGCCAATCCCGTTAAACAGCCCCAGGACTGCCTCCTCCAGCCGTGTGCGCGGCCCGGTTCCTTCATTGGAACGAAAGGCGTGATGCAGCGCTTCCCGCGTCAGGTCGAAAGCGCCGCCCCAATTGCCGCATTCATAACCGAGGCTGCGCAGGGCGGCCTGCTTGCCTTCAGGGTTGCGGGCCGCGGCATTGGCCCCGGTGCCGCACACGGATACGGCTCCGAAAGAGGCAGCGCTGCCGGCTCTGAAGGCGGCCCAACTGTCATTAACCAGTTTGAAATCCTGCCCGGAAAACCTCTCCGCGAGC
>JBFMGD010000011.1:0-60174 GCA_040751775.1 Bacillota bacterium | reverse complement strand
TTGGTCCGAGGGGAAGAGATTTTATTTTGAGCTCGTCCATGATTTTGGCGGTGACGCCGTCCAGCGCCGCCGACCGCTCTTGATCCAGGGCTGCCGGCTGGTGGGTTTCCCGGATCTCCGCTACTCTCTCCTGGGCCCTCCGGAAAGTGTCTTTACCGCCCTGGGCGACCCAGCTATTGCGGTCGCGGCGATCGATTACCGGAGATGGAATATACGGTTCTTTCTTGAACCAGGTGAAGGTATGATCCGTGGAGAGGTAATCACCCCCGGGGCCGAGGTCGCGTACCAGGTCGACGGCCATCGCTTCAGGCGAGCAGTCGATCTCCCGGTGCAGCCGCAAGGCCATGCCGCAGATCTCGTTATCAACGACCAGTTTCTCTACGCTGATGCAGCTGACAAAATCAAGGGCCCCCGCGCCGGAGATCACGTTAATCCCGGCCAGTTGGGCGATGATGCCGCTCATGCCTGTCTCGAGGCCGGCCTGGGCGTCCACTGCCTTGGAATCGCTCAAGCCAGCGTAGGTGTGGGTGGGCATCCCGTAGTATTTGCCCATCTGGGCGTAGGCGGCGGCGATCATGGTCGCTTCCACGGCGCTTAAAGGTGTCGTGCCGAAACGCATGTCAAAATGGACCGGCGCGCCGCCGTAAACTACCGGCGTGCCCGGATTGACCGCTTGCGCCAGGACGATTCCGCTGAGCGTCTCGGCGGTATGGATTAAAATTGAACCCGATAAGGTAGCCGGGGAAGCCGCGCCGGGCATCGGCATGGAGACGGTCTCCAGCGGCAGCCCGAAACGGGCGCAGTCGATAATGTTTTGAGAGCTGATATGCGTCCACTTCAACGGCGGTGACGGGCAGATATCGAAGATGGCGACCGGTTTTTCCCTCAGTTGATCGTAACCGCCGACCACGGCAGCCAGCATCTCCCGCATGTGCGCAATGCCGTGTACGCTGAAGGCGCCGGTAATAATCGCCTTGGGAGAGTTCTTCAAGAGGAGGTAAAGCCGGTAGCTGTCGCCGATCAGCTTCGGTACGTCGTAGAGCACTACCGCCGTGGACTGGATCTTAATATTATCCAGGGCGTCGTTGACCCTGGAGATCAGGGCCAGGTCGCGCGCCTGCGATTGGCGCACGGTCACCCCGTCGGATTCCATGAATTTAATGGCGGCCGAACCCGGATCAAAGTGCACGTGATTACCGCTTAAATCCGCCGCGGGCTCCCCGTCCCGGTTATGGAGGCGGATTGCGGACGGCGCCTTCTTGACGGCATCGAGCACCATCTCCGGCTTGAATTTGGCTATTTTGCGTTCAAAATCCACGGTCGCGCCGTGATCCTTCAATATCTTTAACGCTTCATCGGACTCAAACTTGACCCCGGCGCTCTCCAGTATATAAAGCGCTTTTTCATGCATCAACTCAATTTGTTCGTCCGAAAGAAGCCTCAGTCTCGGCTGACCCTTAAAGGTAAACTTTTCCAAATTAATCCCTCCTATTTCCAACTTAAAAGAATTAATATCCGGTGGGGTACGGCATGCCGTACCCCACCGCACTCATTTCCAACACACCTTACATCTTACTATTTATTTACCAATTGTTTGGCTACTTTTACCGCTTCGATCGCGTTTTCGGCAAAGCCGTCCGCCCGGATTGCTTCGGCCCACTCTTTATTCACCGGTGCGCCGCCGATCAATACCTTCACCCCGGCGCGCAAACCTTCTTCTTCCAGGGTTTCGACTACGTTTTTTTGCTCGGGCATGGTCGTGGTTAAAAGTGCGGAAAGGCCGAGAATATCCGGCTTCAGCTCCCGGACCTTGCTGACAAAGGTATCACAGGGCACGTTCACCCCGAGGTTGACCACTTCAAATCCGGATGCCGTGAGCATCGAGGCGACCATATCCTTGCCGATATCGTGGATATCGTTGTGCATGGTCCCGATTACCACTTTGCCCTTGATCTCGCGGGAAACCTGCTGCTTCGCCAGCTCAGGCTCCAGGACGGCCAGCGCCGCCTTCATCACTTCCGCCGCTGCCACCAGTTCGGGCAAAAACATTTCGCCTTCTTCAAATAAACGGCCCACTTCGTTGATCCCCGCCACGTAACCCTGCTCGATCGCTTCCAGGGGGCTTACCCCCAGCCCCAGGAATTGCCTGGCTAGCGTTTCGGCGGCTTCAATTTCGCCCTCCAGCACGGCCGTTTTCATCTCCGCAAAAAACTGTTCTTTATTCATCTTAATCCCCCTTTCTTTACCTGGCGAGCTCTTTTTCCGCCGCCTGAATGATTCTGGCAAATTCCTGCTTCACTTTCGGATCGAGCGGTTCTACCGTATGGTTTTCCAGGATCCAACGCGCTTTTTCCGTCGCTTCTGCAAAGGCGCCCTTTTTACCGCTTTCCAGCCAGGCGCCGTACGGTTTGCGGTCGTAAACGGTGGGGCGCCAGATCTCTTTCATATGCTGCCGGGTGTGTTTCTCCGCCAGGAAGTTACCGCCCGGGCCGATCTTTTTAATTAAATCCACCGCCAGGGTATCGTCGTTAACCTCGATCCCTTCGGCCACTTTGGCGATCATGCTGAAAATCTCGGCATCCATGATCAACTCCTGCAAGGAGAAGGCCTTGGAACCGTTTAAAGTGCCGGCCCCGTTCATAATCGCTGTTTTGGTGAGCACCGGTATCAGCCCGGAGAAACAGTTGTCCACGGCCGCCTGCCAATCCGGTTCCTTGGCTCCGGTAGCAAAAGCACCCATGGCCAGGGGGATCTGGTAGAAATGGCAGATCTGGCCGAAAGCCGCGGCCAGCAAAAAGTCTTCCGGGCCGCCGCCCGTATACCCGCCTGTTTGCAGGTCGATCGCCGTCGGCGCGGCGGCGAAATAGACCGGCGTGCCGGGATTAACCAGCTGCATCAGCACTAGCGGGCTGACCGCGTCGACCGTCGCCACCACCAGATTGCCGGCCAGGGTTGCCGGAGCGGTGGCGCAAGACATCGGCATCGGCATAAAGCCGGTGGGAATACCCCACTCCGCCGCCACCATCGACGCGTCGAGGCTGCCGCCGTCCTGGCCCAGAGGATCTGTGGCGCACTGCATATACGAGAACAGCGGCCGCTTGCGCAGCGCTTCCCTTCCCCCGGCCACTACCGCGGCCATCTCCAGAGCGAAATAAGCCATCTCCCTGGATATAACGGTTTCCGGCTGGATATGCATGGTCGTGCCGTCCATGCTCGCTTCAATCTCGTGCAAAGGCCGGGTCACCGCGGGAACATCCTGGGCGCTGACCGGCGGTCCCCAGATATACGATATTTCCGGCAGATAATCGGCCACCTTGCAGGCATCGGTTATGTCCTGCTTTGTCGAGCGGCGCAGCAGGCCGGTGCGGATATCGTAGAAGTCCACCGCGCAGCCGTCCGTGGAAAGATGGGAAGTCTTGTCGTCGATCCAGAGATCATCCTTCGGGTCGCGGCCGGCCAGCAGGTACTGGGAAGGGGCCTTGCGCAAACTTTCCATCACCAGTTTGGCCGGCAGCTTGGCGACCATGGTTTCCCGGTCAACCTTGCATCCCGCCTGTTCCAGGATATCCAGCGCCCGCTTTGAGGGGAAGCGCACTCCCGCTTCCTCCATTACTTCCAGGGCCGCTTCATGAATTTTCTTGACATCACGATCGCTTAGAACACGAAATTCCAACATCGACCGGACAGGCTTAAACTTTCTCCTGAGCATGCTCACGTTCCTCCTTTTTAGCCTTAGGTTGTTCCGATGATCACGGCGGCATGCCTGCCGGGTCATCTGCTATTCTCATTAAGAGCAATTATTGTGCCAAGCGAAAAAGCTTGCCCGGCGGCACTCCGTATCACTGAACAGGATGCCGAATATTGAGCTCTGCCCAATTTTCGGCACAATTATCTCCCCTGCTTCACCACCGGCTCCATCGCCAAAACCCGGCCGCCCAACATCCGCGCCACGCCTGTGCCCAACTGTTCATGTTTACCGCCGCACAACTCGCATCTCTGATCGGGATTGATCTGATGATGCGGCTCCGTATAGGCATAAACACCACCCTCAAAATTCCTCAGCACCACCCGCCCCGGCGCCTGCGAAATAAGATACTGCGGCATTACGGGGATTTTGCCGCCCCCGCCCGGCGCGTCAATGCAAAAAGTGGGCACCGCCAAACCCGAGGTATGACCGCGCAGATATTCGATCGCCTGCAAGCCGGCCGATACCGGTGTCCGGAAGTGTTCAATCCCCTGTGAAAGGTCGCACTGATAAAGGTAATACGGCCGCACCCTCATTTTCAACAGCCCCTGATTCAGCTCTTTTAAAATCAAGGGGCAATCGTTAATCCCCTTCAGCAAGACAGTCTGGTTCCCCAGCGGCACTCCTGCATCGGCGAGGCGGGCGCAGGCCGCGCGCGACTCCGCGGTAAACTCCCGGGGATGGTTAAAGTGCGTGTTTAGAAAGATAGGATGGTATTTGGCCAGGATCCGGCATAACTCCGCTGTGATCCGCTGGGGCATAACCACGGGCACCCTGCTGCCGAAGCGGATGATCTCCACGTGCGGAATCTCCCGCAGCTTCCGCAGGGCGTATTCAATCGTTTCGTCCGAAATCAGTAGCCCGTCCCCCCCGGAAAGAAGCACATCCCGCACTACCGGGGTGCGCCGCACGTAATCGATGGCCTGATCGATCTGTTCTTGGGTACGGGCCCGGTCCGTTACCCCGGCCAGACGGCGCCGGGTGCAATGGCGGCAGTACATGGAACACTGATCCGTAACCAACAGCAGGACCCGGTCAGGATAACGATGGGTCAGCCCCTCGACCGGCGAGTCGACATCCTCATGCAGCGGATCCGCCAGGTCGGAGCCGGCCCGGTGCAGCTCGAGACCGGTCGGTACGGCCTGCTTGCGAACCGGGCAATTTTGGTCTTCCGGGTCCATTAAAGAAGCGTAGTAAGGTGTGATCGCCATGCGCAAATTTTGCAGGCACCGGCGCACCCCTTCTTCTTCCTCCGCGGTCAGCCGGATCACCTGTTTCAGCTGATCCAGGGTAGTGACACGGTTGGCCACCTGCCAGTGCCAATCGCTCCACTCCTCAGGCGTAACATTTTTCCACAGTGATATTTCGCGATAATCACGCATTGTCCTCTCCCCTTTTTTTTGTATTCAAAAGCTTAAATTTCAGTCTCACTGCCATTAGTAAAATCCGATTCGCCCTGGCCCGATACCCTTGAAGGGACACTGCATGCCGTACCCTCAGGAGAGGGGTTTTCCCGACTTCCTACTTCCAACCTCCTTCTTCTAACCCAGCGGCAGTTCATAGGACACTGAATCCGTTTTAAAGCCTATCTTTTCGTACATTTTCCGGGCGGCGGTGTTATCGGCCAGGGCATTTAACTCCAACCGCCCCAACCCCAGTTCAGCGGCCGCGGCGATAATCCGGCGGATTAGCGCTTCGCCCACTCCCCGGCCGCGGCAGGCCGGAACGACGATCACATCCTCGACGTGACCGTACCAGTGATCATTCCAGGTGGAGTAATGGCCGAGGTGCAGGCTGGCTGTTCCCACGATTTTTTCTTCCATGACGGCCACGAATATTTGAATCTGCCCGGGCCTGCTTACCGCATAGCGAAAGCTGCGTCGAAAAACCGCTTCGCTTCTCTCTTTGCCGTAGAAATGAAGCAGCATCTTCCAGAGGTCGCAGACCCCTTTTTCATCTGCCTGGTCGGCTTGGCGAATCTGCAAAGCTATTCCCCCTTCCTTAAAGCGTGTCAACTCTCTTTGTTCTGTTTAAAATCCCCCTGGCGATCTTCCGCTCTCTTCCCGGCGGTTTTCTGCTTAAACTTTTCCAGCGCTAGAGGCAGAACGATAAGAAACAGAGCATAAAGAATCGCGTAACTGAAAACCGCCATGAAGGTCAGGCAAAGAAGCAGGGAGATGATCCCCAGAACTGCTTTACCCGGGCTGCGCCGGTTAATTTTAATGAAAGCGGCGATACTGACAATATAACCGATCAACAAGTTCACATTGACAATCATGATCAGCAAAGACAGCGGAATCTGAAAAAAGCCGACGAGGAAGATCACTAAACCGTAGGCCGCAAGCAAACCGACCAGGGCGCGATCCGGCGCACCGGAGAGGCGGTGCAGATGGTTAAAGTATGAAGGCAGGAAACCTTCCCGGGCGCCCCCGAAAAGGAGGCGGGAACCGCCCCAAACCCAGGCGCTGGCATTGACCAGGATAATGAGAAGACCCAGGCCGGCCACGACCAACCCCGCGGTCGTACCGAAAGCGACACGCATTATTTCGGCCAGAGGCGCCTGTACCGTCATCGCATTATGCCGGTCAAGGAGCGAGACCACGTTAAAGCTCAACAGGAGGTAGAGGACGCTGATCAAGACAAAGCTAACCGCCAACCCGATTGGGAAATCGCGCTTCGGGTTGGCGAATTCTTCCGAAGTAAAAGACATGTTTTCCCATCCGGTAAAAGCCCAAAACAAAAGGCCCATACTGCCCCAGATCAGAGCAGGCTGGTAGGTAAATTGCAGCGCGCTTCCCGCGACGAGAGAGCGAGGCAGCACCAACAGCGATACCGTTACCAGCAGCAGGGTCAGCAGTAAGGCCGTGCTATTCTGAAATCCGCTTCCGAACTTGCTGCCCCGCAAATGCACGGCGGTTACAAAAGCCAGTATACAAAATGCCGTTACCAGCGTAGCGGTAAAATCCAAACCCAACGCGTAGGCAAAATAATTGGCCCCGATAATGGCCAGAGCGGGGATACCCACCGGAAAGGTGCCGGCCATCAAGCAGGCCATCGCCCGCGCCGCCCCGCCGCCAAACGCGATTTGGGCAAAACCGGCAATACCGCCGGCGGAAGGATATTTCGCGCTCATATCTCCAAACACATAAACCAGGGGGATAATAAAAATAACCATGACCACCCAGGCGAGCAGGGCGTCCGGACCGGCCGCCTGGTAGGCCATGCCTGGTAAAATCAGCAGGCCGGAACCGACGATTGAACCGATCGTCAGGCTGACCACATCTTTTAAAGTAAGGGTTTTGGCTAATTTAGACAAGGTCGATGACTCCTAAATTCCACCCTAAACCTCTTCCCTCTGCGCAGTGGTTTAGGGTAAGGATGATTTTTAACCACTTTGGCACTGTTGCCGGTGAAGGGCGGTGAGAGTGAAATTCAAAAAATTTTCCCATTCTCTTGCATTACTCATGCAAATTCGATGCCAATCATGAAAAAGCGCCGGCTTGCAAGCCGGCGCTTAAACAGACTATGCGGGCTGTTTAGGCCTTCGCTTTTTGGCCAACATCCACGGTTGACCCCATGGTGCTCTTGCCCACGACCTTGACGATCACGTACATCGCGGCTACCCCGAGGACCAGCGAAACGTACCAGGGTATGCCGAACCCGGCCGGAATAAAGCCGAATACGCCGGCGATCACTGCTGTGACGATGGCGTAGGGCAACTGGGTGCGCACGTGGTCAATGTGATCGCAGCTCGAGCCGGTGGAGGAGAGAATGGTCGTATCGGAGATCGGCGAACAGTGGTCGCCGAAGATCGCTCCGGTCAGAACCGCGGCTACAGTGGGGATCATAATATAGTCCACACCGAAGGCATAGGCAATCGGAACCGCCATCGGGGTCAGGATCCCCATGGTGCCCCAGGAGGTGCCGGTGGCGAAGGCAACCATGCAAGCGACGACAAAGACGATAAACGGCACCAGCCACACCGGCACGGCTGCCGCAACCAGGGGAGACAGGTAATCGGCGGCGCCCAGCGTGCTGGAAACGGCGCTGAGAGACCAGGCCAGCACCAGGATCACCAGGGCGGTAAAGACCGACTTCGCCCCGTTCATAACCGTATCCATGGCCTCGCCCAGGGTGAGGATACGCTGCACCAGCACCAGGAACAGCGCCACCACGAGACCCGCCGTGGACGACCAGAGGAGCACGACGCTGGCGTCGGCGTTTCCGATTGCATCCAGGAATGTACCTGTTTCAGCGCCTCCTCCGTTGTAATAGAGACCGATAATGGTGCCGCCGATGATCGTCAGGAGCGGCAGGACAAAGTTGATCCAGCGCAGGGGCACGCCTTCCTTGACTTGCAGTTCAGCAGTGTCGCCCGCCGAAAGGGGTACGGCCCCGTCCCTTAAAAGTTTACCTGTTGTTCTCGCCCTGATCTCGGCGTTGTACATCGGTCCGAAATCACGCATCGTGAAGGCGAGAATCAGGATAAACGCCATGGCGAAGAGGCTGTAGAAACGATAGGGAATCGACTGTAAAAATACCAGATACGGCGCTACTTCCACGCCAACCGTGGCAAACCCTTCGGAGATCATCCCCATTTCGTAACCGACCCAGGTGGAGATCACGGCGATGGTCGCCACCGGCGCGGCGGTCGAGTCAACGATATAGGACAGCTTTTCCCGGGAGACTCTCAGTTTGTCGGTAATCGGCCGGGAGGTGTTGCCGGCGATCAGGCAGCTGCCGTAATCGTCGAAGAAGATGACCAGGCCCATAAACCAGGCGGCGAGCATGCCCGCCCGCGGGGTCTTGGCCTTGCGGGCCAGCGCCTCGGCGATGGCCTGGGCTCCCCCGGACCGGGTGACCAGTCCGATGGCGGCGGCGATGATCATGGTAAAGATGAGAATGCCGGCGTTCCACCCATCCGTCGCACTGCCCAAAATAAACTCGTCCAGAGTACGCATAATCCCGACAGCGGGATTAAAACTGTAAATAAATGTCGCCCCGAGCCAAACCGCCACGAACAGCGATAGGATTACCTGGCGGGTGGCGATGGCTAAAACAATCGCTACCAGGGCCGGTAGAATCGATAAAAATCCGAATTCCACTGAAACATTCCTCCTTGCATATAGTTATTTAATAACTCCAAGACCAATCCAAACGTCAGCCGCCTCACCCCCTTTAAAATGAAAACTGAAAACAGGTACCATCATTCATATAGGCTGCAATCCTCTTAGTCAATTACAATCAGTTTTCCCAAGCCGGCTTAGCTGTTTTCTTTCATTCTTTCAATTGTTGCAAATTTTATACCGTTTACAGGCAGCCCATTTCAAGCTTGATTGGAAATAAATAATGACCAAAACTGCTCTCTGATGCCGATAATCGGGCACAGGTGCCGGTACTTCGGCAGTATTTCTCGCCAATGACCGGATCACCGTGCCGCCGCCCGCAACCTCTCCGCGGCTACCCCGTAACACTTCAGTTTATACTGCAGGGTTTGGCGGGGTATTTTCAAGTGCCTCGCCGCCATGGAAATGTTCCAGGCACACTGTTCGAGCGCCTCCAAGATTGCCTCTTTTTCCAGCTGTTTCACCGCCCGGGGCAGGCCGCTGCTCAGGTTCATCCCGGCGGCGGATGAACCGGCCTGGGCCAGTCCCTGCAGAATATGAGCGGGCAGATACTGTTCTTTAATCAATGTGCCGCTGACCACATTCATCGCATGTTCGATACAATGTCTCAGTTCGCGCACGTTTCCGGGCCACCCGTAGTTGGTAAAGAGATCCCTGACCCGGTCGCTTACTCCCTGAACCTGCATCCCGAACTGATTATTAAACTCGGCGATAAAATGCCGGGTCAGCAGCATGATATCTTCACGGCGCTCCCGCAAGGGCGGGATCCGCAAAGAAATCACGTTTAAGCGGTAAAACAGGTCCAGCCGCAGGAACTGCTGTTTCACCGCTTCAATCGGATCCATGTTTGTCGAAGCAACCACCCGCACGTTGCCTTTGCGCAGTTTGCTGTCTCCGATCCGCCTGAAGCTGCCCTCCTGGAGCACCCGCAGCAGTTTAGCCTGCAGTTCAATCGGCATAGAATTAATCTCGTCAAAGAGAAGCGTGCCGCCATCCGCCATTTCAAAAAGCCCCTGCCGGTCTTCGGCGCCGGTAAAGCTTCCCTTTACCGTGCCGAACAAAATGCTTTCCAGCAAAGTAGCCGGCAGCGCGGCGCAGTTCTGGGCGATAAAGGGGCCGTTGCGGTGCGGCCCGGCATTATGCACGGCTTGCACGAGCAGCTCTTTCCCGGTGCCGGTCTCCCCGTAAATCAGGATCGGCGAACTGCTGTGCGCCACGCGCTGGCCGAGAACCTTCAGCTCGATCATTTTCTGGTCCCGGCCGATCAAATCGTTAAAGGTATACTTGGCGGCCGAAAGAAGATCCGCTTCGTTAATTTTTTTCCCCGGACCGAGCGTTTTTTTTCCGAGCAGCTCCGCCTGCAAATCGAGCAAGCGTTCAGAAAGCTCTTTGACACGCGTAATATCGCGTGAAATATCACATGCAGCGACAATCTCGTTTTCAAAAAACAGGGGGTACGTGGAATAAGACATGGTTACGGTGCGCCCTTTACGGTTCACCACAGTCTGCTGCTGATTCAACACCGGCTTCTTTAATTCCAAAACCTTGAGCAGAGAACTGGATTCCAGGGTAAGGGATGGATAAACCTCCAGAATGTGCCTACCCAACACTTCCTCGGGCTCCATACCGTCCATATCCGCGGCCACCTTGTTATAAAAACGGGTTATGCCGCTGCTGTCCACCACTTGAACCGCCACATCGGCGTGGTTCAGGACGGATTTAAGAATAACGTTTTCTCTGAGAATCGCCTTCAGGTTCACGTTCCTCATCCCTTCCAGCAGCTCCATCGTAAACGTGAACGCACTTTACCTGTGATGACAGCCGCAGTATATAAGTTCCTGCTGCCTGCCGTGATAGATGTTATTCTTCACTGCGGCCCCGTTTTCCTGCAGAACTTAGAAATACATTCAGTGCCCCGGAGCAAGTAGTATCTGCTTGCCGTCGCCGCCATAGCCGTGTAGTGCCGTCGCTATTGCCAAGAGCCGGCCGGAGCCGGCTCGTGGCACTTTTACTATAACCAGGTGAACGTTTCTTTGAGAGGGATGCCGCGCTTCTTCATTTCCGCGGCGAAGAGGGGGCCGGGCACCGCTTTTTCCACCGGCCTGGCGCCCCGCGGGGTCACCCCTTTGGCCATCAAGATTGCGACGATGGCGGCATGCCATCCGGTGGTGCGCTCCATGGCGGTAAAACCGGTGGCTTCGTCAAAATAATCGATTACATCGAGCACGACTTCAGCCCGGCGGCCCTCTTTATCGCCTCTTCCCTTGATGCGCAAGATCACGAGGTCCTTATCGTCAGGGCGGGGGGCCAGCTTCGGATCAAACAGCGTATGCAAAACGTGGCGCGGCGACAACTTGACTCCGCCGCCGAAATCGACCGGCTCTTCCTCCAAAAAACCGATATCGATCAGGGTCTTCCACTGCCGGAAATGACCGGGGTAGCGCAAGGTTTTATTCTGGTAAGTCTTCAACTTACCTTCATAGGTCCAGGGAGCGGTGGAGGTGCCGCCGCCGGCGACGAAAGCCTCCAGGGTGCCGATCGGCTCCGGAAATTCAACCAGTTCATACTCTGCCTCGGTAAAGAGCGGCATCTCCACGATTTTTCCATCCCGCAAAAAATGGGTCGTACCGTAATACTCGTTGGTCAGTCCGGCAATATTGAATGTGAGGTAGTAGTTGAACGGCGGGCGGGGCTTCTGGGCAATGCCGCCGTCCCAGATCAGAATATCCTCCGGTCGGTCGAAAAAACTGACGGCGTAAGCGGCCAGCGAGTTGCCCATGCCGGGCACCTGCCCGCAATCCGGCACCAGGCTGATTCCCGCGTCGGCGGCGGCCTGATCCAGTTTTAACTGTTCAAAGACCAGGCCCGTGTTTCCGCCCAGGTCGCACATGCTGGCCCGGGCTTTAACCGCTGCCCGGGCAATGCCGGGATTAAACCAGTACGGCACGGCGCTTAAAAAAGCATCTGTTCCCCGCAAAAAATCAACGAGGGCCGCCTCGTCGGTAACATCGACCCGGGCAGGCGCCGCCACATCCCTTTGCAGCAAGCGATTGACCCGGGCTGCCGATTTTTCGGCAGCGGCAAGATCGGCATCGCCGATCCGCACCTGCGACGCGTCTCCGAATTTGGCCATGTCATACGCCGCCGCCGTCCCCTGCCGGCCCGCACCCAACACCGCGTAACGATAGCTCACTTCAAACACACCCTTTCAGTTTTTAAAAACACCCATTTATTTAAACAGCGTGATTAACATCAGATTCACCTGGTCGTGGTAGTATAAGACAAAATTACTTTCTCCATCTCTTGCAACAGCTTCGGATCAAGCGGCTCCGGTTGGTGGTTTTCCAGGATCCGGGCCGCCTTTTCATGCGCCGTTTGCTGGGCTTCCTTTTTTCCTTCACGGTGCCATTGTTCGTAAGGCGTACGGTCCATCACATCAGGCTGCCACAGTTCCCGCATATGAGCCAGGGTGTGCGGCTCCATCATAAAGTGGTTCTCGGAGCCGACCCGGTGGATCGTATCCAGGGCCAGCGTCTCTTCATCCACCACAATGCCCTGCGCGACGCGCCGCATGATTTCAAAAATTTCGCAATCCATCAACAGCTGCTCAAAAGAGAAAATGCGCGCCCCGTTAAGCAGGCCGGCGCCGCACATCATATCCGCCCCGGCGAAGATGCTCGCCGCGCCTGATACGGCATTCTCCACACCGGCGTGCCAGCCGGGGGTTTTCGCCCCGGTGGCGAAGGTGCCCACGTTGGAGGGTAGGTTGTAGAAGCGGGCCATTTGCGCCGCGGCAGCCTGCAGGAAAAAGTCTTCCGGGCCGCCGCAGGCAACGCCCCCGGACTTCAGTTCCATGACGGTGGCACAGGACCCGTAGAAGGTCGGCGCGCCGGGGAAAACAGATTGCAAAAAAGTAATCCCCGCCAAAATTTCGGCATTGCCCTGGGCCAGGTTCCCGGCGAGGGTGGCCGGAGCGGTAGAACAGCCGATCTGCATCGTCAAGAAGCCGACCGGAATACCCGCTTCGGCAAAGATCAAGGCCGCCTCCAGGCCGGCCGCGTCGTACGCCAGCGGGCTGATACTGCACTGGAAGTTGGAGATCAGCGGCCGCTCCTTTAACGCCCGGCTGCCGCCGGCCGCCAGCGCCGCCAGTTCCACCGAGCCCCGGGCGGCGCGGCCGTTCACCGCGGTCATGGCCTGAATATGCTTGGTGGTGTTCGTGAGCTGGGCGGCAAGCTCGTGCAGCGGCTGGACCGCCTGGGGAAAGTCCTGGGCGCTTACCACCGGCCACATGAAGGCAATCTGCTCCATGTAGTCGGCCACCCGGGTGGCCTGTTCAAGGTCGGCCTTAGTTGAGCGACGCACCGCTCCGCCGTTTAAATCCATAACCTGCAGCCCGCTGCCGTCTAGAGTGAGGTAACCGTGCCGCCCGTCCAGGGGGAGGTCGCGCTGCGGGTCGCGGGCGTAAAGCGTAAATGCCCGCGGCGCTTTGCCGAGCGCCCGCTCAACCAGATCCGGCGGGAAATAAACCCGCCCCGCGGTGTGGTCCACCCCGGCGCCCTCACCGGCGAGGGCTTCCCAGGCGCGCGGGTACGGCATATGCATGCCGGTATGTTCCAGGATGTGCAGTGAAGCGCGATGAATTTGCGCCGCCTGCTCACCGGTCAGCAGCTCCAGGGCGGTGTGATAGCGCGCCGGCAAAATGGCGCGCTTTGTCGTCCGGTTGTTGGCCATCTTGAGACCTCCTTGGAAACCGATACTTTAAAACTTAGTGACGCTAAAATGCCTTGCAATTATTTTGCCATCAGCTTGCCGCTACATCCGGACTCCGCCTCTGCAGCGGGCTGACCACGGAGCAGATGCTGAAAAAGCGGGGCCGGCGGCGCAACTCTGCCTTACCGCCGGCCGCCAGCGCCATCCGGCGCATCATGTCCAGCGTCGGCTGGTAACCGTAGCAGCCCATCCCGAAAGGCTTGCGGCTGTGCCGCGACCAGGCGCGGATCGCTTCCGTATGGATGGTGGTCATGGGGATGTCATTGGGCCAGACGTCCATCTGGGTGTTGTGGATATAATCGCAGACGTTGATTAGCTTGATGTAGCGCACCAGGTCTTCCATGACCGTGGGGCGGTAGAGCCCCGTTTCAGTATCGAGAATCGAAGTCGCGTACCCAGGGCGGCAAAATTGACGTGATCCCCTCCGATCTTGTGAAAGGGCTACTCTTCATCCCTGGTTCTAACCACCGAGTAGGCGGCCAGGGCGATGGAGGCCATTTTCCCGTAGGCCGGTTCATTCCTGGAGGTAAGGATCACCGGGCGGCTGGCGCCGAGAACCAGGCCGGCCATCTTGCCCTGGGCGAAGTAGATAATCGCCTTGCCCAGGATGTTGCCCGCTTCAATATTCGGAGCGACCAGCAGGTCCGCTTTCCCGGCCACGGGGCTGTCAATACCCTTGTGCAGGGCCGACTCGTAATTGATCGCCACGTCAAGCGCGACCGGCCCGTCGATCAGCACACCGGGCAGCTCGCCCGCCCGGGCGGCCAAAGTCAGCTCCCGGGCGTCGACCGTGGATTGCACCTTGGGGTCAACCTTTTCGTTGGCTGTAAGCACGGCCGCCTTGGGGTCGCTCATGCCGATCGCGTGCAAAAATTCGACGGCATTTTGGACAATCGCCTTCTTCTGTTCCAGGTTGGGGCTGACGTTCAACCCGCCGTCGGTCATATAAATCAGGCGGTAATAGCCGGGTATTTCATAAATCGCGAGGTGACTTAAAATGCGATCAGTGCGCATGCCTGACTGCGGGTGCAGCACCGCCCTGAGAAAATCGGCGCTGTTGATCATCCCCTTCATCAAGATCTCCGCCCGACCGGCAGCCACTTCCGCCACGGCCCGGTGGACGGCTTCCAGCGGATCGCGCACATCGATTATTTCAATCCCTTCCAGGTTGAGGCTGGCCGTGATGGCCTGGCGCCAAATTTTTTCTTCAGAACCGACCAGGACAAAATCGACCAGGTCTTCCTTTTTACTCTCCCGCACCGCCTGGAGCACGGTGTCTTCCGCCGCCGCGGCGATACACATGCGGCATTTGCGGTAGCCCTTTACAGCGGCAATCACCTGGTGAAAATTTTCAAAATGCATCGCTAGCCTCCCTAAAGTAGACCGTAGTTTAACGGTTCTTCCTCGCCCCGCAGCACCCGCAGCACCCCTGCTGCCAGCGCCTCCAGCTCTTCTTCGCCGGGCACTATCTCAACCGGGGCGATAAAGGCCACCTGTTGTTCAATTAATCCGGTCAACAAGCGCGAATAGGCCATGCCGCCGGTCAGGACAACCCGGTCCACCCGCCCCGCCAGCACCGCGGCCATGGCGCCGACCTCTTTCCCCACCTGGTAAGCCATCGCCTCCACCACGCTTAAGGCCTCCCGATCACCGCCGGACACTCTCTCTTCCACCGCCTGAAAATCCCTGGTGCCGAGATAAGAGAAAACACCGCCCCGGGATGTAACCTGGGCGATCATCTCCGCCCGCGTATACCGGCCGCTGTAACATAGATCGATCAAGGCCAGGGCGGGAAGGGTGCCGCAGCGCTCCATGGAAAAAGGACCCTCGCAGTTGGCGTTATTGACATCGATCATCCGGCCGCGGCGGTGCGCGGAGACGGATATCCCGCCGCCCAGGTGGATGACCACCAGGTTAAGTTCGCGGTATTCTTTGCCCAGCCCGGCGGCAATCTGCCGGGCCATTGCTTTCATATTCAGGGCGTGGGACATGCTCAGGCGGGGCACCCCTTGTAGACCGGAGAAGCGGGCAATATCCGCAAATTCATCCACAGTCACCGGATCCACGGTATAGGCCGCAATACCCTGCTCACACGATAGCGAATAAGCGATCATCCCGCCCAGGTTGGAGGCGTGGCGGCCGTACTTGCACTCAAGCAAATCGGCGTACATGCTCTCGTCCACCCGGTATACTCCCGCGGGCAACGGCTTCAGCAACCCGCCCCGCACCACCAGCGCGGCTAGCGCAGACGGGTTGATCCCGCTTTCCTGCAGGAAACGCATGACGGCGGCCCGGCGGAAATCGGCCTGGCTGCTCCATGCGGCGCAACCGTCCAGCTCTTGGTCGGAGTGCCGCAGGACCGTTTTTTTCAGGCAAGTCTCGTCGTCAAACAGGCCGATCTTGGTGGAAGTGGAACCCGGGTTAAGCGCCAGAATGGTAAACATAGCTTTACCTCAATTCTTTTATTTTTCCCGGGCGTTATAAAACCCGAGGTTAAAGCGGTGAATCGTCGGGATGCCGGGCGGGATAAAGGCCACCCGGTCGCCCGGGTGCAAAGGAGTTGTGAGCGGCCGGATCACCCGGTTAATGAAAACCGCCTCCACCGCCGCGGCCGGTACGGCCAGCTGATCCAGCAGCGCCGCCGCGGTAAGCGGCTCGCCAATATTGACGGTGAGCGGATTTGACCAACCCCGCTCCTTGAACAAGAAGTACAGTTTCCCAAAGCCCCTCACCTCGATCCCGGCCATGCGCCCCACCCTTTCATTAATGTCACCGTTATTTCTTTTTATGCAGCCTGGATAGCGGAACATACCACTTGGTGTAGCGGCGCCCCTTTGGGTCGCGGAATTCTCCTTTTTTATCACGCACCATCACCGTGGCCCGTTTCGTGATGCCGCTGATCTCTCCTTCCAGGACCCGGCCTTCCCAGGTAAAACAGACCGTATCGCCCACCTGCAGGCCGAACTTTTCGCCGGCGATCTCCCGCATCGTCGGCAGGAGATGATAGCTTTCCGTGTGCCCGAACAGGTTGACGGCGATCGTTTTGAAGCGGCTGTGCCGGCAGCTCGACTGTTTATAGACGTGCAGTTCGAGCAGATGGCAGAGTTCATGCTCGAAAACCAGTTGGAAGGCCTCCAGGGCATCTTCGGTGGTAATGCCGTTCACCACCTTGGCCCGGTTCAGTTCGTTGTAGTGGAAGAACAGATCAACGCTGATGCGCATTTCAAACCGTTCCTCTCCCGGCCGCATATCCGCCAGGTTGCGCGGGCTGATCACCTTGCCGGCGCTCCTGCTCATCCTGGTGGAAAGAGAAAAAGTGAGGGATCCCTTGAAATTTTTCTGCCAGAAGTGTTCCAGAAACAGCGCGTCATAGAGTTCAAAGAGGATCTTTAAATCGGAATCAGCCATGCGCGTGATATTGCCGCCGGTGATATTCTTAGAAGCGGCGATAAAAGCGCGCCGCACAGCCTCTCGTTTGCGGGCAATTTGTTGCGGCTGCAAGCGGTATTCCAGGATACTCGATTTCTGCATCGGTTTATCCTTTCAAAGCGTGAGCGTTTCATAGATAATTCCACACTGCCGCGCATGAAACCTGCCGGATAGCGCGTCGCTGCCGGGCAGCCGCCGGGTTACCCCGTTTTTCGGTTCTCTTTTCCCGGCAGACTGTAAAGCGGTATAATAGAAACCGGGCTCCATAATTTTTTAGGCTGACGCGCGTGAATCTGTTCTCCTGGCTGGATCTGATCATCGGTCTTTTTCTGCTGTTCTCCTTGGTAAGGGGTATCGCGGCCGGCTTGATTAAAAGTATCACCGACCTGGCCGGCGCTGCCGCCGGGTTGGCCGCGGCATCCCGCTATTACGCCTCCGGGGGGACTTTGCTGCTCAGTTATCTCAACCTGATGCCCTACCTGGCGGATCTGATCAGTTTTCTGGTCATATTGATCAGCGTGTTTGCGGTGGTGGCGCTTCTCGGCAGCCTCATCGCATGCCCCGTCGTACTGAGCCGCCAGAGGCTCCGCTTCGACTGCGGCAGCTGGTCAAACGGCAGCTTCCACCGTCCCACCGGAACCTGTCCGGTATGCGGGGAGCGCGGCTAAGCCCCGCACCTTATTCAAGGGGAGCGATCAGGCCGGGATGATCGTTTGCCGGACTGTTCACCAGGCGCGAAACCGGGCGGGCGGTCATCAAATCTTCCGGGTAAGGGGCGGCGGCGAGCGCTTCAAGTGCGGCCCGGCCGGATTGCGGATCAAGCCAGGCCGCATACGCTTCTTCCGGCACGATTACCGGCATCCGGTTGTGCATTTGGGCCACCAGGCTGTTGGGCGCGGTGGTCAACACCGTGCAGCTCTCCAACTGCCCGCTCTCGCGGCGCCGGCTTTCCCAGAGGCCGGCCAGGGCGAAGGGACGCCCGCCTTTCATACCGATAAAATACGGTTGCTTGCCTGCCGGCTCAGTTTTCCATTCGTAAAACCCGCTTGCCGGAATCAGGATCCGCCTTTGCTTGAACGCCTCCCGGAATACCGGCTTTTCGGCCGCCGTTTCAGAACGGGCATTGATCAGCCTCGCGCCGATCGATTCGTCCCTGGCCCAGTGCGGCACCAGGCCCCATTTCAGCATCACCGCTTCGCGGCCGCCGTGTTGTGGGCTGATGCGCACCGCCAGGATCTCCTGCGCGGGAGCGATATTGTACCTGAAGCTAAATTCGCCGCGCAGTTCCAGTTGAAACAGCATCTCCAGGACATGTTTCTCCACGGCGAGGGCAAAGCGGCCGCACATACCTAACCCTCCTCCCATCATGGGGACACCATACTTATCCCCGGTTTCTAGATATGCGGGCGCAGCACGCTGCGCCCTGGAGCACTGTTTAACCCCAGAATTAAGGTAGCTACTTCAGCACGATCAGAGCATCGACCACGACCGGGCAAGAACCGCTGATCAGGATCGGGTTCAGATCTATTTCCGCCACTTCCGGATGCAGCAGCGGGATAAAGCCGACCTTCTGCAAGATCTCCGCCAGGGCCTCGAGATCAACGGCAGGCATGCCCCGGCAGGCGTCCAGTAAAGCCGCGGCCCGGATATCGCGCAGCATCTCCAGCGCTTCGCCGCGGCTGACCGGAGCTGCGCGGAAGGCGGTGTCTTTCAGTATCTCCGTGTAGATCCCGCCCAGGCCGAACATCACGCAAGGCCCGAAACCGGGCCGGCGTGACATCCCGGCGACAAACTCCCTGCCGCCCTCCACCATCTTCGAGACCAGCACCGCGCTCCCATCTCCGGCCGCTTTGCGCACCGCCCGGTAAGCGCGGCGCAGCTCGCTTTCATCTCTTTGATCAAGGTAAATCAGCCCCCGGCCCGTTTTATGAGCGATCGCCGGGGAACAGCCTTTCACCGCCACGGGGTATCCCAGCAGCGCGGCCTCTTCGGCCGCCTCTTCTTCGGTGCGGGCCAACCGCTCCGGGCTGGTGGCGATACCGTAGCAGGCCAAAACCTGTTTCGATGAGTATTCGTCCAGGTTCTGCAGGCCGCTTTCCACAGCGCCGCCAATGATCCGCGCCGCCTCCGCCGAACGATCCGGCAATAAGGGGGCGGTGTAAGACTCCCTTTGGCGGACTGTTTGATAATAGTGCAGCATGGCCAGCAAGCCCCGGGCCGCTTTTTCCGGCGCGTCAAAAACGGGGATGTTGTGTTCCCGGTAGGCGGCGGTATAATCGTCATCGCTGTCAAAAAAGGATGAGATGATCAGGGGCACAGCGTGCTTAAAGGGGAGTGTAACGCCCGGGGTCAGGTCTTTTTTGAACTGCTCCAGGAATTGCTCTTCAGAAAGGCCGCCGGTCAGTTCCCGGAGATGCGGAAAGATCGCTTTCATGAACCCGCTGCCCATGGCGCCGTGCAGCACCACCGCGTCGACCTCACCGCTGCGCATGATCAGCTCGGGAATCGTCACACTCAGAACCTGGGTATCCAGGTGAAAAGTGAGATCCACCGGGTTTCCGGCGGCGGCGTGAGGCGGGATCAGCTCCCGGATTGCCGCCTGCAGCTTTTCTGAAAAAGGCGGCACTGTAAGTCCGCCGGCGCTGCAGGTATGGGCCATGGCGGTCCCCGGACCGCCCGAGTTGGTCACCACCGCCACCCGCTTGCCGCGCAGGGGCGGCTGCGCCGCCAGCACCCAACCGTGCGCGTAGAGCTCCTCCACGGAGTGGACCCGGATCACCCCCGCCTGTTTGAGGATGCCGTCGTAGAGGTAGTCGGGTCCGGCCATGGAGCCGGTGTGGCTTTTCCCGGCCCGCGCCCCCCCTTCGGAGCCGCCGACATACTGGGCCAGGACCGGCTTGTAAGGGGTTATTTTTCGGGCCGCCTCGAGAAAACGGCTGCCATCCCGCAGGCCTTCGATGTAGAGGGCGATCGCCCTGGTCTGCTCGTCTTGACCCAGGTATTCCAGGGCATCCACCAGGTCGATATCGGCTTCGTTGCCCACACTGACCGCTTTGCTGAAACGAATTCCCCGCTTGCTCAAATAGGGCAGAGTTTGGGTCAGGTAGGTGCCGCTCTGGGAGGCCAGCCCCAACAGCCCCGGCGGGCCGGTCAGCGGCGCCACGGTAACATTGAGCGAAATGGCGCTATTAATCAAGCCCATACAGTTCGGCCCCAAAAAGCGAATTCCGTAACGCCTGGCCACGGCCAGCAGCCGCTTTTCCGCTTCTTCCCCCGCGCGGCCGGTTTCTTTGAAGCCGGCGGTGATGATGATCGCCCGCCTGGTGCCGATCTTCCCAAATTGCTCCAGCAGCGGAATGACCTGCTCCGTGGGTACAATAAACATGGCCAGATCCGGCGCTTCGGGCAAATCCGCGATTGACGCATAGGCCTTGCACCCGAGCACCGTTTCTTCGGTGGGATGAATCGGGTAAAACCGGCCGCTATAGCCGTCCTTGCGGATGCTTAAGGCCTGGATAGTACCCATTTTAAGCGGGTTGTTCCCGGCGCCGACAGTGGCGATCGATTGCGGTTTCATAAGCAAGTGAAGCGGATTTTCCTTCAATGGTTCTCCCCCTCTTGATTTTCATCTTTTCCCATTAGCCTGCCTGCCTTGAATACCATCTCTTTACCGTATTTACCGCGCAGCCGATCTTGCACCCGGTCCAGGTTTTGCTCTTTCTCCTCAAACGGCCGCGGGGGCAGCAGTGAAAGCTGCCGGCACTGCTCCAGCCCGGAAACGCGGACGCCGGCCAGGCGGCAAGGCCGGCCGGTATAGTTGCGTTCAAGCAAAGTAAGGGCTGCCCTGTAGATTACCGAGCTGCGATCTGTGGGCTCGGCCAGCGTTATCTCCCGGGAAATAGTAGTAAAGTCGGCAAAACGAAGTTTAAGGCAGACGGTTCTGGCCCACAAACCCTGTGACCGGAGGCGGTAGCCCACCCCCTCCGCCTGCTCCAGCAGCACGGCGGCGATTCTATCCCGGTTTACAATATCCAGCGGAAATGTGCACTCTTCCGAGATCGATTTAACCTGGTGCGGCGGCTCCAAAACACGCCCGTCTTCTCCGGCCGCGTAATTTAGAAAAGTCCTAGCCGAACGCCCCAACAGATTGCTCAATACTTCAAGCGGCGCGGCAGCCAGCTCGCCCACGGTTTTGATCCCGACCCGGTTCAGCTTTTGCACCGCAACCGGCCCCAATCCGGGCAGCGCTTGCAGCGGCAAAGGCCACAGCCGCGCCTCAACATCCTCCGGCCATAAGGCCTTGACCCCTTCAGGCTTGGCCTGCTCGCAGGCAATCTTGGCAAGCAGCTTGTTTACGGATATACCCACCGTAATCGGCAGGTCGAGCTCGCCGCGCACCGCTTCGCGAATGCGAAACGCCGTTTCCAGGCCGCTGCCCCGTTTAACCGCCAGGTAGGCTTCATCTATTGACACCGGCTCAATATCCGGCGTAAACCTTTCAAAAATTACCGCTACCTGGCCGGAAACAGCGCGGTAAACTTCCATCCGCCCCGGCAGGATTACCGCGTTAGGACACAGTTTTACCGCCCGGCTCATCGGCATGGCCGAACGGACCCCGTAACGCCTCGCTTCATATGAACATGTGGAAACCACGCCGCGCTGCCGCGGGCTTCCCCCGACGATCACCGGTTTGCCCCGGTAGGCCGGGTGATCTCGCTGTTCCACCGAGGCGAAAAAAGCATCCAGATCGCATAGTAGAATGTCGTCACGTCGACTATCCCGCATTGGCCAATCAACTCCGGTCTGTACGGCTGCTCCAAGTATAGATTCCACGAAACAGCTAATTCTTCCTGCCGCGCAATAACCCTGAAAATTACTCGTGGGCCCGCGGGCACGGCACGCTATTACACATGCAAAATCGCACTCCCATAAATAGCCCCAATCGAATGCAGATTTCATCTTGGCCGGACAATATTGCCCATCCAAGCTCGTTAAAAAAAGGCAAACCCGGGGCGGGTGGAGAAATATTGCCACAGACGGCGCATCATTGCTTTTTTCATTAAGTAAGGCCCTTTACTATGCGTATGGGAGGAGAAAAACATGCTTTTTGTACCGATCAAAATCGGCAAGCTGGAGCTGAAAAACAGGATCGCCATGCCGGCCATTCATCACTGCTATTCACCGGAGGGCTTTGTCAACGCACGCTTGATCCGTTATTACGAAACCAGGGCCGCCGGCGGCGCGGCGCTGATCACCGTGGGCGGTTGCAGCATAGATCTGATCGGAACCGGACCGCTGATGATCGGCTTGCACGACGATAAATTTATCGATGGCCTGGCCAAGCTGGCTGCCGCCATTAAAGGAGCGGGCGCCAAAAGCGGCGCGCAGCTCTACCAGGCCGGCCGCTATGCCCACTCCATCTTCACCGGTCAACAGGCGCTCGCTCCCTCGGCGATCGCTTCCCGCTTTACCCGGGAAACACCCCGGGAGATGACCCTGGATGACATTGAAGCGGTTATTGAAAGCTTCGCCGGCGCCGCGGCGCGGGCGCAAAAAGCCGGCTTTGACGCCGTTGAAGTGATCGCCAGTGCCGGCTACCTGATTTGCCAGTTTTTATCCCCGATTACCAACCAGAGGACCGACCGCTTCGGCGGCTCCTGGGAGAACCGCTGCCGCTTCGGCATCGAGGTTGTGCAGAGGATCCGTGAAAAAGTGGGGCCTGATTTTACTGTATTGATGCGCATCTCCGGCCACGATTTTATTCCCGGCAGCAATACCAACGCGGAGGCGGCCCGCTTTGCCGCGCTCCTGGAAGAAGCCGGGGTGGACGGCTTCAACGTCACCGGGGGCTGGCATGAAACCAGGGTACCCCAGATCACCGGCGAACTGCCCCGGGGCGGCTTCGCCTACCTGGCCCGCGGTGTCAAAGAGGCGGTCAGCGTCCCCGTGATCGCCAGCAACCGCATTAACGACCCCCGGGAGGCGGAACGGATTATCCAAGACGGCCTGGCGGACATGGTCAACATGGGCCGCCCGCTGATCGCCGATCCGGAACTGCCCAACAAGGCGCAGCGCGGCGAGCACCGCGCCATCCGCAAGTGCATCGCCTGCAACCAGGGCTGCATGGATTCGGTTTTTACCCTGCAGGATGTGCACTGCGCCGTGAACCCGCTGGCGGGCCGGGAGCATGAAATCACCGCGATCAGCGCGGCGCCGGAACCGAAAAATATCCTGGTGGTGGGCGGCGGGCCGGCCGGGCTGGAAACAGCCCGCCTGGCGGCTTCAAGAGGCCACCGGCTTACCCTCTGGGAACAGTCGGCACGCCTGGGCGGGCAGCTTCATTACGCCGCCCGGCCGCCCGGCAAAGAAGAATTTATAACCCTGGTGGAGTATTACGAGCACGCGCTCAAGTCGCTCGGGGTGACGGTGGTCTTGCACCGGCAGGCGACCGCGGCTGATATTACCGCTTTCGGCGCCGATATAGTCGTTCTCGCCACCGGCGCCAAACCGGCCCGCGCTCCCTTCGCGGTGCATGAAGACGCCCCGGCCGTATCCGCCCTCGCGGTGCTGGATGGTTCGGTTAACCCGGGCCAACGGGTGATCGTGGTCGGCGGAGGCGCGGTGGGTTGCGAAACCGCCCTGGTCGTCGCCGGAATGGGCGCAATCGATGCCGCAACCTTGAAATTCCTGTTTGAAAACGAAGCGGAAGAGCCGGAAACCCTGCGGCGCCTCTTGAACCGGGGCACCAGGTCGGTCACCATCGTCGAACTGCTCAAGGGAGTGGGCCGCGATATCGGCATCAGCACCCGCTGGGTCGTGATGAAGAATATCCGGCGCCTCGGCGTCAAGGTGATCGACCAGGCAGCGGTCAAAGAGGTGAGCGCGGCGGGCGTATTGATCGAAAGGGACGGGCAGGAAGCGCTGCTGCCCGCCGACACGGTAGTATTGGCCACCGGGGCCGCCTCCGTTAACGAACTGGCCGGGGAACTGGAGGGCAGAGTAGCCGCGCTGCATCTGATCGGAGACGCAGTCAAACCGCGCAAGATCACCGAAGCGATTCGGGAAGGCTTTGATTTGGCGCGAACGCTCTAGAACCGGCTGGACCGGACCAATAGAGAGCACACCGGGGGCACGGGTATGACGTGCCCCTTTCCAACTACCCCCGGATAAAATCTTCGGTCATCTGGTAGCCGAGGTTGTCCGGGTACTGCTCAGGGGGATGTTTGCAAAAATAGGCCGAAGGTCCGGCAAGCACACCGCCGATTCCTCGCTCCAGGGCCAGTTTGCAGCAGCGCACGGCGTCGATGGCGATCCCGGCGGAATTGGGTGAATCTTCGACACTGAGCCGCAGCTCGAGGTTGATCGGCACTCCGCCGAAGACACGGCCTTCCATCCGCAGGAAGCAGACCTTGTTGTCATTTTGCCAGGGCACATAGTCGCTCGGACCGATATGGATGTTGCGATCGGACAAGCGCTCGGCGGCGGCCGACTGCACAGCCTCCGTTTTGGATATTTTCTTGGAGGCCAAACGCTCCCGGCTGAGCATGTTCAAAAAATCGGTATTGCCCCCGGTGTTCAGCTGGTAAGAGCGCTCCAGCTTTACCCCTCTTTTCTTGAACAGGTCAGCCAGGGTGCGGTGTAAAATGGTCGCCCCCAGCTGTGACTTGATGTCGTCACCGATCAGCGGCAGATTCTTCTCCGCAAAGCGGCGCGCCCAAACCGGATCACTGGCGATAAAAACGGGGATATTGTTGACAAAGGCAACCCCCGCTTCAAGCGCGCAGGCCGCATAAAAGCGGGTTGCCTCTTCCGAGCCGACCGGCAGGTAATTGAGCATCACCTCGATGCCCGATTGCTTGAGAATCTCAACAACCTCACTTTGATCCGGCTCCGGAGAGCTGCTGATCACAAAAGTATAATCTGCTGCGTAAGCATGCATATGCTCGGAAACACCGTCCATCACCCGCCCCATCCGCACGGTCACACCGCTCTCCGGCAGAGCGCCATAAAAAACAGCGGTACAGTTGGGGCCGGCAAAAACCGCTTCCCGCAGGTTTCGCCCCACTTTGCGGGCATCGATATCAAACGCCGCCGCCACCTCGATCTGATCGGGCGTGTAACCCCCGATAGCCCAGTGCATCAGGCCCACGGCGTCAGCGCTATTTTGATCCCGGTAATAGTGAATCCCCTGCAGCAGCGCGCTGGCGCAGTTGCCCACGCCAACCACAGCAATCCTGATTTTGGACATATTCTTCTCCTCACACCCGGCAAACTTTACATCCCACAGGAATTATTATAACTTAAGAGCAGCTGAAGGGAAACCTTTACTAAGGAGGCGATGGCGGTGAAAAAGAGTGAATTGGTTTGCGGAGCAGACGCGCTGCGCATCTACAGGCTCGCACTGGGCCCTTTCGGCACCAACGCCTATATTCTGATCTGCGCAGAAACCGGCGCGAGTGTGGTCGTAGACGCCCCCGGCGAGGCGGCCGCGCTGATGGAACAGCTGAAAAACACCCGGCCGCAAATGATCTTACTAACCCACGGTCATATCGATCATATTGGCGCCCTCGCGGCACTAAAATCCGGCCTCACTGTTCCCGTCGCCGCCCACCCTGCCGACAGCGCCGCCCTGCCGGTTAAGCCGGACAACCTGCTCGCGGATGGAGACCGGCTGCCCTGCGGCAAACTGGTAATCCGGGTGCTGCACACCCCCGGGCATACCGCCGGCAGCCTTTGCTTCCAGGTTGGCCGCTGCCTGTTGGCAGGCGACACGATCTTTCCCGGCGGGCCCGGCCGGACCGGCTCACCGGATGACTTCGCGCATGTTGTGCAATCGATTACCGGGAAGCTGTTTGCCCTGGCGGATCATACCCTGATCCTGCCCGGGCACGGCGCTGCGACCACCGTTGGAAAAGAAAAAGAACTCTATACCGCATTCGCCGCCCGGCCCCGCGACCCGGCGCTGTGCGGGGCAGTGACCTGGCTGGGTTCATAAAACAGCTCAATCGTATTTTTCGCTACCAGCGAATCTCTTCCCGGTGAAAAGCTTCACCCAGTGCGTACGGCTGCTCCTGGGCCGCCACCCGGGCCCGCTCCCGCACCCACTCTTCTACCGTGGCGAACTGGTGGCCGCCGACCTGGCTGGCATGGCAGTGCAGCGCCTGCAGTTTTATATCAAAAGTGGCGGTAATATCCACCCAGTAGTTCGGGTCCTCAGTGCCCCAAAAGAGCACTTCCTTAACCTTGTGCGGCTGCAAACCTTCTTTGAGCAGTTCGGGATACGCCAGGTGATCGCGCGCGTAAGGAAAGACAGCATCCAGAACTACCTGGCCGGTGATGCGGTGATCCCGGTGCCAGATATAACGCCGGTAAGGGTCGGTGGTCGCTACAACCGCGGGGCGAAAAGTACGAATCCACCGCACAATCTCTTTACGAAAATCAGCGGTGTCCTCCAGCGTCTGGTCTGCATGGCGCAGGAAAATAACCTCCCGCACGCCCAACAGCGCGGCCGCCGCCGACTGCTCCCGCTCTCTCACCTTGGCCAAATCGGCCGGGTTAACCAACGGATCGCTGGTTCCTTTCTCCCCGCTGGTACAGACGACATAGACCGCCTCTTTTCCTTCCCTGACCCAGCGCGCCACCGAACCGGCCACTCCGAATTCCGCATCATCGGGATGAGGCGCCACAACCATCACCAGTCCATCTGCCATTTAGACCGCTCCTTTAGCCATATCTTTCCAAATAGCTAATCAAAACTACTAGCCCGGTTACAGCGGCGCCAGATCCCGGATCGCCTGCATCAACTGCCGGGCAATTGCCGGCCAGCTGAAGTTGAGCACTGAATCGCGGCAGGCCTGAACCGGTTTGTCCGGCCGCTCGATCAAGGCCGCGATGCCGGCCGCCAGCTCTTCCGGTGCGCGTTTTCCGATCACAAGGCCGGTTTCGCCCTGCCGGATAATTGTCCGCAAATCGCCCACATCGGCTGCCGCTACCGGGGTGCCGCAGGCCAGCGATTCCAGGGCGGTCAGCCCGAAGCTTTCGTAGTGTGAGGGAATCACGGTAACCGCGGCGGCGCTGTAATAAAGGGGCAGCTTCTCATGCTCCACCGGTCCAATAAAGTCCACTCTATCGGCAATGCCCAGTTCCCCGGCCAGCCGCCGGTACGTTTCCACCGCGGGCCGGCTGTAGCTGTCGCCGCCGGCCACGATTAACCTGAAATCATGAGCCTCACACAGGCGGCCGGCCGCCCTGATCAGGAGTTCCAGCCCCTTGACCGGCTCGATCCGGCCCACGTAGAGAACAATTTTTGCATGACCGCCCGGGGATATAGCCCCCCGGGCCGCTGCCGGCGCCGCGGGTTGAAACAGCTCCAGGTTAACCCCGCAGGGAATTACTGCAATTTTACCCGGCTCCAGATCGTAATAGCGGAGCAGAGCCTCTTTCTCCCTCTCGGCGGCGACAATCACCCGCCGGCAATGCCGGGCAATCACCTTTTCCGACTCGATACGCCGCGCCGGTTCGCTCTCACCGCTGCCGGAGGCGTTCTTCACCGCGCCGAGGGTATGAAACATTACCAGGTGCGGCACGCCCCAGTAGGAGCCGAGTTCCCGGCCGGCCAGCGCCGAGAGCCAGTAATGGCTGAAAACGAGGTCATAGCTTAAATTCTCAACCTGCCTGAAACGCTCAATGTTGCGGGCAAATGGAGCCGCGTACTTATAAAGATCTGCCTTCGCCGTAGCAATCGGTCCGGCGCAGACGGATACCAGCCGGGCGTTGATAGCAAACTCAACGGCCGGTTGCACCGTGCGGCTGTCGCGGCGGGTAAAAAGGTCCACCCGGTGGCCTTGTTTTCCCAGGGCGCCGGCCAGCTCGCGCAGGTAGGTGCTCATCCCCCCGGTGTCTTTCGTGCCGGGCTTTCCCAGGGGCGAGCTGTGCATGCTCAGGCAGGCGATTATCAGCTGGTTTTCGTCCTTTCCGGTGATTAATCGCTGATTAAGGGTCAGGGCAATTAAATATACTGTCCCCCGCATTCAGGGTGACTTGGCAGTGATAGATCGGCGTCTCGCTGCCGCCGAGGCGGTGCTTGTACGCTTCACCGCCCTTTAAAAAGTCGTACTGCAACTTCTGATTGTTGATCGCGTCTCTGATGCTTAGGATCTTGCAGAGAAGCCCCGCACTCAGCGGAGCGTAAGCGGGGTCGTAGGCGCTGTTGTAGAGGTAGATTGCATCGCCGTAATCAAAATAGAGCACAACAGCCGCCGGGCCGCCGCCCAGTTCCAGCACGCCGTATTTGGCCCAGCCTTGGTCTGCGGCGCACTCAATGGCTGCCCGAAAAAAAGGCTCCATCGCACCGGTTAAAAAGCGGGCTTTGTCCGGGTTTTGCTTGAACAGGTCGAGAAATTGCGGCGTGAATCGAGCCACCGCCGCCGCACCTTCAATTACCCGGTAGCGGTACGCTGCCGCTTCTTCCAGCCGCCTCAGCTTGCGCCTTACTTCATGGCGCTGTTTCTTGTTCAACCGTTCCAGGTAGCCCTCCCATGTCGCCGGCAGGTCAAGTTCGAGTGAAACCGCCTCCCGGGTGCAGGAATAACGCACAGCCCCTTCTGCCGCCAACGCGGCCAGTCCGGTCAGGGCCGCGGCATCGGGACGCAGGGAATGCAGGTCAAGTTGCCTTACCCCGTTCCGGGCCAGGTAGCCCAGCAAACAGCGTATAAAAGTTTTCTCCGCGCCGCGGATGACGCTGCAATCCATATAGTCACAAACATCAGGACTGCCGGCGAAGGCGGCGTAATCTCCCCTGACCTGCAGCGGGGCCAGGCCGACAACCTTTTCCGCCTGCCGCACCGCCAGCAGCCGCAACGCGGCCCCGCCGTTAAAAAAACGCCACCACGCTTCCAGCCAGGGCGGCGACATAAAAACGGCGGTCCGGGGCAAGCCCCGGCTTTGATCCGCGAAAAGGGCGGCGAGAGAATCAAAAGACTCTTCGGAAACCGTGTAGTGCAAGCAGTATCCTTTAACAGCGCTCACTCCGTAATGTTAACTGCCCAGCAGTTCGAAACGCATCGTAAAATGGCGCATCACCGGGGCTTCGTAAACCACTCTTAACCCCTGCAAAGCCGCACGGTCCCGGTAAACCCGGATTACGGACTCCGCGACGGCATCCATATGGCTCTGCGTGTAGACACGCCGCGGTATCGTCAGCCTAACCAGCTCCAGGGGCGGCAGCTTGCAAGCGCCGGTAGCCGGGTCTTTATCGGTAAAAGCAGCGGTGCCCAGCTCCACCGATCGCACCCCGCCTTCAATGTAGAGAGCGACGACAATCGCCTGGCCTGGAAAAACCGGTTGCGGGATATGGGGCGCAAACCGCTTCACGTCCAGGTAAACCGCATGGCCGCCCGGCGGCTCCACCAGGGGTACTCCGCCCTCGCGCAGGCGCTGAGCGAGGTATGCCGTCTGACCGACCCGGTGCTCGAGGTAATCCGGTTCCACCACCTCTTCCAGGCCGCAGGCCAGGGCAGCCATATCCCGGCCCGCCAGGCCGCCGTAAGTCGGGAAACCCTCGTAGATAATACCCTGCTCCGCCGCCCGGTCGTACAGCGCACGATCGCGCAAGGCGATAAACCCGCCGATGTTGACGAGGCCGTCTTTCTTGGCGCTCATCAGGCAGCCGTCGCCGTATGAAAACAGTTCCCGGGCAATCTCCCGGATGTTTTTATTGGCATAACCCGGTTCCCGCTGCCGGATAAAGTAACAGTTTTCGGCAAAGCGGGCGGCATCGAAAAATACCGGGAGGCCGTGCCTTTCCGCCGCTTGCCGCACCGCCCTGATGTTTGACAGCGACACCGGCTGGCCGCCGTTATTATTACATGTAACAGTGACCAGGATAAAGGGAATCTTGGCGGTGCCGTATTGCTGTAAAGCCTCCTCCAGGCGCTCCAGGTCAATATTCCCCTTAAAGGGATGCTCAAATTGCGGCTGTAAACCTTCCGCGATCACCAGGTCCAAAGGGAAGCCTTCCTTCATCTGCAGGTGCCCCCGGGTCGTATCAAAATGCATATTGCCGGGCACGAACATCCCCGGTTTTACCAGCAGTTCCATCAAAATATGTTCCGCGGCGCGCCCCTGGTGTGTGGGCAGAACATACTCATAACCGGTTAGGGTGCGGATCACCTCTTGCAGCCGATAATAGCTGCGCGAACCGGCGTAAGCCTCGTCTCCCGACAACAAGGCGGCCCACTGGTTGTGGCTCATCGCCCCGGTGCCGCTGTCCGTCAATAAATCGATATAAACATCTTCCGATCGCAGGTTAAAAATATTGTAGCCGGCTTCCCGGATCAACCGTACCCGTTCCTCCCGGCTGGTCAAACGAATCGGTTCCACCATTTTGATCTTAAACGGCTCCGCAATGTACCGCCGCTCCATAAGCCTTGCCTCCCTTTTTGCGAAGGATCCCCGCTTCATTGTAACAGGCTGCAGCAAAAGTGACAACCTAACCCAGGGCTGTTCTGGACAAAACCGGCGGCTGCCGTTTATACTGGAATGAAAGATAAAAACAACGAAGGAGAGCCATGCACCCACTCTTATATGAATGCGAGCTGTGGGGTTACAATATTCCCGTTTTGGCCTACACTTTTTTTACCTCTCTGGCGGCGGTGATCGTGTTGGCACTCAGTTTTTTCATCGCCGTGCGGCGCGGCTTGCCCGCGGTGAAAACGCTGCTCTGTCTGCTCACCATGGCCGCTTTTTTTGTCTTGGGGGCGCGTATCTATTATCTCGCCGCAAATCTGCCAATTTACCGGACTTACCCGGAGCTGCTGCTGAAAATGGCCGGTTTTTCACTCTCCGGCGGCCTCGTTGCCGCCCCGCTCGCGGGCCTGGCCGTCTGCCGCTACCTGCGGTTGGACCTCTGGCGCCTGGCGGACGCTATTGCTCCCGCCCTGGGGCTGGGTATCGCGGTCGCGCGCGTCGGTTGTTTTCTGAACGGCTGCTGCTTCGGCAACCCCACCACCGTCCCCTGGGGGATAATCTTCCCGCCGGAAAGCGGCGCCGCGGCGGCGCCGGCGCATCCCACCCAGCTCTACGAGCTTATCGCGGCCCTGGCCGGCGCAGCCCTGGCTTTCTTCCTGCTGCGCCGCCGCACGGCGCCCGGAACCGCGTTTGCCGCCTTTTTTCTCTGGTTTATCACGGCCCGCTGGGCGATCTTCTTATTCCGCGCCCCCGAGCCGCACCAGGAGCTGCCCCCCCTTTTTACACCGCTCTTTTTTGCGGCGCTGACCACCGCCGGAACCGCTCTCCTCTTGCTGCGCTTGCGGGCAGCGGCCTCGGCCGGGAGAAAAGCAAAAAAAACCCTTTGAACGCCGCGGCCATAGGCGGCCGCTACAGCTTGATCACCACGTTCAGCAGGCCGCTGTCCCATTTACGCTCATATTCAAGCCCCAGTTTCTCCAGCAAACGCAGCACAGATTTGTTTTCAGGCATGATGCTGGCCACAAAGGATTGCAGCCCCTGTTTTTTGGCCACATAAGCGATATATGAGAGCAGTTCGTGGCCGATCCCCTTACTTTGAAAATCGTCCCGGACTACAATAGAGACCTCGGCGCAAAGGGTGCTTTGATCAATGCAGTACTGGGCGATGCCGGTGATTACCTCCTGCCCGAGGTAAGTCTTGACGGCCAGGATCACCATCTCCGCGGTATAATCGATTACCACGAAGTGCTTCTGCAGTTCTTCATGCGGCATATGGCGCCGGATGGTTAAAAAGCGGCGGTAGAGGCTCTTGTCGGAAAGTGAATAGAAGAAGTCCTTCATCAGCGGTTCATCGCTGAACTTAACCGGCCGCAAGAAAACGCTCAAGCCGTGCCCGGTAGTGCGGTAAGCCTCCAGGTATTCGGGGTATTCTCCATTTTTACCGGGCCTAAACGCCTGGTCCGGATAAATCAGCGCCAGTTTTTTGGCCTCTTCAATCAACCAGGGGCGGAACCGCGGGTCAGCGATCGCGATCAGCGACATCGCTCTTTCCCGGATGTTCTTCCCGTGCAGGTAGGCCAGCCCGTATTCCGTGACCACGTATTGGATATCGCCCCGGGTCAGGGTCACGCCGGCCCCCTCGCTTAAACAGGGTACGATGCGCGAGGTAGCGCCCCCGTTGGCGGAGGACGGGAGCACCACAACGGTCTTACCGCCGGGCGCCAGGGCGGCCCCGCGGATAAAGTTGGTGTGCCCGCCGATGCCGCTGTAAAATTTTTTACCGATCGATTCAGCGGTAGCCTGCCCAGTCAGGTCCACCTCCAGGGCGCTGTTGATCGCCACCATATTGCTGTGTTTGGCGATCACGAGAGGGCTGTTCGTATAATCGATCTCTTTGAATTCAACCCCGGGATGGTCGTCGAGATAATCGTACGCCGCCTGTGAACCCATGCAAAAAGCCGCCACCGTCTTACCCCGGTTGATCGTCTTTCTGCTGTTGTCAACCACCCCTTGTTTGATCAGCTCTATTAAGCCGTCCCCCAACAGATCGGTGTGCACACCGAGGTGTTTCTTCGCCGTAAGATGCGCTAAAACCGCGTCCGGCGCGCTGCCGTAACCGACCTGGATCGTGTCCCCGTCTTCAATAATCTGAGCCGCGTAGCGGCCGATTTTTTGGGCGACCGCTTCGCTCAGTTTTCCCGGATGATATTCCAGGAGCGGTTCATCGCGAGGCACGATATAATCCAAAGCACTGAGATGGATAAATGTATCGCCGTGCACGCGCGGCATAAAGCGGTTCACCTGGGCTACCACCAGCGAGGCGTTCTCGATGGCGGCCTTGGTGATATCGAGGCTGATCCCCAGGCTGAAATAGCCGTTCTGGTCGGGCAGAGAGGTTTGAATCAGCGCCACATCCACAGGCACCTGTTTGCGGCGAAACAATCCCGGCACATCAGACAGAAACACCGGCGTGTAATCTGCCCGGCCCTGGTTGACCGCCTCCCGTGTATTGTGGCTGATAAAAAAAGAGTTGTGCCGGAAATTATGTTTCAGTTTTTCACTGGTATAAGGCGCGACCCCTAAAGTCCAAACGTGCAGTACCTCCGTGTCGAAGAAAGCCTTGGGGTGCGACGCCACATAGTCGACCAGCTCACCGACCAGGAATTGCGGCTCGCCGCAGCCCGTGGAGATAAAAATCCTGTCTCCGGCATGAATCCTCTGGAAAATTTCCGCGGTCGGTTTGAACTTATCCGGGTAGTTTCTTTCCATCTCTTGCAGTATCATTTACCCTGACCTCTTCTTTAGCAGTATACCCTTTTCATTCTATCAGCGGGCCCTGCCGAGTGCAATTCCGTTTTTCAAATATAACCCGCAGGCGCGCCTCACAACCCGCGCCCGTGGAATTCTAACGGTCTCTCATGAGCCCGTATCAAGAGTGGCACACTATGCAAAAGTAAAATCCCGGCGTAAAAGCCGGAAGGATAATAATCCGCGCAAAGAGAATAGATGGCTAAGAACCCGTAATAAACCAGCAGTTCAAGGAGGACAAACAGATGAAGCTATTCCTGGATACCGCCAATCTTCAAGAAATCCGCCAGGCCGCGGCCTGGGGTGTTGTTGAAGGGGTTACCACCAACCCTTCCCTGGCTGCCATGGAAAATGAAGACTTCTCCACCATTCTACCGGAAATATGCCGCATTATTGACGGGCCGATCAGCGCGGAAGTGATCGCGCAAGACTATGCGGGCATGCTGGAAGAAGCACGCCGGTTGGCCGCCGTCCATAAAAACGTGGTTGTCAAAATCCCGATTACCTTGGAAGGGCTTCAGGCGGTAAACACCCTGGCCGGCGAAGGGATCAGAACGAACGTCACCCTGGTCTTCTCGGTAAACCAGGCGCTGCTGGCAGCTAAAGCGGGCGCCGCTTTTGTCAGCCCGTTCCTGGGAAGGCTGGATGATATCGGCTTTGAGGGGGTGGCGCTGGTCCGGGATATCGTGGCCGTGTTTGAACGCCACTTGATTCAGACCGAAGTGATCGCCGCCAGTATCCGTCACCCCGAACACGTAACCGCCGTTGCCCTGGCCGGTGCGTCGATCGCGACCATTCCTTTCAAGGTGCTCAAACAGATGGTCAAGCATCCCCTGACCGACCTGGGTATCGAGCGGTTTTTGTCAGACTGGCAGAAGGCAGCGGTGAATCTAAAATAGGTTCGCTACCGTCTACGCCGAAAAGCGGCCGGAGTCCCCATCGGGCCGCTTCTTATATCATCCCGGGCTGATCTGCTTAACTAAAAAACCTGCCGGATCCGCTCGAGAGCCCAATCCAGCTCTTCCCGGGTGATCACCAGCGGCGGGGCAAAGCGGATTACGTTGTCGTGTGTCTCCTTGGCCAGGATACCGTATTTCATCAGCGCCTCGCAATAGGGACGGGCTGCCCTGTTCAGTTCAATTCCGATCAGGAGACCGCGGCCGCGCACATCAGTAATCGCCGAATTGTTAATTTCTTTCAGCCGGTCCATAAAATAGGCGCCTTCAGCCAGCGAACGTTCGACCAGTTTTTCATCCAGGAGCACGTCCAGGGCGGCTGAAGCCACGGCGCAGGCCAGGGGATTGCCGCCAAAGGTCGACCCGTGGGAACCCGGTTCGAATAGATCGAGGATGGTCTCCCCGGCGGTTACCGCGGAGACCGGCAGCACGCCGCCTCCGAGAGCTTTTCCCAAAATGTATAGGTCCGGCTGCACCCCTTCCCAGTCGCAGCCGAACATCTTGCCGGTCCGGCCGAAACCTGTTTGAATCTCATCGGCCAGGAAAAGGACCTGCTGTTCCCGGCAGAGAGCGAACGCCTCGCGCAGGTATCCTTCCGGCGGTATAATAATCCCTCCTTCACCCTGGATCGGCTCCACCAGGAAAGCGGCGGTGCGGGGCGTAATCGCCGCTTTCAGCGCCGCCAGGTCCCCGTACGGAATCACTTTAAAACCCGGGGTGAAAGGGCCGAAACCGCGGCGGTAGGGCTCCTCGGAACTGAAGGAAACGATGGTTACTGTCCGACCGTGAAAATTGCCGGCACAGGTGATTATTTCTGCCGTATCTGCGGGCACCTTCTTAACCGCGTAAGCCCAGCGGCGCGCCGCCTTAAGCGCCGTCTCCACCGCTTCGGCCCCCGTATTCATGGGCAAAACCAGAGGCATTCCGGTCACCGCGGACAGTTTTTGGCAAAATGTCCCCAACTGGTCATTATGAAAAGCGCGCGAGGTCAGAGTAATACGGTCAGCCTGCTCTTTGAGCGCATCTATAACCCGGGGATGCCGGTGTCCGTGGCTCATGGCCGAGTAGGCGCTGAGCATATCCATGTAAAGGTTACCTTCCGGGTCCTCCACCCACACCCCTTCCCCTGAGGATAGCACCACCGGCAGCGGCAGGTAGTTTTTAGCGCTGTACTGTTCCGTCAACTTGATGATATCTTTACTCGCCGTCATAGCACACCTCTTTTTCTTCAGTAATCCACTATCCGCAACCTACCGGCAGGAACAGAGTATGGATGATATAAGTAAGCCGGGGCGGTATTCTACCGCAGGACAGCTCAGATTAAAACCGCGGTGCCAAAACCAGTGTGGGGCCTGTTTAGGAGTTAACGCAGGCTTAAACCGGGTAAATCTTCCCTGATACCATCGCAAGAATACTTTTCTACAAAATTAGTGAAATTCCTCTCGTATTAGGCGACAAAAGTTAAGGGAGCCCGGTGCAGCCCGGATCGATCCATCTTATTATCCCTGCTATCCGGATGTGCCCCGGGTGATCAAATATCAAGAGTGGAAAATACATAAATATGGGAGAAAGAAGAATTTTATTGACCGCATGGAGAAATGAAGCTATACTCTAATTAGCCTATAGGCTAACAGGTCTTTAGTATGTAAATAAATTCAATCCCTATTACCAAGGAGGTATGCACAATGTCATTTGTGATAAAAGAAGGCATCACCTGGGTAGGTAAAACCGATTGGGAAATCCGCAGTTTCCATGGAGAAGAGTACTCCACCCATAAAGGAACCACCTACAACTCCTACCTGGTCCGGGATGAGAAGACAGCCCTCATCGACACGGTCTGGCAGCCCTTTGCCGGCGAATTCGTGGAAAACCTGAAGCAGGTAATCGACTTAAACGAGATCGACTATATTGTGGCCAACCATGCGGAACAGGATCACAGCGGCTCCCTGGCGGCGCTTCTTAAAGAGATACCCGGGACACCGGTCTACTGCACCAAGAGCGGTGTCGCGTCGCTGAAAGGCCATTTCCACCAGGACTGGAATTTCGTCGAAGTAAAGACCGGGGACAAACTGAGTCTCGGTTCCAAGGAACTGGTTTTCATCGAGGCGAAAATGCTGCACTGGCCCGACAGCATGTTCTGCTACCTGACGGGCGACGGCATCCTTTTCTCGAACGATGCTTTCGGGCAGCATTATGCCTCGGAATTCATGTATAACGACCTGGTGGACCAGGCGGAACTCTACGCCGAGGCGATAAAATATTACGCCAATATTTTAACCCCGTTCAGCAAGCTGGTGGAGGCCAAAATTAAAGAAGTAGTCGCTTTCAACCTGCCCGTGGAGATGATCTGCCCCAGCCATGGTGTCATCTGGCGCCATGATCCGCTGCAAATCGTGAACCGCTACCTGCAATGGGCCGGCGCCTACCAGGAGAACCAGGTTACACTGGTCTACGACACCATGTGGGACGGCACCAGAAAGGCCGCCGAAGCGATTGCGGCAGGGATCGTCTCGGAGAATCCGGCTGTCAATGTCAAACTGTACAATTGTGCCCGTTCCGATATTAACGATATCGTGACCGAGATCTTCAAATCTCATACCCTAGTGCTCGGTTCACCGACCATCAACAAGGGTATCCTGCATTCGGTCGCGGCGCTGCTGGAGATAATGAAGGGGCTGCAGTTTAAAAACAAAAAAGCGGCGGCCTTCGGCTGCTACGGGTGGAGCGGCGAATCGACCGGGGTAATTACCGGGGGCCTTGCAGAAGCCGGTTTCTCCGTAGTCGACGCAGGCTTGAAACTGCTCTGGAACCCGGATCAGGACGCCCTGGTCCGGGCCAGGGAATTCGGGCAAGAGATCGCCCGGACCATGGCCGGGTAAACAAGGGATCAACGATCATTTAAAATGAGTGCAATAGGCTGCCCCCAGCGGGGCAGCCTATAATCTTTTTTCTTGCAATTAAATACATAAAGATAATTTACATCTTCCGGTTTATTGGTATGATGGATAAGGTAAAGAAAATCGGGTGAGGAGATGATTTTGTGGCTCACATTTTCTCAAGGCCGCCGGGAAGGCGGGAACGAAACCGGTGACTTCGCATACCAGGATCAGTATAATCGATTTCTCGGAAAATGCTATCCAGGAGTACAAGCCTGGTGAAGATGAAGCGATACCGGTTCAGGAAGGGTTACGCTGGGTCAACGTGGAAGGCCTTGGTGACATGCAGCAGTTGGAGAAGCTGAGTACTGTTTTCGGCTTGCATCATCTGGTGATGGAGGACGTGTTAAACACTGCTCATCGCCCAAAAATTGAAGACTATGAAGACTATTTGTTCGTGGTTATGAAACTCTTTCATTATGACAACAAGAGCGAAAACCTTCAAGAAGAACAACTCAGTTTCATCCTTGGCTCCGGCTTGGTGATCAGTTTCCTGGAAAACGCAAATGATCTATTCAACCCGATTAAGGATCACCTCGCTGCGGGCAAGGGGCGCCTGCGCCGGCGGGGAGAGGGTTTCCTGGCCCATGCCCTGATGGACTGCGTGATCGACCGGTATTTTTTACTGCTTGAGACTGTAGGGGACAGGATTGAGCACTTGCAGGAAAGGGTTGCCGGCAACCCAACTCCGGACGTGATGATAGCAATTCAAAACCTGCGCCGGGAAGTGTTTTTTATACGTAAAGCCCTGTGGCCCATGCGGGAGATAGCTTCATTCTTTGAAAAAGATGATTCTCCACTTTTAAGCGACACCATACGGCCTTACTTCCGCGACCTGCACGATCATATCATACAATTAATGGATATGCTTGAATCCTACAGGGAAATACTGTCCGACATGGTCGAGATTTATCTCTCCAGTGTCAGCAACCGCACCAACGAAATCATGAAAGTGCTTACCATCATCGCTACAATTTTTATCCCACTTACTTTCATCACCGGGATTTACGGTATGAACTTTGTTCATATGCCTGAACTGGCCTGGCACTGGGGTTACCCGCTGATCTGGCTGGTCATGTTCAGCGTGGCCGCCTATATGCTGAACCTGTTCCGCCGCCGCAAATGGTTTTAGCCTGTTAATTTGTTGCAAACTCCCTCTCACACCGCTCATGGCTCTACCTGGTTTCCCGTTTCCGGGGCTCCAGTTCCACCACCTGGGTCTCGGCCCAGCGATCGCCGTAACGCCAGCCCATTGGGTTGGTGATTACGGCGATCGGCTCAATCAGCAGGGCCAAAAAACCGATCAGGGGTACGACCCAGTGAAAAAGGGCAAGCAAAACGAAAAGAACATTGCGCACCAGCGACTTGCTCATGGTGCAGGGGCTGCCGTCCTGAACGGCCGCTTCCGGTTGAGTAGAAGCTTTAGCATTAAAGAAGATGCGCACAGTAATTGTGGTAGACAACTCGATAACTTTGCTTCTCAATTTTTATCAGGCTGACCGAGCCGTTGTCCACGGCTATCTCCCAAAATTTCTCCCGGCCGAGCCCAAGGCAGCGGTGGATGACAGTGCGAATGGGTCCGCCGTGGCTGACCAGCACGACCGTATCGCCGGGGTGATCCGCCGCCGCCGCTTTTTTGAGCCCGGCCCAAACTCTCCGCTGCAGCCGGGCTGCGGTCTCGCCGCCGGGCGGCCCATGTGAAAAAGGATCGGCATACCAGCGGTTAAGCGCCTCCCGATCAGTTTTCACCAGTTCAGCATAAGTTTGCCCCTCCCATTCCCCGAAAAACAGCTCCCGCAAGGCCGGCAGGCCCACGGGAGTGATCCCGTGGGGCCTGCCGATGATCTCTGCCGTGTAAACAGCCCGCGCCAGGTCGCTGCTGTAAAGGGAGAACGGGCCCCGCCCGGCAAAATAGCGCGAGAGGCGCTCCGCCTGCTCGATCCCGGCTGCAGCCAGGGGCAGATCGCTCCAACCGGCATAACGCCCTGTTTTATTCCACGCCGTGAGTCCGTGCCTCACCAGGTAGATTTTCACATGCGTTCCCTTCTTCTTTGTTGCTCACCCCCGCTTCGGCAAAGGTGGCCATTTCGGCCAGGATCCGGGCCGCCCCCTCCACCAGGTGCATGGTCAGCGCCGCTCCCGTCCCCTCTCCAAGCCGCATATTCATATGGAGGTAGGGCTTCAACTCGAGGTGCTCCAGCAGCAAGGCATGGCCGGGTTCCTGGGAAAGATGCGAGGGGATAATAAAGTGCAGCACCACCGGGTTCATCCGGACCGCCACCAGTGCAGCCACAGTGGAGATGAACCCATCCACCACCACCGGGCAGCGAAAGGCGGCGCCGCCGATAATCAAACCGGCCAGGCCGGCGATCTCCAGCCCTCCGACTGTGGAGAGCACCTCCAGCGGCCGGTCGGATTTTAAAGCGTAATACGCCAGGGCCCGCTCCACCACCGCGGTCTTGTGCGACACCCCCTGCTCATCAATCCCGGTACCGGGGCCGACAAGGCGCCGCGGGCTGCAGCCGGTCAACGCGGCCATCACGGCGCTGCTGGCGGTTGTATTGCCGATGCCCATTTCGCCGGTTCCCAGAAGCCCGGTTCCGGCGGCGACCTCCTCCTCGGCGACGGCTATGCCGGCCGCGATCGCCTGCAGCGCTTCATCCCGGCTCATCGCCGCCTCGCGAGCGAAGTTGGCCGTGCCGGGCCTGACCTTGGCCCGGGTCACCCCGGGAGCAGTGATTTCGGAGGCGACCCCGATATCCACCACCCGCACCGCCGCGCCGGAGAGGCGGGCCAGCACGTTGATCGCGGCGCCGCCGTTTACAAAATTAGCCACCATCTGCGCGGTCACTGCGCTGGGGTAGGCGCTGACGCCCTCGGCGGTAATGCCGTGGTCCGCGGCCATGACCACGATCTTTTTCGCCGTGTGCGGCGGAAAGCTCTCGCCGCGGATGCCGGCCAGCTGGATGGCAATCTCCTCGAGGCGTCCCAGGCTGCCCGGCGGTTTAGTCAGGGTATCCAGCCTCTGCCGCACCAGCTTCATCGCCGCCGTATCCAGCGGCCTGATCCGGCCCAGGGTCTCTGCAATCTTTTGGTTGTTTTCGTTCATGATTATCTCTCCTCCTGTGCGGTTGTAAAGTATTCGGTCAACGCCTCCAGTAAAAGCCTGTTCTCCCGGCGCAGGCGAACGGCAATCCGGAAATAACGGTGATCCAAACCGGTAAAATTGTCCGCAACCCGGATTAGAATACCCCTGTGGCCGAGGAAGCGGTAGAGCGTCGCGGCCTGAAAACCCGGCTCCTCGCCCCGCAGCAGCAGGAAGTTGCTCTGCCCCGAAAACACGGTCAATCCGGGCAGCCGCGCCAGGCGCGCCGCGAGAAAGGCGCGCTCCCGTTTGACCGCGGCCGCTGACTTCTTCTCATATTCCGCATGCTGAAGGCAGTAAAGGCCGGCCAGTTGGGCCATGCTGTTAACCCGCCAGGGGTCGCCGAACGTGGACAAGTTTTTCAGCGCCGGGGCGGGGCCGGCCAAAACGCCCAGCCGCAGCCCGGGCAGCGCCCAGATCTTCGTGAGAGAGGTGACCACCCACAGGTTTTCCAAATCGAGCGCGGCGCTGCTCCGGCCCGGCGGCAGGGCGGTAAACGGAAAAAAGCTTTCATCCACCAGCACGGTTACCTTTTGGCGCACCGCTGCGGCGAACAGTTCCGTCAGCGTATCCGGCGGATAGAGCTCACCGGTCGGGTTATTCGGGTTGCAGAGAACCAAAAAATCGGCCCCGTGCAGCTCTCTATACATAGCACTGCAATCAGGCGGCATATCCGGAAGCCGGCGCAGCGGCCTGACCAGCGCCCCGGCCAGGTGCGCGGCCCGGGCATACTCGGCAAAGGTCGGCACCGGCAGCAAGACCGTTTTCGGCCGCAGGTAAAGAAAAAGCAGGTGAATCAGTTCGTTGGCCCCGTTTCCCACCAGCAGGCGCTCCTCCGGCAGGCTGAAGCGTTCCGCCAGCCCCCGGCGCAGCATTACGGCGCCGGGGACGGGGTAACGGGTGATCTCCGGCAGGCGCTGCCGCAAATGCTCGATCAGCCCCTGGGGCGGCCCGAGGGGGTTGATGTTGCTGCTGAAATCGATAAATGCGGCGGGTTGGCGCCGGAACTGCCGCGCCGCCGCCAGGAGATCCCCGCCGTGTCCGCCGTAGTCGTTTTTTTGCATGTTGCGCTCCTTTCTAAAACAAACTGAACCCCAGGGCGGCTGCTACCAGGAAGGCCGTTTCTGCGATCTCGTTGACCGCGCCGAGGGTATCGCCGGTCAGGCCGCCCAGGCGGCGCGCCATCCCAACGGCAGCCGCGCCGGCAACGGCAAAAGAGAGCCCGGTGCCGGTCGCGACCGGGAAAAAACCTCCGCCCAGGCGTATGCCGGCGCAACACAAAGCGCCGCCCACCAGCGAAGCCAGGGAAAAATGACGCCAGCCCAGGCCGCTGATAAAGGTACTGCCCAAACCCTCGTTCCGGGCCGGGTTAAACGCCGCCCCCGCCAGGACCATGCACCAGCGGCCGCAGAGCGGGGTGAAGAAGAGGAGCACCGGCAGGCGGTCGGGCAGCGCAATCAAGGCGGCAAACTTGATTAGAAAGGTGAGCATAACCGCGGCCACGCCCATGGGGCCGGCCGCGCCGCTGCGCATGATCTGCAGGCTCCGCTTCCGGTCCATCCCCCCGAGCAAGCCGTCCGCGGTGTCGGAAAGGCCGTCTGTGTGCAGGCCGCGGGTCAGCAGAAACAACGCCGCCAAAGCCAGGGCGGCCGTAAGCGGCGGCGGCGCGATCCCGCGGCCCAGCACCGCAAGCCCTGCCGCCAGTGCCCCCAGTACAGCGCCGACCAGCGGGAAAAATAGCGCCGCCTTGCGCCAATCACCGCCGGCCGGTTTGATCTCCCCGACAGGGAACACCGTTAACAATGTAAAAGCCAGCCGCAAACTCTTCATAAAAACACCCCCCTTACCGCCGCGATCCCGACCGCCGGCAGCAGCGCTGCAGCCAGGATTAAAACTGCGGTTCTATAAAACAGCGCCATCCCCCGGGCCAGGTCGGGCATGCCCGGGGATCGTCCTGTCCCGTTTAAGTAAGGCCGCGCAACGGTTACGCCGCCGTACACGGCCGGACCGCCGAGGCGCAGATCCAGGACCGCCGCCGCCGCAGCCTCGGGCCAGGCGCTGTTGGGGCTGTCATGCTTGCGCCTGTCCGCCATCAGGACGGCCCAGTCGCGGCGCCACTGCACCCCCGGCATACACCCGGCCGCGAGAAAGGCGAGGGCGCTCAAGCGGGCGGGGATATAGCCCAGCAGATCGTCCAGCCTGGCCGCCGCCCAACCGAAGTGCCGGTAACGCTCATTTTTGTACCCGACCATCGAATCCATCGTATTGACCGCCTTGTAGAGGATCGCCAAGGCCGGTCCGCCGAGCGCGGCATAAAACAGGGGCGCCGCCACGCCGTCCGCCGTGTTTTCAAACAGGCTTTCCAAGGCGGCCCCGGCTATTGCGCCGGCCTCCATGGCGGCGCAATCCCGGCTGACCAGCAGCGCCACCCGGGTCCTGGCCAGGGGCAGGTTCTCTTCGCGCAGCGCCCTGGCGACAGCCTTGACATGCCTGCCCATATCCTTTACGGCCACGGTGACGTAAACCAGGTAAGCCGCCAGGGCAAGCTCCACAAAGTGGCTCAACCGGCCGGCCGCCGCCAACGCCGCGGCTGAAGCCAGGTATCCGCCTCCCGCCACCAGGAGCACCAGCAGCACCCCGCCAATTCGCTCCGCCCGCGCCCCCTTGAAAAAAAACCGCAAAACCCGCTCCAGGAGAGAGACGCCCCAACCGATCCACCGGACCGGGTGCGGCAGCCGGCGCGGATCGCCCAGCAGAAGATCCAGGGCGAAGGCCAGCCCCAACGCCGCGGGATAAAACATCAATCGATCCATCAGGTTTCTCCTCCTCCGCACTGTCTTACGACCGGATAATATTCATGATCCGCGGCAGATCAATATGGCTGCGCACAATATCGGCCAGGCGTTCATATTCCTTTTCCTTAAACTCCCGGTAGCTGAGCGCGCTGCCGCGCCGCCCGGGGAGCCCCTTGCGCCGGCGCACATTGTTCAGCAGGGCCTGCAGAAACACGTGGTTGTCAAAGATACCGTGCAGATAGGTGCCGAACACGTTGCCCTCTTGGTTGCAGGCCCCGTCCAGGGCGTGATCCGGTTTGCCGCACCGGCTGCGGATGCGGAGCGCGGGCTGCAGATCCGGCCCGTGCACGCTGATCCCTTGATGGATTTCATAACCCTCCACGATAGTCCCCTGCAGCCCCTCCAGCAAGCCGGCGCACCCGGGCAGCACCGCCGCTTCAACCTGGGTGGTGACCTTTTCCGCCTGAAAGACCGTTTCAATATCCAGCAGGCCGATACCGGGGATCTCCTCCAGGGAGGATTCGCTGTGATCCGGATCGGCAATCCGTTTACCGAGCATCTGGTAGCCGCCGCAAACCCCGATCATGAAGCCGCCTTTTTGGTGATAATCCAGGATCTGCGCTTCCAGACCGGAGCGGCGCAGGTAGAGCAGATCGCTGACAGTGCTCTTGCTGCCCGGGATGATCAGGATATCCGGAGAACCGAGGGACTCCCCTTCCCGGACATAGCGCACACTGACTCCTTCCTCCCGGTCAATCGCGCTGAAATCGGTAAAGTTTGAGATAAAGGGGAGTTTGATCACCGCGACATTCACTTCGGCGCCGCGATCTTGAACGGCGGTAAACCGCTCGGTGACACTGTCCTCGTCTTCAATGGCGATATGCATGTAGGGGATCACCCCCAGGACAGGGCGGGAGATGATCAGTTCCAGTTCGTCCAGCCCCGGTTTGAGGATGTGATAATCGCCCCGGAACTTGTTGATCAGGACGCCCCGCACCCGGCGTTTTTCCCCGTTCTTCAGCAGGAGCATGGTCCCGGCCAGGGCGGCAAAAACGCCGCCGCGGTCGATGTCGCCGACCAGCATCACCGGCGCGTCGATCATCTCCGCCAGACCCATGTTGACCAGATCACGCTCCCGGAGGTTGATTTCGGCCGGACTGCCCGCCCCCTCGATCACGATAATCTCATGCTCCCGGGCCAGGCGGCGGTACGCTTCCCGCACCGTTGCCCCCAGCTCCTGTTTTAAGTTTTGATAACGGGCGGCGGTCATCGCGCCGTGTACTTTTCCCATTACAATGACCTGGGCTTCCCGGTCGCCGGCGGGCTTCAGCAAAATCGGGTTCATCTCCACCACCGGGGCGAGGCCGCAGGCTTCGGCCTGCACCACCTGGGCCCGTCCCATCTCCAGCCCGTCGGCGGTAATATAAGAGTTCAGCGCCATGTTCTGCGCTTTAAAGGGGGCCACCCGGTAGCCATCCTGTTTCAGAATACGGCACAGCGCCGCGGCCAGGATGCTTTTACCGACTGAAGAGCCGGTTCCCTGCAGCATGATCGGTTTTCCCGGCATTAGCCAACGCTCCTTTCAATCTATACTCCCTCCCTCCCGGTGGGGGAGGGTCGGGGAGGGGGGTAGAACCGCCTCTGCTTCACTTCAGGGCGAGCGGCAGGCCGCAGGCGATCAGCCAGACCCGGTCCGCCGCGGCGGCGGCCAGCTGATTGGCCCGGCCGGCTGTATCCCGGAAAATCCGGCTGAGGGCGCTGTCCGGGACAATACCCATACCCACCTCGTTGGTTACCAGCAGGGCCGTGGCCGCGCTGTCGCGCAGCACCGCGGCCAGCCGCTCCATTTCAACTAAAAATTTCTCCGCCCGCTTGCCGTAGGACTCGCCCGACGCGGACCCGTCGTCGCCGCGCAGCAGATGATTGCTCAGCAGCAGCGTCAGGCAGTCCAACAGAAAAAAAGTTTCCCCGTGATCTTCTTTTTCGACAATCCGGTGCGGCTCGAACGGCTCTTCCACGGTGATAAAGCCGGCGGGGCGCCTCGACCGGTGGTTTTTGATCCGTTCGCGCATCTCTTGATCATCGCCGGTGGCCGTGGCGATATAAATGACCTTTTTACCGCTTGCGGCGGCGGTTTTTTCGGCGTAGCTGCTCTTACCGCTGCGCGCGCCCCCGGTAACCAGGATGAATGAACCCCGTTGACCTTGCGCCACCCGATCCACCTCTTCCCTCACTTTTATTTCTCGATGCCGTCCCGGGCCGACACCCCGGCATCCATGTAATGCTTGATGCAGCACATCTCCGTCACCAGGTCGGCCTTCTCCAACAGCTCCCGGGGCGCGTTCCGGCCGGTCAACACCAGTTCCATGCCCGGGGGCTTACAGTCTATTAACGCACATACCTCCGCCACAGTCAGCAGGCCTGCGTGGATGGTTCCCATGATCTCATCCAGGATCAGCAGGTCGCAGGATTCTCTCTCCATCGCCTCTATAACTTGGCGCAGCTCACCCTGCAGGCGCGTCTTTAAAATCTCTTTTTCCATCCCGGTCAGCGCGCTGAAAAACTTTTTTTCTTCCGCCAGCCGGAACACCCGGAAACGCCCGTTCAGAAGCGATATGCTGTCCAGCTCACCGCTGGGGGCGCCTTTCAAAAACTGGTACATCCACACCGTGTAACCACGGCCTACGGCCCGCAACCCTAACCCCAGGGCGGCGGTGGTTTTCCCTTTGCTGTCCCCGGTGTAAACCTGGATATAACCCTTCTCCATCGGTCAAACCTCCTGTTGATCCGGCCATTCCCGGAAACTCGAATGCCTGTCATGGCGAGCCGCAGGCGCGGCAATCTTGTGAGATCGCCGCGCCGCTACCGCGCCGCGCGATGACAGCAGTGTTTGTACATCCGCTTATTCGGCGCTGCCGGATCCCGCGGCCAGCCTCAGGCGGGCGTACCGCTCCACTCTTTCCACCGCTTCGGAACGATACTGCAGCGGTTCCCGGAAAAGCGGCCCATCCACCACCAGGGTATGAAACTCTCCCCTCTCGCCGCAGGGGGAAAGGCCTTTTTTTGCGCAGTAATCTAAAAACGGTTCATCCAACACGCGCCCCAACCAGCTCTCTTCCAGCAAATCGCCGCGCACCGAAACCAGGACAGCGCGGCCCTGCCGGCTCAGCAGCTCTTCCGATACCTGCCGCTGCTCCATCCCCCACAGCGGTAAATGAAACGCGATGCCGCAGCGGGCGCACATCTTTTCAATCCAATCCCGGTGCTCCTGCAAATCGATATCTCCGAAAACCCCTCCGGTCACGCCCTGCTCTTTCAGCCTGTTTATAGCCGCGCAAAAACCGGTTTCGTAAGTATCCCAGGTTACCGCTTCGGTCTCCAGCGGTATGCCCAGGGCCGCGGCCTGCCGCTGCAGCAGCGCCGCGGGCAAGCCGTGCGAGCGGGAATAACCGCTCCGATCAATGAAATTCAGCAGGCAATATACCGCCAACCCCGTCTCCCGGGCGCGCAGCAGGGAAAGATAGGAATCCTTCCCCCCGCTCCAGGAAACAAAAACTATTTCTTTAACTGGTGTCGATTCTATCGAACCGCTCTCATGCACCGCTTTTATTACCTCCTTAGCGCTTTCGTGTCATGGCGAGCCGCAGGCGCGGCAATCCTGTGGGATCGCCGCGTTGCTGCCGCTCCTCGCGATGACAGCTGTATTCCTACAGTTTCTGCGAGCGGCCGGCGACGGCCTCCAAAAGATCTGCCGCCCGCGGCAATGGGCGGGCTCCTTCCCGCAGCAAGCGCGCCAACAACTCAGTGGCCCGGCCTCCGCTGAAATCACGCTCGCTTATCCCCGCCGGCTCCAGGACAAAGACAACAGCGTCTTCCTTTAAGGCCTGCTCAACCGCCGCCAGGCAGCGCAAGTTGCCTTCACCGAAAGGCACCGGCGGCACTACCACCGCGCCGGCCCGGCGGATCAGCTGCAAATGCTCCTGGTGCAGCACATCGGTTATGGCGGAGAAAGGAGGCACTTCCACAACCGGGAGGCGGTGAAATTGAGCGAAGCGGCAGCCGCTGTCCTGAATCGAAACAGGGCTCACGGAGAGGCTTAAACCCGCCCTGTGCAGCAGCTCCAGCGCGGGCAGCGCTTCCTCCCCTCCGCCGATTACGTGCACCCGGAGGGCTTTGCAATCCACTTCGCCTGCGGGGGGGCGCTTCGCCACGCTGACCTGCAGGACACCATAGAGCGGGTGCCTGTAGACAAAAGCCGGCACCCCGTACGACCGCCTGATGTTTTCAGCAGTGATCACCTCTTCAGCCCGGCCCGCCGCCAGCACCCGGCCGCCGGCCAGCAGCATGAACCGGTCAAAATGCTGCACAGCCAGGTTCAGGTCATGGATCGCCGCGATGACGGTAACCCCCTTTTCCCGGTTCAGCCGGGCGGCCAGTTCCAGTAGTGACGCCTGGTAGCCGATATCCAGGTTGGCGGTAGGCTCGTCTAAGAGCAGCGCTTCCGGCTCCTGGCATACGGCGCGGGCCATCAGCACCCGCTGCTTTTCCCCGCCGCTTAAGGCGGTGATCGTGCGCCCGGCCAGGTGGCTCACCCCGGTCATCTCCATGGCCCGGCGTGCTAGCACCTCATCCTCTTCCCCTTCTTTCTGAAACCGCTTTAAATACGGCAGCCGCCCCATCCGGACAACTTCTTCGACGGTGAAATCAAAGTCAACCGCCTGCTCCTGGGAAACCACGGCCATGAGGCGTGCCGCTTCCCGGGCCGCGATGAAGCGCGCCTCGCGCCCGTTGAGCCGGATCTGCCCGTCGCTGGGGGCCAGAATTTTGCTGATACAGCGCAGCAATGTGGACTTTCCCGCCCCATTGGCTCCCAGCAAGGCCAGCAAATCGCCGCGGCGCACAGTAAAATCGACTCCGTCCAGCACGGGGTAGGCCCCGTAGCGCAACTCCAGCCCGTTTACGATGATCTTCAGGCCCACCTTCTACCCTCCTCCGCCGAAATAACGCAGCTTTTTCCGCTTTTTTAACAGGTAAACAAACAACGGCGCGCCCACGATGGCGGTGATAATACCGAGCGGCAGCTCCGCCGGGGCGATAACAGAACGGGCCAGGGTATCGGTGGCAATCAACAGCGAGGCGCCCAGCAAGGCCGAGGCGGGGAGCAGAAAGCGGTGGTCCGGCCCCGCAATCAGGCGGATAAAGTGAGGTACAACCAGCCCGACAAACCCGATCATGCCGCTGCTGGAAACGGCGGCGGCCACCAGTAAGGAAGCCCCGACCAACAAGGTTGTTTTTACTTTATCCGTCTCCACTCCCAGGTGCCGGGCCGTCTCTTCCCCCAGAAGCAGCGCGTTGAGTTCCCTGGCGAAAATGGAGACGCAAATAAACCCGGCCAGGACGTAGGGAATGATCAAACGCACTTTATACCAGGTGGCTCCGCCCAAACCTCCCATCAGCCAGAAGATCACCAGGTGCAGCTTTTCCCCGGCATAATATGTAAGCAAGGAAACCAGGGCGGAGAGAAAAGCGCTGACGGCAATGCCGGCCAGCAGCAAGGTCATTACCGGGACCGTCCGGCCGACCCGGGCCATGCTGTAAACCAGCAGGATGGTCAGGATTCCACCGGCCAGGGCAAACAGGGGGACCGCTCCAAGGCCGGCCAGTGACAACCGGATACCGGCCAGCATGGCAAAGACGGCTCCCAGGGCCGCGCCGGAAGAGATCCCGATCACGTAAGGGTCGGCCATGGGGTTGCGAAACAGCCCCTGGAAGACAGCGCCGGCCACCGCCAGGGAGCTCCCCACGGCGGCGGCCAGCAATACGCGGGGGATGCGAATCTGCAACAGGATATCGCGGTGCACTGGCGATAGAGCAAGGTCAAATGGTTCCGGGGAAAATGGTTCAACCATCACGCCAACCGCTTCCCACCAGTTGATCGAAACCGCGCCTTTCATCACCGCGCCGATGAATGAGAGCGCCAGGAGCGCCAGCAGGCCCGCCAGCAGCAGCGTCTTTTTTGTGGTTGCGCCAATCTGTTTTCGCTTCAGTTTCGCCATCTCCATTCTGGTTGCTGCCAATATGCCATACTCTGATCATATTCGTCACTGAGGCTTTCGCCCCGGTCTACGGCATTGGGTATCATTCCATAACCAAACAAAGTTGCTTGACAGGGCACTAATAAGTCCTCTCTACTCCCCACTCCCCCCCGCGGGGGGGAGGGTCAGGGTGGGGGGTCTTATTAAAACAGCCCGGGGTAAAACAGCTTCGCCGTTTGCTCAATGGCGTCCACCACCCGGGGTCCCGGGCGGGTAAAGGCGTCATCGTGCACAGCGTAAGCCCGGTTCTCCCGCAGCGCCGGAATACTCTCCCAACCCGGCCGCTCCGTCATCTGCTCCGCCATGATCTCGGCCGATCCGTGGTAATCGGGAAAGAGGATTACCTGGGGCTGCCTTTCCACCACGCTTTCCGCGCTGACCTTGGGATATTGCTCCGCCAGATCGGCAAAAATGTTTCTCCCGCCGGACAGCGTGATAATCTCGTTGATTAGCGTGCCCGCGCCGGCGCTCATCAACGGGTCGGAGTAGACCTCGTAATAAACGACTACTTTTTCATCTTCATTTAAGGAACCAAGAGCCGCCTGAACCCGGCTGACACGCTCTTGAATCTCCGCCACCAGGAGCTCCCCCTGCTCCGTGCTGCCGGTAACCTCCGCCACCAGCATCAGGGAAGCATATACATCTGCCAACGTTTCCGGGGCCAGGACCAGCACCGGAATACCCATCTCCTCCAACCGGGGAATAAACTCTTCGTGGAGAGAGCCGGCCAGGACCAGGTCCGCCTCCAGCTCCAGGATCAGCTCCAGGTTGGGATTGGAGAACCCTCCCACCTTGGCCTTGGCTTCCGCCTCGGGCGGATAATTGCAGTAGTCGGTGACCCCCACCACGCGGTCGGCCATTCCCAGGGCAAAAACGATCTCAGTGTTGCTTGGGGAGAGGGAAACGATTCTTTCAGGGACATCCTGCAAAACAACCTCGCGGCCGGCCTGGTCTGTCACCACGGCGAAGGGGGCGCCGCTGCCCGCTTCATTGTCCCCGCCGGCACAGCCGCTTAATAAAAACACGCTTAGCCCGATTAACAACAGTAAAACATTTTTCACCTTTCTTCACTCCTTTGGGGTTATGTGTATTAAAAAGCTCCCGCTTTCGACAGTGAAAGCGGGAGCGGCCAAACAAAAAGCCACGGTAAACAAGTAACGTGGCGTATGACACCTCGCATTACCCTTTCACCCGAAGGGAATCAACGTGTGTTCAGGCAGGTCTCCTGGCTCGTTTTCATCGCCGCCCCCAGCCTTCCCGGTTCTTCGAACCAGTGGTATCAGTGGGGGGACTCCGACTCACAGTGGCGGGACCGCGCCGGGTTCTCACCGGCTTCCCTATTAAACGATATCGCACCTCAACACTATTTAATTGTATTTTAAAAATAACACCTTCACCACGGGGCTGTCAAGAAAAAAGATGACACTTTAGCCTGGCTATTTTCCCATAAAGGCGATCACTCGGCACCGGCATAGATTTGCCGGATCAGGTTTTCATACTTCTTCTGAATGACATCTTTCTTCACTTTCAGGGTGGGAGTCAGTTCGTCTTCTTCCAGGGTCAGCGCCTGGTCGAGCAGTTGAAACTTTTTCACCTGCTCATACGGATCAAAAGAGCGGCCGGCCCGCTCCACCACCTGACGGAAGATCTCCAGCACCTTTTCATCCTCCAACAGGCGTCGATCCACTTGCACCGGCACTTTTTCACCGGTAGCCGTCTCGATCATATTTATTTTCGCTTCATCATACTGAAGGCCGTACTCCCGGGCCAAATTCAAAAGGGATTGGTAATTCGGCTGGATCAGTGCGGCCACAAACTTTTCGTTGTCCCCGATTACCACCGCTTCATCTACCCAGCGGCTTTTCTTGAGCGCTTCTTCAATGGGCAGCGGGGCCACGTTCTTGCCGGTGGAGAGAACCAAAATATTCTTCTTGCGCTCTTTAAAGATTAGGTAACCGTCTTCATCGAACTCACCGATATCGCCCGTCTTCAACCAGCCGTCTTCAGTAAAGTGTTCTTTGGTTTCCTCCGGCAGCTTGTAATAGCCGATCATCACATTATCGCCCTTAATTAAAATTTCACCGTCTGCCGCAATCTGCTGCATCACCCCGGCCAGGGGCGGCCCCACGGTGCCCGGTTTAAAGCGGCCCACCGGGTTGAGGTTTGAGGGGGCCGCCACTTCGGTCATCCCGTATCCCTCGATGATGGTGATCCCCATGCCGTTGAAGAAGAAGGCCAGATCCTTGCGCAGCGCACTGCCTGAGGAGCAGGTCCATTTCAGCCGGTCTACTCCCATCCGGACACGGATCTTGCTGTAAACCAGCTTGTCGGCAATGCGGTGTTTCAGCTTCAACCCAAACCCGGGCTCTTGCCAGAGGCTTAAGGTTTCGCCCATCTCCCGGGCCACCGCCGCCGCCCAAAAGAATATTTTTTTACGCAAAGCCGGCCCGCCGCCCATCTGCTCCAGTAGCCGGTTATAGACCCGTTCGAACAGGCGGGGAACCGATACGAAACAGTGCGGCCGGACCAGGGGCAGATCCTGAGCCAGGGTATCCGGATAACTGAAATGGGTTGTGGCGGCGGCATAGACCGCGGCAAAATAGACCAGGCGCATGTAAACATGGGCCAGGGGGAGAAAGGCCAGCAGTGTATCGCCGGGTTGAAAATCAACCAGGTCCACCACGGCGTAGACATTGAAGCGCCAGTTCCAGTGAGAGAGCATGGTCCCCTTGGGCAGGCCGGTAGTGCCGCTGGTATAGACGATACTGCTCAAATCGGCCGGGTCGACGCTGCGCCGGGCGGCTTCATAAGCAGCTGGTTGCGCCGCTGCGAAGCGGCGGCCCAGCTCCATGGTCTCCTGCATCGTTAAAATATTTTGGCGCGGTTTAGATTCAAGAGGTTCGATCACAATGATTTGCTTCAGGGCGGGAAGCTGATCCCAAATGGAGATCACTTTGTCCAGCTGTAGCCGGTTTTCCACAAAGATGATCTCACTGTCCGAGTTGTCCACGATAAACTGCACCGTGCGGGCGGAAAGGGTAGGGTAGACGGTTACCGTTACCCCGGCGGCGGTGAGAATCGCAAAATCGGCTACCACCCATTCATACCTAGTCTCCGCCAGCAGGCTTACCTTATCGCCCTTTTGCAACCCCAGCGCGAGCAGTCCCGCTCCGAGCTCTTTCACCTGTTGGCCCAATTGCCGGTAGGTGCATTCGCTAAAACCGTCGCCGGCACGAAAGCGGGCCGCCACGATCTCCGGGTGACGCTCAACCGTTGCCCAGAACAGATCGTTAATCGTCTCCCGTTTTACCTCTCCCAGATCTCTTCCTTTGACCACAGTCATCTTTCAGTCCCCTCCATAAATATTTATGACCACCTGTAAAACAAAACAAATACCCGGGCAAGTAATAAACTGGCAGCAATTTTCTAATGCTACTCGTCCTACCGTCCCGGGTGGATGATGATTGCCGGAAACACTTTTATTTATCTGTAGTTGTTATGCAAGTTTGATCAGTGCCTCTGGCCGGGCCTATTCCATGATCGCCACAACATCCTCCTCAATGACCGAATCCCCTTCTTTAACCCTGAACGCGACGATTTTCCCACCCTGGGGCGCCTCCACCGGTATCTCCATCTTCATGGATTCCAGGATCATGATCACGTCGTACTCGTCGACTGTGTCGCCTATTGCTTTTACGATTTTCCATACGTTGCCGGTAATCGTTGCCTTGACTTCAACAGGCAATGGTTCGCTCACTCCCTCTTTAAGATATCAGCTTCAACAACTGCTTCGCCTCTTCCACTGTGGCCGGCTCGCGTCCGATGTCGCGGGCCATGCGCACCGCCTTCTCCACCAGGGGGGCGTTGCCTGCCGCCATCACCCCCGGGGAAAGATAAAAATTGTCCTCCAGCCCCACCCGGATATTGCCGCCCAGGGCCAGGGCCGTGGCGCAAAGCATCCACTGATCGGTGCTGATACCGATCACCTGCCAGGGGATCCCCCGCGGCACCAGGGATGACAGGTGCGCCAGGTTGCGGGCCGTGGCCTGCATGGCCCCCACCACGCCGAGGATGCAGCTGACCTGGAACCTCTGCAGCAGCCCCATATCGATCAAGGGATAAACGGTCTCCAGGTGGCCGACGTCAAAACACTCGCATTCAGGCTGCACGCCGTGCTCCTGCATCGTCTTCAAGTAGTAGATAATATCGGGGATCGGGTTTAAGAACTCCATGGAGAAAACAAAATCTTTGCGCCGCGGGCTGTACTTGGCGTAGTTCATGGTGCCCATGTTCAGGGCGGCGATCTCGGGACGCAGCGCCGGAATATGAGCGATGCGCTGTTCCCGGGTAACGCCGATCGCACCGGTGGAGAAGTTGATCAGCACCGGGCTGAGCCGGCGCACCGCTTCGTAAATCCGGCGGAAGGCCGCCAGGTCAACGGTCGGGGAACCGTCATCTTCCCGGGCGTGGATATGGACCACCGCTGCGCCCGCTTCGTAAGCGCGCCGGGCCTCTTCGGCGATCTCTGCCGCCGTGTAGGGGATATGGGGACACTGCGCCTTGTTGGCGATCGCTCCGGTCAGCGCGCAGGTAATCACTGCCTTGTCGCTTAAACCCATTGGAATCACTCCTTTTCCAGTTGCTTCTACCGGCCCTGCCAGCGGGGTTCCCGCTTCTCCATGAAGGCTGTGACCCCCTCGACCATATCTTCAGCCTGCATATTTAAGGCCAGCATTCCCGAAAGATACTCCAGGGCATGTTCGTAAGACATATCGCGGGCGGTATAGAAGGCGCGGCGGCCGAGCCGCAGCACCGCCGGGCTCTTGGCGTTCAATTGAGCGGTGAGCTGATCCACTGCCGGATCGAGCGCTTCCCGTCCGACCACGTGGTTAATGAACCCTAATTCGGCCGCCCGGGCGGCTGAAATCCTCTCCCCGGTCAGCATCAACTCCAGCAGCGCTTTCGGGCTGCTCGTGGCGCGCAGCAGGACCGCGGTGATAATATAGGGAAAGAGCCCCAGGTTGATCTCCGGGGTGCCGCACTGGACCTCTGCTGCGGCAACAACCAGGTCGCAGGCGCTCATCAGGCCGAAGCCGCCCCCCAGGGCTGCACCCTGAACCCGGGCGATCAGCGGTTTCCGCAAAGCTTTCATCCTTTTCAGCAATTCCAAGAACTGCCGCTGCAGCTCATGGCGGTCGAGGCAGGAGAGCTGCAGCGCTTCGCCGCCGCCTAAATCCATCCCCGCGCAAAAGGCCTTTTCCCCGGCTCCGGTCAGAACCAGGCTGATCACCTCTTTTTGCTCTTCCATCTCTTGCAGCGCCGCGGCCAGTTCCCGCACCGCGGTCGGGTTGAGGGCGTTGCGCCGCTCTGCGCGGTTAATGGTAATCCAGCCTGTCTGTCCCCGCACTTCGGTAATTATGGTCTCATACATGTAAACCGTCCTTTCTCACACTGGATAGACCCCGTGCTTGCGGGGGTGGCGGTAGATTTGCTTGTTTTTAGTAAACTCCAAGGCTCGGAAAAGCACCCGCCGCGTCTCCCGCGGGTCGATGATATCGTCGATATACCCTTGCTTCGCCGCCATCTTCACATTGAGATACGGCTTGATCAGATCGGCCATACCGGTGACGATCGCGGGCCGCTCTTCCGGCAGCGCGGCGTCAAGCATCTTCTTGGCGAAGATGCTGACCATCCCTTCCGCACCCATAACCGAGATCTCGCCCTTGGGCCAGGCGACGATTAGATCAGGATCGAACGCCTTGCCGCACATGGCGTAATAGCCGGCGCCGTAAGATTTGCGCACGATAATGGTAAACTTCGGCACGGTGGCCTCGGCCACGGCATGGATTAACTTGGCCCCGTGGCGGATGATCCCGTCTTTCTCCGCCTTGGAGCCGACCATGAAGCCGGGCACGTCGGAGAGGAAAAGCAGCGGGATATTGAAGGCGTCGCAGAGCCAGATGAAGCGCGCCGCCTTGTCGGAAGCGTTGATATCGATTACCCCGCCGTATGACATGGGGTTGTTGGCCACCACGCCGATCGGATAACCGCCGATACGGCCGAAGCCGGTGATCATGTTCTTGCCCCAGCGGGGTTTCATCTCGAAGAAATGGCCGTCGTCCACCACCATCTTGATCAGCCGGTGCATGTTGTACGCTTCACGGCTGCTCTCCGGGACGATCGCGGCGATCCGGTCATCGATCAAAGCCGTGGGGTCGCCCTCATATGCCTTGCGCGGCGGCTTTTCGTCGCAGTGAGCGGGGAAGAAAGAGAGATATTCGCGGATCGAGTGGATGCAGGCGGCGTCGTCTTCCACCTCCAGGTCGCCCACGCCGCTGGTTTCACAGTGCAGCTTCGAGCCGCCCAGCTCGTTCTCGCCGATCTCTTCGCCGATCACCATCTTCACCAGGGCCGGACCGGCCAAGCCCATGAAGCTTTTATCCTTGACCATCGGCACAAAATCGGAAAGGCCCGGGATATACGCGGTGCCGGCGAAACCCGGCCCCAGCATCGCCCCGACCAGGGGAATCACCCCCGACATCAGGGATTCTTCTTTGAACAGGTAACCTGTTTTGGCGAAAATAGCGACCCGGTCATCGGCTTCGCTGCTGGCGCCGAAACCGCTTTTCGGGTCGATCCGGGCGCCCCCCGAGTCGAGCAGCCAGATCATCGGGAATTTTGACTTAAGCGCGATCTCCCGGATCCGGGTGGCCTTCTCCTCACCGACCTGGCCCATGGAGCCGCCTTTGACGGTATAATCATAGGCCACCACCCCGGCATAGCGCCCGTCAATCTTTCCATACCCGGCCACCACCCCGTCCGCGTCCGGGCTTTCCACATCCTCACCGCCTAAAATGGACATCTCAAAAAAGGTTCCCGGGTCGAAAAGCAGATCAAGCCGCTCCCGGGCGGTCAACTTGCCCCGGTCGTGCTGCCGCTTGATTTTATCCGGGCCGCCGCCCTGCTTTGCTTTCTCCCGCAGCAGATGGAGCCGCTCCAGATCCGGATGAACCGGTTCTTTCTCTTCGCCGCTCATTTCTGCTATCCACCTCCCATATAAAATGTAGATTCCTCTCACAGCTCACTGCACATTTGCGCCGCGCCCCCGATATCTCTTAGCCCCCTCTTCCCCGGCAGGACGAAAGGATCAGGGTGAGGGGGGGCTCAGCAGTCGCAACTTCTCCACAAAGTGGGTGTCGTAGCCGCCATCCCGGAAGAGAGGCGAGGCGAACGCTTCTTTTAAAAAAGGGATATTGGTGCGTATCCCGGCAATGTAATAAGCATCCAGGGCCGCCAACATCCGGTGCAAGGCCTCTTCCCGGCCGGCGCCCCAGGTAATCAATTTGGCCACCAGGGGGTCGTAATACGGTGTCACTACTCCCTGCGGCCCGTAGCCGCTATCCACCCGCACTCCTTCCCCACTGGGCTCCGCGTATTCGGTAATCGTCCCCGGCGAAGGATAAAAACGCCGTGGATCCTCGGCATAGATCCGCGCCTCCAGGGCCCAGCCTCGCACCTCCAGCTCAGCCTCATCCAGGGGCAGTTTCTCCCCGTCAGCGATGCGGATCTGCAGCTCTACCAGGTCCAGCCCGGTGAGCGCCTCGGTGAGCGGGTGTTCCACCTGCAAGCGCGTGTTTGCCTCCAGGAAGTAATAGCGGCGCTCTTTATCCACCACGAACTCCACCGTGGCGGCGTTAACATACCCGATCCCTTCCGCCAGGCGCCGGGCCGCCTCCCTTAAAGCGCGGCGCAGCGCCGCGCTGACGCAGGTGGACGGCGATTCTTCGATTACTTTCTGGTAACGGCGCTGCACCGAGCACTCCCGTTCAGGAAAGGTGATTGCGCCGCCGTGTCGATCGCGCAGCACCTGGATTTCCACGTGGTGCGGCTCATTGAGATATTTCTCCACAAATATCCTGTTATCGCCAAAAGCGGCCCCGGCCCGGTCCGCGGTCTCGCTATAAGCCTGGGCCAGTCCTGCGGGATCCTCTACCTTGCGCATACCGATACCGCCGCCCCCGGCCGAAGCTTTCAGCAGCACCGGGTATCCGAGGCGGGCGCATACCGCCTGCGCCTCCTCGAGCCCCTCTACCACGCCGCTTCCGGGGACCGTGGGCAAGCCCAGCTTCTGCGCCGTTTGGCGCGCCCGGGCTTTGTCGCCCATGAGCCGGATCGATGCCGCTTCAGGGCCGATAAATATGAGCCCCGCCTGGGCGCACCGCTCCGCGAAGGCGGGATTTTCCGAGAGAAAACCGTAACCCGGGTGTACCGCGTCGCATTTTTTGAAAAGAGCGGCCGCGATGATTTTCTCCGCATCCAGGTAGCTTTCCAGGGGGGTTTTCCCGCCAAGTGATACCGTTTCAGCAGCTTCACGCATATAGCAGCCGTTGCGATCGGCATCGGAATACAGGGCCACCGCCTTGATCCCCAGCCGATTGGCCGACCGGATTACCCGGGCGGCAATTTCACCCCGGTTGGCTACCAGGATCGAACGAATCACCGTCACCCCTCCCCTACAGCCCCACCAGCTGGCGGGAGATGATCTCCAGCATAATTTCATCGGTGCCGCCGCCGATCCGGGCCAAACGGCTGTCCCGCCAGAAACGCTGGACCGGAAACTCCATCATATAGCCGTAACCGCCGTGGAACTGGACCGCCTCATCCGCCATCTGGTAAGCCACCCGGGTGGCGAAAAGCTTGGCCATCGAGATCTCTTTGGCCGGGAATTCGCCGACGTTGATCAGGCCGGCCACGTAATAGGTCAGCTGGCGGGCCGCCTCAATCTGGGTGGCCATCTCGGCGAGACGGTGGCGGACAGCCTGGAACTTGCCGATCTGCCGCCCGAACTGAATCCGCTCCCGGACATATTTAAGGGTCGACTCCAGGGAGATCTGGGCCCCGGCTACCGAGGAAACCGCTCCAAACAGCCGCTCCGGCTGCAGCTCCCACATAATATGATAAAAACCCTGCCCCTCTTCGCCCAGCATGTTTGCCGCGGGCACGCGGCAATCCTGGAAGGCCAGCTCGGCGGTATCCGATGAGCGCATTCCCACTTTTTGCAGTTTACGGGACACGCTGAAACCGGGGAAGTCTTTCTCCACCACGAAGAGACTGATCCCCCTGGCGCCCTCACTGCCCCGGGCTCGCGCCACCACGATGGCGAAATCCGCCCGCACCCCGTTGGTAATAAAGGTTTTCTGGCCGTTTAAGATATAGTCGTCACCGTCCCGCTCCGTGGAGGTGCGAATACCGGCCACATCCGAGCCGGCATCCGGCTCGGTGATGCAGAGGCAACCCACCTTCTCACCGCGAATAGCCGGTTTTAAGAAACGCTCTTTGAGGCTTTCCGAACCGACCTTCAGCAGCAGCGGGCAGACCATATCCGTCTGCACTCCCACCCCCATGGCCAACCCTCCGCAGAGGCAGCGGGTCATCTCTTCGGCCAGAATGAGACCGCAGAGGTAGTCGCCTCCCTGCCCGCCGTACTCTTCCGGGTAGTGCAGCCCCAGGAAACCCAGCTCCCCCATGCGCTCAAAGACCCAATTCGGAAATTCTTCCGCCTCTTCCCACTCGTCGGCATGGGGCGTCAGCTCTTTTAACACAAACTCGCGGATCGTTTTACGAATGGCCCTGTGCTCATCGTTAAAAATCGGGTGATCATCCATCTAATCCCCTCCCCAAAGTAAGCAGTGCTCAACCGCTAAAGCCCGAACATCTCCTTGTATTCCTCCTGCGGCGGCATTACCACTGCTTCTCCTTTCGCCACTACCACGCCCTCCTGGTTGGTCCATTTCAACTCCATGCGGACCCGGTTTTTCGCCTCATCCTTCTCCAGCACCGTAGCGGAGGCGGTGACTGTATCCCCCGGATAAACCGGCGCCTTGAAGCGGCAGCTCGTTTCCAGGGCCACCGTACCCAACCCCGGCAGAATGGTACCCAATACCGGCGCGATCAGCGACGTGGTGATGCCGCCGTGGGCGATACGCTTGCCGAACATGGTCTTACGGGCGAATTCTTCGTTGACATGCATGGGGTTAAAATCGCCGGTTATCCCGGCGAACAGGTAAACGTCGGTCTCGCTCACTGTCTTGCTGAAAGAAGCGCTGTCCCCCACGTTAATTTCCCCGATGGTTTTACCCAACTGCACTGCGCTCAATGCCGGCCACCTCCTTAAACCCTGAAGCAGGTAGGCGGAGAGCAACTCCGCGATCTGCTCCTTGTTCAAAGCCCCTTTTTCCTGAAACCAGACATATAACCAGTTTATGCTGCCCAGAATGCTGTAGGACAAGATCTTCTCGTTTTCCCGGATAAAATAACCTTCAGTAATCCCCTCCTTAATCAAGCCCTGCACAAGCTGCTCATATTTATTTCTCTTTGCGGCGATCTCCTGCCAGTGCTCCGGCAAAAGGTCGCGCCGCAGGTCCATGAACACCGTCATGATTTCCCGGTTTTCGCAGATGGCATTGATGTGCGCCTTCAGAATCGATTGAAGCCGCTGCGGGGCGGGCAGTTTCGGATCTAGCGCCTGGGCGACTTCCTGGAAAAAGAAATCCATGGCCTGGCGAAAGATCTGGAAGAGGATCTCCTGTTTGCTCTGATAGTAATAATAGATATGGCCCTTAGTTACGCCCATCTCTTCGGCGATCTGATCGATGGTCGCCCCGTAACCCAACCGGGCGAAAACCTCCGAGGCCGCGGCTAAAATCTGCTGCTTTCGTTGTCCTTCCGCGCTTGCTGCTTCGCTAATGTGTTTTTCAAAGATTTTGCTGCTCATGAGATCTCCTTTAAACTAGTCGGTATTAAATAATTGAGTAATTATACTGATCGGTATGTTTTAAACTATTCTCTACCGGAGCGTGATATTCCTGCCGGAAAGACAAAAAATTTTGAACATTATGA
>JBFMGD010000010.1:0-65889 GCA_040751775.1 Bacillota bacterium | reverse complement strand
TGCCGCCCGGGCGGCATAAAGAACTGCAGGGACAAGGGACCTGTCCCCCTGTCCCATGTAAAAAGGGGCACGGTGATCCGTACCCCCGCGTCAATGCGTTTGAAAAATACAGTGTTAACTTCTTTCTTTTTTTGCGTTGAACAAGAAACTGCCGTCATCCACTTCCACCGCTACAATGTCTCCGGGTTGAATCTTTCCCTGCAGCATCTCTTCGGAGATGCCGTCCTCCAGGCGTTTTTGAATCACCCGGCGCAGCGGCCGCGCGCCAAAAGTCGGGTCAAAACCTTCCTTCACCAGTTGAGTCTTGGCCGCGTCGGAAACCTCCACCTGCAGATTGAATTCTTGAATCCGCCGGTTCAGTTCATCGAGCATAATGCTGACGATTTCCCGAATATGCGTTTCATTCAAAGCGTGGAAGACGATAATGTCGTCAACCCGGTTGATAAATTCAGGGCGAAAAGTCCGTTTCAATTCATCCAAAACCCGCTCTTTCATTTTTTCATAGCCGGCTTCCTCGCCGGCGGCGCCAAAACCGAGCGCTGATTTACGCAAAAAGGTAGCTCCCACGTTTGAAGTCATAATCACCACGGCGTTGCGAAAATCAACGGTACGGCCTTTACCGTCAGTCAAGCGCCCGTCTTCGAGAATCTGCAGCAAGACATTGAACACGTCGGGGTGCGCTTTCTCCATTTCATCCAGGAGAATCACCGAATAGGGTTTACGGCGCACTTTTTCCGTCAACTGGCCCCCTTCTTCATAACCGACATAGCCCGGCGGCGCTCCGATCAGCCGCGCGGCGGTATGCTTCTCCATATACTCGGACATGTCCAGCCTGATTACAGCCCGTTCATCACCGAAAAGAGCTTCGGCCAGCGCCCGGCCCAATTCAGTTTTTCCAACACCGGTCGGGCCGAGAAAGATAAAGGAGCCGACAGGACGCTTCGGATCTTTCAAGCCGGCCCGGGCGCGCCGGATTGCGCGTGCCACGGAGCGAACGGCTTCGTCCTGGCCGATTACGCGTTGGTGTAAAATCTCCTCAAGTTTGAGCAGGCGGGCCGACTCTTCTTCAGCCAGTTTTTTAACGGGCACACCGGTCCAGCTGGAAACAATATAGGCTACATCATCATCGGTAACCACGGCCTGGTCCGAGGTACCGATCTTCTGCTCCCATTCCCGCTTCTGCTCATCGAGCTCTTCTTTGAATTTATGCTCCTGGTCCCGCAGCTTGGCCGCCAGCTCGAATTCCTGGTTGCGTACGGCGGCCTCTTTCTCGCTGCGCAGGCTGTCCAGTTTCTCTTCCATCTCTTTTAAATCGGGCGGGGCGGTGTAATTGCGAATGCGCACCCTCGAAGCCGCCTCATCGATCAGATCGATTGCTTTATCAGGCAGGAAGCGGTCGCTGATATAGCGGTCGGACAACTGGACCGCCGCCTCCAGCGCTTCATCGGTTATTTTAACTTTATGATGGGCTTCATAGCGGTCGCGCAGCCCTTTTAAAATGGCAAGGCTTTCATCACGCGTCGGTTCACCTACGGCAATCGGCTGAAAACGCCGCTCCAACGCCGGATCCTTCTCGATATGCTTGCGGTATTCATCCAGAGTGGTAGCCCCGATGCACTGCAGCTCACCCCGGGCCAGCGCCGGTTTTAATATATTGGAAGCATCGATCGCCCCTTCCGCGGCCCCGGCGCCGATAATCGTGTGCAGCTCATCAATGAAAACCATCACGTTACCGGCCTGGCGCAGCTCCTGCATCAACTTGCGCAGCCGCTCCTCAAATTCGCCGCGGTACTTTGTTCCCGCCACAACCGCCGCCAGTTCGATGGTAACCACTCTTTTGCCGCGCAATATTTCCGGCACATTGCCTTCCATGATCCGTTGGGCCAGCCCCTCGGCGATGGCGGTCTTGCCGACGCCCGGCTCACCGATCAGGCACGGGTTATTCTTCGTGCGGCGGCTCAATACCTGGATCACCCGCTCGATTTCCTTTTCACGCCCAATAACCGGATCAAGTTTCCCTTCTCGGGCCAATTTGGTTAAATCCCGGCCGAAGGTATCAACGGTAGGGGTTTGGGGACTCGCCTTTTCTTCACCCCCGGATCGAGCCGCCCCTTCCTCACCGCCAAGAAGTTGAATTACCTCTTTCCGGGACCGCTTTAAATCGATCTCCATATTCGTTAAAACCTGAGCGGCGATTCCTTCGCCTTCACGGAGCAGGCCCAACATGATATGCTCAGTGCCAACGTAGTTATGCCCCAGGTTCTGGCTCTCTTCAATGGCCAACTCCACAACCCGCTTTGCGCGCGGTGTGTAGCTGATACCCTGCTGCACGACTTTTTCGCCCTTGGGAGTAATCTGCTCTACTTCCTGGCGCACTCGATTCAGATCAACACCCATATTATGCAGCGCTCGGGAAGCGATGCCGGAGCCCTCCCGGATCAAACCCAGGAGCAAATGCTCTGTCCCGATAAAATTATGGCTTAATCGCTTGGCTTCTTCCTGAGCCAAGACCAATACCTGCTGAGCCCTTTCCGTAAATCTGCCGAACATGAACATTTATCTCACCTCAATTGATAGTTAGTTAACTTTCTTCTGACTTCTGAAACCGGTTAAGCCGCTTTCTGATTTGCACCGGCCGTTCCAAATCGCGTTCGCTGCCGCTTAACTCTTTTCCGGCCAGCAGCTGCAGGCAAGCGGGCCTGATAATCACGAGCAGCTCGTTTAACAGCTTTCGATCCACACCTTTAACCAGTCCAAGATCAAAGCCCAGACGGACATCGGACAATAACTGCATCGCTTCCTGGGAGCTCATCATCTGGGCAAATTTCAGCAGCCCCAGGGCCCGCCAGGATCGGTCCGCAATGCGAGGCCGGTTGTCGTTCAGCAGCGCCTGCCGGGCGGTTTGTTCCTGTTCAATGATTTGCCGGGTGACGCTGTAAAGGTTGCGCAAGATCTCTTCTTCCGCCTGCCCCAGGGTGATTTGATTTGACACCTGAACCAGGTTGCCGATAATTTCCGTTCCTTCTCCATAAAGACCGCGCACGGCCAGGCCTACCTGGGAAAGCGCGCTTAAAAGGCGATTGATTTGTTTGGTCATGATTAAAGCCGGCAGGTGAAGCATTACCGACGCCCTCAGTCCTGTGCCGACATTGGTGGGGCACGCTGTCAGGTAGCCGCAGCGTTCGTCGAAAGCATAATTAATGCCGGTTTCAAGCAGATCGTCATAACGATCAGCCTCGTGCCAGGCCTCTTCCAACTGCAGCCCCGGTAAAATCGCCTGTATCCGCAGGTGGTCCTCTTCATTGATCATGATGCTGACCGCTTCATCACCGCGCAGCAGCACCGCGCCGTGATCCGAATCACGAGCGAGAAAGGGGCTGACCAGGTGTTTTTCTACCATAATCTGTTTATTGAGAGGCGACAACTCCTCCATCGGGTATTGGGAGAATGCCGTAAACGCCTCTTTATGAGCCGCAGCGGCCCGGGTAACCTGCTCCTGAACAGCGCCTGTTTGTTCGGCCGAAGCCAGATAAGGGAAAGGGATCCCTTGAATATTCCGGGCGATGCGGACCCGCGAACTGATTACCGTATCGTTCTCCGGGCCGGACCCTTCCATCCAGCGGCTTAAAGTAAGCTCTTTCAGATTCAAGCTTCTCTCCCTCCTTCCTGCAGTTCTTGCTCCATCTGCCGGATTTGATCGCGCAGCCTGGCCGCTTCTTCGAACTCCTCGCCCCGCACCCGCTGCTGCAGTTCCTCTTTCAAGCGTTCCAGTTCCCTTTTAAACCGGACGGTGCTCTGACTGCGGCGCGGTACTTTACCGGTATGGCGCACACTGCCGTGAATACGGCGCAAAAGCGGCACCAGTTTCTCATCGAAAGCGTTAAAACAACTGCTGCAACCCAACCGGCCGATTTGACTAAACTGGGCAAAGGTGAGCGCGCAGCCCGGGCACTGGACCTTGGCAGCACGCAGCGCTTCCCGCGAACCACGCATATTCTCACCAAGCAGTCCGCCGAACAGATGATGCAGCGCAAATTGCGGTTCAAAAGAAAAATCAAGCTCTTCCTTTTCCCCCGCGCAACTATCACATAAATGTATTTCCGTTTTTTTACCGTTTATGATTTTAGTAATAAAAACAGTTGCCTCTGCACTGCGGCATTCCTGGCAAGTCATCCTATGATCACACTCCCGTTACAGATTAATGGTTCCCTTTTAGTATTGCTTCCAGGGCTGCTTTAAACAATTTTTTTTGCAGCTCCCGCAGCTCTTGCCGCCCCGCGATTAAACCGGCATAGTGGTCGTCCCTCAACAGCGCTTCTACAATCTGGGCCTCTCGCCGGGACACAATTCTCTCTTCACAACCGCGCTTTAAAAACTGGACTGCTTTAGCCGGTTCGAACTCCACGCCCGCGATTTTTTGCAGGATTCCATCCCAGGATCGGAACTGCATCGGGTCAATGCGGTAGATCCTAATAAAGCCTCTGCCGCCCCGCCTGCTCTCCACCAGGTATCCCCTTTCAAGCGTAAAACGGCTGCTTAAAACATAGTTTATCTGCGAAGGGACACAGGTAAATTTGCGGGAAAGTTCACGGCGTTGAATTTCAATATAACCGCGGGAACTCAAGGCCAAAAGTCTTTTCAGGTGCTCTTCTATAAAATCCGACAGATTGGCCATCGGTCTTCATCTCCGTTCCGGCAGGACTGTCCACAGTCAGTTGTCTGCATTAACGACCACTGATCGCGGCATGTGGAAAAGCGGCTGAAGTTTGACCTTCCCTGACCTTGTAACTATTATACCGCATTTAGCCCCCGGTTAATCAAATACCGTTAATCTTTATTATGCCTTAGCAGGGGTTATATGCCGCTAATGAATATAATTATTACCGCAGTGCGCGGTTTTACGTATCAATTTAATTTCGGGCTAGTTAAACTGCTTGAACAGCGGAGTTTTATAATAAGCGTTGCCATCTGATGCCTGGCGGGAGGTATTATTTAAAGCGGTTTTTCAATGACGGTATCCACCGGAACATCCTCACCCTGCCAGGAAATTTCCAAAATTCCTTTCAGGCTGAAGAGACGGTAAAAAAGCCGGCTTGTTTCCAGCGTTAAGGGAGCAACCAGGATGAATTCCATGGTAACCACTTCCGCCTGGACAGCCGAATCGTACTCCTGGGACCCCAGTTCAACTTTACGGATATTAAGCTTCAAATCGCCGAGTACTCCGGCGACCCGCCCCATCAGTCCCGGTTGGTCCACGGCCCGTATCAGTAAACTTCTGGTCCGGCGCTGGGAGAGGATCATCCGATCAACTCTGCCCAATAACAACAGGCTGACCAGAACAACCAGGGTAGTAAGTACGGCTCCGGTGTAGAAACCGATACCCGCGGCTAATCCGATACCGGATACCACCCAGATACTGGCGGCTGTGGTCAGGCCCCGGATGCTGCCCCTTTGCTGCAGGATAGTGCCCGCACCCAAAAAACCGATCCCGGTAACAACCTGGGCTGCGATCCGGCCCGGATCCACTGCATAGTGCGTGCCGAACTCACCGGCAAAGCCGTATGCGGAAACCATCATAATCAAAGCCGATCCCGCGCATACCAGAATATGGGTGCGAAAGCCGGCCGGCCGGTTATGCGTTTCACGCTCGATACCGACCAGGCCGCCCAATAAAACGGCCAGCCCCAACCTGAGCGCGATTTCCCAGTAGCTTAATTCCATCAGTTCACCGTCTCCTTAATTTGACCGGGTTCCCTTGCATACGGCCGGTATACGCCCACGCCGTCTTGAACCGCCGCTCATGTATAGCATATGACCCTTGTGCCTGCGGTGGAATGCATCCTGGGCAAATTTAGCGGTTACTTATCTGCCGGACGTAACGCTGCCGCATTATAGTAATTACCGTTATTCCAAAGTAAAAATTCATGGATACCCAGATCTTCGGCTGCTTGAATCTGGGCTCTCACCTCGGCGGCGCCGTAAAGGTGATTGATCGTAAAAGCCTGCAGCCACGGCCGGATAGTTGTCTCGAGGCCGGCTTGCTCCAAGCGGTTTACCGCGACCTGCAAGCTTCGGTATACGGTATCATAGGGCGCGGCATCGGGATTCTCCAGACCCAGGTTTCCCGCTCCATAATGGGAAGGGTAGATCATGGGGCAGACCAGGTCTACTGTGGCGGCGATCGATTCAAGGTGCTGGCCGATACCCTGGTCTCCCGGGTCATAAGTAACCAGTCCGAAAATATCGGCCGACAGCTCCACATCATATTCCGCCAGTGAAGCCCGGGCGTAGCGCAAGAAAGCCGGGATAACCTCATGATAGGGGGAGCCGTCACTCGCCGGGTAATAGATGTCGTTCAGATTGCCGTCGGAAGGAAAGCGCACGTAATCAAACTGAATCTCCCGGAAACCCAACTCGGCTGCTTCACGGGCTAGAGCTACCACATATTTCCATACATGCTTGTTATACGGGTCAAGCCAGCTATCGGCGCCGTAACGCCACGGTTCGCCCCGGCTGTTTAATGCGGCCAGGTCCGGCCGGTGCTCGGCCATGAGAGCGTCTTTAAAGGCGACAATGCGGGCAATCGGATAGATGCCGTTTTCAGAAAGCCTGGCAATTAACTCCACCGGGTGATCAATATATTGGTCCGGCGCACCGGCTGAATTTGCCCAGGGGACCCGGGTACGGCTATAGGTTAAGCGGCCACGGTCGTCTTTTAAATCAATAACCACGGCATTTAATTCCGTATTATCAATTAATTCCACCAATTGAGTAAAAAATGCTTCGCTCAAGGGTTGTTCCAGCACATTGACATAAATTCCTTTAACAAACTCGGGTCGCGGGATCTGCGGCGGTTCCGGCCAGAAGGGCGGCTCGGTCAAACCGGGGTTTCCTCCAACCTCGGGTTCTTCGGGCGCGGCCGGATTTCCGGGAAAAGCGATTATCGCACGGTTATCACAGCTAAAATACACGGCCGCTCCACCCAGAAGCAGCAACAATACCAGTACGGCAATCAACGGCCCTGGTGCGGGAAATCTGCGGCGCGGCTGGATTACCGGTTCACTCACTGTTCGTTCCCCCTCTTTACCCAGGTATCCGTAGTGCAGGAGTCATGATTCAGAATACTCCGGTAATATCTCTTACATTATAGCATATCATCAAACGCCATTTTCCGCACCGGGATCAATACTGGGGGTGCATTAAAAATCAGGAGGCAGCTCCTGTTTTTGGGTGAGAACTGCGGCGAAGAGGTCTCCGCGGGCCTGAATGCGCCGCACAGCGCTCTTGATGGTATAGTCGCCCGGGGAAATAGTCCCCGCGGCGATTTCATCCCAATCCACCGGTATGGATACCGGGGCACCGGGCAAAGGCCTGGGGCTGTACGGCGCGGCTAAGGTTTTACCCCGTACATTTTGCAGGTAGTCCAGATAGATTTTACCCTCGCGCTGATCCACCTTGCGCTCCAGGCTGGTAAACTCGGGCAGGGCCCGGTTAACCTGCACACAAACCGCTTCCACAAAATCACGTACCCGACGGTACGGGTAGATCGGTTTAAGCGGCACATAGATTTGCAGCCCCGTTGCTCCCGACAGCTTTGGAAAGCACGCCATCTTGCGGCGGTTCAAAGCTTCCCGGACGGTCAGTGCGGTCAGGCGGACCTGATCAAACGTTGATTTCTCCATCGGATCAAGATCAAAGACCGCAAAATCAGGCTGATCAAGAGTGCCCACGGAAGAGAGCCAGGGATGAAGCTCCAGGCAGGCTTGATTACCGAGCCAAACCAGTGTCTCTACATTTGCGGCCACAATGTAACGGGTCAATTTTCCCTCCTGGTGCTCCACGGTGTGGCTTTGCAGCCATTCCGGCGCTCCTTCCGGGATATTTTTTTGGTAGAAGGCCTCCCCTTCAATTCCGCCGGGAAAGCGCTGCACCACCAGGGGGCGGTTGATCAAGTGAGGCAGCAGGCAGGGCGCCGCTTCGATAAAGTAGCGGATCAAATCTTGTTTGGTAAACCCGGCATCCGGCCAGAGGACCCGGTCCAAATTGGTCAGGCGCACTTCCTGATCATTGACTTGCAGTACAGGCATGAGAACCTCCATCAGAATAGAACTCGGAATCCAGAATTCTGATCCCGCTACAGTACCGCTTCTTCGGGAGGGCGGTTGCTGAAGCCGGCTACCACTGGAGCGCGCAGCTGTAGAGCTGCCGTCCACTCTGCATATTCGACCACTACCGTGAGCCGCGGCGCCAGCCAAACGATCTGTTTGTCGCGCGGCGGATTTAAGAAAGGCGGTTCGCTTACACCTTCACGTGAAGCGTAACCCCTGAGCGTGACCAGTTCTTGCCGGGAAAGTCCCGACCCGGCCCTTCCGAGATAAAGAAGCTTGCCGTCCTGGTAGGCACCCAACAGGAGGGCTCCTACCGCACCGTCTTTCACGGTCACTCCGCCTACCGCACACAACCGGCTGCGGCGCGGCTTTATTTTCAACCAGAGATTCGATTTGCCGGCGAACAGGTAGGGGCTGCTCTTCTTCTTGGCCACGATCCCTTCCAGCTCCTGCTGCTCGATTTGCCTGTATAATTGAGTGCCGCTTGCAAAGTTTTCATTAAGATAGACCGGTGCTTCCGTTACTACACTTTCCGCCAAAATCTGCAGCCGTTCCGCAAGTGGTAGCCGGGTAAGATCCTTTCCGTTTAGATAGAGCAGATCAAAAACACAGTAGGTACACGGTATAGTCCTGGCCATGGTTTTAATCGAACTTTCCCGCTTGCTGAAATCCCGCTGAATCACCCGGGCAAAACTGGGCTTGCCTTGCTCCAGAGCGACTATTTCTCCATCTAGAATGGCCTCGCGGGCCTTAATCAAACTTGAGAGCCGCTGCATTTCCGGATATTGCGCTGTTCGGGATCGCCCTTTGCGATTTTGCAGGCTGATAGCCTCGCCTTCTTTAAATGCCAAAATCCTAACCCCGTCCCATTTCACCTGAAAATAGTAATCAGGGCTGTCAAAAGGATCCTTGGCCGCAAGGGGTTCCATCGGCCTGAGTATAGTAAAAAACCGCCCGATGGGCGGTTCCAATTTAAGCTGAGCCAACACTTGCTTTTTTACGAGAGCGCCGCCCGGCCTCACCGCGTGCTCCTTTCCGGGTAGCGTCCACACTGGCCTTTAACGCTTCCACCAGGTCCACCACTTGCCCTTTTTCCGGCGACGGAGCCAGGTAGACTTCTTCGCCGGCAATTTTTCCTTCAATTATTTCCAGCAAAGCGCCGCGGTACTCGTCCGTATATTTTTCCGGTGCAAACGGCGCGGTCAGGTTTTTGATTAACTCCCGCGCCATCTTTAGTTCATTATCATGGACCGCGATGGCGTGATTCCAGGCCGGCAGTTCAGCCGTGGGCCGTACTTCATCGGGGTAGAACATCGTTTCCAGAGCCATAGTATCTTCATAAATTCTCAAAATGCCGAGGGCCTGCCGCGAGCGAAGCACAATCCTCACCACCGCGATCAAGCCGGCTTCCGCCATCGACTGCTGCAAAAGCTGAAATGCTTTCTCTCCAGTCTCACCGGGCGCCAGATAGTATGTGCGATCATAGTAGACAGGGTCGACTTCATCCTGGCGTACAAAATCGACGATCGCAATGCTCTTGGTCGTCTCCTCGGGGATGCGGGCCAGATCACTTTCTTCAATGATTACAAAGCGGCCTTTCTCGTATTCGTAACCCTTGACGATCTCCCCGGGGAGCACCTCTTTTTTGCAATGCGGACACACCTTATGATACTCAATCGGTGTGCGGCAGGGTTCATGCAAGTGCCGGAAACGGACATTTTTTTCTTCTGTCGCAGCGAAAAGGCGGACCGGAATATTCACCAGGCCGAAACTGATCGAGCCCTTCCAGAGAGGGCGCATAAATATTCACCCCGGGACCTAAGCATTTTTTTTTAGTATCCCAAAAGTAAATCTGCTTATCCCAATACCTTCGGCCGAGGCTGCCGGCCATATTGGGAAAAGCAGATTTTTTCTTTCGTCTAACCGCGTCTATGCAGATTCTTATCTACAGTGTCATCAGAGCGTGCACGGCGGCAGTGGCGGCAACAGCGCCATCCGCGGCGGCGGTAACAACCTGGCGCAGCGGCGTCCGGCGCACGTCGCCGGCAGCATAGACCCTGGGAAGCACCGTCTCCATCTTCTCATTGGTCGCAATAAAACCGCTGTCATCCAGGGGCAGCTGGTCAACTAAAAAACCGGTATTTGGAGTGCGCCCCACGTAGATAAACAGCCCTTTTACGGGCAAGAAGCGTGCCGCACCCTTTTGCACAATTTGCAAACCGGTCACCGAGCGTTCACCCTCAATTTTTTGCACGGTCGTATTCCAGAGCACCTCCACCTGTGGGAGGGACAAGACCTTATCTTGAAGCACCTTCACACCCCGGAACTGATCGCGGCGGTGCAGCAGGTATATTTTTGAGGCGAAACGTGAAAGAAAAATGGTCTCTTCCAGAGCGGAATCGCCGCCGCCGACAACGGCGATCTCTTTACCCCGAAAGAAAGCGGCGTCACAGGTGGCGCAATAAGAAACACCCCGCCCGCGCAAAGTTTGTTCTCCGTCCACGTTTAGCATCTGCGAAACCGTGCCAGTGGCGATAATCGCAGCCCGCCCGGTAATTTCGCCGGATGCGGTATAAACCTTTTTTCCCTCTCCCTTAAACGAGACCTGCTCCACAGTTTCCGCTTTTACCGTAACAGCAAAGCGCTGCAGCTGTTTTTCCAAAAGTTGTCCGAACTCGGCGCCGGTAATTCCCTCGGGAAAGCCCGGATAGTTGTCCAATCTCTCCGTGGAAACGATTTCACCGCCCAGGATCATTTTTTCCAGCACGACAACGGAAAGGCCGGCCCGGGCGCCGTAGAGCGCAGCGGTGGCCCCGGCGGGACCGCCGCCGAGTATAACCAGGTCATAGCCAGGCTTCAAAGACATCCGGATTCACCTCCACGAATATACCAACCTCTACTTCCATAATCCCACTTCTCACTTCCCACCTCTCACCGCTCACCTCATAATCAGCAGGCTTAAATCCAGCGAGCTGTAGGAGTGGGTCAGGGCTCCACTCGAAATATAGTCCACACCGGTAGCGGCGATCTCTTGCAAGCGTTCAAAAGTGACGTTGCCGGAGGCCTCCAGCAAGGCCCGCCCGCCGGTAATGGCGACCGCTTTTTGCATCGTTGCCAGGTCCATATTATCCAGCATAATGATATCCGGCGCGACGGACAGCGCTTCCGCCAGCTCCGTCAGGTTGGTCACCTCTACTTCAATGCGCAAGGTAAACGGGGCCCGTTCCCGGACCGCTTTCACCGCCGCTTTGATCCCGCCGGCGGCCCGGATATGATTCTCTTTTATCAAAATCCCGCCGTCCAGCGCCAGGCGGTGGTTGCAACCGCCGCCTACCTGTACCGCGTATTTTTCCAGCAAGCGTAAACCGGGTGTGGTTTTCCTGGTATCCGCAAGCCGGGCTGGGTATTGATCTATTTCTCTGACCCAGGCCGCTGTCTTGGTGGCAATTCCCGAGAGGCGCTGCATAAAATTCAAAGCGGTCCGCTCACCGTGCAGGATTGACTGCAGGCGGCCGCTGATCTGGAAGATATCGCAGCCGGGTTGGACCGGATCACCTTCCTCTACCAGGCGGCGGCACTGCAGATTACGATCAAGCATCTGAAATACCGCCTCAGCCACCGGCAGGCCGCAAATGATTCCATCGGCCTTGGCTAAAATCCGGGCGCTCCCTTGAAGCTCACGCGGCACGGCACAGTCGGTGGTAAAATCTCCGGAACCCAGGTCTTCTTTAAGGGACCGCTCCACCAACTCGTTTATGGCAAGAGAAGACAACATGGCATCTGCTCCTTTCCTTACTGTAAAAAAGAAGGGCGGGGATAGGCGGTTTCGCCTCTTCCGCCGGAGTTTTCTTCCTTCTGAAAAACGATATGGCTCAGCCCATAATCCAGATCCGGATCCGGATAATCGCCCCGGTAATGACACCCTCTGCTCTCACGGCGTTCCAATGCCGCCTCAATCATCATGCCGGCAATTAAGAGCATATTCTGCGTTTCAGTGAGGGCCGCTTCGGTGAGGCCGCACTCTAAAAGCGGCCACCATTGTTTCACTTTTCCCCTGGCTTCAATTAAACCGTCCTCGGTGCGAATCAACCCCGCTTTACCCCACATCAAGCTCTGCAGCTGGGGCCGGATCGACCGGCCTAACCGCTCATCTGAAGAGTCGGCGGGTTTATTGTGCGCCAAACCCGAAACTTGATTCGGAAAACCGGGCTGTTTAAGTGCCGCCGCCGCCAAAGCGACCCGGTGGCCGAAAACCAGGCCTTCAAGCAGCGAATTGCTGGCTAGGCGGTTCGCCCCGTGCACGCCTGTGGAGGCCACTTCGCCCACGGCAAACAGATTTTCGACCGCGGTTCGCCCATCAAGGTCAACCTGGATGCCGCCGATCAGGTAATGTGCGGCCGGCGATACGGGTAACAAATCGGAAGCAACGTCAAAACCCCACTCCCGGCAGCGATTATATATTGTAGGAAAGCGCTTTTTGACAAAATCCCCGCCCAGGTGGCGCAAATCCAGGTAGACCTCCCGGCCGGTCCGCTGCTGCTCGGCCAGGATAGCACGAGAGACTACGTCACGCGGGCCGAGCTCACCCTGGGGATGAAAGCGCCCCATAAAGCTCTCCCCCGCGGTGTTTACGAGACGGGCTCCCTCGCCGCGCACCGCTTCCGAAATTAAAAAAGGGCTCCCCTGGGGAGGGAAAAATACGGTTGGGTGAAACTGAAAATATTCCAGATCGCGCAGGACCGCTCCGGCTTGATAAGCCATAGCCAGACCGTCCCCGGTCACCGCCGGGGCATTGGTAGTACACTTGTAAATTTGGCCGCAGCCTCCCGCTGCCAAAATAACGGCCCGGGCATAAAGGGTGAAACGGCGCTTCTCTCTTGCATAGCAGATCCCGCGGCACCGGCCGTCTTCCACAATAATTTGTTCGGCAAAGGCGTCCTCAATAAAGATAACGCCCTCACTCCTGGCCCGGAGCAAAAGCGTTTCAACCAACTCTTTCCCGGTGGCATCGCCGCCGATATGTAAGATTCGTTTGCGCGAGTGGGCCCCTTCCCGTCCCAGATCGATGGAACCGTTGCGGCGGTCAAAATTTACACCCATTTCAAGAAGGTCCTTAATCCGATCCGGAGCCTCTTCCACCAGCACGCTGATAGCGGAACGTTCACCGAAACAAACCCCCGCCTTCCAGGTGTCTTCAAGGTGAAGCTCCGGGGAGTCCTCCGCCGAAAAAGCGGCGGCGATCCCCCCTTGCGCAAACCAGGTGTTGCCCGCGATTAAATCCTGTTTGCTTAAAACGGCAACCCGTCCGCTTTTCGCCAGACGGATAGCCGTAAAGAGACCGGCTATGCCCGAACCGATAATAATGTAATCAGTGTTACCTACTGCATCTTCCAGCTGCATTGCGGCCTCCTTACCCTAAAGGAACTTCTAACATGCGCTGGAGAGCCCGGGCTGCCCTATCCTTGATATCAGGATCCACGGAAATCCGGTTTTCCATCTTTTCCAGTGAAGCGGCAACTTTATCCAGGGTGGTGTATTTCATATTCGGGCAGATCAGACCGGCAGAGAGAAGATAAAATCTCTTGTCGGGACATTCTTTTTGCAGGCGATAGATCATGCCCATTTCTGTTCCGATAATAATCTCACGGCGCTCCGTTTCCCGGCAAAAGCGGATCATGCCCCCGGTACCGAATGCATAATCGGCCAGCTCCACTACTTCCGGACGGCATTCGGGATGGACGATTACGATCGCATCAGGATGCGCAGCGCGGGCTTTTTGTATATCCGCGGGGAAAACCCGGTGATGGGTAATACAATAGCCATGCCAGGGAATGATCTCTTTTTTCGTACGCTGGGAGACGAAGTGCGCGAGGTTACAGTCGGGTACGAATATCACCTGCTCCGTATCGAGAGAATTAATTACCTGGACAGCGTTTGCGGAAGTCACACAAATATCGCTTTCCGCCTTTACGGCGGCCGATGAATTAATGTAAGCAGCAACCGCTGCGCCGGGATGTTTTTCTTTAAACAGGCGCAAATCCTCAGGGGTAACCATATCCGCCAGCGGACAGCCGGCAGCAGCTTCCGGCAGCAGCACGGTTTTGTCGGGCGCCAGGATAGCCGCGCTTTCCGCCATAAAATGGACCCCGCAGAAAACAATGACAGCCGTGTCAAGGCTCGCGGCAATCCGGCTCAGTTCAAAAGAATCACCGGTGTAGTCGGCGGCATCCTGCACTTCTTCGATCTGGTAGTTATGGGCCAGGATTACGGCGTTGCGCTGCTTTTTAAGTTGGACGATCTTTTCACGCAGCTCTGCAGTAGACACAGCCATGACATCACTCCATTTCTCTGCTATAAGCATATTATGACGGAAATGCTTGACTGTTGTCAACCGTAACTCCCGGGCTGTCGTGACAATCCGGTGCGCGGCGCTGCCTTTCCTGGTCCTTTGACAATACTCACATAGTCAATGTTATTTTAAGGATGCGCCAAACAATTAAAAGGTAAAATATGATATAATCAAAAACGTTATAAACTTTACGGGAGGGATATCATGAAAGAGCAGGTAGAAAAAGCACTGGATAAAATTCGTCCGGCCCTGCAGCGCGACGGCGGGGATGTTGAACTGGTTGAAGTTGGCGCAGACGGCGTGGTGAAAGTAAAGCTTACCGGTGCCTGCGGCGGCTGCCCGATGTCCGCCATTACTCTTAAACAGGGCATTGAGCGGGTGCTAAAACAAGAAGTCCCCGCGGTGAAAGAAGTCGTTTCCGTCTAGCACCCAACGCGCCATAAAACCCGGGGCAACCCGGGTTTTTTCTATGGCCTTGCAGAACCTGTTTGTTTTAACGTACGATAAAGTAGGGTTAAATAGGGGAAAATTACCTGAGGGAGGCGTCGTACTCTTGCCTGAAATCTATCTGGACAACAGCGCCACCACCCGTCCTTATGATGCTGTCATTGAACTGATGGGACGCGTGCAAAGGCAGATATACGGCAACCCTTCGTCGCTTCATGCCATGGGAGTGGAAGCGGAACGCTTGATCAGGAAAGCCCGTGCCGCTATAGCCGCTATCTTGAACGGCCGGGAGGACGAGATCTTTTTTACATCGGGCGGCACTGAATCAAATAACCAGGCGATTAGAGGGACGGCTCTCCGGCACAGCCGGCGCGGCAACCGGATTATCACCAGCCCGATCGAGCACCCTTCAGTGCTAAACTGCTGCCGGCAGCTGGCGAAAGAAGGCTTCAAGATAAGCTACCTGCCGGTCGACAGCGCCGGTTACATATGCCTGGATGAACTGAGGCGTCTTCTGGGAAATGATACTGTTTTGGTGACAATCGCCCATGTCAACAGTGAAATTGGGACAATTCAGCCGGTCCAAGAGATCGGTGAAATTATTAAAAAACTGAGCCCGGGCACCCTCTTTCATGTAGACGGCGTACAATCATTCGGCAAAATTCCGGTTAATCCGCCGCACTGGCAGGCGGATCTATTTACCTGCAGCGCGCATAAAATACACGGCCCCAAGGGTGTCGGCGCGCTGTGGGTTAAAAAGAAAACAATGCTGCAGCCTCTCTTACAAGGAGGCGAACAGGAAGGCAGTTTGCGCCCGGGCACGGAAAATGTGGCCGGTATCGCCGGATTCGGTTTAGCCGCGGCAGAAACCGCGCGCGATCAGCTTGACAGCGCCTCTCTGATGCGGCAGCTAAAAATACAGTTCTACCGGGCGCTGAAACAAGCCGGTCTGGATGTTGCGCTGAACGGCCCTCCGTTAGAAGAAAGCGCGCCGCATATTATCAATCTATCGTTTAAGGGGATTAGAGCGGAAATACTGCTGCATTCACTGGAACAATACGGTATTTACTCGTCTTCAGGCTCGGCCTGTCATTCCAGGCGCCCGGAACCGAGCCATGTTCTGCAGACGATCGGCTTAACCGGAGAAAGATTGACCGGCGCACTGCGTTTTAGTTTTTCCGTATTTAACACAGTATCCGATGTGACCACAGCAGCCGGGTGTACAGTAAAAGCGGTACGGGAATTCGGTAAGTGATGAGGTGAAATACCGTAAACAAAGAGGAGGCCCAATGTGCCGGAAAAAATTTTAATCCGTTACGGCGAAATCGCCCTTAAAGGGAAAAACCGTCGCTATTTTGAAGATTCGCTTTCCCGCAATTTGAAGAGAGCGGTCAAGGACACAGGCGCCCGGATCGTTCGTATACAAGGCCGCTTCCTGGCGCTGGTGCCGGAAGAAGAGGTAAACCAGGCGCTGCATCATCTTAGCAGGGTCTTCGGAGTAGTCTCATTGAGCGTTGTGAAACCGGCCCCCCTGGATCTGGCTGCGATTAAAACAGCGGCTGGGAATCTGGTTGAATCGCTGCCGGAGCAACTTGGCTCTTTTAAGGTGGAAACAAGACGGTCCAACAAGGGATTTCCGCTCACGTCTCCCGAGATAAACCGTGAGGTCGGGGCCTACCTGCTAAACCGGTTTGCCGGAATGAGAGTGGATGTGCACCAACCGAGTTTTCAACTTTACATTGAAATCGGACCGGAGGAGGCGCTTCTTTACCACGACAGCATCTCCGGCCCGGGAGGGTTGCCGGTTGGGGTAAGTGGAAGATCGCTGCTGCTTCTGTCCGGAGGGATCGACAGCCCGGTAGCCGGTTGGCTGGCGATGAAACGGGGGTTGAGCATTGAAGCGATTCACTTTCACAGTTTTCCGTTTACCAGCATGCGTTCCAGGGAAAAGGCCGTCGATCTCTGCCGCGTACTGGCCCGGTATGGCGAAACCGTCCCGCTAAATCTTGTCAGCGTGACTGAGGCGCAAAAAGAAATCAGGGCAAAATGCCCGGAGGAACTCGGCATCATTTTGCTGCGGCGGATGATGATCCGCACGGCGGAAGCTGTCAGTCGAATGAAAGGCCTGCAAGCCCTGGTCACCGGAGAAAACCTGGGCCAGGTAGCCAGTCAGACGCTGGAAAGCCTGGCCGAGATCAGCGCCGTAACCGGTATGCTCATTTTAAGACCGCTCCTGTGTATGGATAAACAGGAAATCGTGTCCAAATCGCAAGCCCTGGACACATATGAAATCTCCATCCGCCCCTACGAAGATTGCTGTACCCTCTTTGTGCCCAGGCACCCCGTAACCAGGCCGACCGCGGAGCGGTTGGAACAAGCAGAAGCGGCTCTGAATATCGACAAACTGCTCGAGCACGCCATGGGCAGTTTAGAAACTGAGTTTATAAAAAGCTGAACGGCTGGCGGACATAAAAATAAAGGGCGATCAATAAAGCTGTTAGACCAAGATACCAGATCAAGCGTAAAAATGGACCGAACTTACTTTGGCCCTGGTCCAGTTTCCACGTCGAGTATGAGGCCGTATAGATTTTTGACCCTCCCAGCATAAAGAGGAAAATAAACAAAAGAACCGCCAAAGCCGCAACCTGTCCGGCGGTTAACAGGCCTAGGAAAGGGGTACCGGTGCGAAAGAACTCCACGCCAAAATTGAGCAACCCGTAACCAGCCAAAAACCAGACGAACAACTCCCCTTCATAGGCAAGCTTTGACCGCCGCCGCCGGATCACAAAAAGAAGTGCTACCAGGAAAATGATCATATAGGCGCCATCAGGATGATATAATAGCTCCCCCGCCCGAATACCCCAGGGGTAGGGGTAATGCATCGGTTTCCCCCTTAACAGAGCCCCGATATGGCCCAGGGCCAAACCGGCAGCCAACGCCGGTGCCGCGGTATCAAGATAACGCTCAATAATCACCTTTTTGCGAATTGCCCAAATAAACACCGTAATAACGGCCACCGCCAGCCCTCCCCAGAAACTTAACCCGCCATCCTGCAAACGAACCAGGTGAATGGGGTTTTCAAGGTAATAAGCGAGGTCGAAGAAAAGAGCATATACAAGCCGGCTGCCGGCAATACCGCTGACCAAAGAGAGAGCGATAAAGTCAATAATCCTCTGTTCAGGGAGATGCTTGGCCCTTCCCTCGGCAAAAGTAATAAACAGCCCGCTGATCACCGCGACAAAGAAAGCCAGGCTGAAGACGGCGATACTGAAAGGACCCCACTGCCAGACAACTGCTTCCACCTAAATCACCCTTTTCAAATATAATATATTGTTTTCAACCAAGGTTAAATATTCGCCTGACGGTAATGCTAATTTTAAAACCTACTTTGGGAGGCCAGGTCAATGACAACACGCCGCGCGGCGATAATCGGCGCCGGTAATGTAGGCGCCACGGTCGCTTTCACTCTGATTAATACCGGCTTGGTTGAAGAGCTGTCACTGATCGATATCAATAGCGCCAAGGCGGAGGGTGAAGCCCTGGACCTGCAGGACGGGGTTTCATTCTTACGCCCTGCCCGGATACACTGGGGCGGTTACGAGCAATGCCGCGGCGCACAGGTGATCATTATCACGGCCGGCGCAAACCAAAAACCGGGACAGTCCCGCATGGAGTTGCTTGAGCAAAACGCCGCTGTCTTTAAGCAGATCGTCCCGGCGGTTCTGGAATATAATGATCAAGCTGTAATCATCGTGGTTACCAATCCAGTCGATCCGCTGACTTACCTGGCCATGGACCTGGCCAACCTGCGCGCGGGCCAGGTGATCGGTTCTGGAACGGTGCTGGACACCGCCCGCCTGCGCAATCAAATCAGCCTGCACTGCCGGATTGACCCGCGCAACATCCACGCTTACGTTATCGGCGGGCATGGAGAGGGCGCCGTGCCCGTTTGGAGCGCGGCCCAAATCGCCGGACTGCGACTGGAGCAATTTTGCCGCTTTTGCGGTAAAGGGTGTGCCGCGCGCACAGCAATCGACCGGCGGGTCTTTGATGCGGCAGACCGGATTATCAAGCTTAAAGGAGCCACCTTTTATTCCGTATCCCTGGCCGTAGCACGCATTGTCCAGAGTATCCTGGCCGACGAAAACTCCGTCTTGACGGTGACAACGCTGGTTGACGATTATTACGGCATCAACGGCGTCTGTTTAAGCCTGCCGGCCGTGCTCGGCCACCGGGGCATAAAGGAGGTCCTGCCCCTGGAGCTGGCTGCGGATGAAATCCAATCGCTGCAGTATGCCGCCGGCACCTTGAAAGAAGGGCAGCTCCGGATCAGCCGCCCGGGCCGGCTTGCCCCGGCACCATCCTGATTAGCGCTTTTTCAACCAGCGTTCCGGATGATGTTCCCGCGCTGATTCCAATAAAATGTCGGGTCCCGGAAAGCGAGCCTTATTTCTGGTCAAGGCTGAAAAATAGAGAACTCCGGTTGGACACCAATTCAAGCAGCGGAAGCAATACATGCAGTGCCGGTATCGCACCGGGTAACCCTGGCTGTCTTTCTCGATCAAGCCTTGCGGGCATTGATTAATACAGGTATAGCATCTAATGCAGCCGCACTTATCTAAACCGAAGCCGAATAACAGTTTTTCCAACAGCAGCACCATACTCCAGGCATAGATCAGGCGAAACGGTAAGGCGGTCAGCCTGGTGGAAAAGCGCGAGCCGGACGGACGGCCCAGAGTACCGCCGGATTTTGGTAGCAGCTGTTTCAGGAAGCGGTTGATTTTCAGCCTGGCTTGCTCTGTCTTTAAGGATAGACGCCGCCCGATGCGGACCTGATCATATTGCTTGCTCATAACAAGCAGCGCGGAAATGAGAAAAGAGTGATCCAGGTGACCGAGACAGGAATAACCTTTGGCTTCCAGCAGCTCTGCCATAAAGGGGGCATAATCGCCCGGTGCGCCGTCGTGGGTAGCAAAGGAAAAAACAGCCGGAGACCCTTCCCGAAACGGCATATCCAGCAGAAACCGGATCACGACCGGAGCGGGCCTAAACTCATAAACAGGAGAACCAAAGCCAATCAAGTCAAAAGAGGACCATTCTTTCTCTAGGTAAAGCAGTTCCGGTGCTTCCCGCGTTGTTTTTAGGGCGGCAGTCACAGGAAGGTACGGCAGATCAGAACCATCCAGGGGATGTTTCGCATCGGCATGCAAGGTATATTTTAGCGCGACCGGGTTTTTTTGCCAGAGAGCGGGCAAATCGACAAGCTCTTCCAGATCACGGCATAGGCAATCGTGCCCCTGTTCGGCCAGTATTTCCTGAATCAAGGCAGCAAAATAACGTGTTATCCCGGTACCTGAAAAACTAACCAGAAGCACTTTCATCATTTTTTAGCCTCCGATTGGATAACTTCGCTGCCGGTTAACAAGATCCTTTAGAAAAAAACGAGATTCCCGGCCAACTCAATCACGAGGATTGAATTCCTCTCTAATTGGGAGCTGCACACGGAAAGAATCTACCGCTTTTGAAGTTCATAAAAATTCCTGATCATTATTCCATTTACCAAAAATAAACTGTTGATTAAACAGACCGCAGGTAATATAAATGTAATAAGGTTTGAAGAATCTGATTAATAAGGTGGTGTTATGCTTGGTTAAAGATTGGAATATAAAGAATATTTACTTATACCTGGTATGCCTGGTGACACTGGTCTTATTCATCAGCGGTTTTATATCCTCCGTGGGGAGCGCCATGCAGATTCTCTTGCCTGATCAACCGAATGTTTCGCTGTTTCATATCTATTACCCGGAATACAAGGAAGGCGAAGAAGTGTTTACCCCACCGCCCCTGTCCAAGTTGGAGAAAGACCGGCAAGAGCGTGAACTACAGGAAATGAACTACCGCTACTATACATGGCGGCAATTGCTTAATTCTCTTGCGCTGATGATTATCCCAATTCCCTTTTATTTATATCACTGGAAAATGGTTAAACCTTCGTCAAGGAGGCCGGAATAATGAAGTTGAAATGGAATATCGAACATGTTTATTTCTACCTGGTAAGCTTTATCGCCTTAATTCTGATCATTGTCGGCGGCATAAACATTACGAGGACGGCAATCGCCTATGTTACGCCTATCCCGAGCGACTACCAGTATTCTTTTGACAAAGCCGGTTTGGGTGCGTGGGAAAGAGAATTCGGGACAGAAATGGTAGAGCAGGAGATAGCAAGATTCGAAGCTATCGGAAAAGTAAATGCGCAGCGCAGCATGCTTCGTGAAATAATAAGCGGCCTGGCTTACATTCTAATCGCCCTGCCGGTCTACCTCTACCACTGGCGCAAGATACCCAAGCTTGATCTGGGGTAGCCAAATAACTCAAACGAAGGAGTACTGCCATTGAGCTGCCGTACTCCTTTTTTTATTTTAGCGGTAGTGATAATTTACTTCTTCCGCCGGTTTCATTCTGACTCCTGAAGACTAACTTCTGACTCCTGAGCAGTTACGCTTTATTTACCCTTCCAGTGGGGTTCGCGCTTCTCCATAAAAGCGGCGATCCCTTCTTGAAAATCTTCCGTTTGCAATAAGAAACCGAGGGCTTCCTGTTCCAGCTTCAGGCCGGATTGAATGTCGGTATCCAGCCCCCGGTTGATCACTGCCTTGATCTTGCGCAGCCCCAGGGGCGGCCTAGCCGCCAGCTTTCCGGCAAATGAGGCCACCGCCTCCTCCAACTGTTCCATGGGAAAGACTTCGTCGGCTAAACCGATCGCTTTTGCTTCCGTCCCGGACACGGTATCACCGATTAAAATCATCTTCTTGGCCCTGGCCAGCCCGATACGACGCGGCAACCGTTGAGTGCCGCCCCAACCGGGCAGCAATCCCCGGTTAATTTCCGGCAGCCCCATCTCGGCGCCCTCCGAGACAAAGATGAAATCGCAAGCCAGGGTCATCTCGCAGCCCCCGCCAAGGGCAAAACCGTTCACCATGGCGATAACCGGTTTTTCGTATGCCGCGATCATCTCCACCACCGGCTCAACAGGTGATGTTTCCGAGAGATCCCATCCGGCGGAAAAACAATATTTGATTTCCGTCCGGCCGTCCTTTTCCTTAACACGGGGGTTGCCGGTTAAGACCAGCACCCTGATCTCATCGTCGGCGGCGATCTCTTCCAGCGCTTCTTTCATTTCCAGGCCGAGGGCGCTGTTAATCGCATTAAACCGCTGCGGCCGGTTCAGGGTTATCCTGGCCACATGACCCTGCTTATCCACGATAATGGTTTCAAAGTTCATCTGAACACCCCTTTTAGTATTTTAGGTTAATGATTCCACCGGTTTCAAATTTTTCCTGCCATGATCAAGACCGGGTTTTGATCTTTTTAAAATGCAAACAAGAATACCGCCGTTATTACCCCCTTGCTCATTATCCCACAAGCTTATATACCATAATACAACCGAAGATAATCAACACAGCACCGACGGCGCAGTCGCAGATTACGGATAGACGAGGGTTGCGCCGCAGGGGTAAAAACCGGCCGAAGAAACTGATCAGACCGAGAAATAGAAGTGTCGCCGAGACACAACCGGCGGCTGTGAGGGCCGCCTCGGCCGGGCCGGCCAGGATTCTTGAGGCCAACAAAGCGCCGAAGGTGCCGGACCAAAAAATAATGGTCAGGGGGTTCACCGCGGTCAGCTTTAACCCGTAAGCGAAGCTGCCTCCCAAAAAAATTTTCCGGGCGGGCTGAGCAGGTTTGGCCGGGAGTTCTTCGTTGCCGGCCGGCGCGTTGCGTATATACCGTAAGCCAAAATAGACCAGTACCGCCGCTCCCGCCGCCAGGATTACGCTCTGCAAAGCCTTAACCTGCAGCAAGGCGGCAATACCGGTGAAAGATACAGCTATGTAACAGGCATCGACCACCGCCACTCCCAGGGTCATCTTGAAAGCTTCCCTGCTCCCCTCGACAGCAGCCTTGTGCAACACCGCAAAGAATACCGGGCCTACTGAAAGCTGCAGGGTTAAACCGAGAGCCAAGCCTTTAATAAATTCCATAATTTAACTACCTTCCTTCAGGGTAGAAAGGACAATCAGGGTATTGGTCTTAACCACCCCTTCAATTTTCTTCAGTGAAACGGATAAAAAGCGTTCCAGAGCGGCGGTGTCGGCCACCGCCACCTTCAACAGGTAATCGTACTCCCCCGCAATATGATGACACTCCAAAACCTCCGCAAACTCTACCACCTTTTCCCGGAAATCGTCAATTTGCCCGGCCCGCTCGATCGTCACCATCACGAACGACAACAAGCCGCAATTCAGCTTGTTACGGTTTAACCTGACCGTATAGCTGTCGATCACCCCGGAAGACTCCAGGCGGCGCACCCGTTCGGCCACCGCAGGCACGGAAAGATGAACCCGCCGCCCCAAATCCGAATAGGTCAGCCTGCCGTTATCTTTAAGCAGTGTCAGGATAGCCCGGTCTACAGGATCCATATTTCCCTTTCAATTCATTAGTTTATGTTATTTATAGCCTATACCTAATTATTTGTAAAGACATCGCGCCTTTCTTCTTAAATGTTAAGCTTAGATAGCCTTTAAGGTTTATTATTTTTTGTTCGAAGCCCCTTTTAAGCCGCAACAGTTTACTATTAATAACCTGGAATATATACTACCGGGCAATCCGCCTCACTGAGGCAATGTGGGGGGGAATGTTCCGTCACTTATCCTCGCTGTCAGTTTTTGTCGGTGTTCCGTTGGGCAATATACTCGGTCCCTTGATCACTGGCGGCCCTGGCTATATTGAACATTGTTCTGGTCATAGTCGCATCGGTAAAAGCCAATGAGGGCATCCATTGCCAGGCACCGAAAAGGCCTCCCGTTTCTGGGAGGCCTTTCGTTTAAATAAGTTTTCCGGCGGGGACCTACTCTCCCGGGGGCCTGCGCCCCAAGTACCATCGGCGCTGGAGGGCTTAACTGCCGTGTTCGAGATGGGAACGGGTGTGACCCCTCCGCCATACCCACCAGAAATCAAGAGACAAGATTTAAGAGGCAAGAAACAAGAGATACAACTTGTTCCCTGAAAGCTGCATAGTGGTTAAAATTTCGGATCAAGTCCTCGACCGATTAGTACCGGTCCGCTTAAAGCATTGCTGCTCTTACACTCCCGGCCTATCAACCAGGTCTTCTTCCTGGGGTCTTACTCCATAAAGGATGGGAAACCTTATCTTGAGGCGGGCTTCGCGCTTAGATGCTTTCAGCGCTTATCCCTGCCGGACGTAGCTACCCAGCGATGCCCCTGGCGGGACAACTGGTACACCATCGGTCCGTCCACCCCGGTCCTCTCGTACTAGGGGCAGCTCCTCTCAAGTTTCCTACGCCCACGACAGATAGGGACCGAACTGTCTCACGACGTTCTGAACCCAGCTCACGTACCGCTTTAATGGGCGAACAGCCCAACCCTTGGGACCTTCTACAGCCCCAGGATGCGATGAGCCGACATCGAGGTGCCAAACCTCCCCGTCGATGTGGACTCTTGGGGGAGATAAGCCTGTTATCCCCGGGGTAGCTTTTATCCGTTGAGCGACGGCCTTTCCACACAGCACCGCCGGATCACTAAGCCCGACTTTCGTCCCTGCTCGACCCGTCGGTCTCGCAGTCAAGCTCCCTTGTGCCTTTACACTCTACGCGCGATTCCCAACCGCGCTGAGGGAACCATTGGGCGCCTCCGTTACCTTTTGGGAGGCGACCGCCCCAGTCAAACTGCCCGCCTGACACTGTCCCCAAACCGGATTCACGGCTCAAGGTTAGAACCCCAATGCTAAAAGGGTGGTATCCCAAGGGTGGCTCCACCGAAGCTGGCGCCCCGGTATCCAAGCCTCCCACCTATCCTGTACATTTAGCACCAAGACCCAATATCAGGTTACAGTAAAGCTCCACGGGGTCTTTCCGTCTTGTCGTGGGTAGCCTGCATCTTCACAGGCAATGCAATTTCACCGGGTCCCTCGTTGAGACAGCGCCCAAGTCGTTACGCCATTCGTGCGGGTCGGAACTTACCCGACAAGGAATTTCGCTACCTTAGGACCGTTATAGTTACGGCCGCCGTTTACTGGGGCTTAGATTCAGAGCTTCGCCTTACGGCTAACCCCTCCTCTTAACCTTCCAGCACCGGGCAGGCGTCAGCCCCTATACTTCGTCTTACGACTTAGCAGAGACCTGTGTTTTTGGTAAACAGTCGCTTGGGCCTTTTCACTGCGGCCCCCTCGGGCTTCGGAAGCGTAAAGCTCCCTAACCGTACACGGGGCACCCCTTCTCCCAAAGTTACGGGGTTAATTTGCCGAGTTCCTTAACGAGGGTTCTCCCGCGCGCCTGAGGATACTCTCCTCACCTACCTGTGTCGGTTTACGGTACGGGCACCTTGGAACCTCACTAGAGGCTTTTCTAGGCAGTATGGGATCAGCAAGTTCGCTACTGTAATTTTCGCTCCCCATCGCGCCTCAGGATTAACGGCCCGGCGGATTTGCCTACCGGACCTCCCTACACGCTTGGACGCACACGACCAACGGTGCGCTTAGCATACCCTCCTGCGTCACCCCATCGCTAATAGCGGTTCCATGGTGGCACTGGAATATCAACCAGTTGTCCATCGCCTACGCCATCCGGCCTCGGCTTAGGTCCCGGCTTACCCTGAGCGGACGAACCTTCCTCAGGAAACCTTAGGTTTACGGCGGACAGGATTCTCACCTGCCTTATCGTTACTCATGCCGGCATTCTCACTTCCACACGCTCCACCGCTCCTCACGGTACGGCTTCGACGCAGTGCGGAACGCTCCCCTACCCCTACTGGAGGTTGGATGTTGGAAGTTAGAAGTTAGATTTATTTCCATGCTTGGATCAGCTTATTGAGCTGTTTTCCCAGCTGTCAACGATAATTGGTGTATTTCCAAAGCTAAGCTGTAAGACCTTTTGTAAACATCCAGGTCATTATAGCTTACCATCGTTTACCTCCAATATCCAACTTCCAACATCCAACCTCCAGTAAGCCGTAGCTTCGGTAGCAGGCTTGAGCCCCGTTACATTTTCGGCGCAAAACCACTTGACCAGTGAGCTATTACGCACTCTTTAAATGGTGGCTGCTTCTAAGCCAACATCCTGGTTGTCCGGGCAGCTCCACATCCTTTGCCACTTAGCCTGCATTTAGGGACCTTAGCTGACGGTCTGGGCTGTTTCCCTTTTGACCACGAATCTTATCACCCGCAGTCTGACTCCTGAAGTATGAAGTTACGGCATTCGGAGTTTGACTGAGTTCGGTAACCTTGTTGGGCCCCTAGCCCAATCAGTGCTCTACCTCCGTAACTGAACCTTCAAGGCTAGCCCTAAAGCTATTTCGGGGAGAACCAGCTATTTCCGGGTTCGTTTAGCATTTCACCGCTATCCACAGCTCATCCCCCAATTTTTCAACATTGGTGGGTTCGGGCCTCCACTCGGTATCACCCGAGCTTCACCCTGGCCATGGATAGGTCACCCGGTTTCGGGTCTACAGCCAGTAACTTACTCGCCCTATTAAGACTCGCTTTCGCTGCGGCTCCGGGACGCCAGTCCCTTAACCTTGCTACTGACCGTAACTCGCCGGCCCGTTCTACAAAAAGTACGCCATCACCCTGTCCCCTTACGGGAACATAGGGCTCTGACTGATTGTAAGCTCATGGTTTCAGGTACTATTTCACTCCCCTCCCGGGGTGCTTTTCACCTTTCCCTCACGGTACTATCCGCTATCGGTTGCCAGGTAGTATTTAGCCTTGGGAGGTGGTCCTCCCTGATTCACACGGGATTCCTCGTGCCCCGTGCTACTCGGGTTCCGGTTTACAAGAGACTTTTCTAAGTTTCGGCTACGGGACTATTACCCTCTGCGGTCCAACTTTCCAGATGGGTTCGCCTACTTAAAAGCTTTGTAACTCTTGCAGGCAGTTTACCGACCGCCTGAATAAACCGGCCCCACAACCCCGCTCCGGCAGCACCGGTAAGTTCATACACCGAAACGGTTTGGGCTGTTCCCCGTTCGCTCGCCGCTACTCAGGGAATCACTGTTGTTTTCTACTCCTCCGGGTACTAAGATGTTTCAGTTCCCCAGGTCTCGCTCCTGCAGCTTAATTAAGCTTGGGCTGCAGGTGCCGCAGTATTACCCGCGGCGGGTTGCCCCATTCGGAAATCCCCGGATCAAAGCCTGCTTGCGGCTCCCCGAGGCTTATCGCAGCTAACCACGTCCTTCTTCGCCTCCTGGCACCAAGGCATCCACCATGAGCCCTTCATAACTTGACCCTGATGAAATTTAAATAACCACTATGCAATTTTCAAAGAACAAGTATATCCGTTGGTGGAGATGAGCGGGCTCGAACCGCTGGCCTCCTGCGTGCAAGGCAGGCGCTCTCCCAACTGAGCTACATCCCCCTACTGGATGTTAGAGGTTAGAGATTGGAAGTTAGGCTTCTTGTTAGAACCGGCTTTCGCCGGTTCTTTCGATTCCAACTTCTAACTTCCAACTTCCAGTCTGTGGTGGGCCTAAGTGGATTCGAACCACTGACCTCACGCTTATCAGGCGTGCGCTCTAACCAACTGAGCTATAGGCCCCGAATTGGAGGTTTGAGGTTGGAGGTAGGAGGTTGGAAAAACCACCCGACCTAGCATGGGCGGCTCCAACTTACACCCCAACACCATCCTCACATTTGACAAAGAACATTGAAAGAACATATCCGTTCTCTCAAAACCAAACAGGGTAAGTTGGCTTAAGCTTTTGCTTCTGGATAAATTGAGAGTTTTTGATTTTCGGTTTTCCAACCTCCAACCTCTTACTTCCAACCTCCAGTGTGCGAGCTCCCTAGAAAGGAGGTGATCCAGCCGCACCTTCCGATACGGCTACCTTGTTACGACTTCACCCCAATCACCAGCCCCACCTTAGGCGGCTGCATCCTTTACAGGTTAGCCCACCGACGTCGGGTGTTGCCGGCTTTCGTGGTGTGACGGGCGGTGTGTACAAGGCCCGGGAACGTATTCACCGCGACGTGCTGATTCGCGATTACTAGCGATTCCGACTTCATGCAGGCGAGTTGCAGCCTGCAATCCGAACTGAGACCTGATTTAAGGGATTAGCTCCGCCTCGCGACATCGCAAACCCGTTGTTCAGGCCATTGTAGCACGTGTGTAGCCCAGGACATAAAGGGCATGATGATTTGACGTCATCCCCACCTTCCTCCGGTTTGTCACCGGCAGTCTCCTTAGAGTGCCCGGCCGAACCGCTGGCAACTAAGAATAAGGGTTGCGCTCGTTGCGGGACTTAACCCAACATCTCACGACACGAGCTGACGACAACCATGCACCACCTGTCTACCTGTCCCGAAAGAAATACCATATCTCTATAGTACGTCAGGTAGATGTCAAGCCCTGGTAAGGTTCTTCGCGTTGCTTCGAATTAAACCACATGCTCCACCGCTTGTGCGGGCCCCCGTCAATTCCTTTGAGTTTCAACCTTGCGATCGTACTCCCCAGGCGGGGTACTTAATGCGTTAACTACGGCACAGAGGGTATCTAAACCCCCTACACCTAGTACCCAGCGTTTACAGCTAGGACTACCAGGGTATCTAATCCTGTTCGCTCCCCTAGCTTTCGCGCCTCAGCGTCAGTAACAGGCCAGAAGGTCGCCTTCGCCACCGGTGTTCCTCCTGATATCTACGCATTTCACCGCTACACCAGGAATTCCACCCTCCTCTCCTGCACTCAAGCCTACCAGTTTCAACTGCAGGCCCCCGGTTAAGCCGAGGGATTTCACAGCTGACTTGGAAAGCCGCCTACACGCCCTTTACGCCCAATAATTCCGGACAACGCTCGCCCCCCACGTATTACCGCGGCTGCTGGCACGTAGTTAGCCGGGGCTTCCTCCGGGGGTACCGTCATTATCTTCCCCCCAGACAGGGCTTTACGACCCGAGAGCCTTCATCACCCACGCGGCGTCGCTGCGTCAGGGTTTCCCCCATTGCGCAAAATTCCCCACTGCTGCCTCCCGTAGGAGTCTGGGCCGTGTCTCAGTCCCAGTGTGGCCGGACATCCTCTCAGACCGGCTACCCATCGTCGCCTTGGTAGGCCGTTACCCTACCAACTAGCTAATGGGACGCGGGCCCATCCAGGAGCGCTAAGCACTTTGATCATCAAGCTTACCTTAGATGATGTCATCCGGTATTAGCAGTCCTTTCGAACTGTTATCCCGGTCTCCTGGGCAGGTCACCCACGTGTTACTCACCCGTTCGCCACTAAGCCAACCGGTCAGCAAGCTGACCAATCAACTCCGTTCGACTTGCATGTGTTAGGCACGCCGCCAGCGTTCGTCCTGAGCCAGGATCAAACTCTCCAGTTTACACCTTGCAAACTTTCAAATTAAACCTTTAGCTCAAATCACAAGCCTCTTACAAAACTCAAAGCCTCAAAGAGACCGCTTGCTAAACCTAATCTTACCCTGTTCAGTTTTCAAAGAACGCTGTCGTTTCAACCGTTTGGCTGAGCGCGACTTTTAAATACTAACACGCCTTTATTAGTTTGTCAAACACTATTTTTCGAGTTATTTCTGGATATGCCGTAAAATGTTATAGCAAAATTTTATACTTCTTGAGCTGCCTAAGCGGCCGAAAGCGACAATTTTCTAGGATAGTTTTCAGCTTAGTATACCCTGATCCGGTAATTACCCTGCAGAGTTTTAAAAGAGGGTTGGCTCGACCGAACCAACCCCTGTTTGGCTATAAGCTATTCTCCTGCCGGCCGGGGTCTTAAGGTAGGGAATAAGATAACGTCGCGGATAGAAGGGCTGTCTGTGAGAAACATAACCAGGCGGTCGACCCCGATGCCGAGGCCGCCAGCCGGAGGCATGCCGTACTCGAGCGCGTTGACGAAGTCTTCGTCCATAACATGCGCCTCTTCGTCGCCGGCTTCCCGCTTGGTGAGCTGCTGTTCGAAACGCGCGCGCTGATCAATCGGATCGTTCAACTCGGTAAAGGCATTGGCGATTTCTTTACCGGCAATGAAACCCTCAAACCGGTACGTGAACTGCGGATTACCCTCAATCTTCTTGGCCAACGGAGAAACCTCGATCGGATAATCGATCACAAAAGTGGGATCTTGCAGCTGCTCCTCGCAGTAAGCTTCAAAAAACTCGTTTAAAACCTCACCCCGGGTCAATCCTTTTTTCAGTTCCAGGCCTGCCTGCTTGGCAGCCTTATAAGCAGACGCCGCGTCGGGCAGCCTGTTAAAATCGACACCGGCAAATTTCCTGACAACATCCACCATGGTTTCCCGCGGCCAAGGGGGGGTCAAATCAAACTCCTTACCTTGATAGGTGATCCGGCTTGTCCCGAAAACCTGCAAAGAAATCTGGTGAACCAGGTTTTCCGTCAACACCATCATATCATTTAAGTCGGCATAATTTTGATATATCTCCACCGAAGTGAATTCAGGGTTGTGAAAGGTCGATATACCCTCGTTACGGAAAATACGGCCAATTTCATATACTTTGTCCAGGCCGCCCACCAAAAGCCTTTTCAGGTGAAGCTCGGTGGCGATACGCAGGTACAATTTCATGTCAAGGGTATTATGGTATGTAATAAAAGGACGGGCCAGAGCCCCGCCGGCTATTGTCTGCATGATCGGGGTTTCCATTTCTAAAAATCCCCTCGCATTTAAACCATCGCGCATAGCCTGAATGATGCGGCTGCGGTTAATAAAAGTCTCCCTTACCTCCTGGTTGACAATCAAATCGACGTAGCGCTGGCGGTAACGCAGCTCCACATCTTTTAACCCATGCCACTTTTCCGGCAGAGGACGCAGCGCTTTGGCGAGGAAACGCCAATCCTGAACCGCTACGGTAATCTCACCTTTATTCGTTTTGAATACGGTTCCCTGAACGCCGACAAAATCGCCCAGATCACACAAGTCAAAGAGTTCATATTTTTCTTCACCGAGTTGATCGAGCCGCAGGTAAATTTGCAGGCGGCCCTTGTAATCCTGCAGGTGAGCAAAAGTAGCCTTCCCGTGAGCCCGGATGCTCACCAACCGGCCGGCGACGGATACTTCTTTGTCTTTCAGTTGATCAAAGTTTTCGAGAATATCTGTTGAATAATGGCTGAATTCAAATTTTGGCCCATAGGGATCGATCCCTTTTTCCTGTAACAGCGCTAACTTACGGCGGCGCATCAGCAGCAGTTCATTTACATTTTCCTGGTCCATAACAAGTTCCCTCCGTTACCGCTTTTAAGTGATCTGGATGATCCTGTACTTTAGAGATCCCGCTGGAACCTTAACCTCAACTTCGTCCCCGACCGACAGGCCCAAAATAGCACTGCCTACCGGAGACTCGTTGGAAATTTTGTTATCACCGGGGTCCGCTTCCGCTGTTCCCACGATGGTATAGCTGTACTCCTGGTTCAGCTCCAGGTCTTTGAGGATAACTGTCGAGCCCAAAGCGACATAACTGTTGCCGTTTTCCACTTTTTCCAGGATCCTCGCCCGGCGCAGCAGCTTCTCCAGGGTAATAATTCTGCCTTCAATAAACGCCTGTTCATTCTTGGCATCCTCGTACTCCGAGTTGTCCGTAATATCGCCGTATGATATCGCCTCTTTGATGCGAGCAGCAATTTCCTTCCGCTTTACTGATTTAAGAAAGGACAGCTCCTTTTCCAACTTATCCAATCCATCTTTGGTCAAAAGTATTTCTTCACCAGTCATTTAATAATTCTCCCCCACAGGTTTATTCAAGCTTAAGAGACTATACCAATATATGAACTCACAACCGCGTCTATGCTTTGGCCGGGTTCTTTCGGCATAAAGGAAGTGTCAAGCGCTAGCACTCCTTGACACTTTTTAGAAATAAGGGTAATTTGTTTGGCCGTCAAAATTTTCAATAACAATTTTTGTATAATTATAAAGGCCTTATCTGGCATTGTCAAGCAGTAAAGAGATGTTTTTTTTACCAGTAAAAACAGCGGGATGGACCATTTGCCCGCGGTAATGCAAACCGGCTGTTTTAAACCCGTGTTTCCGCCCGAGACGGCGGATTTCTTCGACTTTCCCAACGCGCAGTTCAGGCCCCAGGGAAAAGTTTTCAAAGCGCCCTTCCAGCGCCAGGATCGCCGTTTCCGCCAACCCGGCCGAAACCAAACCCGGCGGTAATTCGTCGGACCAGATCCGTTTTGTGCCGCCCGGCAGCTCTACCGCCGCTCCATCAAAAAAGAAAATGTCGCTGCGCAGGCACACTTCACCAGCGGTAAAAAAACGCGGTCTGCCCAGATCACAAACTATAGCCCCCGGTTTTAGGTCATCCACCTTAATCTGAGCGGGAACAGCGTCATTTGCGGCGATCAGGATCAAATCGGCCCGGCCGGCCGCCTTACGCGCCTGTAGAGTAGTTTTGCAGGCAACCCCGCTATCATGCATAATCCGGCGAGTCAAATTTTCCAGGCGGTGCCGGTCGCCTTCCACCAGGGTAAGATAGTTAACACCCTCCCGCGCCAGCAGCTGTGCCAGGATATTACCGGCAGAAACGGCCGCGCCGAATACAAGCACCTCAGCCTCTTCCAGATCGGGACCTATCAATGAGATCGCCTGAAGGCACCCTTCCAGAACCGTGGCCACAGTATAACTCATTCCACTGGTTACCGCTAGCCGCAAATGCCGGGCTAAAAACAAATCAACTGCCCCGGGTTCAACCAATCCGCTGTCCAATCCAACAATGCGCATACCCAATTTTTCCGCGAGCCGGCCGGCCCGGAGCAGTTTTTTAGCGATCTGAGGAGCGGAGAGGCGCACTACTCCGTTTAAATCCGAGTTGGCAGTGATGATGCACCCCAGGGCCTGACTGTGAAGGCCGGCTACTTCGGTTTCCGGCGTACACCTGGCGGGAGGCGTACGCCGGATCACGGCTTCCAGGATCGGAAGAGGCAGCTTCCGCATCAGTTTGAGCCTTCTTAAAACGCTGCCCCGGTGAACGGGGTGAACAATGAAGGCAAACCGGTTGCTCATGCATACGCCCTTTCAGCACGAAAGGTTTTATAATATTATATGCTACTGCAGCTCCACAATTCTGGGGGCAATCTTTAATTCAAGAAGCATTTGATTATATTGATCCTCTGTCAGCTCTTTTTCGGCTCCGGCTAAACATACCAGAAGCGCTTCCATGACATTGGTTCCGAAAGAACGGCCGTCCATTTCCGGGGTTGTGGTTATAAGCATTTTAACCTTGCGCTCCTTCAAAAAACGAATGTCATCCCGGGTTACGGTGTTCGTGATAATAACCTTACCGGGCAGCTCGGCAGGCATGTAGCGGCGAATAAAATGAAAATCGCCGGCAATAATATCTGCTGCTTCGAAATAGCGCGCGAAACGTGGTTTACTGGCATCTTGTTTATCTCCGGTAGGATAAATCATCGTAAAAGGCAGTTGCCCGACTATCGGAGCTAAAATTCTGGCAAACGCAGCCAGCGTGTTTAACGAATGAAGCGGCAACGGCAGGTTAAGGATAAAGGGGAAATCACCATAAGTCATGATGCAACCCGCTTTTTCCAGGGCTTGAGCCATACCGAAACGATCCATGGCACACATCAACAACACTTTTTTCGGTTCATTGAACAACGCGGTGTGCTCCGCGAGGTACTCGATCGCTCTTCGCTCCAACGTGTTCTTTAAGCCGGAACCGTCCACGATTGGCGTTTTTACAGCAGCACGGACAATCCGCCGGGCATCCCGGATTTCATAACGGCGGTCGACAGCATAGATATACAGATCCATGCCGCCCAGCCCAAAAGCATCGACTTTCCCGTCCAATTCCTTAATCTTTTCGATCATTTTTTTCATATCGCCGTCGGTGCCGAGACGCATCACCTTACAATCCTGCCCGAGAAGATTGACGTTGACCACATGATCCCGTGTTACAGAACCAAGGCTAATTCCCACTACCTGCTTCAATGATTTTCTCTCCCTTCTTTTACTGCTGAATAACCGGCTTTAAAGCCTCCTGAAACTGTGCCGGATCAATCAAGCGATCCTCCTGAACCGGGGTCGCACCCAAATTAATAAAAACAATTTGCGTGTCCAGCAGCGCTTCCGCCAGGCGGTACCACTTTTCTGAAGTTATCAATACCAAAGTGTCGAATGATTTTAATCTGGTTACAATATCAAACATTTCGTTAAAAAAGTCGAGCGCCTGCTTGTCGCCAACCAGGGACCAGCGCTCCCGGTTATTTAAAAGCAAAACAAACTCGAGCCCCATATCCCGACAAATTGCTGTCAACTCCGCCGTATTTTGAATCGGAAAACCAAGTACCGCCACCCGTTTCCCTTTGCGAATTTCACCGATTGACTCAAGCCGGGAAATAAAACTCCGGTCCAAAGAAAGCCGGTGTGCCACCTCCTGTTGTGAAACACCCTGCGCGCGCAGCTTGATCACCCTTTCCAGCAATCGTGCACCCTTATCCAGGCTAATCAGTTTGTCGCCAATACGCAGAATCCGCTCACACTCCATCGACTTTCACACCTTGTGCACATTATTGTTGACAAAAACAATTTAACACTTTTCTAAGTTATTGGCAAGGTGCCGCCGGCAGTAATCCTTCAAGCGCCTCCGCCATTTCTGTTACAGTAACCGCTTTCATCAGGTGTTGCCTGGCCTCGGCAGCGCCGGGCAGCCCTTTGATATACCAACCGGCATGACGGCGCATTTCGCGAACCGCTATCATATTCCCTTTCAGTCGACTGAGCAGCTCGAGATGCCTCAATGCGGTCTGCACCTTTACCTGGGGAGGGGGAGGTTCCACTCTTGTCCGGTTTTCGAGCCAGGACCGGACCTGCTTGAAGATCCATGGGTTTCCCCTGGCGGCACGGCCGATCATCACCCCGTCACAACGGCACAGATCCAGCATAGCCTCCGCATCACCGGCTGAAACGATATCACCGTTTCCGATGACGGGAATACTGACCGCATCTTTTACTGCCTTAATGATCAGCCAATCAGCCCGGCCGGTATAACCTTGTTCCACAGTCCGGCCATGCACCGTTAACGCTTGAATCCCGGCAGCTTCGGCTCTTTGCGCAATCTCAACGGCCGATGGAGATTTTTCATCCCAACCCTTTCTCATCTTTACGGTCACAGGGCAGTTAACCGCGCGGACCACGGCATCAAAGATGGCGCTGCAGCGCTCCGGTTCACGCATTAACGCGCCGCCGTCTCCATTACGCACAATCTTACGCGTCGGACAGCCCAGGTTCAAATCGATCAAATCGGCTCCCGCCGCTTCCAGCTTCCACGCGGCTTTTGACATCACTGCCGGTTCAGATCCGAACAGTTGGTAGACAAACGGTTTTTCCGCTTCACTATAAAACAAAAGGTGCCGACTATGCTCGGCACCATGTACAAGGCCGCGGGCGCTGATCATCTCTGAAACAACCAGCGCGCACCCCTGCTCTTTAGCCAGGAGCCGAAAGGGGTGATTGGTAATCCCGGCCATGGGAGCAAGAACAATACCAGGTTCAACTAAAATAGATCCTATCTTCAAACACTTAGCCCGGAATGATCCTGTTTACTTAAAATTTTAACCGTTGAAAGGATAAAAAGCTCCTCTCCCGGCACTTTTAAAAATGCGGCGATGTTCTCCAACAGTTGTGGAGGAGGGTTTTTCTGACCTGTTTCAATATTGCTCAACATGGTAACCGATATGTTCACCTTACTGGCCAACTCCTGCTGGGTAACCAGTTTTAAGCGCCGTAGCGCTTTAATTCTGCGACCGAGCTCTATTGTCAAGTAGACCGCCTCCTTTTCTTTCCTTTTCGACATAATTTGTCGTATTCCTTCAAGAAAGAGAGCCTATGCGGTCATATTATCAGTATTCGTATTAAGCTTTATTTGATACACTACCCAAACGACCAAAATCCCGGCGCTGCTCCATCAGATCGACAAAGGCTTCCAGCCTCGTCAGCACTCCCGTCGGTCCGGTCTGTTCGTCGATAAACAAACTCAACACCGGAATACCGTATTCCTTACTGAGATGGGGCATTAAACTTTTAGCCACGATTTCGGGAATACAGGAAAAGGGAGCAAGCTGCACTACGCCGTGATAGCCCAGGCCGGCATAGCGAATCACATCTCCGACACTGTTTTGACCGTGGCCGCCGATCTTCTGAGCGAGGTATGGTTTGGCCATGGTGCGGCTGTTCATATCACCCCGGGTAGAGAGCACATCGTGCCTGGTATAACTGGTCAGGTAAATACTGCGTCTTACCTCCACCCCCAGGTGACCGAGGGTTTCTTCCAGGAACAGGTTGGCGAATGGTTCCAGCTGAACATAAATTTCACCGATAATCCCCACTTTGAGAGGGTCCGCCTCCGGGTTATAGGGTACTTTCCCGATCTCTGCGAGGGCTGCAGCGCAGGCTTCGCCGATCTCAACCCGGCTCTTGGCCTGGTGGAGATAATGCAGGCCACGATTAAACGCTTTAGAGGTGGCACCCCGGGTAAGCTCGCGGGGCCGCACTTTCTGAGCCATCAGTTCCAGTTCATCCAGCGCAGTAAGCTTGGCCCAGGCCTTGCTAATTGTCCGGGCCAGGTGAACCCAGGAAAAGCGTCCCTTGAGCCGGCTCAACTTCCTTAGAAAGTCAAACGGTTTTTTTAAAGGAGGGAAGAAAAAGATAAAACCGGGGTTGTAGCCGAGATCCTTTAAGATACGGCCATGCAGTTCACCGTACAAACCGGCCCGGCAGGGGCCGTAGCCGCCGCCGCTGACGAAGAGATCGGCGCCCCGGCTGATGCTCTCCAGGTAGGTTCCCAGGACAATCTTAAAGGGGATGCACGCAAACTCAGGGGCATATTTCGCCCCCAGGGCCAGGGTTTGACGGGTCGGCCGGTCCGGCACAACGGGTTCGTGACCCAACTCCTCCAGGATCATCTCAATGACCATGGTTAACGTGCCCATATGGCCGTAACCGATTTTCATCAATAAGCCTCCTGCTCAAAAGCGTTTAGCCGTGTTCTTCTAGATTCTCCCATTTTCCGCAGCGGCTGCCCCAGCGGGCCAGCAGTTCACTCTCCAGGGAAATATTAACAATTTCACAGATGTTTGGACAACCTTTGCATTCAAAACTGCTGGTTATATAATCCAGGGCGCTGATCGAAAAGCCGCGGAAACTGGTGCCGTTTTTCTTCATGACCGCAGACCGGGCCAGGTGTGCCGCTCCCAGGGCACCCATCACATGATGATACGGCGGTACAAACACTTCCAGCTGCAGTGCTTTTTCAAACGCCGCCCTGATGCCGATATTGGCGGCAACGCCTCCCTGGAAAACCACGGGGGGCAGTATTTCCTTACCCTTGCCGACATTATTCAGGTAATTGCGCACCAGGGCATTACAAAGACCGGCGACGATATCCTCTGTAAGATGGCCGATCTGCTGCTTGTGAACCATGTCCGATTCCGCAAAGACGGAACAGCGACCGGCGATATGCACCGGGCTGCCGCTGCGCAGCGCCATCGGCCCAAATTCCTCAATCGGGATACCCAAACGGGCGGCCTGGTGATCCAAAAAAGAACCGGTTCCCGCCGCGCAGATTGTATTCATGGCAAAGTCGGTCACGACCCCGTGCCGCAGCAAAATAATCTTTGAATCCTGACCGCCCAACTCCAGAACAGTTTGCACCTCAGGCTTAACCAGTCCGGCGGCAACTGCGTGCGCGGTAATCTCATTTTTAACAGTATCCGCGCCCACAACAACCCCGGTAAGAGTGCGGGCGCTGCCCGTGGTCCCAACGCCGCAAATCGCCGCCGCTGCGGGCATTTTCTGCTCAATTGCCTTTAAGCCGTCCTGTACCGCCCGGATCGGCTGCCCCCTGGTGCGCAAGTATTCATAAGCCAGCACATTGCTGTCACGATCGATAATGACCAGGTTGGTGCTTACAGAACCGACGTCAATTCCCAGGTAGAGGTCCATCTGTCAGGCCTCCCGTACATTTTTTTCTTTTATTGCCTGCAGCATGTCGATAAACGCTTCGATACGGGTTTGTACACCGCCGTCGCCGGTGTGTTCATCTATGGTCAGGGTCAGAAAGGGTATCCGCGTCTTTTTAGATTCCAGTTCCAGGATTTTGTCCACCATCGCATCGGGGCCGCAGCCGAAAGCGGTGATATGGATAATACCGTCAACCGCCCTTTGCCCCAGCACCGAGAGGCCCGACCAACAGACCCGGTTGCTGTAGTGCCAAAAACAATTTTGCGGCAGGACACGGGACATTCGGAGCAACTCGCGCCGCGGGATTTGCTCTGTCGTGATCACCGACGCCCCCATGTTGAGCAACTTTTGATAGACATCCGAGCTGATAAACGAGTCGTACACGGTGTAAGGGTAACCGAGCAAGGCCACGGTAAGGCCGCTGCGGGGCGGCAGTTTAGCGACACCGGTTTGTCCGGGTTTGAGGGCCTCAAGCCTGCCCCTTGGCGGTTCCTGGAAGGCTGCTTGCGGCAAGACCCCCTCCAGGAGCAGTCTCTGGTAGCGACGGTACTTGCGAAAAGCAAGCGTAAGCGCTTTTTGCTGTGCCAGTAAATTATTGAAGCCGAGGGATGCCGCCGCCGCCCGCAGGAAGCGGTAGAGCCCGCCGGGCAGGCCCCGCAAGCTTAAGCGGCCGTCGATCAGCGGCGGCAGTTTCATCCCGGAATAGCGAATCATATCCGGCAATCCCAGGAACTTCGGGCAGTAGGTAACACTGCCGCCGGGGCTGATCAGTCTCGGTATCCATAAAAAATCAACCCGGTCCTTCAGGTCCAGGACATGACCGTGAAACAATTTAATTGGGATACACGCATCGCTGACAGTTTCACTGATCCCGGCATCCAATATCTCTTTATTGGTCGGACGGGAGTAGACTACTTCGGCGCCCAGTTTTTCCAAAAAAGTCTGCCAGAGCGGGTAGTATGTATAGTAGAACAGAGCTCTTGGTATGCCTACCTTTACCGCCACTTTTAAATCACCCGGCTTTACCATAATCACTTTTCCGTTACGGATAAAGATAAGGGATGCCGGTGACACCCCTTATCTCTAAATCAATATTCGCTGTCGATTTTTGATTTCCTGCTTCTACGGAACAGCGGCAGATAAAAACCGTTTGTCAATTGCAAACCATCGACAAGCAACAAGGCAGGTTAAATAAAAGGCCATCGACTAAAAAATGCCGACGACCGCAAATAATATTATTGACAGAGCCACCTTACCGGGCTTTTGACAGAGCCCAGGGTTAAGATCCACAAATTCTTCTGTTAAAAGAACGTTTTATTCCGATTTTCGAACATCCCGGGCAATCACAAACCTGACCAGGAGAGATATAAGCAAAAACACACCAACCAGAACCAGATAGCTTAACGGCATTGTTATACCTCCTTTTCAAAATAGTAGTGGTTCTGCATATTTTGCGCGACTTAATTGCGTTTGGAAATATCCCTTCTAATCAGCAACCTGATTGACCAGGAAATAATCAGGATAATACCGATCATGATAATGTAGCGAAGCATTTTTAAACGCCTCAATTGTGGTACCGGTTATATTACTGGCCGCCTAAACGATCCCTTTCTTAAGCCTATTATATGAACTCCAAAAAGATTTGTCAACAATATTTTAAATATTTACACAAGTTACTTTTTTCTCAAGCATTAGTTACAATTTGCACAAACTATTTCAGAAAAATAAACTGCCTCAACACCGCCAGAGTCTCTTGCTCCAGGTTCGCCTGCAGCGAATCCAGGAATTCGGAGGCCTTGGAGAAGCAATTGGCGGCGACCCGGCTGATAAATCCTTCCAGGTCAGTGCGCTCCTTTTCTTGTTCAAGCAGCCTGTAATCAAATTCGATCGCGGTGTGGTCCAGCGCTTTGAACAGCTCCCTGCCTGAGGGGCTTTGCTCCAATATATAAGCCAGGGGTAACGTTAGCCTGGGTGTGCCGGCTTTTTGTTTTAGATCCGCTTCAAAGAGAGCAAATTCCTCTCTTATCTCAAGCCCCATGCCCAGATAGTGTCCGAAATAAGCCAAGGCTTCATTTTGCCTTGGACTCAGTTTGGCGTACCAGGCGCCGAGGCTTGCGGCCAAGGCGATAATGGAAGCATGGCTGTCACTGATATGCTGCAGGTAACGTTGGCGGAGACCGCTTGAATATGTTTGGTAATGAGGCTTACAGACAATGCTGGAAGCCACCCGGTTGATTATTTCAGCCATCCCCATAATAAAAATCGGTATATCCGCCGCCGCGGTAAGCGCCAGGCTAAAATAGAAATCACCGGATAAGATCACTTCGGTAGGAGTTGGTGTCAGTGCCGGTTCTTCGAGGGAACAATGGGCCTGGATTGCAAGTTGCAGTGACTGCAGCGAGGCGGCCAGCCGTGATTTGTGATTACCGGTATAATTAAGGCCGGCCACAGTTAAAAATAGAGCCGGCACCAACCGTTTATCATCCAAAGCCAGCCGCCACAAGGTATTTCTGATCAACTCGGGGGCTTTACTTACCGCTCGTTCAAGGTAAATATCCACCTCTTCGATGCGCGGCCGAATGCATTCTAAAATTTTTTCCCAAGGGCAGTTTTCCCGGTATAATCCTGCAGAACCTGCTATGCGCTTTAGTTCAACTACCTTGCCCTTCAAAAAAATTACTCCCTTGCGGATAATGGATTCAAAATTTATTATGGAATAGTTGCCTCATTTTCATACAATTAGCCGCAGGTCAGGCTATTGTTCTAGGCTTAAGGCTGTGTTATAATCTATTAGCACCAACGGGGCGTAGCGCAGCTTGGTAGCGCGCTTGGTTCGGGACCAAGAGGCCGGAGGTTCAAATCCTCTCGCTCCGACCAGTAAAATCAAGGATTTTTAGACTTACACGGGAGCCGAAATCGGCTCCCGTGTCACGTAAATGTCACTAAATATTGTGCATTGCCTATCTGCTGCTTCTTACAGTTCATCTATCTGGTTAAAACCGGATATAGACCCTCACATCCTTGGGTTATTTAGTGTCCCCTGATAAACGCGGCTAAAAAAGCCAATAAAATCGGGTTTACCCTCTCCTCCAATTTGGCGATTAATGATATAATGGACTAAGAGGGAGGGATCAGAAGCATGCTTAAGCTTTACCATGATAAAAGCAGGCAAACAAGTATTTATGAATCCATGCTGCCCCGGGAGCTGTTCCAGTTGAACGAAGAACTTTCCAAAGTGGACCGGTTGTTAGACGATGAAGCCTTCATGGAACCCTTCACAAAAAGGTTCCGGACTCGTACCGGCAGAGCGACGGTGCCGGTTGAAGTATATATACGACTCATGTATCTAAAACACCGTTACGAACTGGGCTATGAAACATTAGTCAAAGAAGTAGCCGACAGCATCAAATGGCGCACTTTTTGTCGCCTGCAGCTAGACGATCCGGTTCCCGACTCGACAACATTGATTAAAAGCACGAAACGATATGGCGAGGATACCATCAAAGAACTAAATGAGCTTCTTGTTCAAAGGGCCAAGGAGAAAAAAATCATCCGGGGCCGGAAGCTACGGGTCGACAGCACCGTCGTGGAAGCCGATATTCATTACCCAACAGATTCAAGTATATTGGCCGACAGAATCAGGGTTATTACCAGGACCGTCAAAAAGCTCAAGGCAACCGGGAGTAAAGAGGCTCAAGGGTTCGTTGACCATACCCGCAAAGTGAAGAAACGGTTGTATAAGCTTGCTCAAATATTAAAGTCGACCCGCAAAAAAGGCGAACCCCAAAAAGAGCAGATTCAAAAGATCACCGCTGAGATTAAAGTTGTAGCCGAAGAGGTGGTTTCCTCCGCCGAAGGCGTGCGCTCGAAGCTGGGCTCGCACCCCGTGGCGGAAAAGCTGGACCAGCAAACCGATCTTCTTAAGGAAATAATTGACCAAACCGAGAAAGTGCTGGCCGGACAACGCCATATCCCCAAGCGCATTGTTAGCTTTTTTGACCCTGAGGCCCATCCGATCAAAAAGGGGAAAATGAGTAAACCGGTGGAGTTCGGCCGCAAGCTCAACGTCGCCGTTACCGAAGAGCAGGTGGTAACAGATTACGACCTGCAAAACGGCAATCCCGCAGACTCCGATTTATTGATACCCGCGGTGGAAACCCACACCAGGCTTGTCGGCAAGCCTAGAGCCGTTACGGCTGATGTTATCTACGGCACTGCTGAGAACCATCGCAAATTAACCGAAATGGGAATACCGAGAATTGGTATACGTGTCCGTGGCCGCAAGAGCGCTGAAAGAAAAGAGTTTGAGAATCAGTGGTGGTTTAAGCTCTTGCAACGGTTCCGGGCTGGGGTGGAGAGCGTCATTAGTTTGCTGAAGCGCAAATATGGCATAACCCGGAGCCGCTACAAGGGCACCGCCGGTAATAATCAGTGGGTTGGGTTGAGTATTATGGCATATAACTTAAGGAGAATGGCCCAACTGTGTTAATACCGGGAATATTGAAAGGTAAACACGGCAGCTTCAGGACCCGCAGCTTCGGCATGAGCATATTCAGTTTTCAAAGATCGCGTTTATCAGGGGACACTAATTAGTCTAATTAGCTCTTAAATTATGCTCGGTGGTTTGTGTCGAAGCGCATCGGAACCGGCAACACAGATTTATGTGATGGACTGCCAAGTAAATCTACAACCCAGTAACACTAACAAAACTACTAATCCCCTAATTTGAATTTCCCAGAACTTATCCCGGGTATCTACCCTTTTTGATTCTGCAAATCTTATTTCAGTAAAATCAGGTTTATATATTAATAAATCCGGTTCTTCTATATCTTTAATTGATCTATATAAACTTCTTGCCCAGTCAAATTTCTCTTTACCAAAACATTTAATTAAAATTTCCTCTGCTAGTGGGTATTTACCGATTTTATTTCCTCCAAAAACATTAAAGTCATGGTGAATCCAACGATAACCAAGAGAACTATAATGCTCTCCAACTATGGCTTCTCCAAAACCATAGGAACCCGGTAACTTTAAACAATACGGGTCCAAACAATTTTCTCTTTCCCCATTTACCCATTTTTTATATTGTTCATTAGTAAAAGTTAGCACACTAACTGGTATGCTAATTTTCAAATTTTCTTTCCTCCCCATGTTGTCTTTCTCAAGAAGATGCGCTTCAACGGCAGCGCATCAGCGCTGTCCGCTGGAAACGTTTGTTAGCCACGCAGCTACGGGCTCCTTGCTTTCCAAGCAAACCTCAACGATTTCTCTCGCTTCAGGTACAAGAGTATCGCCTTTGAACAGATTGTTGAAGTGTCCGTGGGATCCGGTGGGGTGAGGACAGCCAAGAATAGTGCGGGCAGGCATCAGGTAAGCGAGTGCTTTGTACGCTTCACGCCCAACGGCAATGATCACCCAATCCGCCGGAATTACGTCGAGCTCCCGATACAAGAAACGCGCTCCACAATATCGCAGGGCCTGCAGCGGCAGCGATTTCTTACCGGGCGCGGTTTCACATTTAGCCAATTCGGTCCACCAAATCGTACCATCGATTCCAAGAGCGATGGCCAAGCGACGGAGGCGCACGTAGTAACTATTACTGTCCTTGAGGTGCTGCCTCCAGTACTCATCTACCGCACTGTACGTGCAACCATTCTTGCAATAGAAATTTCGTTCGTGATTTCTAGCCGATCCTGGGTTCAACCCTACGACGACTGCCCCCGTGCTTCCGTTGCTACTGTCCTCAAGGAAGAGACATCGTGGAATGATCCCCTTAGATGGGTCGCAGGAAGTACCCGTACATCCTGCGTCGCACGAAACTACCTTGGATCCGATACGTTTTATGAGGTCGAGTAGGTCTCTCAAGGCTTCCTCCGTTGTAATTAATACCAGTCAGCATGATGGCAGTAATTGTGTGGCCTTCTATTCCGTCAAACCGTGGACAATTAACAATGTCTATTGCTGGACATTATAAGTAAGAGGTTTACTTGCTATGAGAGTATAGAATGAATATAGTAGATTAAGGGTGCTGTAACAAATACTCATAGATTATGTTCAACATACTACAACATTTTCCTGCAAAAAAATATCAGATGTAAAAAACAGGCCTTAGTAGCCTGTTATGCTTTCCATATATGTTATTAATGGGTTCAACTGGATCCGATAGGTCTATCTGATCTATCTCTCTCTTGGGACCGAAAAATCATTAGGTGTTTGGACCTTATCTTTAACTAGTGCACAACGTTATTTCTTCCGATTTTCCCTATATGAAATCCATGTTCAAATACTATATTTTGCCTTTCTTCATCTACTGCCGACATCTGATCTAATACTTCAGGGTCGAAGTTCTTTCAGTTATTAAAGCGTAGTAGTTACTTGTATTTCGAAACCATTATTAATGAAACGCATTAAGCGGTCATTGATAAGAAAAAACGATTACCATGCCAAGAACCACAATCACCGGATGATGCATAGAATCCCGGGAGACCTGCCAGAGGCCGCCTGCCAGCTTAAGGTCGGAGTACTGGACACCCCCCGGCAGCGCCAGGGGCCGGAGATGACAAGATCACCTGCGGGGGCACAGTTACAGTCGGAGCGGTCTGAAAAAACAGTGTCAGCGATACAGGGCTCCACCCCGCGCTGTTACCCGCCTGCATGTTCCAGCGGCACCTCACCCCGGGTTCAAGGATGCCCGCGGGTACGGTGTGAAGTGCCCGTCAGGTTCTGCGGGTTGTAGACGAGATTGGCTGAACCGTACGGGTGACGGCTGGCACAATTTAAGCCCATGTGCCAGCTTGGAATAAACAAAGATGGGCTATATTGCCCAAACTCCTGATGATATGAAATTAAACCCTGCATTCAACACCCAAAAATTTTCCATATCGCCTAATTATGCAACAAGCTAACAAGTCAGAAAAATAATCACAAAAACAGCGTAAATTACCATATATTACCTTGTACTTTTTCCCCTCCCGTAGTAAGATCAATACGGGAGGGATGAAGATGCCGGAAATTTTCCACTGCGGCCCGGCCGCACTGATATCGGCACTCTACGATGAGTTGAAGATCGGCCAGACCATCGGCTATGGTTAAGTGGGACCAGACCCAGTGCCGCATGTCTCCGGGCAAGCGAATTAAGGCGATCGTGATCAACATCTTCGGCCGCAGGCGGCCCCTGTACCGCATCGACGAGTTCTACGAGCACATGGACATAGAAAACCTCTTCGGCCGGGGCGTCAGCCTGGAAGAGTTGACCGACTACAACTTGGCCCGCACCCTGGACAAGCTTGCCGAGCGGGGCCCGCACGAGGTCTTCTCCACCCTCTGCCTGCGGGCGATCGGCCACGAGCAGATTGCTTTGAATTACCTGTACAGCGACACCACCTCGATCTCGGTGCACGGTGATTACGAGTACGAGCAGGCCACTGACTCTGATTTTTTCATCACCTACGGCCACAGCAAGGATAAACGGCCCGACTTAAAGCAGTTTCTCTACGGCTTAAGCGTCACCGAAGACAAGGTGCCGGTGGCGGCCGAGGTGAACAGTGGCAACTTAAGCGACAAGACCTGGAACTTTGAGTATATCGAAAAGCTGGCCGCCACTCTGACGCCCGAGATGCTCTCCAAAGTTGTCTACGTGGCCGATTCGGCCCTGGTGACCGAGGCCAACTTAGAAAAGCTAAAGCAATATAATCTTAAGTTTATCTCCAGGCTACCGGGCAACTTCTCCCTGGAAGAAGAGCTCAAAGACAGGGCCTGGGAAGAAGATTCTTTTTTAGAGCTGGGCACCTTCTCGAGCCGGAAGGATGCCGCCTCCTACCGCTGCCGGGAGCTTCCCGGCAGCATTGGTGATGATGATTACCGCTTCCTGGTGGTGCATTCTTCCAAGCTGGACGGGCGCAAGGCCAGGTCTTTGGAGAAAAAGCTGGCTAAAAGAAACAGTGCCCTGGATAAAGAGATTAAAAACAAGATGAAGGAGACCTACGCCTGCTGTCCCGACGCCGAGGCGGCATGTGCGCAGTTTATTAAGGAGCACCGTGATGAGCACTTCGCCATTACGGGCAAAATCATCGCAGAAGAGAAGCGAAAGCCCGGCCGGCCGGGCAAGAACAGCGCTACAGCCACAGTTTACCGCCTGCAGATCGAGGCCTCACTTGACCGGGAGGCGGTGCAGAGAGCCAAAGAGCGCCTGAGCTGTTTCGTTTTGATCACCAATCTCGATCAAGAATACAGCCCCCATGAGGTGCTCAAGCAGTACAAGGCCCAGAGCAAGGTAGAGACTTCATTTAAGTTCTTAAAAGACCCCCTCTTCGTCGGCCCGGTCTTTCTAAAAAAACCCGGCCGCGTCCAGGCTTTGGCCTACGTGCTGCTGATGGCCCTGCTCATGTTCGGCCTGCTGGAACGGCGGGTGCGCGAGGCGATAAAATATGAGACCGAACCGCTGGTCATTCCCGGCAAGGTTAAAACCTTCAGGCCTACGGGCAAAAAAATTCTTAAGAGCCTGGAGTCGGTTATGGTCATGACCACCGAAGACCCCAACCGCCGCGCTTTCGGCAGCCGCTTCAAAGTGCCCAGGGTGCTGATACTGGCCGGGTTCTCGCCTGATATCTATCCCGTTGTCAAAGAACGGAGCGAATATTTGTCATAAATTAACTGCTGCATTTTTGTGATTTAGGGTGTCGAAAACCCGTTATAAGGCAGGTTTAAGAGTGTAGTTGAGATGTCATGCAGTGCTGGTAATTTACGCGCTTAATGCAGGGGCCAATGTTTGATAGATCGCCTCGAAAATGATGGTCTCCTGCTCCCGCTCCAGGATGATGTCCGGCAGCAGGTAGCGCTGGGAGCCAGGTAAGGGGGAGACCACCCGAGGGGAGTGATGGTTTGCCGCTGGTGGCCCGATTTTACGATCCCCCGGTGCGCCGGACCAGCTGCCCGACCACCGTCTCGACCCAGGCCTCGAAAAACAGATCCATGGGCAGCAGCCACGGCAAACCCTGCAGGTCCCCCAGCCCGGCCAGGCCCCGGTCGTCAACCGTCCACTCCACGGCCTGAATGCCGTGGCGGAATACCGCAGTGCCGAGGTTGCCGCAGAACCAGCTGTTTAACCTGTTTTGGCCCGGCTGAAGGGCGGGAACATCGCGCACTCTTTCCAGCAGCTCCTGGCACAGCTTCAGCAGCTGCAAGACCACTACGCCGGCGGTGCGTTGGCTTTGCAGGCCGGACAGCTGCTTGCGCAGGGTAAAGTGGATCGCCCCTTTAAGCTCCCGGTCGTCGCGCAGGTCGGGGAATCTGCAGGGAACACTGAGGAAGCAGGTCCAGGGCTTCAGCACCGGCGTATTCCACGAAGATATTCAGCAGCTCCTGGAAGGCGCGCTGCATCAGCTCGCAGCCATGAGACTCAACTACGGCTGTCTGGGACCACAGTTTCAGGAAAGCAAACCGGCGGCGTAGAAGTACTCGGCCTGAATCCGCCGGGCGTCCGCTTCGGCACCTTTCAGGGGCTGACGGCCCCTTTCCGCGAACATCAGGTCGAGGAAGGCCTTGAGGCATTTCTCTGTTCCCACACGGTTTTGGCCGGGGGCATAGAGGTCGTAGATTACTCTTCCGTACCTGGTAAAGACCGGCTGGTAGTCCGAGAAGAGGCTCCTGATGTTCCCCGGCAGATCCAGGTCGATGCGGGCCGAGTCCTGCTTGGCCCAGGCGACCATCTCCCCCCGACCGTATTTTTTGTTTAACCAGCTGCAGATGGCCGCTGCCTTGCGGCCGTGGCCGGGACGGCCCAGGACTTCTTCGTCGGGGCTAAGGCCCTGGGTGCCGACAACCATGCTAACCAGGGCCGGCCGCCCTTCCACGGGGAAGGTAACAAAACTCATGCCGCCGTACGGCCCGGAGTCGGGGTTGGAAGGGTGAATCAGGGAGGTAAAGGGGACGCCTGAGTCTGAGCGGAATTCGGGTGCCCGCAAGGTCACTGCCTGAGCTGCTTTTTCAGGATACCTGCCTCCCCTTGAGCCGTAGAGTTCATCAAAAGCCTCCCGGCAGCTACCGGTGCGATAACTTTACAGCAATTTGAGCACGTCACACAGTCAAAACTGCCAAAAAGGTCCTGGTGGAAACCATGGACAATATCATCTACTTCTGCGGCGCTCCGGCCTTTTAAAAAAGTCCGAAATAGGCCGTTCTCTTCTGCTACTTCCGCACTTGCTCTATCGAGTTTATCTGGTGGCAGCATCATCATCCCTCCGGAGCCACTCCTGGGCTAAAAAGACCAGTTTGGACACAACTCCACTAAACGCTCTCTAATTTCGTTAATGATATCTTGACTGAGACCCCAGGACCGTTTGTTCAAGAGCGAAAGAAGTTGCCTGATCAATAACAAAACTAATTCAGGGTTATCCTTCTTTTATTCATTCCTTGCGTATTCTGCTGCCGCATCGTAGACGGCCACCAAGTTTTCCGGAGGCGCGTCTGTCTCCACCACGTGTGCGGTGGATAGTATGTAAGGGCATCCTTCAAAGATAGCCAGTATCTCCTTTACCCTGTTCTTTATCTCAGGTGGGGTGCCAAAATTAATCAGTCGCTGGATGTCTATGCCTCCGTGGAAGCAGATACGGCCTCCGAACTCCTTCCTCAGGCGCCATGGCTCCATCTTATAGGCGAGAGGCTGCAGAGGATCAAGAATATCTATGCCGCATTCGATAAAATCAGGAATTAAATCATAAACGGAACCGCAGGTATGGTAGAAGACTTTAACGTGAGGCAACAGCTTTTTCACTTCATGGACCCACCGCTTTGTATAAGGTTTTACATATTTACGGTACATCTCCGGGGACATAAAAGGCTGGCTCTGCATCCCCATATCATCACCGTAATAGATTATATCGACATTTGTCCCGATAGAAGGCAAAACGTTGCGGAGCGTTTCAATGGCTGTCTCCGTTATGGTTTCCGTTAAGGCGAAGTAAAGCTTTTCGTTCTTGCGCATATCGAGCAGCCAATTGTTAAATCCACGCAGGGCGGCGTATTTATGAAAAATGGTTGATACCACTGGGGCATTCAGAAGAAGGGCACAATCGGTAGTTTCACGGACAGTTCTTATGTATTCAGGTATCCCTATGCTGAAGTTCGGATCGGCCGGGTCGGGCCAGTACGGGTAGTTTTTAATATCATCAACTGTGGTAGCAGCCCTCAATGGGGCTCTGCTGTCCGGTGACACAATTTTATTACCGTCAGGGGGTGTAACAATACCGTACATATCACGGGTAGAACCGTCTGGTAGCACTTCAGGCAGGCGCATGCTCGTATATACATAACGAATATCTGAACCGAGGCGGGCCAGAACCCGTTTATCGATATTAATGACTATGCCCGAATCAGGATCGGGGACAGGTTGATCGTAATCATCTATGCCGAGGTATTCATAAAGAGCCAAGACTCCGTAAGGCGCCCCTTCGGATTTTCGCTCCGGAGGGCCTACGACGATACCGCTAAAATTAACAGGAACCTGATCGGTGGACTTCCCTTCAAGAGTACGTGACACTCTTTCCCGTGATGTTATCATCATCTTATCACTTCCTCCATAATCTTATTAACGATGGCTACCGCTGCCTGGACATTTTCACCGTAGTAGTCAGCTCCCACGCTTCGGCAGAAGTCTTCGTTGATGGATGCTCCTCCGATAAGGATTTTTACATTGTCTCTCATACCAGCAGCCTTAAACGCGTCAATTACATCTTTTATATTAACCATGGTTGTAGTAAGGAGGGCTGAGCATGCAACTATATGGGCATTAAGGCTCCGGGCCGCTTCCACAAAAGACCCAGGGGTTACATCTATACCCAGGTCCTCTACGGTGTGGCCACACCCCTCAAGGGAAGCGATAACAAGGTTCTTGCCTATATCATGAAAATCACCTGCTACAGTGCCGAAAACAATCTTTGCCTTCCCTGCCTGGTGTTCGACCGCCAAACGGGGCCTGAGCAGTTCCAACGATGATTTAACCGAAGCGGCGGCACAAATCAGCTCCGGCAGGAAAAACTCCTTCCGGTCGAACCTCTCTCCCACCTCTTTCATCCCCGCGGAAATTCCAAACTCCACGATTGCGAAAGGGTCCGTTCCCCCCTCAAGGGCCTTGCTGACCGCCAGCTCCACCTTTTGTTCTTCCCCTTCAACTACGGCAGCGACGATCTGCGTAAAGATTTGTTTTTCATCATCCTTCTTAGCCGACATTGCATCAGCCTCCTTGATAAACTGTTGCTAAGCTTTCCTTAACTCCCACTTTTTATCAATAATCTGCGAATAGCTGTCAGCGTGGCGATAGCAATTGCTTTAAATACCTCCTTTATCTTCATTTAGACATGGTTTTTGCGCCCGATCTACGGTCAAATCTTCTGCCGGTTCATTCTGTTCTTTTAACCAGGATGATTCCCGGAGCAGGTGCTTTTCGTTATAGAATATAAAAATAACCAGTCCTGCCGTACAGAATGCCGCCCCGACCAAACCAGAAAGGCGCAGCCCCAGGTCGTTGCCTGCATCCTTACCAAAAGTCAGAAGCGACACAAAAACCAGAATGGCCAACATTTGCCCAACCTTCATCATAAAATTACGGGCCGCATAAAACATCCCTTCCCGGTAACTCCCGGTCCTGAGGCCTTCATTTTCGGCGATGTCAGCGATGATAGCATTAGGTAAAATACCGAAAGCAGCCAAGGGGAAAAAGGCGACAGCCGCAAGCAAATACCCCTGCAGCGGTAGTGCAAGGGGCACCAGATCTATTCCTGCAAACATCACAAAGCTCATTACCGTAATGAACAGAAAAAAAGATATGACAAGCACCGCTTTTTTACCGATGGCTTTGGCTGCAAAATTTACCAGGGGGTAGCAGGCAAAAGAACCCGCCATCAGTAAAAGGTAGATCGTTGAAAAGAAGGTTTCCTCCTGCCGCAGCAGCACCGTAATATAGTAAATAAGGCCCGTCTGCAGTATGGTCATAAAAAACCAGTAAGTCAGGTCGGAAAAGGCGAAGATGATAAACGGCTTGTTCTTAAAAGTAAGCTTAAAGGAATGTATCATGGATATGGAAGATGGCTGTCCGGAGCTATATCTCTTTTCATCAACAAGAAAAACCGGTAGATAAAGGCAGATCAGCGCGACCGCACCCATAACTGAAAAAGTAAGGCGAATCGCTGCGATCTTTGAAATCCCGGCTGTATCCATCAATAATTCATAAAAAATAGGCGCCTGGGCGGCGATAACCGCACCTAAGAACCAGGCAATTGACAGGTAGGTACACAGGTTAAGTCGCTCGGCTGGGGTATGCCCAAGTTCTGCGATCAAGGCGTTATGGGGAACTGCATATACCGTAAAAAAAATATAAAACAAATATAGAGTAACAGTAAGCCAGACAAGATTTAACATGCCCAGCTCGGAAGAAGGAGGAAAATAAACCAGCAGCATAAGCACCACCATGGGAAAGCCCCCGGCGGCCATAAAAGAGATGCGCCTACCCCTGCGTGAACGGGACCGGTCAGAAAGGCTTGCAATCCAAGGATCGGTTATTGCATCGAGGAGCCGGCTGCCCATGGTAATAAGCCCGATTAGGGAGATAATTCCAAACAGCTTAATATTGGGAATCAACTCGGGCAGCCCCGCGTCCTCCGGAGGAAGATAAATATACACCAGATAGTTGATAATAATATTGAGTACCAGCGCCCATCCAAACATACCGGCGGCGTATGCAACCGCACGGGAAAGGGGTATAGAAGGCTTACTCATTTTGACACCTCCGCAGCATTTTTTCCTATGAAACCTGTAACAATACCGTCTATGCCCTGGGCTTATTTTTCTGGTTGATGATAACCGGATATTCTACTTTCTGACGATGCCATTCAGAATAATCTTTATCATTTTCTCAATGGCTTCTGCATACGAGATCCGGTTCTTTGATAGAAAGTCCTCGTCAAATATGTTGCGGTAAGTCCCAAGAGTAACCTGGCGCAGCATGAATATTCACTTCCCTGAAATATCCTTATTTTACCCCTTCTTCTATCAGTTTCATGGTTGTCTCCCAACCCTTGCTGAGATTATCCTCTAACTTTCTGTACAGGCCAGGATCATACTCATTCAGTTCAGTAATACGACGGTAATCAATCATGCTCATACAGTTGTTTTCGACAATAGTAACGTCAGTCCTGTTGAATACTTCCTTTTCCTGCTCCTTAATGCTTTTAAAGGTAAGCTCTATCGCATCAGGAATGAGCTTTTCTAGAGGTAGATATAATGGAAGGGCCGGCCCCACTCGCGCTACGTAGGTTAGGCCTGCTATAATAGCAGGAAAAGAGCTACAAACGAAGGAGACAGACCCATGATAAATTATACCATATTTGTAGGGCTTGATGTTCACAAAGACTCGATTACGGTAGCGATTGCAAGATCGGGGAAGCAGGATGTAGAAAGTATAGGTTTTATTAATAATGATTCAGCATCTGTCATGAAAATGGTAAAACGGTTAGAAGAAAAGGCTGTGAGTTATATTTTTGCTATGAGGCCGGCCCGTGCGGATACGGGTTATATCGCCAAATAGTATCAATGGGACACTCTTGTATAGTGGCGGCATCATCGTTAGTCCCACAAAGACCAGGCGATCAGGTAAAAAATGACCGCAGGGATGCACGCAAACTGGCAAGGCACCTAAGGAATGGGGACTTAACTTGCGTATGGGTTCCTGATGAAGACAATGAAACCTTAAGAGATCTATCAAGAGCAAGGCAAAGTGCAAAAGAAGATCTACATCGGAACCGGCAGAAGTTATTAAAATTTTTGCTCCGGCTGGGGGTTAGGCCACCTCAAGGAATAAGAAACTGGGGATCGAAGCACTGGCAATGGCTTAAGTCCCTGAAACTGGACAATTCCATTCAGCAGATGATCTTAAGTGAACATATTTATGCCATAGAGGAGTGTGACAGCAGAGTTACCCGGGACAGCTCCCGGCGGATCAAATATCATGCGTCAACCAACACGCGAATACCAGGTTGATCCATCGTCGATATGGCCCACAGACTTGTTCAATGTAAGAACTAAAAAAGAAACTTGCGAGGGGTCTTGACACGGCCCTTCCATACCATGAATTTGCTTTTACTTGGAGAAATTGTAGCAATATTCTGTGATGTGCGTCAACTGCATAATGTGTAATAAGTGTCATATTATAACATAATACGGCATAAGGTTAAGCTCGAATACCCAGTTTGGAATTAACAAAGGTAGACTATACTACCCAAACTCTTGATGATGTGAAATTAAACCCTGATTTTGGACATAGTAGTCCCGCTTAGATGGCTTATAACTTAAGAACTTTAGTTGTATCCAATAAAATCCACCAGCAAGTTATTTCAAACCCAGGATCCGGCGGGCTTCATCCGGTGATGCGACCTCGCGGCTGTGGATTTGAGCCACCCGCACAATGCGCTCCACCAGCTGGGCATTGCTCTCCGCCAAAACCCCTTTTTCATAATAAATATTATCCTCAAAACCAACCCGCACATGGCCGCCCATGATAATCGCCGCTGTCCCCAGGGGCAGCTCAAAACGGCCCATGCCTGCTACTGTCCAGGTACTTCCCGGGGGAATGCTTTCAGACAGATGCAGCAGGTTTTTCAAGGTAGCCGGGATACCTCCGGGAACGCCCATCACAAAGTCAAAGTGCAGGGGTTCGGAAAGCAGGCCTTTTTTAACCAGCTGCATGGCGTTGTTTATCATTCCCACATCAAATACTTCAATTTCCGGTTTAACGCCATTTTCATGTATCACTTTGGCAAATTCATCCAGATAGGCAGTAGAGTTAAAAAAAACGTCATCTCCGAAGTTGACAGAACCGGTTGAAAGGGTGGCCATCTCCGGTTTCAGATATACCGGCTGCAGGCGTTCGGCGGCTGTCATTCCCACCGCCCCTCCGGTCGAAACCTGCACGATTACGCTACACTTCGCTTGAATCAGATCAATGGCCTCTTTAAAGACTTCACCGGATTGGGTCGACGTTTCATCTTCATTGCGGACATGAAGATGGATGATGGAAGCGCCGGCAAGGAAGCACTGGTACGCAGCATCGGCAATCTCTGCCGGGCTTATCGGCAGGTTGGGGTTATGCCGGCGCGTTACTTCGGCGCCGGTCAGGGCAGCGGTGATAATCAGTTTATCCATTTTATCTACCTCCCTTTCCTTACTCACTTTCATTTTCCATGCAGGCCGATTACTTATTTCTGAAGAGTTGCTCTTCCCACCTTTAGACAGATGGCAACAGTTTTATTTACAGTAACGGTCGATAAGATATTCTTTCAGTTTTTCATTCTCCCGCACGGTATTGTAGGCAATTTCCGCGTGTCCCGGATAGTAACCTGATCCGAGGATCATTGTAACAAACTTTTTTGCGCCTTCAGCGCCCAACGACGCCTTCACAAAATCTGTGCTCATGCTGAAAAAAAATACTTTACCGGTATCCCTGGTAACTAAAATCGTCGATAACTCTGTATTCACCACGTTTACAGTACTGATGGTAAAGTCAGCGGTCCGGCCGTTCATGGCTTCCATATACTTGTGATATGTTTCTAACGGTTTCTGCCCGTTGACTTGCAGGATGACATCGGCAATGCCTAAACGCTTTACAACTTCACATTGCAGTTCTGAATGCTCCAGGCAGACCACTTTGCCGTGGGGCGCCACTCTTTTTTTCGCTTCCGCCAGGCAAAGCAATCCGGCTTTTCCCGCGCCCATTACAACAACCACATCACCGGGTTTTGCATTCATCGCCACCTGCGCAGGGGCTCCGGCAATATCCATTACGGCTAAACTTAGCTCCTGGCCCAAATCATCCGGAATCTTTGTAAAGATACCGCTTTCGAATAATACGGCATCTGCTTTGCAAAAAACCTGTTCCGTATCCAGGTTAATTTCTATGATTTCATAGATCTTTAAGGGCGTCAATGATAACGATACCAGGGTGGCGATCTTATCTCCGACATTTAGATCAATTTTCCCTTGCAGATCGGCCCCGACTTGTTTCACCTTGCCGATAAGCATTCCGCCCGATTTGGTTACCGGATCCTGGAACTTGCCTCTGCTCTCAACAATCGATAAAATTTCTTCCTTTATTCTTGCGATATCATTTCCGCACTTTTCTTTCAGCGTATGAAATGCAGTTGAAGTCGGCTGAAGGGCAATGACATCAATTAATATTTCATTGGACCATATATCATGTGTATTGTCTATTTTGTCTGCAGCCTGCGGCAGCAGCCCGTTTGGCGTGATCACACGATGCGTGCCGAAGTATTCTCCCTTGCCTTTCATTCAAGAGCTCCCATCTTCAGTGTTGTTTTTACCTCAAGAACACCAGCGACAGCGCCGGCACAAAAGTGATTACCCCCAGGGCCAGCAAAGAAACAATCAAGAAGGGTATCAGGTATTTCATTATACTTTCCATCTTGATATTGGCAACCGCCGCGCCAACAAATAAATTGCATCCATACGGCGGCGTGCAAAGCCCGATAGCCAGGTTAATGGTCATGATGATACCGAAGTGAACCGGATGCACACCGTAATTGACAACGGCCGGCAGTAATATGGGCGCCATGATAATCAAAGCCGGCACCGTATCCAGCAGGGTGCCGATGGCCAGGAGGACCAGGTTGATTAATAAGAGCATAATCATGGGGTTGTCCGTGGCAGCCAGCAAACCCTGGTATATCTGCCGCGGAATGTTCTCGTAGGCCATATAGGTAGAAAAGATGGTCGAGTATCCCAAAAGAAAAGAGGTGATCCCGTTTAGCGCGGCAGCCAGCACAAAAGCTTTATACAGGCCCTTGAAGTTCATTTCCTTGTAGATAAAGATACTGACGATAATGGAGTATACTACGGAAATGCAAGCGGCTTCCGTCGGTGTAAATATTCCGGAGTAAATGCCCCCGAGGATGATAACCGGCGACAATAACGCCCAGAAACTATTCTTAAAGGAAATCGCCACATCCTTGGCCCGTTGACGCATAAACTGGCGGATGGTAACGCCCTCTCCTCTTTCTTCCTTGTAACCGATGTTCAGCCTCTTACACATAAAATAGTTCATGGCAATAAGAAAGAGGCCGATGGTAATACCGGGGATAATACCGGCCAGGAACAAATCCGAAATGGAAGTGTTGGTAACCGATCCGTACAGCACATACCCCAGGCTCGGGGGGATGATTAGCCCGATGGTGCCCGCGAAACAAACCAACGTCGTGGAATAGGGAACATCATATCCCTTTTTCTTCATTTCAGGAATCATCATGCTTCCGATGGCCGATGTGGTGGCCATACCGGATCCGGACAGCGCGCCGAAAAACATGCAGGCAACAACGGTCACAACACCCAGGCCTCCCGTTACAAAGCCGACGAGCTTGTAGGCGAAATCAACGATTTTGGAAGCGATGCCGCCGGTGGACATAATCACACCGGCCAGCAGGAAAAAAGGGATGGCCATAACTGTAAAAGAGTTGATGCCGCTGTAATTGAACTGAGCAACGGTTAACATGTTCATGTTGGTGAAGAAATACATGGCAGCCATGGTTGCTCCGCCGATGGCAAACCCGATGGGAACACCGACCAGGAGCATTAACAGCAAAACAATGAATAAGACCGCTATACCCACTGCATTGATCCTCCTTCCTCTTTAACTTGCCTCAAGACACATTCTGCGAGCTGGCTACCGGGTTGCCGGTGATAAGGCCTGTCACAGAATTTTTGATAGAGATCAGCGAGCGGATGGTCATTAAGCCGCATCCAACGATGAGCGCCGCATACCCCCAGGCCAAACTGATCTTGATTGTGGTAAACCGGGTAGCCATAAATAGCTTGCTGAGCTCCGCCCCATAATACATGGTTAAAACACAAATTATAATCACGATTATCTCAGACAGGATATTCGCCGCTTGCGCCCCTTTGGGCGGGAGCTTGTCCGTGAGCATCGTAATCTTTATATGCTGGCCCAGGCGAGCACCGAGGCTGATACCGATCCAGGTCAGCCACTGAAAAATAAAACGTCCCAGCTCTTCTGACCAGGGCAGGGAATTGTTAAACACATATCTCATAATAACTTGAAGGAAGATAACGGCAACCATAAACGCAAATAAAACGACCAGCAAGATTTCTTCAAAGTGGTTATAAATAAAACCCAGGCGTTTAATATTAATCGCCCCCTTCAAATTAATACACCCGGGTCGGACGCAAGGCCCAACCCAGATGTACTAATATTTTTTTGTTGACAATTAAGCAAGCTTAGCTCACAAACTATATCAGGTGTTACTTACCCGCAGTGGCCAGGAACCGGTCGAAAACATCTGCGCCGGTCACATCTCTTTGCTGGGCATAGATATCCGCACACAGCGCATAGAAAGCGGCTTTTTCTTCATCAGTAGAATCATGAACAGTAGCCCCGGCGGCGATGAAGTTTTCGACGTATTCCAGCTCAAGCTCGCGCTCCATTTCTCTCTGCATGGCGCAAGCCTGGCGAATACCTTCCATCCAGATCTCATAAATATCGTCCGGTAACGACTCGAGGAAAGCGGTGGACATGACCACGGTATACGGCGAGCTCTGGTGCTGTGTCAGGGTGATATAAGGCGCCAGTTCATAGAATTTAAAATCGTTGAAAACCCCGAGAGAATGGGTCAGGCCGTCCACCGCACCCTGGGCGACAGAGGTGTAAACTTCGCCCCAGGCCATGGGGGTCGGGTTTGCGCCCAGCGCTTCAAAAATCTTGACATTCATTTCACTGGCGGTTACACGAACCTTGTAGCCTTTCATATCTTCCGAGTTGCTGTAAACTTTCTTTGAACTGCAAAGGTTCATCATCCCGTTATACATAAAATCAACGACCGTAAAACCGCTTCCTTCCAGCAGCTCGTTATATATCTCCAAACCGCCTTTTTCAAAGCTGCCTTCGACCCACTCGTCATAAGAAGTATATAGGAAAGGCAGGTCTACAATGTCAAGTTGAGGACCAACAATCCCGCCCAAGACCCCGCTTAAGCCAAAGTAAACCTGGGTGGTTCCCAGCAACAACCCCCGGCACAGCTCCGGGTCGTCGCCCAGCTGCCCGTCAGGATAGCCTTCCACGATAACTCTGCCGTCTGTCTGCTCGTCCATATAGTCAGCCAGCCATTCAATGCTGACGTGCGTCGACCGGGCCGAAGTATCGGTATGCCCCACCTTGATAATAATGGGTTCATCCTCATCGGGTGTAGCGGCGCCCCGCTCGCCGCAGCCGGCCACTGCTAAACCTGCCAGTGCGATAACCAGAACCAGTACCAATAGTTTTTTAATCTTCATTTTTACCCTCCTTAATCTCTAATCGTTACGGTATTCATCAGTTCAAACCCAAACCTTGCTTAAAAATGCATCACTCCTTTACAAAAATGAATTTCAAAAATGAATTTATGGAATAAGAACTGCAAAGGTATGGTATACTCATATAGGAGCAATTGCTGTGCCAACAAAAAAACGCTTGCAGGCAAGCGCTTTTTTATTTCCATCGCAGCGGTTGATACACTATTGAATCAATATTGATTCATAACTGAATCAAAGAAAATGTTTTTTCATTTTCCGGATCACACTGGCCTGGCTGATTTTTAGCAGCTCCGCCATTTGCCTCGTGGTCTTGCAGGATGTTTTCGCCCGGATTAAAGCGTCCCTTTCGGCCTGATCCAAAACATCCGTTAAAGGCAGCATATTATTCATATTGCTGATACCGGCCAGCTCCATATTCTCGGATAGAAGCAATTTTTCAATCTGATCGGAATCGATAACGAAGCTATCGGAAAATATAATGGCCCGTTGGATAATGTTTTCTAATTGGCGTATATTCCCGGGCCAGGAGTAGTTCTTCAATAAGTCAATCGCTTCCGGTGTAAAACTTTTTTGCAAGCCAAATTGCAGGCTGTACTTTTTGATAAAGAAATTGGCCAAAGGAGCGATATCCTCTTTCCTTTCCCGCAGGGGAGGAACATGAATCGGTATCACGTTAAGCCGGTAATATAAATCTTCCCGGAACAGGCCCTCCCGCACCAGCTGTTTCAGGTCCTTATTGGTCGCTGCGATGATGCGAACGTCAATAGCAACCGGCACGGGGCTGCCTATCGGAAAAACCTGCTTGTCATGAATAGCCCGCAGTAGCTTTACCTGCATCGGGCTGGGCAGTTCCCCGATCTCGTCTAAAAATATCGTTCCGCCTTGAGCTATCTGAAACAGGCCGACTTTCCCGCCTTTTCTGGCTCCGGTAAAGGCCCCCTCTTCATAGCCGAACAGCTCTGCTTCCAGCAGGTTCTCGGGGATACAGCCGCAGTTGATACACAACATTTCGCCGCTCGATCTGTCCCCTGCGCGGTGAATGGTCCTGGCCAATACTTCTTTGCCGACACCGGATTCGCCGGTGATCAATACGGTGGTATTAATGCTCGCCACTTTCAAGCAGTTGGCCACCATCTGCTTAACCAGCGGGTTCAAGCTGGGAACGACACTGTCGTCACCCTGATTATGGTACGCATAATACTTTTCTACTTGATTACTGACACCTTCCCGGTTGAATAGCGCCAGGGTAGCTACGGCGGACTCGCTAAAAAGCAGCAGAACATGATCTTGATTAGCATTGACCATAGAACCGATAACCTGCTGATCACCATCATCACAAGGCAGCGTGAAGATGCTGCCGGTCTTTAATTTCCCACTGCCCCGGCTGCTGCTAATGAAATTCTCAAATTCAGAGACATTGCCGGCCATAAAAAGATTGCCGGCTTCCTGGTTAAACCACTTCACCTTAAAACCGGGCGTTAATTGCACGATCCCGATGTTTAAGCCAGTAATTTCCTTTATCAGTTTATCCTTCATCAATAACTCCCACCAATAGTACGATTAGTGTATACCGTATCCATTATTGGCTGCTGATTTGTACAAAAAGTTCTCGCAGTTTATTGTCTTTCCGTATTGTCTCAATAACCAGGTCCGCATGGCCGTCCACATAGCCGTGGTAGATCAGCATATCCACATCTTTGCCTACCCCTTCGGCGCTCAGCGCCGCGGAGGTAAAGCTGGTAGACAGATTGGCAAAAAATATTGTCCCTTTCTGGCGGGCCAGCAGGATGCTGGTCATCTCTGTTCCCGGCTCATTGATGCAGTTAATCACAACATCGGCCGGAGGAAAGCCGACTAACTTCTCATATTTTCTTGTACATTTTAACGGCTTCGTGGCATCTTCCTGAATAACGGCATTAAAGTAGTTAGTACTTTGGACAATTTCCAAACTCCTGTCAGTACGGACCAGAGCCGCCAGGCGTCCCTGCGGGCCAAGACAGTCGCGAGCCACCGCGGAACACAATAAGCCGGTTCGCCCGCCTGCCCCTAAAACAACAACTGTATCATCTTTTTTTACCAGGCGCCTGGTCATTGCCGGCGCACCGGCACAATCGAAGGCCGACAACAGCAGGGGAGTGGGCAGATCGTCCGGCAAAGGCGTGAAGACGCTGCTTTCAAATAGGACAGCCTCACCCTGGACTTGAATCTGGCCTGTATCCATATTGATGCTCTTTATCGCATGCAGTTTCAAGGGGGTCAATGTCAGCGAAACCAGCGTGGCAATTCTAACGCCTTCTTTTACTGTAATCCGATCGGCCAGGGCGGAGCCGACTTTTTTTATTCTTCCGATTAACATACCGCCGGATCCGGTAACCGGGTTATGCAGCTTGCCCCGCACCTGAACAATATCCAATATTTTCTGCTCGATAGCCTTTTCATTTCGCCCGCATTCAATTAATATCTGTGAAAAACTGGTTGAATTGACATTCACGATATCCACATCCAGCAGCAGCTCGTTGGGATATATATCCACACAATTATCAATTTTCCAGGCCGATTGCGGCATACTGCCGGGAGGGTCAATTGATCTGTGACTGCCGTATTTACAACTTGCCCCAAACGATAAAGAACGCTCCAACTGATCCACTCCAATTTACAAATCATATTTACTGTAATATATCAATACAATCATCTACCATTGTCAGGTTTCCGTCAAGCCCGTTTTCACCTGGAAAAACACGCCATGACGCAGGTGAAACAACGGCAGACATTCGGTTGACACCGATAACAGAAAATTGTTATTATTGCTTCAGCGTATATAGAACTCGCCGTCTTATAATCCTATCATTTTCGTGAGGCGCCTGTTCAATAGTTTTAACGCTTCCTGATAGTCAATTTCGTCACGGCCCAACATGTCCAGGATTTCCCTTTTTCTGTCGTCGTTTTTTAAGCTTTTCCTCAGATAGCCGAGGGCAATGATGCCTTCGTCCAGCCTGCTTCTCACGGTGGGGTAGGAGATTCCCAGGTCTTTTTCAACTTCTTTAATATTTCCTCTGCATTTAATAAAGGTCTCTATAAATTGCTGTTGTTCAGCAGTCAACCGGCAGAACCGGCAAAGGGTAAAACTGCCTTCAATGGTCGTATTGCAGTGATTGCAGTGCAATTTGGTGACCTCCAGGTTCTGCTTGCAAACCGGGCACTTCCCCAGCGCTTCGTTCATGCATCCACCCTCCTTAAACACCATTTGATGTGGTCGGGGAGGTCGGGGGCGGGTCCAGTTGATTTTTCTCTCCTGCCAGCCGTCAACCTCTGTGATATCATAATCAATAGATAGAGAGCGTACCGGTTTGTTCTTTTTTGAACAAACTCACCTCAAGGCTGCCTTGGATGGCAAACCTTTTATTCCAGAGCTTTAGTTTGGTTGTTTTCGGTTTTCAAAGAACAGGATGAATCAAAAACAGGGTGAGTTTACGAAAAATTTAAAATTTATTCAACATGACGGGATCTCTGTCGATTATTTTCCGGGGGCGAGCACTCTGATTTCCCGGTACATCCACCCGCGCCGACGGTACCAGACTATCAGCAGGATTAACTCCGTAACGATGGAGATGGTGATGGCCCACCAGACCCCGTCGGTGCCCAAAGCAAGGGGCAGGGCCAGCAGGTAGGCAAAAGGAATCTTGATAATCCAGTTGGCGATCAGCGCGCTGGCCATGGGCGGAACAGTGTGGCCGGAGCCTTTAAAGACCGCTTCGATGACGGTAAACGGCCCCAGGAGCAGCAGCCCGGGGGATATAATTCTGAGGTAGGCGGTCCCCATCTCGATGACCCTGGGGTCGTCGGCGAAAAAGCTGATAATCAGGGGGGCGGCCAGGAAGTAAAAAGCGGCCATCACTCCCTGGATAACCGTGCTGATGGTCATAGCTTTGCGGGTAATCTCAGCGGTCAGGTCTTTCAGGCTGGCGCCCAGGCTTTGGCCAACCATGGTTGAAGTCCCGACAATCAGGCCGGAAACAATGATAAAGGCGAAGCCGAGCATGCGCATGCCGATACCAAAGGCGGCGATGGCTTCTGTACCGAAGAGAGCCACCAGCCACATCATCAACAGGCCGGTAAGCGGGCGTGTCGTGGCCTGCAAACAGGCCGGGGCTCCGATTTGCAAAATCCGCTTCAGGTAGGGCATCTGCAGCTTCCGGGTGAGCAGACCTTCCACTTTCAGCTTGCTGGGTGAAACCTTGCCGCTGAGCAGAATATAGAGCAGGACGGCAAAACCGATTACCCTGGCCAGGAGCGTGGCTGCGGCCGCGCCCAGGATCCCCAGGGCGGGGAATCCTAGCCACCCGAAAATAAGGATGGGGTCCAGGACGATATTGATAATATTGGTGATTACCAGCACAGCCATGGGGGTGCGGGTATCGCCCACTCCCTGCAGGACGGATCCCAGAGCCATGCCGCAGTAGGCGAAGAAAAAACTGACCCCGATCACCTGCAGGTAGAGCAGGGCCATGCCGTGCACATCCGCTTCCACGTTAAAAAGGGAGATAAACAGGTTTCCCAGGCCGAAAACCAGGGAAATTACCACACCCGAAAGGATTACTGCCAGCCAGAAGCTGTGCCGGGCTACGGTCTTCACCCCTGCTTCATCCCCGGCGCCGCGGTAGCGGGCCACCAGGGCCAGGGTGGAGATGGTGATGATTTCGCAGAACGTGAACAGCATCCAGAAGATGCTGTTGGAGAGGGAGAGGGCGGCCACGGCTGCGGTGCCGAGCCGGCCTACCCAGTAGAGATCCACCAGTTCAAAGGTGGTCTGAAAGATCATGAAGGTGATCACCGGCCAGGAGAGCCGCCACAGGTCCTGGTAAATCTTGCTCTGATCGAGGAATACCAGCTGTTTCATTTCAGGTTATATCCTTTCTCTTCCGCCTGCCATATATCATGAATCAGATTTAGAGGGCGTGAACCCCGTTCATGTTTTCTTCCGGCCTGTTTTCCGGCCGCTGAGAGCGGCACACAAAAAAATTATATCTCAAGGAGATGTCATTGACAACTCGCGGCGACGGGTAAATTTGCCGGACTTTCTCGAAACTGATATACCGCTCATCAGGCGTCCCGTTCGCCCCGAGGAGCTTGATGTAGTGCCGGCCCAGTAAAGCTTGCTTGTACTTTTCCTTTTGGGCGGCATAAGCATTTACCGGCAGGCCGGTGACCAGGTGGCAGGTTATCTCCCGGCCTGTCCCGAGCATGGCCACCGCCGCCAGCATGAGCGCCATCCCCTCCACGCCGCAAAACCGCTCCATGGACATGTTCATCCGGGCCTTTGACTGCCGGTAGGCCATTTCGCCCAGGAACAGTTTTTGTCCGGCATAATCCACGGCAAGCTGCTCCAGGAAGGAACTGCCTGCTACTTCATTATTGAACCTGATCTCCCGCCAGGGTCCAACCACGCTGGGAAACTCCAGCTGCCTCTCCGCCGACAGGGCCTTGACCCTGCCGAATCCCACGTCGACCGCCATGATATTTTTCACTTTGATATGCCTCCTTCGGAATTTGATTTTGGCCAAGCAATAAAAAGACCTGGCGGTTTATTCACCAAGTCTCACTTTTACTTAAATTTATTACAGGGAGCAGAAGAAAGCAGTAAGAATCAACCTCGGAAAAAATTCAAGGGAATAAAATTAGGTGTTGTCCCATTTTAGGCTGTCAACTTATCCTTGTAATAAATACCCCCTCGAGAAGCATAATAATAAAAAATGTTAAATTTTTGCTCTTTGCAGGAAAATTTCGTGTTCATGTCGAAAGAGGGTGTGCATCTTGGCAAAATCTCCAAATACCGTCTCAAGGGAGGGCAAGGAAGTGAAATTGCGCTGTATTATAAAGAAAAAGAACAGTGAATACTTTGGAGTATGCCTGGAATTTAGTTTGGCCGTTAAGGCCGCCACCCTGAGAGAGTGCAAGGAAGAATTAAACCAAGCTGTTGAGGAATATATTAAAACTATTTTTATCCTAACCGAGCAAGGCAAAACAGTAAGAACAAGGCCCGTAGAATTTTATCTATTGAAGAAGATATTGTTTGATATAAGATTTGGTCTACATAGACTAAGCAGAAAAGATGATTTTGGGGTAGGATTTATTAAAAGAACAGTGGTTCCGGTTGGCGTTTAAAAAAGGATTCACGCCGCCTAAATCTATAAGTTGGAAAGACGCCATAAGAACCGTAGAAGTACTTGGAGCAGTATTTGTGAGACAAGCTAAAGGTCATAGACATTACGAACTACTAGATAAATCTGGTGTTACACATCTAATAGACATACCAAAAAACAACGATATAGACGGCGATCTCTTGAGAAGTATTATCCGTCAAACAGGGGTTAGTAAGGATGAATTTTGGAAAGCGTTTAAGAAATAATAAAGGTAGGCATTTCCAATAATTAGTTAAATATTGAACTCTAATTCCTTAGGTCTAGACTTCATTTTAACTGCGATAAGAATGGCCACGCTCCTATCACATTTTGTGTCACTGGTGTGTCACACTTTTGCCCAAACTCTATAATAGTGAATGCAAAATTGGAGATGTAAGAAAATAACAAAGCCTTATTTTTCAGCACTTTAGGGCTCCCGGTAAAAGCAAAAAAGGCCCCATAATCTGGAAACGCGTTTCGGGACCAAGAGGCCGGAGGTTCAAATCCTCTCGCTCCGACCAGTAAAATCAAGGGGTTTTCTACAATTCACGGGAGCCGGAACGGCTCCCGTGTCACGTAAATGTCACTAAATACGTTTTTTTACATATCACCATCTTCATTATTTTTATTTGTTTCTAAACTCTTTCTTTCCTGATTAAGCTGATCCTCATACTTTTTCATAGCTTTTTCCCTGGCATCGTCAAAATATGACCGTAAATATTAAGCGTGAATTCGGGTGAATAGTGCCCCATAATCCTAGAAAGAGTTAAAAAATCTACCCCTGCATAAATCATAATTGAAGCGAAAGTATGCCTGATGTATTCGTCGGAGGAATAACGGTTATGGAAAGTATCTCCATACCATTTGCCGGTTCTTTTTGGCTGAGCAGCTTTTCGTCTACCGCATAGACAAGTTCAAGCCGGCCCTCTTTTGCGATTACGGTCGGGTTGCCGAAGAACTTGCGTAAGTATTGCTTTGGCCCTTTAAAGCAGTTGTCGACCTGATTTTGGGCATAATCTTTGTCCTTGTAACGCCTGTTGTTATCCAGCCGTTCTTTGACATCCAGCATATATTTGTGCCGTTTTTCCCTGTCCAGCTTGGCCCTGCTTTTACTCCAGATAATCAGGCAGCGGGCCCAGAAAGGTTTGACCCCGTTTAGCTCTGCTTTTTTGTCCCGGCCCGGCAAATCAATGAAGACGCCACGCTCTGCAACCTTAAATTTCGGGGTTCGGTCTTTATCCGGAAAAGTCAGGCGGTCAAGCTCTTCTTCGTCAACTGAATCAAAGGCCTGTTCAAAAAGATTTGAAGCCTGTAAACGGTAAAATAAAATGGATGAATTTCGGCCAATAAAAACGGATGTTATTTCCCACACCTTGGAAGTTGTCTGATAAGATCTTCAGATAGCCAAGGGGGTGGAGAACATTTGTTGAGGTGGA
>JBFMGD010000001.1:0-203528 GCA_040751775.1 Bacillota bacterium | reverse complement strand
GACCTTTAGAGACGGCCGGTTTCTGGCGGTAATTGCCCGGCCGATCACGTTTATCCTCAAATCTTACTTTTTTCTTGACCCAAGGTGCTTCTTCCGTAATCTGGACCGGGGTTGTATCCGGTTCTTTCGTCAGAAGCTTTAACGCTGCCGCCAGAAGGGTTATAGAATCGTTGCTCTCAAGCAGCTCGCGGGCCAGTTCCCTGTAAATCTGGTTCTCTCCTTCTTCGATCACCTGCATCAGTTTTTCCACGGTTAAACGCTGTTGTCCCTCAATAGCTTCATTGGCCGAAGGCACAGGCTTACGAATTATTTTTCGCTTGATCACACGCTCAATCAGTTCAAGATGATCAATTTCACGGTGCGAGACAAAGGTACAGGCAATACCGGGTTTACCCAGACGCCCGGTCCGGCCGATCCGGTGGACATAACTATCCGGATCCTGGGGGATATCAAAGTTATAGACATGCGTAACCCCGCTGATATCCAGACCCCGCGCGGCTACATCCGTAGCTACCAGGATTTCCGTTATTCCTTCCTTAAAATTACGCATCACACTGTCGCGTTTCGCCTGTGTCAGGTCGCCGTGTATCGCCTCCGCAGAATACCCGCGCTTATTCAAAGCATCAAGAAGCTCATCAACCCGCCGCTTTGTTCTAGAAAAAACGATCGCCGCATCCGGCGACTGAATATCCAACAACCGGCAGAGGACATCAAACTTTTGTTTTTCATGAACCTGGTAATAGTATTGTTCGGTATTCGGAACTGTAACTTCTTTCGCTTTAATACTGATAAACTCCGGATCAACCATAAACCGCCGGGCCAATTCGCGGATTGGCTGCGGCATTGTCGCCGAAAACAGCATTGTCTGGCGTTTAAGCGGCACATCCGTTAGAATGTTTTCAATATCCTCTCGAAACCCCATGTTTAACATCTCGTCAGCCTCATCGAGAACCACCATGACCAGATACTGCAGCCGGATTAATTTCCGGCGCATATGATCCATTAAACGCCCCGGAGTTGCCACGATGATCTGCGGCTTATTCTTCAAAGCCCTGATTTGCCGTTCAATATCCTGCCCTCCGTAAATTGGCAGAGCCCGGATCCCTTTAAACTGCCCGATGGTGTTTATCTCTTCCGCTACTTGCACAGCGAGCTCTCTGGTCGGGGTGATTACCAGCCCCTGGATATTGCCCCGCTCCGGCAAACATTTTTCAATCATCGGGATTCCAAAGGCGGCTGTTTTACCGGTTCCGGTCTGAGCCTGCCCGATAATATCGCGCCCTGCCATGGCAATCGGAATTGCCATTTCCTGGATGGGGGTTGTCTCTTCAAATCCCATATTCGAGGTCGCTCGAATCACCACATCACTAAGTCCAAATTCATAAAAAGTCGGCATTATCTAAAAATCCTTTCTTCCTTTGAATAAATAAAGGCATTCCCGGGATAGCGGAAATGCCTTTACTCTTGTCTATTGTCCTATTTTTTATATTTTATAGGCTGACAACGTTAGCTGCTTGCGCGCCCCGGTTACCTTCGACAACATCAAACTCAACAGCTTGCCCTTCTTCCAGGGTTTTAAACCCATCGCCCTGGATAGCCGAGAAATGTACAAAAACATCTCCGCCTTCTTCGGTTTCGATAAAGCCGTACCCTTTGTCCGGATTGAACCATTTTACTTTTCCTTGCATTTTTTAATCTCCTTCAGTTGAATTGAATCAAAAAGCATCAAATACCGTCAAACCCCTTAACCGCCGCCCAAACCACTGGACTAAAGATAGTTTGCGCTATTTTCATCTTTTTAACACTGCGTAAAACAATACCATATCTGAGGAAAAAGTGCAAGTAAATTTAAAAGTAGGCGGACCGCCTGCTGTCCGCCCGGGAAAATACTCACATTGCTCTATACTCACTCGCTCTAAAATCCTAGAGACGGTCTCGGGCATAAGACAAAATTTCATCCGGATGATCCACCACTGTCAGCACCATTCTGATCATTTTATCAGCCACTTTCTGAGGCCAAAGGGGGTCAGAAGCATAGCCTTGGCCGATTCCCAATAAATGCGGCCCCTTGTAATGTCTTCCACCGGGCGTAAGGTATTGATGCTTGAGCAAATCAGCGAGGTATAAGATACAATCTGCTTTGCTCGAAAAGGCCATTGCTGAGCTGTACGCGCTGCCATCAAACGCGCCCAAACCGGCCAGGTTGTTTTTATCCCTGGCAATGGGTGACTTGCCCCAATGGGATTCGTGAACGATAATTGCCGCTAATAGAAGGGCATTGATGCCAGAGTTTTGTTCCGCGCTGATCAGTGCCGCTCCGGTACCCTTAAGGTTTTCCGCCCTGTAAATATGCCAAATATATTCAAAATCAGCTTCCGTGAATCCTGACTCGCTGACCATTGACATATTGAACATGTTGATCATACTGGCGGATTCCTCATAACCCGACCGGGAAGGCAGCGGCGCAGTTGATTCGTAAGAGCTCAGACCTTCCGTCGCGACCAGGTAGCTCCGGACGCGGTTCAGCAAAATCTCTTCCAAAGCCTCGTTGCGCGCCAGCAATCCGTTCACCTGCTCGTGATATACCTCAAGCTGTTCCACCAGACTCTGCTGTTCATTATAAGCAGCGGTCAGCTCGCCGATTGCCTCTCGCAGCGCTGTATGCTCACGGCGCAGGTCGAAAATATGGGTCAACGAGAGAATAACCGTCAGGCTTAAACAAGAGACAAGCATAAACTGCAGGCGGGTAATCTTTTTTATTCTCAATTTTTTTAACTCTCCCGTTCAGCGCCGGTCGATGTATTGGAAAACGATTTCGCCGGCCTATCTTATACGGGTAGTATTCCCCAAATTGAAAATATTTAAAATAAACCAGCGGCAGGGACAAACAAGAGCACACTGCTGCTTGTCAATAAGAAAGCCGCCCACAGGCGGCCTTACATTGAGCATTACCCGGGAAATACCGATCATCATGGCAAGCCGTTTAAAATATGGCTTATCTCCTCAAACGCTGTTATCCCTTTTGGCAAAGACCGGGTTATGGCTATTGACAATTAAAGAATCATCTGTGCCGCCACCGTGATATGATCGGCCAGTTCACATTCATCGCTGCAGTTGCTGCAGTGATCACACCGTGCCGGGACCGCTTGCTCCCAGAGATTTTTGCAGTAAAACCTGCGCCTGAACAAGCATGCTAAAACCATCCCTCACCCAACTATGCGGGATAAGGAAGGAGCTTCCCGCCAATCTGGGATATCTTATTTAATCATGGATTTCTAAAAATTGTTAACCATTTTATCCTGCCCATCTTTTTCGACCGACTGCTCCTGTCGGCTGAACCGGGACTATGAAAAACCGCAAAAATCTGGTCTTGGCGGCAAATAGTACAGCCCCCCCTAATAGCAAAATCATTACAAAAGTTGTACCACGCTTCAGAGGCTTATTATTTAACGCTTTCATCCATCCGGTTCTTGCTGTGGTAAATATTCATGCTTCTTTGCAATCTACAATAAACAAGATGCTCCAACCATGCTTCATTCGGCAAAACGGGGTTTCGCCCCCATCGGCGAAACCCCGTGGTTTTTAAGTAAATGGCGGAGAGGGTGGGATTCGAACCCACGAGGAGGCTCAACACCCCCTACTCGATTTCGAGTCGAGCGCCTTCGACCAGCTCAGCCACCTCTCCGCATTGCGAATTATATTATAAACGCAACGCTCTCACTTTGTAAAGGGGCTGACTTTAGTGATTAAAAGTTAACCTTGGTTCCCAAAAGGCAAAATAAGACAGCGCTTGCCGAGACCAGCGCCGTCTTTTGTTCCGTTCCTTGCCTGTAGTGATAGCGGTAATGCAAGTTGAGCAATCGATCAAGTTTTCTGCTGGTTTGTATTACTTTACTGTCACAGAAGTTATATCCCGTTTTTAGAAGTTGTCCTGATAATTCGTCCCGGACACGCTCAATAGCGTCCGTAAGCCAATGGCTGTACAAGTTACATCTCTCCTACGGCAAGATAAAATTCTGTTTTAGGGCCCCGGTGACACCGCTTAAAACCATGATTATTATCCTTGTTTTCAAGCGGAACTTGATCGGGGTTCTCAGCACTTTTTGTTATCTTCACATTACAATTTGGACAGATCCAGACATCTGTTGAAGTATCTGCGGAATAAAAAAAACCTTCGCACCGCGGGCATTGCCTTTTGATCATTATCTTCTTCCTTTAAATAAATATATTTCTTAAATAAGACCCAACATAATTACAATTATAATTAACCGATATGGCAAAGTCAAGGCTACATTTCCGTTTTGGCAAACTTTCTTTTGCTATTCTACCCGTTATGCTAAGGTATCTTTACTGAAAGGCATAAAAAAGAGGAGTAATATGGAACTTGGCGCTCGATTAAAAAAACTGAGAGACGAAAAGGGTATTTCCCAGCTTGAGCTTGCCAAAGCGCTTAATATCAGCAATGTCATGCTCTCGCGATATGAAAAGAATAAACGTTCTCCTGACTACGAAACGCTTAACAAATTGGCCGATTTTTACGACGTTACTACGGACTACCTTCTCGGGCGAACCAACAGCCGCAACCCGCAAATACAACAACTGGCTGCTGACGCGCAAGCCGCATATGAAAACCTGCCGGCTGAGATCTATGAACACATCAAAATAATCATGCAGTATTTTATTGACGAAGAAAAAAAACACGGTAATTAAACAGAGAGCGGAGCCGGAAAACCGGCTCCGCTCTCTGTTTAATTCTTTCTCTTACGCTGTGCTTTATGGATTGCTTTCCACCTGGCTTTTCCGCCAGGCGAGCCCGAAGATCCTGACTTCTCTCCAGGTAAGCCAGCTCCCGCTGCAGCTTGAGATAACTTCAAAACGGTCCGGATACAAAGCGCCCGTTTCAAGTGCCGCCTGAACCGCGCAGCCGGGTTCCCGCAGATGCCGGCAATCAGAAAAGCGGCATTGCGCGGAGCCACCGCTTGCGCTTCAGCAGCCCGGCCGCTCACACAATCACATAAATCGGCCTCGGTTAAAACCGGCTGCGGTACCGAGCCGAAATAGCTCCCGGGATACGGAAACAACTCTGCCGGGTATATAGCCGCAAGCAGTATAAGAATGAAATAACGCTTCAATATGGGCGTTCCAGCCCAGATCTTGCAAGTTCATCTATTGAGTTCCTCCCAAAATATACTTCACCCCTGGTGACAGCAGAGGAAACTCTCACCGGTTATACCGGATATTCCTACTGCCTGTCAGCTAGCGAACCCTTCACCTTATCAGCTTTTGCAAACATAGCCATCACTCCTTTACAGAATAGGAACCGATCAGCAGCACAATGTTTACCACCGGCCGCCTTAGATTAACTGCGCCTGTCCTGGAAAAACTGCTGCAGCAGCGCTGCGCATTCATGCTCCAATACCCCTGCGGTAACCGCCAGGCGGTGGTTTAACCTCTCATCCCGCGCGATATCAAACAAACTGCCGGCGGCGCCGCCCTTGGGGTCGGTTGTTCCGAAAACCAACCGCTCCACGCGGGCTTGCACCAGGGCTCCCGCACACATCGGACAGGGCTCCAGGGTTACATACAAAGTAGTACCCGGCAATCGCCATCCGCCCAGCAAGCGGCACGCTTCACGAATCACCAGAATTTCGGCGTGTGCGGTAGCGTCATTTAACGATTCGCGGCGATTGTGATCAGCGGACAGGACCCGGTTTTCTTTCACCAGGAGCGCTCCAACCGGTACTTCCCCCGCGGCCCCAGCCGCCCGGGCCTCGTGAAGAGCCATCTTCATATATTGGCAGTCCCGCTCTTGCAGCATTTTTCCCATGGCAGAAAAATAATAGCATATCGAACTGGTAAAGAAAAGCAGGCGAAAAGCATAACCATCACGAATTATACATACATATTAGTATATAATCTCATATAACTACACATTTCGACATATATATGTTGTAATTTGCATTAAATTTGTTATTTTCATATTGAGAGATTTTATATGCCAGGAAAGAGGTGGGAAGATTGGAGTTCCTGACAACTGAAGAAGTAGCTAAAATTATCAAAACAACCGACTATACTGTAAGGAAATATATTAATGAGGGTAAGCTGAGCGCCCTGAAAATAGGCAAGTCATGGAGAATAAGCAAAGACGACCTGGAAACCTTCTTAAATTCCTGTAAAACCACGCCCAGCATGATTAATAAGCCGCCCGGTGAAGCGCCGGTAAAAACACCGGCTGTAGACGAACCGGCGCTAAAAACACCGGCTGCCAGTAAAGCACTGCCAAAAAGATTGGCTGGCAGCAAACCGGCCAACCAGCCGAAACCTGATCCAGAGCCGCTTAAAGAATCGGTTCAGAAACAGCCCAAGCAGATGGCCGAAGAGCGGGAAAAAGAGCGGTTGCCGGCGGTGAGCCACATCAGTGAGCAGGAATTGCTTAAGCTGGTACGTCAAGATGAAGCTGAAGGTGACTACATCGTCAGGGTATACGAACAACCCAAAATAAGCCGGGATAAGCCGAAACGATAAGAAACCATCTCGATAATTTAAAGCACCGCAAGGGCCGAAACCATTGCGGTGCTTGATTTTTAGATGGTGCGCCCGGCAGGATTTGAACCTGCGGCCTCCTGATTCGTAGTCAGTTACTCTATCCAGACTGAGCTACGGGCGCATATGGCGGAGAGAGAGGGATTCGAACCCTCGAAGCAGGCTTATACCCACTTAATCGCTTAGCAGGCGACCGCCTTCGACCACTCGGCCATCTCTCCGAATGACTTTGCTGGCGGAGGGGGTGGGATTCGAACCCACGGCCCTTTCGGGTCACCGGTTTTCAAGACCGGCTCCTTAAACCGCTCGGACACCCCTCCTCAAGCGGTAAGCAAGATCAAGTATAACAAAGGGACCTTTTGTTGTCAACGTATAGACGGGGCCCGGCTGCCAATTGCGAGCCGCAGGACCGCCCTTTTTCAGCCTCCCTGGCTAGGCATGCGGGGTGCAGCCAATATCAGCTTCCTTACTGGGCAGTAATTTTTTCCAACCCGCCGCAATAGGGGCGCAGCACCTCCGGTATTACCACGCTGCCGTCTTCCTGTTGAAAATTTTCCAGGATCGCGGCGACAGTGCGCCCGATAGCCACGCCGGAACCGTTCAGGGTATGGACATACTGGGTTTTCTGCCCCGGCGCGGGGCGGTAGCGGATGCCGGCGCGGCGAGCCTGGAAATCGGTAAAGTTGCTGCAGGAGGAGATCTCCCGGTAGGTTTCCGCCGACGGCAGCCAAATTTCCAGGTCGTATTTCTTAGCCGCGGCAAAGCCCAGATCGCCGCTGCACATCAGCACTACCCGGTAGGGCAGCTCCAGCAGCTGCAGCACCTTTTCGGCATCGGCGACCAGCTTCTCCAGTTCAGCCGCCGATTCCCCGGGTAGGACGAACTTGACCAACTCCACCTTGTTGAACTGGTGCTGGCGGATTAGGCCGCGCGTATCCCGCCCGTGGGCGCCGGCCTCCGCCCTGAAGCAGGCGCTGTAAGCGGCATAGTAGAGGGGCAGGGTTTCCCCTTCCAGGATCTCATCCCGGTGCATGTTGGTCACCGGTACCTCGGCCGTGGGGATCAAGTAATAATCGGTTCCTTCCACCCGGAAAGCATCTTCCGCGAATTTGGGCAGTTGGCCGGTACCGGTCATGGAAGCGGCGTTAACCAGGAACGGGGGGAAAATCTCCCGGTAACCGTGCCGGGTAGTGTGCAGGTCAAGCATAAAATTGATCAGAGCCCGCTCCAGCCGGGCGCCCGCTCCCTGGTAAAGGGTGAAACGGCTGCCGGTAATCTTGCCGGCGCGGGGGAAGTCCAGAATTCCCAACAGCTCACCGATCTCCCAGTGCGGGCGCGGGGTGTACGGAAATACGGTGGGTTGCCCCCAGGTGCGAACGGTAATGTTGTCCGCCTCGGACCGGCCAGCGGGCACGGCGGGGTCAGGTAGGTTCGGCAAGCGCAGTAATATTTGTTCCACGCCGGCATCAATCAGCCGCAACTGCTCGTCCAACGCTTTAATCTTCTCCGAAACGAGACGCATCTCTTCTTTCTTCTGCTCAACAGCCAGGCTGCCGTCTGCCGCCGCCTGGCCGATTTCTTTCGAAACGCGGTTGCGGAGCTGCTTTAAATCCTCGACCTCTTGCAGCAGTCTACGCCGTTCCAGATCGTATTCCAGGAGCCGGTCGAGTTCCGCCGGTTCCCCTTTTAACTCGATCGCTTTTCTAACTTGATCAGGATTGTCTCGCACAAATTTTATATCGAGCATATGGTTACACCTCTCCTACATCTCTGCCGGGGCTTCAATACCCAGCAATCCCAAGCCGTTCACCAAAGCCAGGCGAACCGCTTCAATCAGCAGCAACCGCGATTGCTGCAAAGCCGGATCACTGTTCAGCACCGGACAGTTATGATAAAAACGGTTAAATTCACGGGCCACATCAATCAAGTGGCGGGCGATAATCGAGGGACGGCAGCCCTCGGCCGCAAGCGCTATTTTTTCCGGTAACTCGGCCAGCGTTTTCAAAAGCGTCTTTTCTTCCTCTCTCAGCAAACCGGCCGCTGTATCCACGGTCCAGCCGGGATCGATCCCGCCCGCCTTGCGCAGGATGCTGCAAATCCGCGCATGAGCATACTGAATATATACGGCGGTTTCTCCGGAAAAATCCAGCACCTTGTCCCAGTCGAACTCAATGTCTTTGATCCGGTCGTTGCTCAAATCTCCGAAACGGACCGCCCCCAAGCCTACCACTTTGGCGACGCTATCTTTATCTCGTAAACCGGGATTTTTTCCCTCGATAGTCTCTCGCGCGAGCTGAATCGACCGCTGGAGCACCTCTTCCAGGAAGATAATATTGCCCTCCCGGGTAGACATGCGCCCTTCTTTAAAGCGGATCAGACCAAACGGGACATGCAGGCAATTAGCCGACCAGGGGAACCCCAGCAACTCCAAAATTTTAAACAACTGCTGGAAGTGGAGTATTTGCTCGGCGCCGACCACATATAGAGCCTTGGAAAAACCGAAGGTCTCATAACGATAAATCGCGGCGGCGAGGTCCCGCGTAATGTAAAGGGTTGCCCCGTCCTTTTTCTGAAGCATAACCGGTGGCAAACTGTATTTCTCCAGATCAATAATCAAAGCGCCTTCACTCTCCACGGCAATCCCTTTTTCGCGCACCAACCGGATTACCCCGTCCAGGCGGTTGTTGTAGTGGCTTTCACCATGGAAATATTCAAATTTAATGCCCAGCAGGTCATAAATACCGGCATAGTTGTCCAGGCTGAGAGTACGGAATCTGGTCCAGTAAGACACCGCTTCGCGGTTCCCCAGCTCCAACTCTTTAAACCAGAGCCGGGCTTCGTCCTCCAAGGCGGAATCGTTCTCCGCAAACTGGTGAAACTTGACATAGAGCTGAAAAAGATAGTTGACCGGGTCCGCCTGCAACTGCGCCTCGTCTCCCCACCGTTTGAAAGCAACGATCAGCTTCCCAAACTGGGTCCCCCAGTCACCGAGGTGATTGATGCCGATGCAGCGATAGCCCAAAGCCTGGTAAATAAGGTAAAGGGAATGCCCAAGGACCGTAGATCGGATGTGTCCAATACCAAACGGCTTGGCGATATTGGGTGAGGAATAATCGATCACCACGGTTTTACCCCGGCCTTGATCACTCCAGCCATAACGCGTACCGCCACCCAACACTTGGTTTAACACTGCCCGGCCGAAAGCGACCGGATCCAGGTAAAAATTCAGATAAGGGCCTTTGGCAACAGCTTTTTCCCAAAAAAAGCCCCTCTTGCCGGCAAGCTCCCGGCTTAACCTTTCCGCGATCTGGGTGGGCGCCTCTTTATACCGCGACGCTAATAAGTAGCAAGGAAAAGCCAGATCGCCCATTGCGGGGTCGGGAGGGGTTTCAAGCAAATCCACGACCTTACCCGGTTCCAGGGATACAAAAGGCTCCAATAGAATCCCGATCTCCTCTTTAGATGTTGACATGACGACCCCTTTTTGGTTTTAACCATATTTTAGCCCAAAACAGTAAAAATGACAAATACTATGGTTCGGGGTTGATGAAGTAGAACCCGTAAAATGTACGGGATAGCGCGGGATACCCTTCCGGGGGAGACCAGGCTTCGCCTTCTACCAATATTTCGATCTTATGAGCGCTGCTGTTTTCATAAGCGGTCAGAATCAGGGCATCCAACAGCAGCGCCGCATGCATCCGTTCTTCTTCACCGCCGTTGACCGGAAACAGAACGCGCACCGATTCATTAAGATTTAATGTTACCGTGCCGGAATTTGTTTCAACACCAAGCAGTCTTAAATCACCCGGCACAAAATAGAAAGTGCGTAAATTCCTGATCGCCAGGTGCAAGAGGCCGTCTAGATCTTTGTCTTCTGCTTTTAAATCCTGGACCTCTCGGGGAACAAGGTAATACCTGTCGCCGGCCAACACCGGCAGGAAAAGCGGTTTTTGCCAGCGGCCCGGGCGCAAAGGCTGTTCCACAATCAAACCGTCCCCGAAAACCTCTATTATCTGGTTGTTTACTGTAATATAGAACTCCCGTATTTGCGGAAAAGAACCGATCGTGTAGCGCAGCGATTCAAGGGCAGCCCAGGTTTGGGCGGACCCGGCCATGGTCGCCACCTCCGGAGAGATATCCAGAACCAACCTCCCTTGATCCTCAAAAAAGCGTAGGTCCACCAGCGCTTCTTTGGGAAAGGTCCGGAAAAGAGAGCTGTCCCGGGCAGGTCCGCGGATCAACTCTTCTATAGCCAAGCGAATCGTATTTTCAGTAAGACCAACATTGCGGGATACGGGAATCAAATTTTCAGACTCTCCAATAAAGTAGAGTGTAATCCGTTTCGAGTCAGCCCCCGGTTCCGTGATTAAAGGGCTATAGTCGGGCCCTCTCAAAGAGATCCTTTCTTCCTCTTGTGCGAAATGGGCCTGCAAATCGACAATATCAATATAACCATCTTCTCCGCCTACGACGATATAGCGACGATTATTGGACACAACCAAGAATTCCACCCGCATCGCGACTTCCCAACTGTTAATTTCAGACCCACTTTCATCAATCAGTACCATCTGGGTGTAGTCCTCTTTATAATGACGCCACGAGCTGGTAACAATATGCCTGCCATCGGCGGTAAATGAAAACAGTGAACCATCCGCGATGCGCATTTTCCAAAGCAGTTCGCCGTCGGCCTTATAATAAAAGAAATTTTCCCCGGCTCCATCGCTGGTACCGTAAAGAAGAACATTATAATTCTGGGGATTAAAAACTACTTTTTCAATAGTGTTCGGCAGCTCACTTTCCCAGAGGAGCTCTCCCAGGTAGTTGTAGATACGCAGTTTTTTACCGTCAATCGCAGCGAGTCTGCTGCCCATGCGTGATATTGCGGCCAGAACATCCCCTTCGTGGGACCAGAGCGGATCACCGTTCTCCAGGCTGTAAGCTCCTGTAACAGCGGAATCGTTTAGCTGTTGGCTGTAGAAAACCTGGCCCTGATCCGCTTGCTCGCCGGCCAGAAAGAGCTTTAACAGCGGCAGGGTACTTTTACTCCATTTTAACTCTCCATCCTGGCTGTATAAATCCAGGAAATGCGCATTTTCCTCCATGTTCCCACGCCCCGCGGCTACCCAGTTGCCGTTGGCGGAGACCGCAACCCGGTAAACCGCTTCCGTTTGTTGATTCTCCCACATAATCTGCTGATCCGCGGACATAAAGAAGAGGCTGCCGCCGGCCGTTCCTACCGCCAGATAGCCCCCACAGGATGAGAGTTTAGCTTGAAGCGGCTGCGTGGTGAAGTTCTTTTCCCAGCGCAACCTGCGGTCGCGGTCCAGTAAGCTTACCTTGTTATTACTGGCGCTGAACAGTATTCCGGTTGTATTTCGATCAACACTCAAATCGTATATTTCCGCACCGGTAAACCACAAGTCAAACAAGCTGTTATCACTGTTTAGCACTTGCGGCTCTACCGGCATGCCGCTTTCGGACACCAGGTCGAACAGCCGTAACCCATATATAGCCAGCCCGGCAAGAATAAAGACAAGCGCTAGGCCAAGTAACCAGTAGTATGGTTGTATTCGTTTCATTATCGTCCCCCAGAAAACGACAGGACGTCGTTACTTGCAAATATTGTATCACTAATTTAAAATAATGTGTTTGTTTTGCTCTTAATATTATGTTAATTATCTTTAATATAACCGTCTTCCGGCAGAGGCAGAGTCAGGTAGAAAGTGCTCCCTTTTCCTTCTTGACTTTCCGCCCATATTTTACCACCATGGGCGATTACAGTTGCCTTCACTATCGCCAGACCCAACCCGGTTCCACCCATCTCCCTGGAACGAGCCCGGTCAACCCGGTAAAACCGCTCAAAAATATACTGCAAATCTTCTTCCGGTATACCGCAGCCTGTATCCTCAACTTTTATGCCGATTGATTCCGATTCAAACCAGAGTGAGATACGGACCCACCCACCCGGTGAAGTATATTTTAATGCATTATCCAGAAGATTGTGCAAGGCCTGACGTAATTGGAGCGCTGATGCTGCGATTTGGACAGTTCGGGCGGGGAGATCAGTAATCAAGCGTACATCCTGCCGGGCAAAACGGGGTGATACTTGCTTTACAATCTCCCGGATTAAACAGTCCAAAGCGATTATTTCCCGCTGTATTTCAACCTCTTCCAGTTTGGTTAGTTCCAGCAGGTCATGCACCAAGGCAATCAGTCGTTCCAGCTCGCTGTCAAGGTCGTTAAAAAATTCCTGCTGTTGCTCCGGTTCCATTTGATAGTCTTGTAGTGACTTGACCAGCAGGCTTAGAGAAGTCAAAGGTGTGCGCAACTCGTGCGACACATTCCCCACAAAATTCTTCAAGTTACTGGTATAAAAATTAAGACGCGCGGCCATTATGTTGAACTGCTCAGCGAGGTGTCCGATTTCATCCTGTGAGGAGATTTCAATTTGCTGCTCAAGCTTACCTTCAGCCATGTCTCGGGCTGCACCGGTTAAAACTTCAAGAGGCCCGGTTAAACGACGCGCCAGAATAATTGAACCGCCGCCCACTACAGCTGCCGCGATAATAGTAGCAACAAGAAGAAAGCGCCGGATAGCGGTCAGAATATCGTATATCTCCTGCAGGGAAGCCGCAAGAAAAACCGCTCCTAGGGGTTCGCCTCCGTCTTCCCTTACCGGTACCGCCACCTGCATTACCTGTTGGTTGGTTTTTTCACTGTATTGGATGCTGCTGCCCGTTTGCCCCTGCAGAGCCGCGGTAACCTCGTCCCGATCCAGAGTCTGGCCGAGCATCCCCCCAATCCGTACTGAATCACCCACCACGGTGCCGCCACTGTTGATAAATAGAACCCTGGCCCTCGACTGCCGGCCAAAGTTCTCCGCCATACTGCTTAATCGAACCGGATCGGCTTGCTCTCGCATATGCCCCACCACAAAATCAGCGGCCAGCTGCCCCGAACGCATCAGGTTGTCTTGCAGGGCTTGCAGATAGTATCTTTCGAGCAGGTTATATAAAAAAAAGCTGATAATAACCATTACCGCCAGGATGATCAATAAAAAGGTAACCGTCAAGCGGGAGCGGATACTGTGAAAATAGAACATTAAAGCTCCTCCCTGAACTTGTAACCGGTTCCCCAAACAGTAATAATCAGCTCCGGGTTGCTCGGATCCTCCTCAATTTTTTCCCGCAAATGCCGAATATGCACATCCACTGTACGAGCGTCACCATAATAATTATATCCCCAAACTTGCTCCAGCAGTTGCTCCCGCGAGTAGACCCGCCCGGCATTGGAAGCGAGATAGCTAAGCAGAGCAAATTCTTTTGAGGTCAAGTCTACATCCTTATTGTCCAGGCGAACCCGGTGCTGTAAAAAGTCAATTTGCAGGCCGCCGATCTGGACATGTTTCTTGATTCCTTCATCCTTACCACCGCTGCGCCTTAAGATGGCCTTAATCCGGGCCACCAGCTCCCGGGGATTAAACGGCTTGGTCATATAGTCGTCAGCGCCCAACTCCAAACCTAAAACCTTATCAATATCGTCCCCCCGGGCTGTCAGCATAATAATCGGTATCTCCATTTTTTTTCGAATCTGCCGGCATACTTCAAATCCGTCCACTCCGGGCAACATCAAATCTAGAACAACGATGTCCGGATTTTGTTCAAATATTTTCTGTAACGCTTCTTCCCCGTTGTAGGCCTCTTCAACACGAAAACCTTCCTTTTCGAGGTTGAACTTCAGAGCCTTCACTAGGGTGCGTTCATCGTCTATGACCATTACCAGCTCCTTAGTCATGAGCCGTTTTCCTCCGTTCATTTCCTGGTGGTAATATTCGCGCCACCTGTTAAAAATCTTCCCAGACAGGACGGTTTTTACTTAAATCGCCCAGATGCTGCCGGTGAAAGGCCGGCATGGGCTTCTACCATCTAACAAAGTGCCACCGGTCGCGCAGCCGCGTAATTGATGTAAACAGCAAGCGCTGGTGACGCTTGTCCACTACTGTCACCTTGTCGTGACCGGCTACGTTTCGGCTAGTAATTTCAACGCTGCTTACTTTTATTCCTGCCGTTTAGCCCGTGGCGATAATTTCCTGGGCGACTTTAATTCCGCTGCTCAATTCAACCGGGTAGCCAAGGCTGCGCAGCGCCATCTCCAGGGCGGCTATAGCGGTAATGATATCCATCTCTTCGACCGCGCCGAGGTGACCGAGGCGAAAGATTTGGCCGCTCAGTTTTTCCTGGCCGCCGGCGGCTTCAACACCGAAGCGATCCCGCATGATCGACAGGAGTGCGGTAATATTAACCCGATCCGGCTTTTTAATGGCGGTTACCGTCAGGGAAGCATATTGATCATCCACCAACAGCTCCAACCCTAGGGCGCGTACCGCCGCCCGGGTCGCTTCGGCCATACGCCGGTGACGGGCATAGTTCTCTTCAAGGCCGTCGGCCAAGTAAATTTCCAACGCTTTTTGCATTGCCACCATCTGGGAGAGCGCCGGGGTAAACGGTGTCTGGCCCTTTTCCAGGAATTCCTGCGCCGTGGGCAAGCTAAAATAACATTTGCCGATTTTCGAGCTCGCCGCTGCCTGCCAAGCCCTCTCGCTGACGCTGATCATCGAGAGCCCCGGGGGCGACAATAAAGCTTTCTGTGAGCCGGTGAAGCAGGCATCGATATTCCACTGGTCGACCGGAATATTCACCGCACCCATTGAACTCACCGTGTCGGCAATCAGCAGTGCCGGGTGTGTTCCGCGAGCGCGGCTGACAGCGGCCAGGTCGTTCATCATCCCCGTTGAAGATTCGTTGTGGACCACGGTGATCGCCCGGATCCGGTGGTCGGAATCTTCATGCAGTTTCTTCTCCAAACCCCGGTAGTCAAGCGGTTCTCCCCATTCCGCTTCCAGGCGTTCAACTTCAACCCCGTAGATATCGGCTATCTTGGACATCCTTTCGCCGAAGGAACCGTTCACCAGGCAAATGATCCGGTCGCCGGGGGAAAGAAAGTTCACTATCGCCGCTTCCATCGCGCCTGTTCCCGAAGCGGTAAGGATATAAAGACGGCCTTCGGTTTGAAAAACCTGTTTCAGGGATGCGGTTAGCTCCTCCAGTAGCACTTTAAACCTGGGTCCGCGGTGGTTAAACATTCCCGTAGACATGGCCAGAGCCACCTCTGCGGGGATCGGCGTGGGCCCGGGAATCATCAGGCACTCTTTTCGCATATTATTCCAGCCTCCTTAGTCCATACAGATTATTCCGGCGGCGCGGCCAATAGAGAGCGGCGTCGCTGAAAACGCGATTCGGCCAGCTCCAACAGGCGGTTGATTAACTCACTGTAACCGATACCGCTGGCTTCCCAGAGCTTTGGGTACATGCTAATCGAGGTAAAGCCTGGAATGGTGTTAATTTCATTGATCGTAACAGTCTGGTCTGCCGGATTAACAAAAAAGTCCACCCGGGCCAATCCGGACGCTTCCACAGCCTGAAAGGCCTTGCAGGCCAGCTCTTTTATCTTCTCTTCCAATGCCGGTTCCAGCTGCGCCGGTATGATTAATTCCGAGCGATCGTCCAGATATTTGGCCCGGTAGTCGTAAAAATCATTACAGGGGATAATCTCCCCGGGTTGCGAGGCCCGCGGTTCAAGGTCCCCCAACACGCTGCACTCAATCTCGCGGCCGGCGATAAACGATTCCAGAACTACTTTATCATCATAAAGCAGCGCCTCTGCCACGGCTCCGCCCAGAAACGCTCTTCCGTTAACCCGCGATATACCGACGCTGGAACCGAGATTAGCCGGCTTAACAAAACAGGGATAGCCCAGTGCCGCTTCAACCCGGTTCTGCCAGTACTGCTCCTGACCGGCCCATTCCCAGCGAGTAAAATAAATGTAAGGCCCTATGGGAAGGCGGTCCCGTTGAAACAGGGTCTTCATAACCGCTTTATCCATTGATGTCGCCGAGGCTAAAACACCCGAACCGACATACGGAATACCAGCCAGTTCCAATAGACCCTGGACAGTGCCATCTTCGCCGAACGGACCGTGCAACACTGGAAAGGCCAGGTCCACCGGGGAAAAAATCCATGAACCGCCGCCTGCTGTTTCGCTCAACAAACCGGGCCGGCGCGGATCCGTTACGATCGCCGCCCGCGCCGCTTCCTCAAGAGGCCGCCGCTCCCAGAGCACATGCCAGGCTTCATCACCCGCGATCCAGATTCCGTCCCTGGTAATACCCACAGGCAAGATGTGGTAGCGCTGCCGGTCAACGGCCTCCATAATTGAAGCGGCGGAACGGAGAGATACGACATGCTCGCCGGATTGTCCCCCGAAAATAATAGCCAACACCTTCTGCCGCATAATAAACACCCCCCACAGTCTATTCGCCGTGTGAATTTTATATACGTGATTACCGGGCCGGCATCTTAAAACGGTATGTTACCGCCTGCAAATCGCCGCATTTTGGTTATAGTTGTATCAAGTTCGATTTTTTCTACCGGTTCCCTGCAAAAAGTGTATGCATATAAAAAAAAAGTAGTTGCTGCTCGCGCATACAAAATAAAGAAATCAAAGAATATACTTACAGCAAGTTACTCTATAGCTTTCCCCGGCGCTGCTGGTAAAACCGGAAATTGAAGCTACCTTTGGCCAGTTTGAGCATCAGCTGTCGGGCGGCTGGAAAACAACTGGCCCAAAGCCAGTAAAGGCCGGGAGACAAGACAAGGTCTTTTTCACCGATAAAGGCACAGAACTGACCGCCGAAGCTTTTTTTAAAGTAATACAACCCGTACATAGGGTCTGATTCGTCGACGCTGCCCGGTACCCCATAAAAATCAAACCACCGCGCCCCCATGCTTTTGGCCCACTTAATCCTCTCCCAAATAAGGGCGTGATAGGCATACAGGTGCCGGCAGCTTTCATCCTGGGCACCGTAAACCGCCCAGGCCTGATCGCCGTAAACGAGTGTAATTCCCCCGATTACCGCTTGATTAAGGTAATAACCCAAAACGAGGTTAATCGCATTTGCTTGATCCAGAGTGCGATATAGCTTGTAGAAATATTCTGGGCTGCGCAGAGCAAAATCACGCCGCCGCCCTGCCTGCTGCATAATCTTTAAGAAGGGGGCCAGCCCCGCCTCACCCGGATACTGAAAGACCAGACCCTTACCGGAACCATACCGGATTTTATACCTGATTTTTTTAGGAAAAGATTCCATTATTTCGGCCATACTTTTACTGATATCCAGTCGAAAAGTGTAGCGGGGCTGAAATCCACCAAATTTATAGGCGCCCCCGGCCGGAATTAACCCGGCGCGGATTAGACTTTCCGCTGGAGCGACTCGTTCTTCCAAGAGGCACGGATCTATTTTGATAAATACAGCCCCTTCCGACTCCGCTAGGCGGCGCAGGTGCTCCATAAATACTTCGAACAACCTGCTGTTATCCCAATTATTGAGTACCGGCCCTCTGGGCAAGTAGAAAAACGATTTATTCAGCAGAGGAATTTTTCGTTTAAGAACCGATGCGGCCGCTAGAATGCGCCCGCTCTCTTCAAACACCACCCGCAATGGCAGCCAGGCCGGTTTCTTGATCTCACCCCACAGATAAGACTGAAAAATATGGCCGTTGGGACTGCTTTGCACAAAAGCATCAAACCGCTCTTTCTCTGTTTCAGATATTACCCTAAACAGCTCCTTCATTATGCCTCCCGTCTGGCCTGAATACGATTGGCCCCGCAACCTTATATACATCTTTGGACATAATGAAGATAAATATGCATCCGCAGGTAAAACTTGTATTATTTTGTAGACGAAGAAGGCTCTGTTTTCCTTGCAGTAACCGGCGCCCCATGTCAATGAAAAGAATAATCAACCGGCACCGAAAAGGGGTTCCCCCGTGGTCCCGGGAGAACCCCTAACAAGTTCGATTGTATAAATTTTTTACTCTTTTTCCCTGGCCGCCTTGGCGGCAGCGATTACCTGCTCGGCGGATTGGGAAGGAACCTCCTCGTAGTGGGAAAAGGCCGTCGTGAAAGCTCCCCGACCTTGAGTCATCGATCGCAGGTCGATCGAGTATCGGAACATTTCCGCCATCGGCACCTGGGCCCGAATTTTCTGCAGGCCGTTTGTCGGTTCCATCCCCTGGATTTTACCGCGCCGGCTGTTCATATCACCCATAATATCACCCATGAAGGCTTCCGGCACCGTTACCTCTACATTCATTACCGGCTCCAATAAAACCGCCTTGGCTTGCTCCATCCCTTTACGAAAAGCCATCCCCGCAGCGATTTTAAAAGCCATTTCGGAAGAGTCGACATTATGGTAGGAACCGTCTACCAGCTTTACCCTGACATCAACGACCGGGTAGCCGGCGACTGCGCCTTCTTCAAGGGCTTCACGGACCCCTTTTTCCACGGCGGGGATGTATTGCTTTGGCACTACACCACCGAAGATTTTGTCTTCAAATACAAATCCTTCACCTGACTCCAACGGTTCCAGTTCGAGAAAAACATGACCATATTGACCGCGGCCTCCGGTCTGCTTTTTATGTTTTCCTTCGACCTTTGCCTGACCCCGGATAGTTTCCTTATAAGGCACCTTCGGCGTAGACAGGTCGACATCGACACCAAATTTCTGAGATAACCTGCTTACAATGATATCCAAGTGCAGTTCTCCCAGTCCCGAAATAACGGTTTGCTTGGTTTCGACCCGGCGCTCCAGGCGAAAGGTAGGATCTTCTTCCAGAAAACGGGCCAGGCCGCTGCTTACCTTCTCTTCGTCTCCCTTAGTTTTCGGTTCAACGGCAAAGGAGATCACCGGCTCAGGAAATTTAATCGGTGGAAATATAACCGGTTTACCGCGATCGCAGAAAGTATCACCGGTAGCGGTATGCTGCAGTTTGGCTACAGCCGCAATATCACCAGTCACAACTTCTTCCATCTGAATCTGGTTTTTCCCACGCATGGAAAATACCTGTCCAAAACGTTCCATCTTCTCTTTAACGGAATTGTAGACTTGCGAATCAGGCTTTACCGAACCGGCGTAAACCCGGAAATAAGTGATCCGGCCCACATACGGGTCGGCCAGGGTCTTAAATACAAAAGCAGCGAAAGGTTCTTCCGGTGCCGCTTTACGCATTACCGGCTCTTCACTGCCGGGTAGGCGGCCTTCGACGGCCTCCCGGTCCAGCGGTGAGGGCAGATAGCGTTTGATCATATTCAGCAGCGGTTGGATGCCCATATTTTTAGAAGCGGCGCCGCATAAGACCGGGGTTATCCTCTTCTGTAAAACCCCCCGCCGCAGACCCTGCAGAATCTCCGCCGGTTCCAGCGGTTCCCCCTCCAGGTATTTCATTAGTAATTCGTCGTCGGATTCCGCTGCAGCCTCAACAATTTTCTCGCGCATGGAGGCCGCTTGGTCGAGCAAATCGGCCGGTATTTCCGCTTCGTGCATCTTCCGGCCTTCGTCAGTAAAGAGCAGAGCTTTCTGCTCCAACAGATCAACGACTCCTTTGAAACCTGCTTCCTTACCGATCGGCAGCTGCAGCGGAACGATACCCTGCCCGAAATGTTTCTCCAGCTGGGCCAGCGCCCCCATAAAATCGGCGTTTTCCCGATCCAACTTGTTAATAAACACGAAGCGGGGCATATTGAAATCGTCCGCATAGCTCCATACCTTTTCCGTGCCAACCTCAACACCGGAAACGGCACATACTGCAACGACCGCGCTATCGGCCACCCGCAGCGCCCCCAGGACATCTCCGATAAAATCGAAGTAACCGGGAGTATCCAGTAGGTTTACCTTGATTCCGTCCCATTCCAGGGGGGCCAACCCCACGTTGATCGTGACCTGCTTTTTGATTTCGTCAGGGTCGTAATCCGTGGTCGTGTTTCCCGCTTCAATTTTACCCAGGCGGTTGACGGCACCGGAGGTAAAAAGCAGGGCCTCGGTCAAAGATGTTTTACCGGCGCCGCCGTGCGAAATCAGGGCGACATTGCGAATGGCCTCGCTGGGATATTTTTTCATCCGTACGCCTCCTTAAAAACTGCCTGGAACCTGGCCAGGCAGTAAAAATAGTTTGGGTTTGAATAATCAATTAAAAAATGCTGATCAATCTCTTCATATCACCTAGCCATTATAGCTTAAAAAACAGAAAATGCAAAATATCAATCTAATCTTTCATATATTTTTTATGCGTTCGCGCACATACTCGATCAATCCGCCCTGGCGGATAATCTCCCCCATAAAGGGGGGGAACGGCGCTGCCTGGAAGCAGCTCCCGTCGGAAAGCCTGGTAATCAGCCCCCGATGCAAGTCCACCCGGAGCGATTCTCCGGGAGATAAAGCGTGCGCCAGTTCGTCCGGACACTCGAGGATCGGCAGTCCGATATTGATCGCGTTGCGGTAGAAAATGCGTGCGAAGCTCCGGGCCACAACGCAGGACACTCCCGCTCCTTTTATGGCCAGGGGAGCATGTTCCCGGGAACTACCGCAGCCGAAATTGTTACCCCCTACGATCAAGTCGCCTTCCTGAACATCTCCGGCAAATTCAGGACTGATATCTTCCATACAATGCCGCGCCAATTCTACCGGATCAGTAGAGCTGAGATAACGAGCCGGGATAATGGCATCGGTATCCACGTTGTCGCCGAAAAGCCATACTTTACCTTCTATAATCATCGCACGACCTCCTCCGGGTGTACAATTTGCCCCGCTACGGCAGAAGCCGCAGCCACCGCCGGGTTGCACAAATAGACTTCACTTTCAGCGTGGCCCATGCGGCCGACAAAGTTTCGATTGGTAGTGGCAAGAGCTTTTTCACCGCGGGCCAGAATACCCATATGGCCGCCCAGGCACGGCCCACAAGTGGGAGTGCTGACCGCCGCTTCCGCTTCAATGAAGGTCGCGAGCAAACCTTCTTCCAGCGCCTGCCGGTAGATCAACTGGGTAGCGGGAATGATCAACAGACGCACCCGCGGATGGACCCGGCGCCCTTTCAAAACCAAGGCGGCGGCTCGTAAATCCTCCAACCGGCCATTGGTGCAGGAACCGATCACCACCTGATCAATTTGAATCCCCGATGCTTCAGCAACCGGGCGGCTGTTATCCGGGGCCGGCGGGAAAGCCACCTGAGGCTGCAGCCGGCTTACATCAAAGTGATACGTCTGCTCGTATTCGGCATCCGGGTCGCCGTAGACGGCGCTAAACGGCCCCCCGGTCCGGCCTTCCAAGTAACTGAATGTGATCTGATCCGGCTCCATGTAGCCGCATTTCCCACCCGCTTCGATGGCCATATTGGCCATGGTCAGCCGTCCGTCCATTGACAGGTTATTAATCGTCGGACCACAGAACGCCATCGCCCGGTAGCGGGCTCCTTCAACCCCAATTTGACCGATGGTGTAAAGAATCAAATCTTTGCCTCCCACCCAGGGCGGCAGCGTGCCCTCAAAAACAAAGCGAATCGTTGACGGCACCTTAAACCAGGCTTCACCCAGGGCCATGGCCGCGGCCAAGTCAGTCGAGCCGACCCCAGTGGCGAAGGCACCCAAGGCGCCGTAGGTGCAGGTATGTGAGTCGGCACCGATAATAATGTCACCGGGCCGAACCAGGCCCTGTTCCGGCAGAAGCGCGTGTTCGACACCCATCCGGCCCACCTCGAAATAATGTTTTATGCCATAATCCCCGGCAAACCGGCGCAGCAGCTGCGCTTGCTCCGCCGCGGCGATGTCCCGATTGGGAGTGAAATGATCCGGCACCAGGACTACCCGGTCCGGGTCAAAAACCCGCTTCAGACCCAAGCGGGTAAACTCCTTTATAGCAACCGGGGCGGTAATATCGTTTCCCAGCGCAAGGTCGACTTTTACATTCACCAGCTCTCCCGGTTGAACCCTTTCCTTACCGGCTCCCCGGGCTAGAATTTTTTCGACCATGGTTTGTCCGGTCAAATTTCCCAACTCCTCTCCTGCTTCTCACGCTGTGATGTTTAGTTGTCAGCGCCTGGTTTATTTATCGCTTCGTATTTCCCCATTTTCACGGGTCGTTTTGGAGCCCCGGAGCAAAGCCACTTTTCCGGTACGCACAATTTCCCGGATCCCGAAATGCTGCAGCAGCAGTTTAATCGCTTCCAGCTTTTCGTCGTTACCGGTTACTTCAATAATCATTGAATTTAGTGATACATCCACCACTTTCCCGCGAAAGGTCTCCACGATCTGCTGGATATCGCTCCGGGTTTGCGCTTCCGCCCGCACTTTAATCAGCATCAGTTCGCGTATCACGGCGGGTTCGCGGGAAAGATTGCTCACTTTCAGAACGTTAATCAGCTTATTCAGCTGTTTCATCACCTGCTCCACCACCGTTTCGTCCCCTTCCACGGTAATGGTCATGCGCGAGATACCCGGATCCACCGTTTCGCCAACGGCAATATTCTCAATATTAAAACCGCGCCGGCTGAAGAGACCGGCCACGCGAGTCAGGACTCCGGACTTGTTTTCAACCAGGATCGCCAGCACATGTTTCACTTAACTTCCCTCCCGGTAATGATCTCATTAATCGGCCGGTTAGGCGCCACCATAGGGTAAACATTTTCTTCAGGATCGACAATACAATCGATAATAACAGGACCCCGCACGGCAAGCGCTTGGCTGATGGCCGCGGTGACTTCATCGCGGGTGGACGCGCGTAAGCCTGCTGCCCCGTAAGCTTCCGCCAACCGGGCAAAATCGGGATTGCCCTGCAGAAATGTATGCGCGTAGCGCTTTTCAAAGAAAAGCTCCTGCCACTGGCGGACCATGCCGAGGCAACCGTTGTTAATAATCGCCACCTTGACATCAAACCCGCCCGCTACTGCAGTGGCCATTTCCTGGATGTTCATCTGAAAACTGCCGTCTCCGGCAATACAAAACACGGTCTTCTCCGGTTGAGCCAGCTTTGCACCCAGCGCCGCGGGAAATCCGTAACCCATCGTTCCCAGGCCCCCGGAGGACAAAAACGTGCGCGGCTCCCGGAAGCAATAGTGTTGCGCCGTCCACATTTGATGCTGCCCCACATCCGTGCTAATTAGCGCGTCTCCCCCGGTGATCCGGTTGATTTCTCTGATTACAAACTGCGGCTTCAACCGGCCGGTGGTTAATTTGGCATCATCGGTGAGAGGATAGCGAGCTTGCCAATCTTCGATTTGGCGGAGCCAATCCGCCGTATCACCCGGCTGCAGCCGTTTCAGCATCGCGTCGACTACTTGTTTGACGTCACCGACGATCGGAATATCGATCGTTACATTCTTGCCGATCTCCGCCGGGTCGATATCCACATGAATGATTTTGGCGCCAGAAGCAAAGCTTTCCAATCTACCGGTGACCCGGTCGTCAAAGCGTACTCCAACCGCAATGATCAAATCGGCCTCCATCAGCGCATAGTTGGCTGTTACCGTACCATGCATCCCCGGCATGCCGAGAAAAAGCGGGTTGTCCCCGGGGAAGGCGCCCAGCCCCATCAGAGACAAAGAGACTGGAATCCCGCAACGGCAAGCCAGATCCTGCAGTTCAGCCGCCGCCCCGGAGCGGATCACCCCGCCCCCGGCAAAGATAACCGGTTTCCGGGATTGTTTAATTGCCTTCACCGCCCGGTTTACCTGACCGCTGTGACCGGTATAAGTCGGCCTGTAGCCGGGAATTTCCCGCTTCTGACTATAGCTAAAGCGCCCTTCCTGTTCAAATAAATCTTTCGGTATATCAACCAAAACTGGGCCGCACCGGCCGGTGGAGGCGATGTAAAAGGCTTCGGAAAGGACTGACGGTAGCTCTTCAATATTGTTAACCAGGTAGCTGTGCTTCGTGATCGGTAAAGTAATGCCGGTGATATCCGCTTCCTGGAAGGAGTCTGTGCCGATAAAGCGGGTAGCCACCTGCCCGGTAATCAAAACCAGGGGAACGGAATCCATGTAGGCGGTGGCGATACCGGTAACCAGGTTGGTCGCACCGGGTCCGGAAGTAGCAAAAACCACACCGGGCTTGCCGCTGACCCGGGCATAACCGTCGGCGGCATGAACCGCCCCCTGTTCGTGTCGTACCAATAGATGTCTCATCTTGGAGCGGTACAGCTCATCATAAAGAGGGAGTACCGATCCTCCCGGGTAACCGAAGACCAGTTCAACCTGTTCACGCTGCAGGGCGGCGATAATCATTGCTGCTCCTTTCATATTCAAGCTCCACCGCCTCCCTCTGACTGAGGCATCAAAACCGCGCCACGACTGGCCGATGAAACCTGGCAGGCATAGCGCCGCAGGTACCCGCTCTCAATTTTCGGCCTTGGCCTGCTCCAGGCCGTGCGCCTGTCGGCCAACTCGGCCTCAGGCACCAGCAGTTCCAGGTTCCGGTTGGGGAGATCAATCCTGATCCGGTCGCCTTCCCTGACCAGGGCGATGGCACCACCGGCCGCCGCCTCGGGAGAAACGTGGCCGACACAGGCCCCGCGGGTAGCTCCTGAGAAACGGCCGTCTGTAATTAAGGCTACCGACTCGTCCAAGCCCATACCCGCTACAGCCGCAGTCGGCGCGAGCATTTCCCGCATCCCCGGGCCGCCCCGCGGCCCCTCATAGCGGATCACAATGACGCTGCCCGGCTTGATCAAACCTTGTAGGACAGCCTCAACGGCGCTTTCCTCACTGTCAAAAATACGCGCTTCACCCTCAAAGAGCTGCATCTGCCGTGAAACGGCACCCTGTTTAACCACGGCACCTTCCGGCGCCAGGTTGCCGAAGAGAACGGCCAGACCTCCCTCAGACCGATAAGGCTCTTTCAGGGAGCGAATTACCCGCCGGTCCGGTTCAGCCGCATGGGCAATATTTTCACCAACCGGAGCACCGGAAGCCGTAATCTGTTCAAGATCCAGCAGCCCTCCCCCGGCGAGCTCCCGCATAACCGACGCTACTCCCCCGGCCCGGTCCAGGTCCTCCAGGCGGTCAGTCCCGGCAGGGCTAAGCAGGCAAAGTTGGGGAGTACGGCTACTCATTTGGTTAATCAGCTCCAAATCGAGCGGAATGCCCCGCTCATAGGCGACTGCGCACAGATGCAAGAGCGTATTGGTAGAGCAGCCCAAAGCCATATCAACGGTTAGCGCGTTAACGAAGGCTTCCCGGCTCATAATCCGGCCGGCGGTGATGCCCGCGTTTAGAAGCGCCATCACCTTTAGCCCCGCCTCTTTCGCCAGACGCAGACGGGCGGCGCTGACAGCGGGAATCGTACCGTTACCGGGAAGGGCGATTCCTAAAGCTTCAGCCATGCAATTCATGGAATTGGCGGTGAACATGCCGGCGCAAGAGCCGCAACCCGGGCAAGCCCGCAGTTCGATCTCTTGCAACTCCGTTTCGGAGATACGCCCGCAGCGTACCGCGCCAACCCCTTCAAACATGCTGGTTAAATCGATCTTACGCCCCCGGTGTTCGCCGGCCAGCATCGGGCCGCCACTGACCAGAACAGCGGGCAGATCCAGGCGGGCAGCCGCCATTAACATACCCGGTGTGATCTTGTCGCAGTTGGTAACCAACACCAGAGCGTCAAAACAGTGGGCTTCCACCATCGCTTCGATGCTGTCGGCCACGATCTCCCGGCTGGCCAGGGAATAATGCATCCCCTTGTGGTTCATGGCGATACCGTCGCAGATACCGATCGTTGAAAATTCGATCGGCGTGCCCCCTCCAAGGCGCACGCCCGTCTTGACGGCCTCAGCAATGGAGGCCAGGTGGACATGCCCCGGAACAATTTCATTAGCGGAATTAACTATCCCGACCAGCGGGCGCTCCAACTCCGCCGGGTGGTAACCGGCCGCCCAGAACAGAGAGCGGTGCGGCGCTCGTTCCAGGCCTTTCGTGACATTATGGCTGCGCATTTTTTTCCTCCCTGCTTCATCTTCTGCTTCGATTATTAGTCCAGGGAAACCCCTTCCGTCAGGGTAAGCCTGTGGAACAGTTCCATCAAACGACGCGTAATCGGACCGGGTACGCCCGAACCGATCGTCCGCATATCCACTTCAATTACCGGGATCACCTCGGCGGCGGTACCCGTCAAGAAACATTCCTGCGCTACATAGAGGTCGTGCCGTGTAAAAGGCGCTTCCAGAATCGGAATACCTTCATCCCGAGCCAGATCAAGCACCACGGCCCGGGTAATACCCTCCAGGATTCCCAGATGCGGCGGCGGCGTAATCAGCATGCCCTTGCGGTAGATAAAAATGTTGTCACCGGATCCTTCACTGACATAGCCGTTTCCGGTCAGCATCAGCGCTTCCATTACTCCGGCCCGGTTGGCTTCAATTTTCACTAGAATATTATTCAGGTAGTTAAGCGATTTTATCTTCGGATCGAGAGCGTCGGCTACATTCCGGCGGGTAGCCACGGTGATTACGGTAAGGCCTTGATCATACAACTCGTCCGGGTAGAGCACTATTTTATCGGCAATGATCACCACCCGGCTTTCTTTACACTTGCGTGGGTCCAGACCCAAATCACCCACACCCCGTGAAACAACAACCCGGATATACGCGTCTCGTAACGCGTTAGCCTGTACCGTTTTCACTACAGCATCGACCATCGCTGCTTGATCATATGGAATCGGCAGCATAATTGAGTGCGCCGATTCAAAAAGCCGCTCAATGTGTTCCTCCAGGCGGAAAACCCGCCCGTTGTAGGCGCGGATACCCTCAAACACGCCGTCTCCATAGAGGAAGCCGTGATCAAATACAGATATTTTCGCTTCTTCTTCAGGGACCAACCGCCCGTTCATAAAAATAATCCTGGCCATGCTCATACCCCTCTCCGCGTTAAGTTGATCGTCTATAAAAAAGACCCTTCGCCCAAAGGGACGAAGGGATCTCCTCCGCGGTACCACCCTTCTTCCATCAAACCAACCTAAGCAGGGGATCCGGCTAACTTACGCAATCATAACGGCAGCAGCCGGCCCGGCTTACAGGAAAGAGTTTCAGCCGGACAGCTCCAGGCCGACCTTCAGCGGTTTCCAGTACCGGTTTTCAGCAGACCCGGCTCTCTTGAAAAGGAAGACCACTTACTCCTGCCCTTCACAGCCTTTAAATCCATATAAATATTGGATAATATTATAACCCGGACCGCCTCTGGTGTCAATACAATTCAGGCAGGGTAAACCAGGTTGATCTCATCACGCCAAACCAGGGAGCTGTCGATCTGATCCAATGCGGTCGAATCAGGCGTGTTCTTAGCCGTGGATAACTTCATCCTCGCCTGGGCGGCTTCCCCTTTTCCATTCGGAGAGAGCGGAGGTAAAAGTCCTTTCCGCCGTTTAAAGAAGTCCAACGCTACGTTCGGGAAAAGAATATAGGAAAGAACGTCTTCCTCCTGTTCGATCAATTCCGCTACTTCAGCCTGCGCTTGCGCCAGCTGCGGCGGTAAAAGGTCGGCCGGACGCACGGTAACAGGCGTTTCGCCTTTCAGCACTTTTTCTAATACTGCCTGATTGATCTCCCCCGGCGGACGGCCGTAGAGACCGCGTAAGTAATTTTTGATTTCCGAGGAGACCATCTTATAACGTTCACCGGTGAGGACGTTAACCACAGCCTGGGTGCCCACCATCTGGCTGCTCGGGGTCACCAGGGGCGGATAACCGAGGTCGGATCTCACCCGGGGCACCTCTGCCAGTACATCCTTGATCAGGTGAGAAGCTTTCTGTTCCGCCAGTTGAGAAGCAAGGTTGGAGATCATTCCACCGGGGATCTGGTAGCTGAGCACATTTGTGTCCACCCCTAAAACATCACGGGGAATATCATACCGCCGGCTCACTTCTTTAAAATAATCGCTGATGCTGGCCAGGATTTCCAGGTCAAGCCCGGTATTAAAAGGCGTTCCCTGTAGCGCTGCTACAATACTGTCAGTGGGAGGCTGACTGGTCCCGAGAGCAAGGGCGGCATTAGCCGTATCCACTACGTCGGCTCCCGCCTCGATCGCTTTTAGATAGGCCATTGAGGCCATACCGCTGGTATAGTGGCAGTGCAACTGTACCGGCAGCCCCACTTGCTCCTTAAGGCGCCGGACCAGCTCATAAGCGTCAAAAGGAGCGATCAGGCCGGCCATATCTTTAATACAGATTGAATCGGCGCCGTGCTCCTTTAAGGTGCCGCCCATCGCTACAAAATGGTCGATGTTGTGCAGCGGGCTGATCGTATAGCTGATCGTGGCTTGTACATGGGCTCCTTCCGCCTTGGTACACCGCATGGCCTGCTCCATATTCCGAACATCGTTCAGTGCATCGAAGATACGGATGATATCAATGCCATTGGCTACTGCGCGCTTAACGAATTCAGCGACCACATCGTCGGGGTAATGGCGGTAACCAACAATATTTTGTCCCCGCAGCAACATCTGCAGTTTGGTATTCTTAATCGCGCGCCGCAGTTTTCGCAAGCGCTCCCAGGGGTCTTCATCCAGGAAGCGCATACAGGCATCATAAGTAGCTCCACCCCACACTTCCAGGGAGTGATAGCCGACTCGATCCATTGATTCTGCTATTGGCAGCATCTCTTCAAGACGCATCCGCGTTGCGAGGAGCGACTGATGAGCATCCCGTAAAGAAGTATCCGTAATGCCAACTTTTCTCTGAGCGATCATGGCAAACCTCCCTTATGACGGTATATGATCGGAGCAGTTATTCATGAAACTGTTCGGTTGCCTTTCGTCCAATATAGCGGCCCCAGACAACGGCTTCCGTTAACGCGGCGCCCGGTGCCAGGCCCCATCCATGCAAGCCGCCGGTAATTTCACCGGCGCCGTACAAACCGTCAACCGGGTTACCGCCTCGCATTAGTTTACCTTGCTCATTAACGGCAGCCCCACCCAGGCAATATTCCGCTACCGCCTTTACCCGCTGCGCCCGGAAAAAACCCCAGGGTTGCATAAACCAGTGTTTTAATTGTGGCAGATCGAGGCGGTAAGTTTCCAAGAACGCTTCTATGCCGGAGAAACGGGGCCAGTTCAACTCTTGCTCAGGGGCCAGCTGGTTTTCCGAAATCAGTAGATAGCCGGTTGCGCTTTTACTGCCAAGCAGCTCGGCGACAACATCGCCTTTGCTTTTACCATCCAGGGGCACAATACGGTCGTCGATCACCAGGAGCGCTTTTTCCGGCCAGTCCGCTTCAACCCATAAATCTCCGTCTTCAACTGCCGGAGCGTAGGCAAAAAGATTCGGTTCCACCATGTCCAAACCAGCATCGAGACAGAGCTGCCAGCCCAAACCCGATTGACCGCGCCGCCAATGAGCGGCGCTCACTGCGGGTGCCAGTGTTTGCATCAAGGCCTCATTCTCAAGGTAACTGCCGTCAGCGAGGACAACAACGGGCGCGTAAGCTTCCCGGGCCAATCCCGGGGCACCGGAATACTTAATGCCGATAACTTTACTACCCCGATCCTTGAAGAGCATTTCCTGAACAACAGTCCCTGGAAAGAAGCGCACCCCTTCCAACCCCGCCGCATAAAGTAACCGCTCATAAACCTGCGCCAGGGTAAGGTTGTCCGGACGCTGGCGTAAAGTATTTTCCTGTGACCACTCCAGTCCTGTTTCCCGGGCAAACCAATCCAGGTCCGGGCCGGCCTGGCGGGCCATCAGGTCATAGAACCAACTCTGCCCTCTGCCTTCTCCGTAAGCGGAAAGCAGCTCCCGCAGCGCGGCAGATGAATCGGATCCTTCCGCCGTTTCAAAATCAGCAGCAATTGCTCCCTCGTTCCAAAGCCAGCGGTCTTCATTCATCTTACTAAAAAAAACGAGGACAGCCGCTCCCTGACTGGCCGCCTCCAGGGCGGCGACCAGGGCGGCGATCGTGTCGCCGATGATGATCACGTCGCTGCTTAGCGGCGCCTGACTATTTCCCCGGACGACAACATCACGCCCGCAACCGGAAAGCAGAAGGGTATTAAAGAAGGTTAATCCTATTAAGGCCGGAATTAAAATACTTGGCCAGCGTTTCATGATCATACTCCGATCTAATCAAAGTCCAAACCGATCAGGTCAACTACCCGGTCCGCTTCATCCAGGCGAATTAAAGTTACTCCGCGGGCGTAACGGCTCTGCTGGGATACCTGCTCCACATTTTGGCGGTTGACCACTCCTTTGGCGGTAATGACAATAAATTCTTTGTCCTGCTCCCGGGTAACGATAAAGCCGGTCAACGGTCCGCTAACCTGGGTCACTTTGATCCCAATCAGGCCCTTACCGCCGCGCCGTTGGACCCGAAACTCGTCCACCGGAACGCGCTTGCCGTATCCGAGAGCGGTAACCATGAGGACAGATAAGCCTTCACCAATCAGGCCTGTGCCGATAATCCTGCTTTTATGAGAAAGGGTTACCGCCTTTACCCCTCGCGCTGCGCGGCCCATCGGCCGGACATCTGTCTCGGGGAAACGGACAAACAAACCTTCGTCGGTCCCGATAATCACTTCCTGCCGGCCGTCGGTAAGCATGACGCTGATTAACTCGTCTTCGTCGGCCAGGTTGATCGCAGTAAGACCGGTTTTACGGGTGTTGCTGTATTCTTTCAGGGAAGTCTTTTTAATTAGCCCCATCGCGGTAATCATCAGCAGGTAATAATCATGGGTAAACTCCGTAATCGGCAGGGTGGCCGTAATAAACTCTTTTTTCTCCAGGGGAAGCAGATTTACCAGTGCGGTTCCTCTGGCCTGACGACCTGATTCGGGTATCTCGTAAATCTTAAGCAGGTAAACTTTTCCCATGTTGCTGAAACAGAGCATCTTGTGGTGGGTGGAGGTGACGTGGCACTGCTCAACCCGATCATCTTCCCGGGTCTGAATGCCGACAATGCCGCGACCGCCGCGCCGCTGGCTGCGGTAGGTGTCTAACGGCAGGCGCTTAATATAGCCGCGATCCGTTAAGGTGATTACTACATCTTCCTGAAATATTAGGTCCGTGAGCACTATATCGCCTTCATCAGCGGTAATCTGAGTCCGCCTCTCATCGGCATGCTTCTCCTTGATTGCTTTTAGCTCTTCGCTGATAATACTCAAAACCAGGGTTTCGTCGTTTAAAACACGGCGCAGATAGTTGATCCGTTCCAGCAGTTCGCGGTGTTCCTCTTCCAGTTTTGATATTTCCATCTGGGTCAGGCGCTGCAAGCGGATATCGAGAATGGCCTGAGCCTGTTTCTCGGTTATAGAGAGCAGCTCCATCAGACCTGTCCGCGCGGTCTGGGCATCGCGGGAACGGCGGATTAAGGCGATTACTTCATCCAGCCTAGAGAGAGCGATACGCAAGCCCTCGACGATATGCAATCTCTCTTCCGCCCGCCTCAGGTCGAAGCGGGTCCGCCTTAAAATAATTTCTTTCTGGTGTTCCAGGTAATGGACTAAAATCTCTTTTAGATTCAACACCCGCGGCTGCCCGTCAACCAGGGCGAGCATGATAATCCCGTAAGTTTGCTGCAACGGAGTGTACTGGTAAAGCTGGTTGATGATCACCTGCGGTTCAAAATCACGTTTTATTTCTAAAACTATACGGACACCGGACCGATCTGATTCATCCCGCAGTTCAGCGATGCCCTCTATTTTTCTCTCCTTAACCAGATCAGCGATTTTTTCCACCAGTCTGGCTTTATTCTGTTGATACGGCACCTCGGTGATGATCAACTGGCTACGGCCCTTTTCTTTTATATCTATTTGCACACGGCCGCGCAGTTTGAGAATACCGCGACCGGTATGATAAGCCGAACGAATCCCTTCCTGGCCGACGATAATGCCGCCTGTCGGGAAATCGGGGCCCTGAATATAGCGCAGCAGTTCATGGATCGAGCTATCGGGATGCTTAATCAGCTGCTCGAGAGCATCGATCACCTCACCGAGGTTATGGGGCGGAATATTTGTAGCCATACCGACCGCGATTCCGGAAGAGCCGTTGGCCAGCAGGTTTGGAAAACGAGAGGGGAGTACGACCGGTTCATTTAAACTTTCGTCAAAGTTGGGCCGAAAGTCAACCGTTTCTTTCTGCAGATCCGTCAACAACTCCATGGCGATGGCAGAGAGACGTGCTTCCGTATAACGCATCGCCGCGGGAGAATCCCCGTCCAAAGAACCAAAGTTACCGTGCCCGTCTACAAGCGTATAGCGGGTAGCGAAATCCTGGGCCATGCGGGCCAGGGTATCATACAGCGCCACATCGCCGTGCGGATGGAATTTACCCAAAACTTCTCCAACAATACGGGCTGATTTACGGTGCGGTTTATCAGGGGTTGAACCCATTTCAGCCATCGCGTACAGGATGCGGCGGTGTACCGGTTTTAAGCCATCCCGCACATCCGGCAGTGCCCGGCTGACAATGACACTCATAGCATAATCGAGGAAAGAAGTCTTTACTTCTTCATGAATATTGATGGGCACAATCCTGTGCTTATTGGTCATTGGGAGTCCCCTTCTTCTTAATATTTAGGATCTCTGGCCGCAAAAACCGGCTCCCATGGAAAATAGCTTTTAGATGTATTGTTTACATAATTATTGAAGAATAACCCTCAACCCGCCGCGCAGCCGATGGACAGAATAACGATTTAATTTTACCACACGCGGCGCCGGCGTAAAAGATGTAAATGACACCGGACTGGGACCGGTTGAAAGCATTTAAAAAAAGATAGCCGGTGTTGCTCCGGCTACGTCGGCGGCTCCAGTAAACCTACCCGCGGGTCGCTAATTGATGTGGGAAACCTCAATGTTTTTGTTCCGGAAGGCTGCCACTACCCCGGTAATGTCATCGGTAGAGAGGCGGAGAATGATATTACCCCTGCCTCCATCCAAGCTCTGTACAATTAGGCTGATAATGTTCAACCCCAGGGAACTTACCGTCTCCGATATCTTTTTTATCGTACCCACTTCGTCCTGTACTGACAGCGTCAACCGTACACTGGGAACATTAAATCCAAAAACGTCGATCAGCGCCTTGAAGATATCACTCTCTGTAATAATCCCCATCAACTTGCCGTCAATCATGACCGGCAAAGAGCTGATGTTGTTCTCACGCATTATTAGAGCAGCCTCTTCCAGAACAGCATCAGGCGATACTGTAATTATATCCTTGGTCATAATATCTTTAATCTTGATCTTTGGAAACAGGTAGTTGATTTCCCAAACAGAAAGGCTGGTGGCTGCGGAAGGGGACGCTTTAAGCAGGTCCTGTTCCGTGACAATACCGACCATACCGTCCCTGGTTACGACCGGCAGTCTCCTGATGGAATGGTCCTTTAATAGTTTTAAAGCGTCTCCCACGGAATCCTCGGGCTTAACCGTAATCGGATTTAATGTCATGTAATCCCTTACTAACATCAATATCCTCTCCTCAGGTAACGGAATATTTAGATTAATAATATAACATTCTGCGACTCAGTAATAATTCCTCTAACCGGGCCGGCACATTTTTCTTTATCGCCTTACCGCAGCCGCAAGCAACAATCTAATATCCTCATTAACAAAGGGTGACTGCAGGGCCGCGTATGATTCGAGTAAACGCAAAATGAATACCTGATTATTTAAATATGTTATTTTAACATCTTTTAGCGAGCGTTTGTCAACTTGTGTTATAATTTGTTGATATTCGTAGTCTTATGGTCTTTTTTAAAAAGAATATTTGCTCTTTTAATGTAATTATTGATTTTATAGACAGTCTCTGGAAAACGGCTTATAGTAAAGTCATTTCTAAATATCCAGGTTTTTCACCAGGCGGGCGTTATCCTCTATGAACTTGCGGCGTGGTTCGACCTTGTCTCCCATCAAGACACTAAAAATCATATCGGCCTGGATAGCGTCAATCAACTCCACCCGCTTTATGACCCTCGTTTCCGGGTTCATAGTGGTCTCCCAAAGCTGATCCGGGTTCATCTCGCCGAGCCCCTTGTAACGCTGCACCTGCAAACCTTCACGCCCAATTTTGGCGATGGTTTGCTCCAAATCCTCTTCCCGGTAAAGATACTGTTCTTGTTTTCCTTTTTTTGCTTTGTAAAGGGGAGGTTGGGCAATGTATACAAAACCGCTCTCGATCAGAACCTTCATAAAACGATAAAAGAAAGTGAGTAACAGCACCCGGATGTGGGAACCGTCGACGTCGGCATCAGTCATAATTATAATTTTTTGATAGCGAGTCTTTTCAATGGCAAAATCTTCACCGATGCCTGTGCCCAAGGCGGTGATCAGGGTCCGGATCTCCTCATTGGCCAGAATCTTGTCCAACCTGGCTTTTTCAACATTGATAATCTTGCCGCGTAGGGGCAGGATAGCCTGAATGCGGCGGTCCCGGCCCTGCTTGGCGGAACCGCCTGCGGAATCGCCCTCAACCAGAAAAAGTTCACTTTCACCGGGGTCTTTGCTGGCGCAATCGGCCAACTTGCCGGGCAGGTTGCTTATCTCCAGGGCGTTCTTACGGCGGGTTAGTTCACGCGCTTTACGCGCCGCTTCCCGGGCTCGGGAAGCGCGAATTGCTTTTTCCACTATTTTTCGCGCTACGGCAGGGTTTTCTTCCAGGTAACGCTCAATTCCCTCGTAGCAAACAGAATCCACGATGCTGCGCACCTCACTGTTGCCCAGCTTCGTCTTGGTTTGCCCCTCAAATTGCGGCTCCAAAAGTTTTACACTGATAACAGCGGTCATCCCTTCCCGAATATCCTCGCCGGTCAGGTTGCCCTGGTTATCTTTCAATAAGCCCGTCTTGCGCGCAAAATCATTAATCAAGCGGGTCAGGGATACTTTCAGACCGTATTCATGCGTACCCCCTTCCTGCGTATGAATATTGTTTGCATAAGAATAAATTATTTCGGCATACCCGGTATGATACTGTAAGGCCAGTTCTACGGTATGGCCGTTCATTTCCCGCTCCAGATAGATCGGCTTTTTCGGAGTAACCTCTTTACCCTCGTTAAGATAAGAAACATATTGGACAAGGCCGCCATCATATTTAAATTGCTCTTCGTAATTGCCCCGCAGATCTTTGAAGCTAATCCTGGTTCCCTTGTTTAAAAAAGCCAGTTCCCGTAAACGCTGCACAATTATATCTTTATCAAACTCAATCTGTTCAAAAATTTCCGGATCCGGTCGAAAAGTGATTTTGGTTCCAGTCCGTTTGGCCGGGCCGCGCGGTTTTAAATCGTTTACCTTTTCACCTTTCTGATAGCGCTGATTATAAATTTGGCCGTCCCTGTATACTTCTACTTCAAGCCACTCGGAAAGAGCGTTCACAACAGAAACCCCCACCCCATGCAAGCCGCCGGCCACCTTGTAACTTTCGCCGCTAAACTTTCCGCCGGCATGAAGGGTTGTCAGGACCACTTCTACAGCCGGCCGATGCTGTTGAGGATGGTTTTCCACCGGAATACCTCGTCCATCATCAATTACCGTGACGCTGTTATCCGGATTAATCGCTATTTTTATATTGCTGCAGTGACCAGCCATGACCTCATCAATACTGTTGTCCACAACTTCAAATACCAGGTGATGCAACCCTCTGCTACCGGTTGAACCGATATACATACCCGGGCGACGGCGTACTGCTTCCAGACCTTCCAGCACCTGGATATGAGTCGCATTATAATCATGATTTTTACTATTCGATTTCATATACAACCTCCATGGCCGTTCAAACTGAACCATTTATACCTGTTACTAATTATAACATTATTTTGCGAACAGGGGAGTTAAATCCCCACCTTCAAGCTACGAGCCGTTTTACGGCGAGCCAGCGTTATCGGAGCAATCGGCGACAGATAAACCTGATCGGATGTGACAATAAACGTTTTATTTTTTTCAAATTCACTGGCTTCTAAGAATCCAGTATCCGGGGCTGTTTCGAGAAATTGCTTGTTAACTGGATTTTTTCTTAAGTTTAGATTAAAGATGCCAATAATGTCTTTGTGGAAGATAATCCGGGATCCGCCAATATGTAAAAACATTACAACTCCTCCCTTATTTTAGATCTAGCCATTTACAAAACTATATTTTTAAGCTCTCTGATTTCTTTTAAAAACGAACTGCCAGGAGAAAAGGTATCCGTCAGATTTTCGTTATCCTCTGTATCTTCGTCAACTCGATCCTGTATCTTTAAATCACCAATTCTAAAAAATATCTCTTTTACCGCGAGCGATCCGGCGTGACGGTTTAATCGCTCAATCAACTGCGGTTGAAGAAGAGTCAAGTGGTAAGCCCATGTTGAATTTTTGACTGAAACCTGCAGAACTCCCTTCCTTATTTGACGGGGGTTACTCACGGCGGCAAGCTCCTTACCAACCAACTCTTCCCAACGCTCCAGGATGGAATTCTGCCGGTATTGCAGCCACATTTGATTTCGGCGCAACACATGTTCAATGATCTGACCCAAGCTGTTCACTACTAATATTCCCCTTATGAACCGAAAAATTTTTATATTCTACCGCCAGACTTTCGCAGAAATGATCCAACGGCACAGCGGTGGAAATAAAGGACTGGCCGCCCCTCTGATAGAGAAACTCAAATAAATGGCGCTGACGCTGACGATCAAATTCAGAAAAGACATCATCTAATAGAATAACTGGTTTTTCCCCGCTAATCCGCTGAAAAAGAGTCACCTCGGCCATTTTAATTGCTAATACTGCTGTCCTTTGCTGCCCTTGGGAAGAAAAACGCCTGGCATCGTAACCATCAATAATCACATTAAAATCATCAAGATGCGGACCCACTGACGTATAGCCTCTTTTTAAGTCTACCGGTAACTTTGCTTGTAATTTAAGTGCAAAATCTTTTTCAACCCGCTCCTGGTCACCCTGATAGTCAATCTCACTGGCATATTGTAAAGAAAGTGATTCCGATGAATTAGTGAGAGCTGCAAAAAAATGCTGTAAATGTTGTTCCAGAGCGCTGAGCATAGCCAACCGTAATCTAATAATCGAAGAACCAAGTTTTACTAAAATATGATCCCATGGTTCCAACAGCGATAGATTGATTTTGCCGTGGCCCTTCTCTTTAAGTAGGCGATTTCGCTGCTGTAAAGCCCGACAGTAGTCCTTAAAAGCATCGTAGTAGAGTGGTTTTAGACGCGAACCCTCCAGATTGAGAAAACGTCTTCTGCCGGAAGGTCCTTCTTTAATTAACAAAATATCCTCGGGACTAAAAACCACGACCGGTAGTTGATGAATAAAAGCCGGCCTCTTAATCTCAAGACCATCCAATTTGATCTTTATTCGCCGCGGATACTGATAACCCATTTCAATAAAAACCGAACTATTCTCTTTAACAAAAATACCTGTCAGGAAAAAATAACTGGAAGCCCAGTTTATTAGTTCCTGATCATTAGTCGTACGAAAAGAGCGTGAAGCGGCAAGAAAATAAATTGCTTCAAGAAAATTGGTCTTTCCTTGACCGTTCGAACCAAAGAAAACATTTATTTCTGGATGCAAATTTACTTCCACTTCTTGATAATTACGAAAATGCTTTAAGAAAACTTTTTCAATATACAATCGGCAACCTCACTCACCGGCTAGCCCATTTTGATTGGTAAAACGAGGTAAAGATAGCACAGATCATCCACCAACCTGAAAATAATCGGCCCATTAGTACCATGAAAATCAATGATAATCTCTTTAGCTTCGACTACTTTCAATATGTCCAAAATAAAACGGGAATTCACGTAGATATCGATTGATTCGCCTTCCTTTCGAACGGGTATAGCCTCTTCCATTCTACCAAGCTGTGAAGACACCTTTACGTCTATATGGCTGTCGCTAACTGCGAACTGAACGACCTGATTTATCCCTTCAGCCAATAATGCAGCACGACTGACGGTCTCCTCCAGAGTTTTACGTTCTACAATTAATCTGGTCTGATAGTGTTCCGGAATAACACCGCTTACATTCGGATACTTTTCATTTAAAACCCGCGTGGCAAAGTAAACCTTTCCTAAATGGAAGACCACTTGATCTTGGTGCGGAAATATCGAAATCTGTTCATTATTTTCATCTAAAATTTTTAATAATTCTCGCAGTGACTTGGCCGGAATCAGATACCGCTGTTCTTCAAGTGACCAATCCTCACTGCTCACTTCTTTAACCACTAGGCGATAAGTATCAGATGCGGTCAGTTCAACCCCTTTTTCCTTAAATTGAAACAATACTCCATTAAAGGCCGGCCTGCTCTCATCTGTGGAAGCGGCGAAAACTACTTCCTTCAAAAGCTCCTTCAAATGTGATGGTTCAATTAATAATGCACCTGCACGAGGATTTATTTCATCCACTTTCGGATAATCGGTTGGATCCGAGCCGTAAAGGTTAAATCTGGCCGCTCCACTTTCCAGGTCTATACGGAAAGTTTCCCAATTCAGCTTTATATCAACTTCCGGTGATGGGAGGTGGCGGACAATATCTACCACTTTAGGTGGAAGAAGAATTTTACCCTGTTCCCCACCTTCATAATATATTTTTACTTTAATCTCTAATTCCAGGTTAGTCGTCGTAAAAATAAGAGAATCACCGGTGCTTTCAAGCAAAATATTATTGGTCACTGGTATAGTTGAACGAACAGGCAAAGCTTTTTCCACAATATCCAGGCATCTGTTTATTTCACTTTTCTGACCCCTGACGATCAAAACAATGAACCCCCTTCCTTTTTTTATCAGCTTTTATCAACATAAACTTATTAAAATTAAAAGTTATATATATTAACAGTAGTAGTAATAGGTTCTGTGTGTATGTGGAAAACACAGTATTCTATGTAAGAGTAAAGGTATTTACAATTAGGAAACTGTGGACAACTATACTTAAAAGTGTGTAAAAAATCATAAAGTTAATTAAATAAAATTTTAAGATACAGGTTGTCCACATTTTAATCAGTGGTTATGCAGAATATCATTTTTAATCAGTTCAATCTTCTGTTTTATTTCATTATTTTTTATGATTAGATTTTCAATTTTTCTCTGGGCATGTAGAACTGTGGTATGATCTCGACCACCAAATTCTTCACCAATCTTTGGCAGAGAAAGATCGGTTAACATCCTAATTAGATACATTGCCACCTGCCGCGAAAACGCTATATCCTGGGTCCTTTTCTTTGCGTAAAGATCTTCAGGGGTTAAGTCAAAATGAATAGCTGTGGTTTTAATAATTTCCCTGATCGAGACTACTTTTTTGGGAGTAAAAAGTAAATCTTTTAAAGCCTCATCAGTTAAATCAAGAGTGATCGGTGATTTTAACAAAGAGGCATAGGCAACAATTCTGATTAATGCACCCTCTAATTCCCGAATATTGGTTTCAATTTTAAGAGCGATGTGTTGGATAACTTCGTTGGGAATAGCAAGACTATCAGATTGAGCAATTTTTCTTAAAATAGCTATTCGTGTTTCCAAATCCGGGGTTTGGATATCGGTAATTAAGCCCCATTCAAATCGAGAGCGCAGGCGATCTTCAAGTGTTGGTATTTCTTTGGGAGGTCGATCGCTGGAAATAACAATTTGGCGGTTATTTTCATGGAGGGCATTAAAAGTATGAAAAAATTCCTCTTGTGTTTGCTCTTTTTTAGCGAGAAATTGAATATCGTCAATTAAAAGAACATCAATATTGCGGTATTTAGTGCGAAATTCAACGGTTTTATTGTCGCGAATGGCGTTAATAAACTCATTGGTGAATTTTTCGGAGGAGAAGTAAAGTACCCTTTGATAACCATGATTACTAATAATATATTGGCCGATTGCGTGTAATAGATGGGTTTTACCCAGCCCGACACCACCATAAATAAACAGAGGGTTGTAGGCTCGAGACGGCGTTTCGGCAACAGCAAGTGAAGCGGCATGAGAAAGACGGTTGCATGAGCCGACCACGAATGTATCAAAGGTGTAACGCGGGTTGAAAACAGGTAGAGAGGTATTCAAATCGGCAGGGCTATTCGAGGGTTTATAAAAAGACTGCTCCTGTTTATCTTCCATATCTTCATTTAACATATCGGAAGAAATGATAAAATTAATAGTATAATCATTTTGGGTTATCTGCCTAAGCGTTTTAATAATTAAATCTCGGTAACGCGTTTCAAACCATTCCTTGGTAAAATCGTTGGGAACCTCAATTACCAGGCAGCTGTTGGTTAATGAAACAGGCCTGGTAGATTTTAACCAAGTTTCAAAACTGGGTTTGGTCAACTCTTTACTCATTTCAGAGAGAGTTGATTGCCAGATATCCTCCAGGCTGCTGTTCATGTGAATAAAACCTCCCTGTAAAGAGCAAATCTACAAGGTTATTAACATAAGATGATAGGTTATTAACAAAAATTGTGGATAACTATGTATAGACATGTATTTTTAGACTATACCGGCAGATAATATATTAACAGATCTATCTGGCTACTGCAATGACAAAGAAGATGCCTTATTTGCTTTTATTGATCATTAGGTTCTGTTATCTTGACATGGTTATTTTTTTTACGGTATAATTTTTTTATATTCTGAACAAAAAATGCCTGGAGAGGAACGATTATGAAGAGAACGTATCAGCCCAAAAAAAGAAAAAGGAAAAGTAATCACGGCTTTCTTAAAAGGATGAGTACAAAAGCAGGACGATTGGTTTTAAGAAGGCGCCGCCAAAAAATGAGAAAGAAAATTAGCGCCTGATTTTTTCAATGAGTCCCGGCCGTATTAGAAAGAATTGGGAATTTAAACGAGTTTATCGTTACGGAAAGACCCTGGTTTCGCGGCATGTGGTCATTTATTTTTATGCAAACAAAACTGACGACAACCGTTTGGGGTTTTCCATAAGTAAAAAAATCGGCAAAAGTGTAGAAAGGCATCGCATAAAACGGATATACCGGGAAGCTTTCCGGTCAGTTGAAAACCGTCTGAAAAAAGGGTTCGATTATATCCTGGTTGCGCGGAAACCGATCGTAGAGATGAACTACCACAAGGCACGGGAGGAGCTGCTGTTTCTTTGCAGGAAAGGAAAATTGACCGGATGAAGGAAATTATATTGCAGCTTCCCACAAACGCGTTTTTAGCGTTAATTATTTTTTATCAAGCCTGTCTCTCACCACTTAAACCACAGGTGTGCCGTTTTTATCCTACCTGTTCGCAGTACTATTATGATGCTGTAGCACGATACGGGTTGTTAAAGGGAAGTGAATTAGGCATCAGAAGAATTTTATGCTGCCATCCTTTTCACCCCGGAGGATACGACCCGGTTAAGTAATAACAATATTAGGAGGATCATAAATGGGTCAGTTCATTGACGCTATCGCTGAGTTATTTAGTATCGTGCTCAGTTATATCTATGGAGTAATTCCTAACTTCGGCGTAGCCATTATATTGTTAACTCTTTTGGTCAAGCTGATTACTTTTCCCTTAAATAATAAGCAAATTCAATCGGCGAAACGGATGCAGGAACTTCAACCGGAGATTAAGAAGATACAGCAAAAATATAAAAATGATAAGGAAAAACAGAATAAAGCCGTAATGGAGTTTATGCAAGAAAATAAAATGAACCCGCTTGCCGGGTGTATGCCGCTTATAATTCAATTTCCAATATTAATCGGTATCTTCCGCTTACTGAGCCAGGCTGAAAGGTTTATTGTTCCTAGAATCGACGGGTTCAACCCGTACTTGATTCAGTCTATTGAATTTTTAGATCTGTTAAGTATACAAAAATTTGACACGGCAAATCTATTAAATTTCAGCGTCTCAATATATTATCTCTTCCCAATCATCGCTGGAGTTACCACCTATATCTATCAAAAACAGACCATGGCGGATGCAAACCAGAAAATGTTACTATACATGATGCCGGTCATGATCACATTTTTTAGTTTCAGCTTTCCAGCGGGATTAGTGCTCTACTGGATATTGAACAATGTTTACTCCATGGGGCAACATTATTTGGTTGGATATTTGGGTAATTTAAAAAAAGGACAAGCGGAAGATACCGGCAAAAAGGGAGAAAAGGAAGAAAAATGAAGGAAATAGAAGCTACAGGTCGAACAGTCGATGAAGCGATCCTGAAAGCGCTGGCTAGTTTGGGTATAAAAAGCGATAATGCGGAGGTCGATGTCTTAAATGAACCGGCCCAGGGCATATTTAGTTTTATTGGCAATAAAGGCGCACGTGTTTCAGTAAAAGTACGTTATGAACCGGCTGAGTACCTGGAGCGCTATCTAAATAAAATGCTTCATTTAATGAACCTGGAAGGTAAGGTAGAGATTACCGAGGATAATGAGAAAGTATATGGTACGATAAACGGCAATAAGGTCGGGGTCTTAATTGGACGTCGCGGAAGGACTCTCAACGAGCTGCAGTATCTCCTAAATTCGGTAATCAGACGACAGTTTGAAGGGTTTAAAAAAATGGTGATCATTGATGTGGAGAGCTACCGGGTGAGGCGAGAAAGAACGTTAACACAGTTGGCGAAGAGTATTGCCCGAAAGGTTATTCAGTCTGGTCATGAGCAGGTATTGGAGCCGATGACTCCACAGGAAAGAAGAATTATTCACATGGCACTTCAGGAATGCGAAGACATAGTTACATACAGTAAAGGTGAGGAGCCTTATCGTAAAGTGATTGTCGCGCCGCGTTAAGTGCAATGGCGTTAACCGCTCCACGGGAGCGGTTTTTTAATTCAGGGGGTTATTACTTTGGATACAGAGACTATCGCCGCCATCAGCACACCGCTGGGGGAGGGAGGCATCGGTATTGTCCGCATCAGTGGTACCGGTGCCTTTAAAATAGCCCAAAAAATCTTTGTTACTAAAGCGAGTCATAACCCGGATTATCCCCGTTCCCGGTATCTTTATCATGGCCATATTTTAGACGAGCATAACGAAGTAATCGATGAAGTACTGCTTTCTTATATGAAAGCGCCCCATACCTTCACCCGGGAAGACACTGTAGAGATCAATTGTCACAGTGGTGTATTAACGCTGCGCTTGGTGCTAAAAAGGGTAATCCGGGAAGGTGCCAGGATGGCCGAGCCGGGAGAATTTACCAGGCGTGCGTTTTTAAACGGCAGAATTGACTTGAGTCAGGCTGAGGGGATATTACATGTCATTCGCGCTCGTTCTGAGAAAGGGGTAATGTTAGCTGCTCAAAATTTGCTAGGACATTTATATCAGAAAACCACTTCTGTTAGAGAATTAATAGCAGCGACCCTGGCCAAAATCGAAGTATTACTTGATTTTCCGGAAGAAATAGCTCCGGAAAGCAACTATTATGATGAAATCAAGGCGGAGCTGGCAGCTATCGAAAGCGCGTTGCAGCAGATGGTAGCCGGAGCAGAGAGATCGAGAATATACCAAAAAGGAATGGAAGCAGCGATTATAGGCAAGCCAAATGTGGGGAAATCATCACTGCTCAATGCATTGCTCAGGCAGCAGCGGGCAATTGTCCACGAAGTGCCTGGCACTACGCGGGACCTGTTGGAAGGTTACCTGCTGGTAGGGGGTTACCCACTATGTTTAATAGATACTGCGGGTATACATCGCACCGGAGATCCCGTAGAGAAAGCCGGGATCGCGCGAACGAGAGCGGCGGCTTCTGATGCCTGCATGCTGCTTGTTATTTTGGATGGCTCGCGGTCGTGGAGTGATGCGGACGAGACCGTTATTGCTATGGCTGCTACCGGACAAAAGATGATCCTTGTTGTTAACAAATCAGATTTAGAACAGAAACTTGATCTTGATGTGATTCAAAAACGTTTTCCTAAAACGAAAATTGTTAAAACTGCCGCGATAAACAGTGAAGGGATCGATAAACTGGAAGAGGCCATTATTGAACTCCTGGATCAAAGCGGCACTGAACAAAGCGAACCGCCGCATTTAATGACGATGCGGCACGAAATGGTAGTTAGTGAGGCTCGACAAAATGTGGAAAGCGCCGCTTCGGCGTTGCAGAGCCAGCCCCTGGAAATGGTTAGCTTGGAATTAAGGGACGCCCGTTTAAAACTCGGTGAAATTACCGGTGAAGCGATTGATGATGCTGTATTAGACCGGATATTCAGGGAATTTTGCCTGGGAAAATGAGGAGGCGGGAGCGCTATGATGGATATCCGGGTGCGGTCCTTGCTTGAAGATATAGAGATAAGGTTAAAATTATCACTTAATGATCGTCAAAGAACGCAGTTGGTCCAGTATGTGGAAATGCTGCAAGAAGAAACGAACTCCCAGCGTCTGATCGGTGACGCAACAACCGCATCGCTCTACTATAAACATATTTATGACTCGCTGTACCCACTCTTATTAAAGCAATTGCCGGAGGGTGAAATACTGGATCTGGGTACAGGCGCAGGATTACCCGGTATCCCATTGAAGATATGCCTGCCGAATAGAACAATTTACTTAATGGATGCAAACCGGCGCAGGATAAATTTTTTACGTAAGGTGACACGTGAGTTGAACCTAAGTGGCCTGAATCTATTGGCGGGAAGAGCCGAAGATTGGGGCAGGGATACTGCTTACCGGGAACGGTTTACAGTAATCGTAAGCCGGGCCGTTGCTCCGGCCGTAGTCCTGGTGGAATTGACCCTACCGCTCAGCAGCGTTGGTGGTCTGGTTTTGTTCTACAAAGGGCCTAGAGGACCGGCTGAATTTAAGGAGGCGGCCGCGGCACTGCAAATTTGCGGCGGTGTAATCGAGGATTACTGGCAGTATGACCTTCCTACCGGAGAATCTAGAAGTATATATATGGTCATTAAAAATAAACCTACTCCGAATGATTATCCCAGGCGGGTAGGCAAGCCTGCCAAGGACCCTTTGCGCTGAAAATTTGACCTGGCTTGAAGGTAATATCTTTGCGACTGTCAAATAATTGTGTTAAGCAATACCAAAAGGTGGGTGAGCTTTATGAAAGATAGTCGAACTGAGAATTTACCTTTTATAGAAACCGATCCGGGCAGGGAAAAGGCAACGCAAATAAATATTGAAGATATTCAACCAAACCCGTACCAGCCCAGACGGACATTTACGGATGAAAAAATCATGGAATTGGTGCAGTCGATTAAGACTTACGGTTTACTTCAGCCGATTATCCTGCGGCGGACCGGCAAAAAATATCAGTTGGTAGCGGGCGAAAGAAGGTTAATGGCTTGCAAATACTTAGGCTGGAAATCGATATCGGCTACGGTAAAAGACCTTTCTGAAAGCGCCATGGCTACGATTGCGCTAATCGAGAATCTGCAGCGAGAAAATCTTAACTTCTTGGAAGAGGCCATGGGCTATGCCAGGCTAATGCAGGACTTTAACCTTACCCAAGAAGTGCTGGCACAGCGTCTTGGAAAGAGCCAATCTACCATTGCAAATAAACTAAGGCTGCTCAAGCTGGCGGATTCGGTGAAGCAAGCGCTTTTAGATGAAAATCTGACGGAAAGACATGCACGTGCCTTACTTAAACTCAACACCGCGGAACAACAACAGAAAATGATCCAGGAAATAATTGAAAGAGGTCTTACAGTCAGCCAAACGGAAGCAAAGATCGATCGAATCCTCGGTAGACTAGAATCAAAAACGAAAAAAGCTCCTAAAGGAATTATTCGCGATTATCGAATATTCTTAAACACCATCCGAGAAGCTGTTAAAATAATTGAAAAATCAGGGCTTTCTCCGGAAATTGAAGAAGTAATGGAAAGCAACTATGTCGAGGTGCGCATTCGCTTAACGCACAATCATTAAGTTACACTAAAAAACAGGCATAAACTTGTCCGACACTACATAATTATTAAGGAGAGAATATATGTCGCGAATAATTGCCGTTGCCAATCAGAAAGGCGGGGTTGGGAAGACAACTACCGCTGTTAACTTAAGTGCCGCCCTGGCTCATCTGGGGGAAAAAGTACTGCTTTTGGATATCGATCCCCAGGGCAATGCGACTAGTGGTATCGGCCTACAAAAGAAAGCGGTTAAAACATGTATTTATGACGCACTAATAAACGGGTTACCCCTGGGAAGAGTCATTTTACCTTCGCCTTGGCAGAACTTACACGTTATCCCTGCTACCATCCAACTGGCCGGGGCGGAAATAGAACTGGTGCCGACCGTTTCTCGAGAGGTTAAACTTAAACAAGCCCTATCAACGTTAAAGGACATCTATACGCGTATCATCATAGATTGCCCTCCATCATTAGGCCTTTTAACTTTGAACGCCCTAACCGCTGCAACCGGAGTGTTAATCCCGATTCAATGCGAGTACTATGCCCTGGAGGGACTGGGTCAGTTGATGAATACTATATCCTTGGTCCGTAAACACCTTAATGAAAGTTTAAAAATTGAAGGCGTTGTCCTCACCATGTATGATTCCCGAACAAATTTATCCGAGCAGGTGGCGCAAGAAGTGCGCGACTATTTTAAAGAGTTAGTCTATAACACCATTATTCCACGAAATGTACGTCTTAGCGAAGCACCCAGTCATGGATTGCATATTCTTGAATATGACCCGCGGAGTAAGGGTGCCGAAGTATATCTTGCCCTCGCACGGGAGGTTAGTAGATGAGTGAGACTGGAGAAAAAAGAAGGCTGGGCAAAGGGTTAGGGGCGTTGATTCCAGAAGCCGTAGAGAACGAGTCGGAGCTAAGGGAAATATCTTTATCTCGGATTAGGGTAAATCCATACCAACCCCGGGTTAACTTCGACCCGGAGAAACTGCAAGAACTTGCTGAATCAATTAAAGAGCACGGCCTGGTGCAGGCGATCGTGGTAGCACCGCAAGATCAAGATTTTATCCTGGTTGCCGGAGAACGACGCTATCGCGCGGCCCAAATTGCCGGGTTAACTACAATCCCGGCAGTAGTGCGTGAATTTAACCAGAGCACCATGCTCGAAGTAGCCCTTATCGAAAATATTCAAAGGGAAGATTTAAACCCTCTTGAAGAAGCAGCCGCATATCGTCGTTTAATCGATGAATTAAATTTTACACAAGAGACCCTGGCCAAGCGTGTCGGGAAAAGCCGTTCGGCGATCGCAAACACCATGCGACTACTGTCCCTTCCAGAGATAATCAAAGAAGCACTGATTAAGGGTGAACTGACGGCAGGCCAGGCCAGACCGCTTCTGGGTATTACCGATACGAACGTTCAGACGGAAATCGCACATATGATTATTGATCAAGGCTTAACTGCTCGCGAGGCAGAGAAGTTAACCGCACGACTCAGTGAAAGGAGCAACCGTGAGTCGGAACAGGAAGCCCTGAAGAAACAGGCAAAAACGGATGACCTTGATCCCCAAAAGGCCGAGGTAGTCCTTCTGCTGCAGCGCCGCCTGGGTACAAGGGTCAGAATAAGCCGCAGCAACAAAGGCAGCTTCCTAGAAATTCATTATTATGGAGATGAAGACCTGGAAAGGCTGGTTGCACTCTTACTGCCCGAGGGAATTAGTTGAATTGTTTCACGTGAAACAATTTTTTTTGCCTAAAAAACTAAAATGATGTTTTGTGGTAAAAAAGGATATCTAATCTTTAAGGCGAATTTAATAATATTAATTTTTCTTAAAGGTTGATTTTGGGTGGAGGTCATAAATATGTGGTGGGGTCAGATTGCGATGTGGGTGCAACTGTATTTTGTTGAAATAACATTGGCTACGGCCACTGTAAGCGCGATTTTCTTGATCGCCGCGGTTATTTTTTTAACCAAGTCTGTGTCATTGCGCAAGCGTTACAATATGTTGATGATGCAGCAAGACGGCTTGAATCTGGAGGAGTTGCTCAACCATTACGGCAACCTAATCTCACACTCTCAAGCTAAAAATCAGCAGTTTGAGATACGTTTGGGTGAAGTAGAGAGACAGCTTAACAGCTCTCTTGCCGGAGTCGGTCTGGTACGGTATAACGCTTTTCAAGAAACCGGCAGCGACCTCAGTTTTTCACTGGCGTTGCTGGATCGATCCCAAAACGGAGTGGTAGTAACCAGTATATTTGGACGAGAAGAAAGCCGGTGCTACGGCAAACCTGTGCGGCAAGGCACTTCTTCCCACCTACTCAGTGAAGAAGAAAACCAAGCTTTAGCCGAAGCAAAGCGCAGTTTAGGATTAATCTAAAATAGGTATTGACCTGATGGAACCTGTCGGTGCGGAGTATTGTAAACGGTCTTAGCCTGACTATTTAGGAAGGAAGCGAGCTGGAGTGAGGAAAAGAAAACGATACTTTACGATTATGGTAGTACCTCATTCCGAGGAATCAACTTATAGTCTGAGGTTGCCTCTGTGGGTAGGACAGCTTACAGCGGCTATTTTTGTCCTTGGTCTGGCCGGTTTCTGTGTCCTGGCTTACGTTTATCGCACTGTATCACAGGAAGCACATGAAGCTCGCATCTTACGGCAGGTAAATCAGGTTCAACAGGAAGAGATTAATGCTTTTGCCTATGAGACCCAGAAGCTTCTTGAGCAGATGGTGCAAATTGAAGATCTAGCCGAGCTGGTAGCGGAAAAGCTGGGAATCGATCTGGACCAAGTTGAAGATGAACTTGACACATCTTCTCAAGCTGAGGTCGGGGAAGCTGAACGTTACTATGCCAACCGATCCGGTGAAGGACGTGTGCTTGATCGCGCTGCGGAAAACATCGCCGTTTTGCAGCACTTGATGCCGGAACAAAGTGACTCCCTTGAGATGCTCAAAGGGGAAGTGGAAGAATATGTCCGCCGCCTGGCGGCAACGCCGTCTATTTGGCCGGCCTGGGGCCGCTATACTTCCGGCTTTGGCATGCGTGTTTCTCCCTTTAACCGAAACCTGATGGAGTTTCACAGCGGTATTGATATCGCCGCGTCGTACGGCTCCGCGATATATGCGACTGCGGACGGCAGGATCACCGCCACCGGTTATCGCGGTGGTTGGGGGAATCTAATCACAATCAGTCATGGGTACGGTTTCGAAACATATTATGCTCATCTGTCCGGTTATGCCGTTTCCACAGGGCAATGGGTGAAGCGGGGCCAGGTTATCGGCTACATGGGGCGGAGTGGTAATGTCACCGGAACCCATCTGCATTACGAGGTGCATGTTAACACTGTAGCGGTAAACCCGATGAATTACATACGATAAGTAGTAGAAGGAGGCAAAGCCATGTTTAAGAAAGATCACTTGGAAACACCGCCGGATAAGGTTAATACGGTAATTGGCAAGGATACCCACTTCAAGGGTTCGATCCGAACTAAAGGGTTAATCCGGATTGATGGAGAGATGGAAGGGGATGTTCACACCCAGGGAGATGCTGTGATCGGTGAAAGCGGACGAGTAGCGCTGGATTTGAAAGCACGCAATGTAGCTGTTGCCGGTCGCTTTGAAGGTACTATGGAAGCGGAGGGTAAGCTGGAGATTAGAAGCAGCGGTATTGTAATCGGCAATGTAAAAACGAACAGCTTACTGGTAGATGATGGGGCCGTGTTTTCAGGCAACATCGAGATGAAACGTAAAGATCAGGTTGTAAAATCAGTGTTGAAGAACGAGACCAACCAGAAATCTGAAGCGAAGGAAGCGTCGAAGTAATAATCTGGATTAACCGATAAACCGGCCTCTTTCGAAAGAGCCGGTTTTTATTATACCTCTGAAAGGGTGCGTTGAAGGCCACTGCTGATCACCCGGGCCAACTCCATAACGTGAAATAGGCGGGTGCTTTGTAAAACCATCTGTTCCATGAATCCTCCCAAATTTACAATACCGCTCAGATAGATATGGCCTACGGGGGGTAACTTCTTATTGACGCCTGCTCCGGGATGGAGAGGGCCTCTTCCCACTTCAACGATGCCAACGCTGCCAAGTTTTCCCAGCGAAGCATCCACAGCGATGATCAGTGATCTCCCACCGTCTTTTTCCAGTTGATTGAGGTAAGTTTCAAGGTTAAGGGCATGAACCGGTTCAGCCAGGGTGCCCAGAACAATCGTTCTCGGAAGTTGCAGCTTGGCTAGGTGATTGCCAACCAGGGGACCAAGGGCATCTCCGGTCGAGCGATCTGAACCGATGCATAAAATCATCCGCAACAGCTCCCGGTATTCTGGTTCATAACCTGTGATCAGCGCCGTAACCGATGAGGCAATTTTTTCTGCAGCGTTCGGTTCGTTATAGTTCACTCTGACCGGCAGGCTATGATCATTAAGGCGCCGCGAGTTTGCTTGTATTCCGATCATCTCTAATGCCCTTTCGTAAATTCAGTAGTATATTTTAGTTATATTAAAAGACTGATTTAAATATGTATGATTGAGCTTAAGTAGAAATTTTCAGGAGAAGATATGTTCTGGCTTGATTCAGCCGTTATATGCCTGTTAATTTGGGGCGGAGCTGCCGGATATATTGCCGGGTGGAATAAGGTTGCTCGCCGTTTAGGCGCGCTGCTGCTTACCGCTGTTGTTGCCGCGGTTTTTAAGGCAGATGTGCGCGTAGCAACTCAAAGTCTCTATGTGGATGAATATGTAAATATGCTCATTGTCAGCAAGTTGTCCATGCCTGTGAGTGCCTCTGGCTCATTAATCCCGGCTATGGCGGCTGATTTGGGTATTCCGAAAATTTTGTTATCGGGTTCGGCTTTGGCCGTGTTGAACGATCTCAGCCTATTTATCAATTTTATGGCCCATGTCGTAGTTAATGCCCTCTCTTTTGTGATCCTCGTAGTTATGTGGATCAGTTTTTTTAATCTGGTATTGAGTATAATTCCGAACGGGGACTCGCCGATTCAACCGCTTGGCCGGTGGGCCGGGTTGATCATCGGGGTCTTACACCATTTAGTGATAGTTTTAATCGTAGCAGGAGCGCTTGCGCCGTTACTCTGGTTGTTTGGGTTGCCCGCCGAATTGATTAATTTGGAAGGCTCAAATATTTTGCGGTGGAGTCTGCAACTATTTTGTAACAGCAGGATCTGGTGGTAAATAAGCTTTAGTATGGATTATGAAACCTCAGTGCCGCATCTGTTTTTTATTTACAAGCAGGAATTAGGATGATAAAGAAGAACACTATATGTCTATGAAACCCTTAATTGTTCCAAAAAAGTGAGGGAGAGATATGCTGATCATTCTGTTGGGGCCCCCGGGCGCCGGTAAAGGAACCCAGGCGGAGCGTCTTGTAAACAAGTACAACTTGGCCTATATTTCCACAGGGGATATTTTACGAGCTGCTGTAAAGAGCGGATCGCCGTTAGGCCGCCAAGCCCAGGGGTACATGGAACAGGGACAGCTGGTACCGGATGAAGTTGTTGTGGGTATAGTTGAAGAACGCCTTTTAGAGCCGGACTGCACAAAAGGTGCTCTCCTGGATGGCTTTCCCCGCACAGTAGTGCAAGCCCGCACCCTGGACCGCGTCCTGGCTGAAATGGAACGAAAGGTTAACCGGGTTGTTCACATCACAGTAGCGGAAGAAGAGTTAATTGCACGGTTAACCGGAAGACGGGTATGCAGAGACTGTGGAGCTACCTATCATATTAAGTTTAATTCGCCGAAGGTGCGCAACGTTTGTGATCAGTGTGGTGGAGAGTTGTATCAAAGAGAAGACGACTCGCTGGCTACCGTTACCGAAAGATTAACTGTGTATAAAAAACAGACTGAACCGTTGATTAGCTATTTTCAGGAACAGAATATTTTGATAACCGTTGATGGCAATCAGGAAATCGATCACATTTTTAATGAGATTTGTGGGTTGCTGGATCATCTGTAATTCGCAAGCTGCGAGGTAAGTGGGAATGGCTCAATATATTATTGGTCAGGTTGTACGGCTGAAAAAAGGGCATCCATGCGGTTCAGACCTCTGGCGTATTTTACGGATTGGTATGGATATTCGGGTTAAGTGTTTGAAATGCGGCCGGAGTGTATTGATACCGCGGCTCCGGTTTGAGCGTCGGGTAACACATATTGTAGAAGATGTGGAACAGGTAAAACCTGACGCGTAAGCGATGCAAAACTCCTTTTAGGCGGCTTGTTAGATTTACCCGGCGGGACAAGCCGCTTAAATAATGACCCGCCGGTTGACTTGATTGAGATGTTGCCAGGGGAAGCCGCAACCGGCTTCCCTTCTCTTGAAAAAGCGCTTAAATGCATCACAAGTTATTTTTGTTTACTGGAGATGAGATTAAATATCCACATAAAATAATAGAATTAGCTAGGAGATTCCTGATGAACAAATTCTGGTCCGGTGCCTATCGGTTCGTTTTACTATTGTTTATAATAGCCGGTGCGGTATGGGTGCTCAAAAGTATAGCCTGGGTAATCAGCCTGTTGATTGTGAGCACACTGGTTGTTTACACTTGCTACCCGCTTCTGCTTTATTTAAAAAGAAGATTTCGCATACCCCACGGTGCGGCTGTGGGAGTTGTTTTTGTTGCTTTCTTACTCGTATGCCTTTTGGCAATCGGCCTCTTAATTCCGATAATTTATTATGAGCTTGTTGAAATAGCCGAGGAGATTACAGCAAATTATCCGTTGTATGTCTCTAATATTGAAGGTTACCTCGAATGGGTATCGGCACAGCTCTTGCACCTGGACCTGGAAGAGGAGTTCAGAGATTACCTGATGGGCTTTTCCGGGAGGCTCGACCAGGCTTTGGAATACATCGTGGATGCAACCCTTGCCCTGGCCATGGGAGCGGTGGATATGTTCTTCGTCCTGTTTCTTGTTTTATTCCTGCTTTATGACTTTGATGCCGTGCGTAAACAGCTGACCGAACTGTTTCCGGTAGCTCATCGTTCTCTGGCTTTCAAGATTATCAGTATTGTTGACCATAATGTGGGCAGCTTTATACGGGGTTCACTGCTTCGGTGTACGGTGGTCGGCCTTGTGACCGGCATAACGTTATATATTATCGGTATGCCATACGCTTTGTTGTTGGGAATATTGGCGGGCTTGTTTAATTTTATATTGTATATCGGCCCCTTCATTGCCGCGGTTCCAGCTATACTGCTTAGTTTTGCTTCACATACCCCCGCTCCTCTCCTGATCCTGGCGGTATATGTGATAATTCAGATACTGGATGGAGTTTTACTTGCCCCACTTTTGCTGGGGCGGGTCGTTAAATTAAGACCGGTGACGATTATTGTCTCTATTCTGGCGGGCGGCAGATTAGCCGGGGTGCTGGGGATGCTGATAGCGGTACCGGTAGCGGGAATAATCAAGGGTTTGCTCGAGCTGCTCAAAGAAAGCCCACAATATGCCGATCCCGTAAACCAGGGAGAACGTTCATCGACGGGTGAAAAACTCGCTTAGGCTGGAGAAGCAAATGCTTTTCTTGCTCCGTAAGTTAATATATGATATTATTTAATAGGCCTGTCCCTGCTCCACCCATTGAGGTGGGGCCACTTAGTCCAAAGGGAGGTGAATGAATATGGCTGACTATGAAACAATGATTATTTTAAAGCCCGGCCTGGAAACTGAAGCGGAAGAAGAGCTGATCACCAATCTCCAGGCGGTGATTACTAAGTTTGGCGGAGAGGTCGAGTCTGCTGAAGACTGGGGTAAGCGTAAACTGGCCTACGAGATTAACAAGTTGCACGAGGGTCATTATTACCTGCTGCAATATGCCGGTCCACACGAAGTAATCCCTGAGTTAGAACATTTTTTCCGGGTAAATGACGAAGTAATCCGCTACATGATCGTACGGAAAGACCAGTACAGTAGGCCGGTTAAACAATAAAAAGGGGTGGATGTTGTGCTTAACCAGGTTGTACTGATCGGTCGTTTGACCCGGGATCCGGAACTGCGTTACACACCCGGGAATGGGACAGCAGTGGCCACTTTTACCATTGCCGTGGATCGCTCCTATGTCAGTCAGGACGGCACCAGAACAAAAGAGGCCGACTTTATCCCAATTGTTACCTGGCGTAAGCTGGCCGAGAATTGTGCCAGTCACCTCAAGAAGGGTTTGCTCGTGGCGGTAGTTGGTCGCTTGCAGATCCGTTCGTATGAAGACAGCCAAGGGGTCCGGCGTAAGGCTGCCGAAGTCGTGGCCAACGATGTTCGCTTTTTGGAGTGGCCTCGCGGCCAGGGATCCGATTCCGATGATCTTGGCGATTTACCCGGGGATGAAATGCACGTCAATGAAGATGACATTCCCTTTTAGAGGAGGACGTTTACTTGAAGCGTGATCGGGGTCGTAAACCGAAGAAAAAAATATGCAGTTTCTGTGTCGATAAGGTTGAATCGGTTGACTATAAGCAATACGAAAAGCTGAAGCGTTTCATTACGGAGCGGGGGAAAATACTGCCCCGCCGAATTTCCGGCAATTGCGCCGGACACCAACGGCAGTTGACACAGGCGGTTAAGAGGGCCCGCATTATGGCCTTGCTTCCCTTTACAGCCGAATAAAGAAAAGACCGTTGTTCAAAATAATAACGGTGCTGGAGACTTTTGTTCCTGGCACCGTTTTTTCACTGGGATGAAAAAGCAGGAGAGAGGGTTTAAAAGACCGAATTAATGAATATTTTCTTCGAATGGGTCGTCATATATTTGGGTGAAGGAGTGGTTCTTGGTGAAAGTGATCCTGAAACAAGACCTACCTAACTTGGGCAAGAAGGGTGAAATTAAGGATGTTGCGGAAGGATATGCCCGTAATATGCTATTACCGCGCGGTTTGGTCGAAGAGGCGACACCGCAACGGCTCCGGGAAAGACAACACCATGAGGCCTTGACCCAGAAAAAGAATCAACGCCTGGAAGCAGACGGACGGGCCCGGGCCGCCGCATTGGATCAACAGGTTATACCCTTCAGAATGCCTACCGGTGATGCGGGACGCCTGTTCGGTTCGGTGACCAGAGCCGATATCGCGGATGCTCTGAGTAATTTAGGCTACCCGGTTGATAAAAAGAAGATAGCCCTGACGGAACCGATTAAAACTGTCGGCCGTTATCAGGTGGTCGTAAAGTTACACCAGGACATCAAGGCAACCGTAATCGTCGAGGTAGAAAAGGAAAGCTAGGAGGAACAACATGGCTCTTGAACGTAATAAGCGCTGCCAGAGGCAGCTTCATGCCTTGCTGGACCTGGTGAACGATATATACGGCACAGAAAAAATGGTACTCAAGGCTGGTAAATTGGAGGCACTGCCGCTGATCCGTTCCCGAAAACCGGAGCAGCAGCTGCTAGGGCTGCAAAGGTTGATCTATGAGAATCCAACCCTGTATGAGGCTCCTTCCGGGGATCAGATTCCTCATGCGATCGAGGAGCTTGAAGAAGCGCTGGCAGAGCTGTTGGCCAGGAAGTCCTTGGAGGAGTCTATTGAGCATAAAATCAAGGCCAAGCTTGAAGAGCGCCATGAAGAGTATATGCAAGAAATTAAACGCCAGGTTATCCGTGAATTGGGCAGCGTTGAAAATTCACAAACTTTAAAAAAGTATGCGCAAACAGAAAAAATGTTTGCTCTGGAGTTATCGCGTTCGGCCCTGGAGCTGCTGCGGCCGGCCTTACTTGAGGAAATTGTCGGTCAGGATAAGGCTGTTGCTGCCCTGGTATCCAAGTTGGCGTCGCCTCATCCGCCCCATGTAATCCTCTACGGACCCCCGGGAGTTGGTAAAACCACAGCTGCCCGCCTCGCTCTGGGTCATATCAAGAGCTTGAAGCGTTCAGCGTTTACCGCAGATGCTCCTTTTGTTGAGGTCGATGGTACTACGCTGCGCTGGGACCCCCGTGAAATAGCGAACCCCTTAATCGGGTCAGTGCATGACCCGATCTACCAGGGAGCACGCCGGGATTTAATTGAGGGAGGTGTCCCGGAGCCGAAATTGGGCCTGGTTTCCGAAGCACACGGCGGGGTTCTTTTTATTGATGAAATAGGTGAAATGGATTTAAGCCTGCAAAGTAAACTTTTAAAGGTCCTGGAAGATAAAAAAGTAATCTTTGATTCGGCCTACTATGATCCGTTGGATCCCATGGTGCCCAAGTATATTAAAATGTTATTTGAAAAAGGAGCACCCGCTGATTTTGTCCTGATCGGCGCCACTACCCGCCCCCCGGAAACCATTTCACCTGCTTTGCGTTCCCGCTGTGCCGCGGTATTTTTTGAACCTCTGGCGCCAGCGGAAATTGAGGCGATTGTCCATGCCGCTGCAGCCAAACTGAAATTGACGATTGAACCAGAAGTAGCTTCACTGATCAGCCGCTATACGAATGAAGGGCGCCAGGCGGTGAACCTGTTGGTTGATGTTTACGGCCGAGCTTTATATGACCAGCATAAGAAGAGCGGTCGTCATAAAGCTTGCCCGATTAAAGTAAAATTGATGCAAGAAGTGCTGCAAAGCAATCGCCTATTTCCCCTAAGCCCTGCGACCGCGGGACCCGTTACGGAAATCGGCCGGATTCTGGCCCTGGGGGTTTATGGCTTTACGGGGACCATCCTGGAGATAGAGGCGGTAGCGTTTCCAACTGCCGCAACTGGTAAGGGAACCCTGCGCTTTAACGAAACGGCCGGTTCAATGGCTCGCGATTCGGTATTTGTGGCAGCCTCAGTGCTGCGTCGGCTGACTGGGATCGAAATTGGTGATTTTGATGTTCACCTAAACGTGGTCGGAGGGGGTAACATTGACGGGCCTTCAGCCGGCGCCGCGATCTTTCTTGCCATCTTAAGCGCGGTAAAAGGCCTGCCGGTGCGTCAAGATTGTGCCATAACCGGCGAGCTTTCCCTGCAGGGCTATTTAAAGCCGGTCGGCGGTTTGATGGAAAAAATCTATGGTGCTCGTTTGGCTGATATTAAAAAAGTGATCGTCCCTGCAGAAAACAAGGGCGACATCAGCAGCCGTTTTCCGGACATGAAAATAATTCCGGCCAGTAAAGTACCCGATCTGCTGCCTTATTTTTTTCAACGTACTGTTTTGCATGGCCTGCTAAATGAGGAGGGAACTGACCTTGGTTGTGGCCGGTGAAAGATTGCCTCCCCAAAACTTAGAGGCTGAGCAGTCGGTCCTTGGTTCGATGATAATTGAAAAAGAGGCAATTTACGCCGCTATCGAGATGTTGACTGAACAGGATTTTTACCGGACCGCTCATCAAAAAATTTTTGAGGGTATTATTGCCTTAAGTGAGAGGGGCGAACCGGTCGACCTGGTTACCCTTTCCGAGGAGTTGCAGCGGCGCCGCTGCCTTGATGAAGTTGGAGGAGCGGCCTACCTGGTAAGCTTGTCCAATGCTGTACCTACCGCCGCCAATGTCCAGTATTATGCACAAATTGTCCGGGACAGATCGGTTTTACGTTCTTTGATCAATACAGCTACCGGAATTGTGACCCGCTGTTATGAGGCGCCCGAAAACGTGGAGGAGTTTCTGGATCAAGCGGAGAAACAGATTTTTGAGATTGGCCGCCAGAGCAAGCAGCAAGGTTTCGCCCCGTTAAAAGAAGTGTTGATGCAGGCTTTTGATCGAATCGAACGTTTATTTGATGAAAAAAAAGGTGTGACCGGTATCTCCACCGGTTTTACTGATCTGGATCATATCAGTTCAGGCCTGCAAGAATCGGACCTGATTATAGTTGCCGCCCGCCCCAGTATGGGTAAAACCACCCTCGCCTTAAACATAGCTCACCGCATCGCAGTTAAAGACAAAAAGCCGGTTGCTTTTTTTAGTATGGAAATGTCCAAAGAACAACTCGCTCAGCGATTGCTTTGTGCTCAGGCCCAAATCGACGCACAGAATATGCGCCGCGGTTTTCTTTCCCAGGATGAATGGCAGAGATTAACCCGGGCGGTTGGTCCGTTAAGTGAGGCTCCCCTTTATATTGATGATACGGCGGCTCTATCCGTGATGGAAATAAGGGCGAAAGCGCGCCGTCTGAAAGCGGAGAAAGGGTTGGAGATACTTTTTGTCGATTACCTGCAGTTGATGCGCGGTTTCAGCCGGTCGGAAAACCGGCAGCAGGAACTCTCGGAAATATCCCGCTCGTTGAAAGCGCTGGCCAAGGAGCTGAACATTCCGGTAATCGCGCTTTCGCAGTTAAGCCGGGCTGTGGAAAAGAGGCCGGACAGGCGGCCGATTTTAAGCGATTTGATGGAATCAGGCGGCATCGAAGCCAATGCTGACATGGTTCTTTTTATTTACAGGGAATCATATTACAACAGAGATGCGGAAAAAGCCAACGTGGCTGAGATTATTGTAGCGAAACAGCGAAACGGCCCTGTAGGCACAGTTGAGCTTTACTTCCTGGACCGGTATACCAAGTTTGCCAATATAGCCCGTGAGGGTATGAAAGAAGAGGGGTAGGGTGAACAATCGTAAATACGATGTGATTATTATCGGCGCAGGGCCGGCCGGCATCTTTGCCGCGCTGGAATTAAGCCGGCGCAGTAAAGCCAGCATCTTACTGCTGGATAAAGGAGCCTCTCTGGAAAAGCGCCGCTGTGCCACCCAAGGTGAATACGGCGGTTGTAAACGCTGTCATCCCTGCGCGATTACCTGCGGCTGGGGTGGTGCCGGCGCGTTCAGCGACGGCAAGCTTACTCTGACACCGGAGTTTGGCGGTGTTTTAAGCGAATATCTGGATAGCAGGACCATGGAAGAGCTTATTTGCCAGGTTGACGAAACCTATTTGTCGTTCGGTGCTTCAGACACTTTATTCGGCTCCGACACGGAGGCGGTAAAGGAGATGCAGCGGCGAGCGGCGGCCGCGGCTTTGAGCCTGATCCCCGCACGGATCAGGCACCTCGGTACTGAGAATTGCTACCGTGTTCTGAAAAAAATGTTCCGTGCCCTGGAAGATCGGGTTGATATTGAAACCGGTACGGAGGTGACGGAGATCATCTCCACGGGGCAGAGGGCTGCCGGTGTTAAGCTGGCCTCAGGAGAAACGGTGCCGGCGGACTATATCGTTTGCGGTCCCGGCCGGGCCGGCGCGGAATGGATCCACCGCGAATCAGCCCGGCTCGGGTTGAGAGGAGTTAACAATCCGGTAGATATTGGAGTGCGGGTTGAAGTGCCTGCTGTTCTGATGGAGCATCTTACCAGTAAGGTCTATGAATCAAAATTGGTCTATTTCTCTCGCTCATTTGATGACCGGGTCAGAACCTTTTGCATGAATCCGTACGGTGCGGTCGTCACCGAAAACAACGAAGGTCTGGTGACGGTAAACGGACATAGCTTTGCCGAAAAAAGAACGGCGAATACCAACTTTGCGTTGCTGGTTAGTAAAACTTTTACCGAGCCGTTTAGTGAGCCGATTCGCTACGGTAAATATATTGCCAGTTTGGCTAATATGTTGGGTGACGGTGTAATTATCCAGAGGTTGGGGGATCTGCTGATGGGGCGCCGATCAACAGCAGAGCGGATTCGCCGCGGTTTGGTTCAGCCTACCCTGACTGAAGCTACTCCCGGTGACCTCAGCCTGGTTCTCCCGTACCGCCATCTTCTGGCGATTATTGAAATGCTCGAAGCTCTGGATAAAATGGCTCCCGGGGTTAACTCCCGTCATACGCTGCTTTACGGAGTAGAAGTTAAATTCTATTCATACCGGCTTTTTCTGAGCAACAATCTGGAAACCGCTGTAGCAAACCTTTTTGCGGTAGGAGATGGAGCCGGTGTAACCAGGGGGTTAATCCAGGCTTCAGCGTCGGGCGTTGTTGCTTCTCAAGAAATCCTGAAACGTCTTGCCGCGGGAGGCAAAGTATAACGGGAAGCATAACAGCACTCTGTATAGTAAATAATATCCAATATTGCATAATAGTGCTACAAGAGGGGTGAGTTTGGAGCGCCTGGCAGGGTATATACTATTTCCCTTAATCAAGCAGGAATAATCTTAACCTTATCGAATTATTTCCGATATCTTAAAAATTGTTAAGGAATTATTGATTAACCTTAACAATTTGGCTCAAACAGCTTTAAACACCTGGCTGATCTGAAGGAGGTTGTTTATGAGGGCCTGGGATATCAAGCCACGGCTGTCGATGGCGGCGCGTCTGAGACGCGCTTACCGCTACAGTGAACTGTTTAAGCTGCGGTGTTGGTTAAAGGGGAAGACCCTGCATTGGGCGCTTTACCTGACCGTTGCCTCGCTGTTATTAGGGGCGGTCCTCGGTTTCCATAACTACCTGCGCGGCTTTTATTATGTGGTTTGCGTAGGTGACCAGGAAGTGGGTTACGTCCGGGATGCCGCCGAAATCGAAGGGTTCATCGTTTCTCTAACCGAACGGTGTAGCCTAAATTACGGTATGCCGGTTGAACCCCGGGAAGAAATCTCGATGCAATGGGAGCACCGCCCGGGTGAAGAAGAAGACACACTTTCCGTCAAGGAGGCCCTGCGGCAAAGCATTACGATGGTCACCGATGCCGTGATGGTAACGGTTGATCAGGTACCGGTGGTCCCGGTGGCAACAGAGTTGGATGTTCAGGCAGTGATCGATTTGATGTGCCAAGCGTATGTCAGCCAAGCGGATAATATAGTGCTGTTGGAGGCAACCCTGGTTGAAGAGGTGGGAAGTACAAGCTGCACTGTAAGGCCGGAAGAAGTGTATTCAGCCGAAGAGGTTGCCTCCCTCTTGATGGAGGACGAATCTCCGCGGGAACTGGTTGCTCTTTCCAGGGGCGGTGCCGAAGATGACACTGAAGCGTCCGGCGTTGCCGTTATCCCTCTTGTTCATGTGAAAACAGTGGAAGAGGTAACGGCAGAAGAGCGCATTCCTTTCAATACCGATTATACATATACCAGTAGTATGTGGACAATGCAGAGCAGGGTGATTACTCCCGGGAAAGACGGCAGCAAAGAAGTAGTCTACCATGTTACACGCGAAAACGGGGTCGAGATAGGACGGAATATACAGTCGGAGAAAGTTCTGGAGCATCCTGTCACTCAGGTGGTAGAACGGGGTACAGCCAGCGCGCCGTCCATGGGGACAGGTCAATTCATCTGGCCTGTAGCAGGCGGCCGATTGACCGCCGGTTTTAGTTCCTGGCATCCGGCGATCGATATTGCTGCTCCTGCCGATAGTAGCGTGCTTGCGGCGGATAGCGGAGTAGTAGTAATATCAGAGTATATCCGTTACCCGCAAGGTAATTACATCATCATTTACCACGGGAAATACTGGACTGTATACCTGCACAACAGTGCGAACCTGGTTTCAGCAGGCACCACTGTTTCCAAGGGGCAGGTTATTGCCAGGGTCGGGTCCACAGGTAGATCCACGGGGCCCCACCTCCACTTTGAAATTCGTAGTAGTAACGGCGGCGGTGAATGGAACCACTGGTACCAGCATACACCCGTGAATCCACTAAACTTTTTTCAACCATAAGCTGAAACAACCAGGAGAAAGACCTTCTTGATTTTAAGAAGGTCTTTTTTTGGATTTTCAAGGTTTTTTTGTGTTCTTTTAACGGCAGGGAATGAGCCCGCCAACAGCGAATAATGATTGTTATCGCCTCCGGAGGTGTAATTTCTTTGACACATAAAATTTTGGTGGCTGATGATGAACGCCCCATTGCGGAAATCTTAAAGTATAACCTGGAAAAAGAAGGCTACCAGGTAATTCTGGCTTACGATGGTGAAGAAACGCTGCGTCTGGTGGAGCAGGAAGGGCCTGATTTAATCATTCTTGACATCATGATGCCCAAGAAGGACGGTCTTACCGTTTGCCGGGAAATTCGCTCTCAACATAACACCCCCATTGTTATGCTTACAGCCAGGGAGGCAGAGTTCGATAAGGTGTTGGGGCTTGAGCTAGGCGCGGACGATTATGTTACCAAGCCGTTCAGCGCGCGGGAGGTCTCAGCCCGGGTCAAGGCTATACTAAGGCGAGTTAAGGGGGGGGAAGCCCGTGCGGCAGAGCGCTCCAAGCGGTTGGTCCATGGAGGTTTAATCCTGGACCTGGATAAAGTCGAGGTTTTCCATCACGGTGAACCCGTGGAGCTTACGTTTCGCGAGTTTTCGCTGCTTGCGGAGGTTATGCAGCACCCGGGTTATGTGTTTACCCGGCAGCAGTTGTTAAACCGGGTTTGGGGGTACGACTATATCGGGGATGAGCGGACTGTAGACGTAACAGTACGCCGGTTACGTGAAAAGTTGGAGATCAACCCGGCTGAGCCGGAGTATATCCATACAAAAAGGGGTGTCGGTTATTTTTTCAGGTGGAGGGAATCTTTTTAAGAGCCTTCAGTGGAAAATTATTTTGGTTTATTCCCTTCTCCTTCTTTTTTCTCTGCAATTAATCAGTGTCTACCTCGTTCAATCCCTTGAGCGCTATTATCTGCAAAACTATAAAAACGGGCTTGAAACCCAGGCCCGCCTACTGGCATCTTTCCTGACTCCCAGGCAAAAAACAGAACCGGGCACTTCAGAAGACATAGCGCATTTGGTACGGGAATTCGGCGGGATTAATGAAATGGAAATCGTAGTCCTGGATCGACAAGCGCATATCATCGGCTCCTCTGTAGACCAGTCGCTTACCGGTCAACGCCTGATTCGGGACGAGATTACCCGTGCCCTGACCGGGCAGACCGGAGAAGCGATCCGCTTTGACCCCGCACACCGGGAAAGGCGTTACTATCTTGCTTTTCCACTGAAAGATGACAGAACCACCCTGGGTGTAATCTATCTGAGCGGCTCATTGCGTCAGGTTGACACTATTTTGAACGAGGTTAAAGTGATCTTACTTACCGGTGTCGGTGCAGCTCTGGCGATTAGTTTTCTGCTGGGGATAATTTTGGCCAGAACAATAACCGTTCCGGTCCAGGCGGTAACCACTCAGGCCAATTTAATGGCGAGCGGCGATTTTTCCCGGAAGATTAGTGTAGAGTCTTCCGATGAAATCGGCCAGTTGGGCTACACCTTCAACTATCTGGCTGAACGGCTGAGTGAAAATATTAAAGAGATATCGTCCGAGAAGAGTAAAGTGGAGGCAGTAATCAATAACATGAGTGACGGAGTGGTCGCTTTGGACGGAAAGGGCCACTTAATCCACATTAACCCGGCAGCTAAAAATTTGTTGCGGACATTAAGCATGAAAAGCCCATCGCCCGGTCGTTCAGGGTTTTATTTGCTGAAAGATTTAATCGGCACTGAGGCGCTGCGCCGGTTTATTCATCAGCAACAGCCGCTTACCGTCGAATTTGTCCGGGCGGAGCCTGCTTGTACACTGCAGGTTAAGTTGGCGCCCTTCAAGGAAGAAAAGGGAAGGCTCGACGGCACTCTGGTGGTGCTGCATGATGTTACCGGGGAGAGGGAGCTAACCCGCCGGCAGCAGGAATTTGCGGCGGATGTCTCACACGAGCTGCGCACCCCTCTGGCAGCGGTAAAAAGTTATGTGGATACTCTTCTGGATGGCGCGGCGGAAGACCCGGCGGTTCGTGTTCGCTTTTTAAAAGTGGTGGAACGAGAAACAGAGCGTATGGTGAGCCTGGTAAAAGATTTGTTGGCTCTATCACAACTGGACTACAGTCAGGTGGAATGGCATAAAACTGAAGTAGTACTAAAAGAGTTGACCGAAGAGGTTATCGATCAACTCAGTCATAAATTAGGAGCCGTATTGCCGGAAATAGATATTACCATTACACCTGAATTAACCGTCCAGGTGGACCGGGACAAGTTAATGCAAGTATTCTCGAATATCTTAAACAATGCGGTTAAGTATACTCCTTCCGGCGGGAAAATCGAAATTGGCGCGGCCATTATCACTGAAGAAATGGTTCAGGTTGAGATTATCGATAACGGGGTTGGAATCCCTCCTGAAGACCTTCCCCGGGTTTTTGAACGTTTTTACCGGGTGGAAAAGACCCGCAGCCGCGATTATGGAGGCACCGGTCTTGGCCTTCCCATCGCGCGCAAGGTTGTTGAAGCCCATGGCGGCAAGATTTGGATTGAAAGTAATCTGGGACAGGGTACTACGGTCCGGTTTACCCTGCCCCGGCTTCAGCTTAAGGAGGGCTCGTAAGATTTGAAGGAACAAACAAAAAGTGTTTTGCTGGCTTTTTTGGTTTTGTTGAGCATGCTCATGACCTACCGGCTCTGGTTCGGACCGCAGCGCTTGGAAGAGGTTAGTACAAATGTATTGGAGCCGGTGTACTTTGAAAAGCCTCGCCTCCTGTCCGAGATTGTTACTCCGCACTGGTTCTACTTATACCACGACCAGGGTATTTACCGGTTTGGAGCAGGAACACCGGCCTATGATTATTTGTGGGCAGGAGTCTCCACTCTTCTGGCTGACCTTTACTTTTCAGATCAGAGCGGAAGCGGTCCCTTAGCCGCTGACGGGGATCCTTGGTTAACGGTATCTTTTCAACCTCCCCTTCCCGCGGGTCATGGCACACCCTGGTTTAAGGAAGCGCGCAATACTCAATTGGATGAAATTGTATTTCAAAAAAATGGTGACCAGTTTGCCGTGCTGGTGAAAGTGAGTAATAACGGTGGCGAACTATCCATCCCTTTTGATCAGGAGCAAGGCTTGCTTCTTGAGCAGTTGACTGCAGATTTAACGTTGGATCAACAGATGAGCTATCTGGAACTGACTCCTGAATATTTACATGAATTTACCGGGTTGGAGATCTTACCGGTTGAACGCTTGTTTGTGCCGGCGGAAGAGCTAATCCTGGATGACCTCTTTATGACACGGGAGAACCTGGCCCGGGATCTTCTCCTGGACACTTTTTTTCTGGACCGTAGCCTGGTGCGTGAAATTAAGGAAAGGGATGGTACGCTCATTTTTACGGACGGAGAAAAAGGCCTAAGGTTAAGTGCCGGGCTCAACTTCTCTTACCCCCAGTTAGAGCAAGAGCCGGCTACGGCAGCTTATGCCTCTGCTTTAAATACAGCCGGGCGGTTGTTCAGTTGGCACGGGGGCTGGCCTAAAGGAGTACGGTTGGAAGACCTATCCCTGCTTCGTAAAGCAAATCGTCAGCAAGCTGTATATTACGCGGTATGGCGCTATTATTATCGGGGTATTCCTGTACTGGGCAGCGCGGCCTGGATGTTTTTTAATGATGGTGGTTTGGCTAACTATGAACGAGAGTTTTACGATCTGCTTACTGAAGCGGGGACACCTTCTCTGATAGATAGTTACAAAGAGGCGATACTTAAAGCTGTATCCTTGCTTCACGCTCAGGAAAACAGCCCGGTTGAGCCGCTCGTCTTGGAAGAGGTGGAACTGGCCTATATTGTTGGTGGAACGCCGGGGCAACCGCGGGCTTATCCGGTATGGATTATTCGTTTGGGTGGGGTTGACTTTATTTTGAAAGCTAAAGGGTTGACAGTCCTGAAGGAGGATCAGCCGTGAATCTGAATCGGGCTAAAACGGTCCTGATCGTTGCTTTTTTAAGTTTAAACCTGTTCCTGGCTTACCATCTATTATTAAAGGAAGCCGGCCGGCTGCCGCTTGCCGCTGTCTCCGTGAAAGAGTTGCAGCTGGTGGAGGAGCGTCTGGCTCAGAGCAACTACTTTTTACAGGCTTCGGTCCGCCGGGGTGTGCAAAAAAGCGCTTTCTTATCGGTAACGCCTGATTTATCTGTCCAGGTTGATCTGCTGAATCGTTTAGCCGGTCAGGAGACCGTTGCTTACAATCAGGAGGGCGTTTCCTTCTACCAGGGGCAGGAGATGGAAGTAAAGATCCATTCTACCGGGTTGGTGCAGTTGACTTTTAAGCCGGGCCTAATCATACAGGATGGCGCCGCTCAACTGGAACAAAAAGAACTGCTGCAGAGAGTTGAACTGGCTCTCCGGGCGCGGCACCTGCTTCCGCATACGGCACGCTTTGACTATATGGAAGTGCTTGACCGGTGCCTGATCATCCATTACTATCAAGATTATAAAGGTACTCCTTTGTTTGCCGGATACTTGAAAGTATTTGTTAACGGGGATCAGATCAACTCAATTGAATTTTATTGGTTGGAACCGCTGGAGCAAGTACCGGATCAGGAAATGGCGGTCATTCCGGTTACCGAGGCCTTGCTCAGGTTGATAGAAGATCTGGGCGTAAGCCCTCGCAGCCGCCGGATTATCAAAGCGGAACTGGGTTATTTTAGCCGCGAGTATAATGCCGAGAAATGGGAGATTCCCCCGGTATGGCGTTTTCTAACGGACGACAGTGTTTCTTATTATGTAAATGCCTTTACCGGTAATCTTGAGACTGACCAATAACTAACTTCAGAAACTTGTATCAAACTGATGGCTTGATGGATACACCAATATGCGTTAAATTACCGGATATCGGGAGGCAGCATGGAAAAAATAGTGGTTCAAGGCGGCCAAAGGTTGCGCGGCAGGGTACGGATTAGCGGTTCAAAAAACGCGGCTGTTGCAGTTTTACCGGCGATCGTAATCGCAAGAGATAAGCTGTCTATAAGTAACCTGCCGGATATTACCGACGTCAGGACGATGGTCCGCATCCTGGAAGATCTGGGGGTGGCGATCCGCCGGCGCGGCAGGAACACCCTGGAATTTCGATTGTCCAGCCTGCGCGGTTTCACTCCCCCGTATAACCTGGTTAAACAAATGCGTGCTTCATATTATCTGATGGGTAGCTTGTTAGCCCGCTTTGGCAGAGCCGAGGTGCCGATTCCCGGCGGGTGTGACCTGGGCCCTCGCCCGATTGATCAACACTTGAAGGGTTTTGCCGCTCTGGGTGCCGATATTGATATTGAACACGGCTTAATCAAGATGTCTGCTCGTAAACTGCGTGGGGCACATATCTATCTTGATGTTGTAAGTGTGGGCGCCACGATTAATCTGATGCTCGCAGCGGTAACGGCTGAGGGGAAAACTGTCCTGGAAAATGCAGCCAAAGAACCGGAGATCGTCGATCTGGCCAACTTTTTGAATGCTATGGGCGCATCCGTAAAAGGTGCCGGAACCGATGTGATCCGCATCGAAGGTGTCAATGAGTTGGGCGGCGCAGAACACATGATTATTCCGGACCGGATTGAGGCAGGAACATATATGCTGGCTGCGGCTGTGACCGGGGGGGATGTAGTTGTAGAGGAGGTAATTCCAAAACACCTTGAAGCGGTCACAGCTAAGATGCGGGAAATGGGAGTTGATGTAGAGGTGGAACCTGAACGGATTAGGGTTAGGGGAGCCTCGAAATTGCTTACTTCGGACCTGAAGACATTCCCTTACCCGGGTTTCCCGACGGATTTGCAGCCGCTGATGATGGTACTGCTTACCGCCGCGGAAGGGACCAGCATTATCACCGAGAATGTGTTTGATGGGCGTTATCGCCATGTGGATGAACTAAAAAGAATGGGTGCTCAGATTAAGGTTGAAGGCCGAATCGCTGTGGTTGAAGGTGGACAGCCGCTTTCCGGCGCTCCGGTTACGGCAACAGACCTGAGGGCCGGCGCGGCCTTGTTGGTGGCAGGCCTGGCAGCAAGGGGAGAAACAGTGCTCAGTGAAGCTGATCATATTTATCGCGGCTATGAGCAACTGGAACACAAACTGATTGATTTGGGCGCGGTTATTAAACGACTGCGCGACCATAATCTGAAGGGCCGTTCGATCGAACCTTTATAAGATGGAAATTTGGTTGATTCGCCACGGTACTACCCTTGCCAATCAGGAAGGGCGTTTTCAGGGCCGTCTTGATTACCCCCTTTCTACCCAGGGTCGCCGGGAAGCAGCGCTGTTAGGCTGCCGGATCAAAGATCTGGCTCCGGAAGTACTGTTGAGCAGTGATTTAAAGCGTGCCTGGGAGACCGCTCAAATAATTGCCCGCGCCGCCGGACTGGTTCCAAAGCCGCTACCTCTCCTAAGGGAGTGTTCCTGGGGTGCCATCGAGGGTTTGACTCTGTGTGAAATTAAATCCCTCTATCCGGATTTAATCCCGGAGGGTAGCGTTCGCATTAAGGCTGCCGTTTTCGGCGGCGAGAGTGAAAAGATGTTATTGGCTCGGGCAATAGTATTGTTGCGCTTTCTCGGTCGCCGCTGTAACAGGCGGCAACGGATTTTGCTTGTCAGCCACGGCCGGTTTATTAATGCTCTATTTGCCGCCTGCCTGGGTTATTCTGCAAAGCAGCGTTGGCCTTTTGCCCCGGCCCCCGCTTCTCTATCCATGATCAGTTGCTCTGACAACCGTCAGAGCTATCGCCTGGAGTTGTTTAACGACCGTTGCCATCTTTCAGGTTAACCGCTCATAAATTTCCTTTCTGCCTGAGTTTGGTATAATACGAAAAAGGAGGTGTCAGGCTGAATTGACTGAAGACAGTTACTTTAATCGGAAACCGCGGCGCGGCCTCTCTTCTTTCGGGTTACTGATCTCCGGTTTCTTGGGCGCGTTGATCGGCGCGGCGTTGGTTTACGTCTTGTTTGCCTATGTTCTATTTCCCGGACAGATCCGCGGTCCTTTCATGCCGGATGCAAAATCACCTCAGGATCAGCAGGAGCGGCCGCCGCTGCACCAGCAGGATCTGGCCACGGTAGAAGTGGTCGAACGGGTTATGCCGGCGGTTGTCGGGGTAAATCAATATGTTTATGTGACCCGGTTCGGTCAGCGCTCCCTGGTGGAGGCTGGCTCCGGCTCAGGGGTGGTTATTTCCACTGATGGGTATATCGTTACAAACCAGCATGTTATTGACGAGGCGGATCAAATCCGGGTAGTATTTCCAAGAATTGGTTATATGGAGGCTGTTTTGGTCGGGGAAGATGTTCTCACCGACCTTGCTCTTTTAAAGATTGCCAAGGACAATCTAACAGCCGTGCCCTTGGGTGATTCAACTGCTGCACGAGTCGGAGAAAAGGTGCTGGCGGTGGGTAACCCGCTCGGATTCTTTCAGCAGACTGTAACCGCCGGAATCATTAGCGCAGTCGGCCGGCAGGTGCGGATACCGGACAGCCAGTACGCTTATACTTTTCTTCAGACGGACGCGGTAATCAACCCAGGCAACAGCGGCGGCCCCTTGGTTAACCTGCGGGGAGAAGTAATCGGTATTAATTCCGCCAAAGTGACACAGCTCGGTGTGGAAGGTATCGGGCTGTCCATACCGAGTAGAACCGTGCAACGGGTTGTCCGCGATCTCCAGGAATATGGCCGTGTTCTGCGGCCGCAGTTGGGTGTGCTTGTTGAAGATCTCTCCCAAAAAACAGGCGAGCATACCGATCAGGGCGTGTACATCAGAGAAATTATTACCGGCAGTCCTGCCGCTGAAAGTGGTCTCCAAGCGGGGGATGTAATTATTGCTGTCGGGGATAGTGAGGTTCGCTACCTGGCGCAGCTATTTGATGCCCTGCTCTCTTATTACCCGGGAAATGAGATCACTGTCGTTTTCATCCGTGACGATCTAACGCAGAGTGTCCGGGTTACCCTGGGTGAAATGTAGAGCGTGTATGTGCTGCGGCGCAGGTGCTGCCGGATTGGAGGAATTCGTTTTCTTGCGTGTATTGTTAATCTTTGTTGATGGTGTCGGTCTTGGCGACAACTCTCATCTAAATCCTTTCTATTATAGCGCCACCCCTCACTTGAGAAAACTATTCGCCGGCCGGCCCCTGGTACGTGAAACGGCTGGTTTCAGCAATCACCGGGTAACCCTGCTTGGTCTGGACGCTTCCCTCGGTGTAAGCGGTTTACCGCAAAGCGCTACCGGCCAGGCGGCCATCTTTACCGGTAATAACGCGCCTTGCTTAATCGGTTCCCATTTAAATGGTTTTCCGAATCAGGCCCTGCGGCGGCTTCTGGCCCGTGAGGGAATGTTCCGCCACCTGAAGCGGTTTGGCTGTGGTTGCGCTTTTGCCAATGCCTACCGGCCCGGCTTTTTTGACCTGCTGCGTCAAGGTTTACCCGGGCAAAATTACTCTTGTTCCACCCTGATTACATATTACGGCGGAGTACCATTCAGGAGCCTGGACGACCTTCGGGAAGGCCGGGCTCTTTACATGGATATCGACAACAGTGTGTTGGAACGGATGGATTGTGCTGTTCCTTTAATTACTGCTGAAGAGGGCGGCCGGCGGCTGGCTGAACTCAGCCGGAGCTATGATTTTACCCTGTTTGAATATTTTCTCAGTGATTTGGCCGGCCATCTGGGAGAGAGCGAGGAATCTACCCGGGTAATTAAAACACTGGACAGTTTTCTCGGTACTATTGCTGAATGTATCGATCCGCACGAGACGCTTATGCTGGTTACCAGCGATCACGGCAACCTGGAAGATCTTTCGCATCGCGATCATACTCAGAATCCCGTGCCGGCGCTATTGATCGGTTCCGAACTGCTGCGCGACAGTCTGGCACCGCAGTTAAGTAATTTAACCGACATACGAACAGTGGTTCGAGAGGCCATTTTATGGAACCGATCCCGTTTAGCTTAGAAGATAACCTCTCCGGTGACCGCGCGTGTAAGTATCAGTATAAAGCGGAGGCAGTCGATGATTATTAATACTCTGCAAGTGAGCATGTTCAGCACCAATTGCTACCTGGTCGGTTGTTCCGATACTCTTGAAGGGGTGATTATCGATCCCGGGGCGGAAGGTAAGCGGATCCTCGGGGAAATTAAGAAGCTTCGCTTAAGCATAAAAGCAATTATTAACACACACGGCCATGTTGATCATGTTGGGGCTAATGGAAAGTTGAAAGAGGCGTTGCAAGTGCCAATTTTATTGCACAGGAATGATATCGATATCTATCAGCGACCGGGTTTCGGTCTGGGCGCCGTCACCGGTAAACAACCCAAGCCGGACCGATTTATTCGAGAAGGAGACACGATTGACTGCGGCAACCTGAAGTTAATGGTTCTAGATACACCCGGGCATACCGGCGGCAGCGTAAGCCTTTACCTGAAAGGGGCTGTCTTTACCGGGGATACACTATTTGCCGGTTCGATCGGGCGCACCGACCTGGCGGAGGGATCTTTTAATACGATCATGAGGAGTATCAGGGGTCGGCTGATGCTCCTGCCAGCTCAGACAGCCGTATATCCCGGTCATGGGCCGGTTTCCACCATCGGCGAAGAAGCGCGTACAAATCCTTTTATCAATCGCTAGGGACAGGCACAGGAGCGTTCCACGGCAGCCAGGGCCACCACATTGCCGGCTTGCAGTAGCTGCAGCTGCTTGGATCGCATTGTTCAACTGGTTCGGTACCCTGGATGAAATATTCTTCCCATTCCGGTCCGTTGCACCATGGACTGCGCAACAGGCCGGTCTCCGCACAGAGGGCGACCTTGACGATCCCTTCCGGAACAGTAAAATCGCGCGGCGGTGTGTTTTGCAAAGCTTTTTCCATGAATTCAGCCCAAAGCGGCGCCGCCAGGCGTCCACCGGTGGCACCCAGCGGATATTCGTAGTCGTCCCCGATATATAAGCCGGCTACCAGGTCCGGCGTACAGCCGATCATGTGTGTATTTTTATAATCCTGGGAAGTACCCGACTTACCGGCGGCGGTTCTGTTTAAAATAGAGGCGACGCTGCTGGCAGTACCCCCTTCCCGCACCACTCCCGTAAGTATATCTATGATCAGAAAAGCAATTTTTTCATCCAGCACCTGTTCCCGGGAGGGGTGGTTTTCGATGATTACCTGGCCGTGTGAATCAATTACTTTACGGATCAGGATCGGCTCTACCCGATAGCCCCCATTGGCAAACGGGGCAAATGCGGTGGTTAGTTCAACTAGCGACACCTCCACCGTACCCAACGGTAATGAAAAATAGGTTTCCAGCGGGCTTTCAATCCCCAGGCGTATCGCCATTTCAACCGCTTTCTCCCGGCCGATCTCCACATAGGTCTTTATGGCCGCTATATTGCATGAAGAGACCAGCGCCTCCCGAATGGTCAGGTCACGGTGGTGAAAATCTCCTCCGAAGTCAGTTGGCTCGTAAGGCTTATCCAGACCGGCCTCGGTTAAGGATATTGGTTCACATAATACTTGGTCCGCGGCGGTATAGCCGTTTTCGAGAGCGGCGGCATAGATAAATGGTTTAAACGATGAACCGGGTGAACGCAGCGAAAAAACCCGGTTTAGCTTGGTTTCACTGAAGTCCCTTCCCCCGACCAGCGCTTTGACGTAGCCGGTTTGCGGATCCAAAGCAATCAGTGCCCCCTGAGGCTGTCTTTTCCCTGTTTCATCCATGCGTAAAAGCGGAATACCGGCAATTACTTCCTGCGCCGCCTGCTGCATCAAGGGATTCAAGGTAGTATAGATCTCCAAGCCGCCCTGGTAGACAGGCAATAAATCGCCGTCAAAACAGCGCGCCAGTTCTACATTGACCAGGCAGTCGATAAAATAAGCCGACATTTCATCCTGTAAGGGCTCCCGGTAGATTAGCGGTTCGGCCAGAGCTCCCTCTTTCTCGGCGGTGCTGATCACGCCTACCGCTTCCATCTGGCTCAACACTGTTTTCTGGCGTTGGACGGCAGCGCTCTGATTGATAAAGGGAGAATAATACTGGGGTCCACGAGGCAAGCCGGCCAACAACGCAGCTTCCGCCAGAGTAAGCGAGGCTGCGCTTTTCCCAAAGTAAGTTTGGGCCGCCGCTTCAATACCGTAAGCAGAATGTCCGTAATAGATTGTATTTAAATACATTTCCAAGATTTCATTTTTTGAATAACATCTTTCCAAATGAATGGTATAGATTGCTTCCTTAATCTTACGTTCCATGGTTCTTTCGTGGGAGAGAAAAAGATTTTTAGCCAGTTGTTGAGTAATAGTGCTTCCTCCCTGGGCTACCTGCCTGTTTTTTATATTATTGATTAAAGCTCTCCCAAATCCCGCCAGGTCAAACCCGGTATGGTGGTAATAACGGTGGTCCTCCACCGCTACAGTAGCTTTGATCACATGCTCAGAGATCTCCTCCAGCGGCACCTCGATTCGATTTTCCAAATAACGAATCGCGATTAGATTATCGTTCTCGTCATATATCCGGGTGGTCAGTGAAAACGGAGCCGGCTGCAGCTCTTCCATTTCGGTCAGGGTATAGACCAAATAACCGAAACTGCCGGAAAGGCTTAAAAGAAAAGCAATCAAAATGATTAGAATAAAGCGGAAAATAGTCACGATTTTATTCTTCTCCCTTGAATAGTCTATGATGCCAGTATCCATATATTATGGATTAAAATGGCTGTAATCATAACCAGATTTCATATTTTAATAAAATAAATCTGTATAAGGCAGGAATAATGAGCAATTACGAGAAATAGTGTATAGGATTTCAACTAGTACTACTTAGTCCCGGCAGTTTGTACAAGAATAAAAGGATACGATTAAGAACATAATTTAAAAGGCCATAGTTGTAATTTGTACCCCGTCGGAATAGGCTCGGAATCGGCGTATTGTTCTGCCTTCCACTCCTGCACTTGTAAGCAGAGCCCAAATCATGATAAGCCAAACATGGAGCAGTATCGTAAATGGCAATATGGATCCAGTTTCTATTAAGCGCCGCAGTAAATGTCTGGGCAGGAAACAGATTGACCCGTTGTACAAAAATGATTGCCGTTCAGTCCGGCATAGGCGTAGCCTGGGCTGGTGTGTTAATGTTGCCGCTGATTGACCTCGCACATGGTAGAGGCCCCTTAACCACCCGTGTCCATCAGGGCCATATCCTAACCGCATCTCTTAGTATCATTACCGCCTCTCTGGTTTCACTGGCCATGTTAAGTAATATTTTCTTCCAGGTGGCTTGGATTGGCAGCAAAACGCTCCTTATAGCGTCGATTTACCTGTTCGGCAGCCGCCTGCTTTACAGATACGATAAGAAAAACAATCCAATGTTTTTGGTGCCAATTGTATGAACTTATTCACCTTTTGGGCTGATCTTTTTATCTGCCCGGACCAATCCTGGCGGTTGTTTCCCAGGCTCATTTGTTGCAGTTTTAATGGTAATATTGCTTACCACGGTTGTCATTAGCGCACTGGTATACAGATCTCAGAGGGAGTTGATCCGGATTGTTATAATTCGTTTATTGTAATCATCGGCAATATTACTATTTGAGGCAAGTGGTAATTAATAAAAGGTGGTGCTTTCAAGAATGGAAGTTGGTAAATTAGAAACGATGACTTTAAGTGAATTACACCGGTTGGCTAAGGAGCATGAAATCAAGGGCCATTCGACCATGCGCAAACCGGAGCTTTTGGAAATACTGACCAAGCTTTTCACCAGCGAAGAAGAGCAACATACCGCCTCCGGACTACTGGAGATCATGACTGACGGGTTTGGATTTTTACGCCGGCAAAAATACTATTACTCTGATGATGATATTTATATCTCCGCGTCACAGATCCGGCGTTTTAACCTGCGAAACGGTGACCTGGTGTCGGGACGGATACGGCCTCCCAAGGAAAATGAGAGATACTACGCTCTGCTGCAAGTTGAAGCTATTAATGGTGAAAACCCCGATAACTTTGCCCGGAGGCTAAGTTTTACCTCCCTTGTGCCGGTCCATCCCCGGGAAGCGCTGCGTATGGAAACCGAGCCGCATATCCTTTCGACTCGCATTATTGACCTGTTGATTCCGATCGGTAAGGGGCAGCGGGGTCTAATCGTTTCTCCCCCTAAGGCCGGTAAAACCATGCTGCTCAAGCAGATTGCCAACAGCATCTCCACCAACCACCCGGAGATTGAGCTAATTATCTTGTTGGTCGACGAGCGGCCGGAAGAAGTTACCGATATGGAACGCAGTGTTAACGCTGATGTGGCCAGTTCCACCTTTGATCAAAAACCGGACAACCATATCCGTATATCCGAACTGGTTTTGGAAAGAGCTCATCGACTGGTAGAACAGGGACGTGATGTGGCCATTCTGCTGGACAGCATTACCCGCTTGGCCAGGGCATATAACCTGGTGATCCCGCCCAGTGGCAGAACCTTATCAGGCGGTATCGACCCGGCCGCATTTTACAAACCGAAACGCTTTTTCGGTGCCGCCCGCAATATAGACGGCGGCGGCAGCCTTACGATTATCGCTACTTCTTTAGTGGATACCGGCAGTAGGATGGATGACGTAATCTACGAGGAATTCAAGGGTACCGGAAATATGGAGCTTCATCTGGATAGAAAGGTATCCGAGCGCCGCATTTTCCCCGCAATCGATATATCACGTTCCGGGACTCGCCGCGAAGAACTGTTGCTGGACGAGCGAAAAATCGAATTAATGTGGGCGCTGCGGCGGGCTATGGGGACAACCTCAAATGCGGAGTTCCTTGAAGTTCTGCTCGATAAATTAAAGATGACCAAGAACAATGAGGAATTTTTAAGCAACATGCACACCCTTTAGCATAAAGGTTCAGCCTTATGCTCGGATTTATTTAATTTGGCTGGTTGTCAACGTCTTCCTCCATCTCTGCTTTTCGGGAAAATGTATAATTTCTCCTCCAAAACTGCAGAATATGAGAAACCTTCTTAAAAAAGGAGTTGACAGCTATGTCAGGTATTGTTAAAGCAGTAGCCGTAGCGCTGATAACCGGAATCGTATGCTTTGGCGGCTTTGACAGCGCTGCTGCTATGGAGGAGGCGGAAGAAGAGGAGTCGTCTGGTGACGTTCCTTTATATTTCATGCAGTTGACGGAATACAGTGCAACGGTTCATAACGAGGCGGAAGCTAACAAACCGTTGCTGTTAAAGTATCGTATTCAGCCGGGAGACAACCTTTCAGATATCGCGGCGCAATGCGGTACTGATGTGGAAACCCTGGTTAGATTGAACAATATTGTTAACCCGCACCATATCCTCGCCGGAGACACGCTCGAAGTGATCACGGTTGTCGGCTCTGTCCACGACGTTTCCGAGGGCGAGACGCTAGAACAGATCGCCCAGATTTACGGCGTAGAAGAAGAGATTATTATCGAAGCCAATAACCTGGCTCGCGATACTATTCTGGATCGGGGCGAGCGTGTGATCATACCCGGCGGCAAGCCTTCGCGCAGCACGCAGCTGCCCGCATTCGAATGGCCGCTGCAGGGTGGACTGACCTCCGGATTCGGCTGGCGCGGCAACGAATTTCATTACGGAATTGATATCGGTGCCCCGATCGGCACTCCGTTCTACGCCGCAGCGGCCGGACAAGTTACTTATGCCGGTTACCGGGGAGCATACGGGATTATGGTTGAGGTAGACCACGGAAGCGCTTACAGCACCCGTTATGCCCATGCCAACAGTGTCGCGGTGGTCTCCGGACAATACGTGAACGGGGGACAGCTCCTCGGTTATGTCGGTCTTACCGGCAACACTACAGGCCCGCATCTTCATTTTGAACTGCACCGCGGCTTGGAAAGGCTCAACCCGATGCAGTTTCTGTATTAACCATTGGCCAGGCGAGTGGCAAGTTGCCATGCAATCAGTTTCCGGCAGTGAATTAAACAACGCAAGCGGCGGTAACGGGTCGCGTGCTCTATGCGACGCCTGGTACCCGGGAAGCTCTCTCTTTAGCTGCGGCATGTTATTACGGCTTCCTTGATGAAAAGCTAAACCTGATCGGAGTTACCGGGACCAACGGAAAAACCACCACCACTTATTACCTGCATAGTAACTATCATGCTTCCCGGGCCGGGCAGGGAGACCTGATTCTGCTGGCCGGTAAAGGAGTGAAAAGTACCAATTGATTAACGGCGATGCTGTTCCGTACAGTGACCGGCAAGTAGTTGAAGAATACCTGCGGCAGACCCACTAAAATAATTCAAGAGAATTTTACTCTTAAGGTTATGGATTATGGTCCGATCTCTGTTGCGGGTTATCTTGCAGAAAGCGAGTGAATGTGTTATTATCTTATCTTGGAAACTGAGTTAAGGAGGGCTTCTTACAATGAAAGAGAAGATACATCCCCAGTATTACCGGACCAAAGTAACCTGCGCCTGCGGCGAGTCTTTTGAAACGGGTTCCACCCAGGAAAATGTGCGGGTTGAAATTTGCTCAAAGTGTCACCCTTTCTTTACCGGGAAACAAAAATTTGTGGACACAGGCGGTCGGGTTGAGCGGTTTAAGAAAAAATACGGTATGGAATAATCTAAAGAGCAGAGCCGCTCGCTCTGCTCTTTTTTGATTTTAGGAGGAAACGCCAAATGTCCAGAGTTCAATGGATCGGCGGTCAAGCCGTCCTGGAAGGGGTGATGATGCGTCATCGAAACTGGATGGCCATCGCCTGCCGGCGCGGTGACAACAGTATCGGCTTACACCGGGAGCAGCTAAACCCGCTGGCCGGTCGTTTTCCACCACTGGGTTGGCCTTTGCTCAGAGGCGCGGTCTCTTTTTTTGAATCTCTGATTCTTGGGGTTCGGGCGCTGAATATCTCAGCCGCCCAGGCGTTGGCTGAAGAGGGAGAAGAGCTAAAAGGCTGGCATTCGTTTGTGATTGTCTTTCTGGGCCTGGGACTCGGAATCGGACTTTTTTTTGTGCTCCCCACCTACCTGGCCCGGTTTTTGCCGCCGGCGCCGCCCATTCTTTTAAACCTGATGGAGGGTTTTATCCGTCTGTTTATATTCTTCAGCTATCTTTTTCTAATTACACGCTGGGGTGATGTCCAGCGGTTTTTCCAGTACCACGGGGCTGAACACAAGGTGATTTACTGCTATGAGGATGCAGCCGCGCTTGATCCGGATCACGTAAAACCTTATTCGACGAAGCATCCCCGTTGCGGAACCAGTTTTATACTGACCGTGATGATTATCAGTATTCTGCTTTTCTCCCTGTTCGGCTGGCCTTTGTTGTGGCAGCGCATTGTTATCCGCCTAGCGCTGCTTCCCCTGGTAGCCGGGTTATCATACGAAGCGATTCGCCTGACCGCTGGAAGCCGTTCTCCCCTCGTCGGCCTGATCGCCTTACCCGGCCTGTGGCTGCAGCGTATGACCACCCGGGAACCCGATAAAGGGCAGATTGAGGTAGCAATATCCGCCCTTAAGGCAGTATTAGACGCCCCTGCGGATTTTACCACTGCCGGACAGACGGTGAGCGGAGAGGAGGTTGCGGATGCTTGAAAGACTGGAAGCCTTGGAGAAACGTTACCGGGAGTTGGAACTGTTATTGAGTGACCCGGCAGTCCTGGAGCAAAGATCTGCCTGGCAGGAATACTCCCGCGAACTGGCCGGATTAACTGCCGGTGTGGAACTTTTCCGCCGTTATAAGGCGATCCTGCGTGATTTTGATGACGCCAGGGAACTATTAAAAGACAGCAGTGAAGATGATATGGCCGTGTTTCTTAAAGAGGAGTTGCGCACCCTGAGCAGCGAAAAGGAAACTGTGGAAAACCAGTTAAAGGAGCTATTGATTCCGCAGGATCCGCTTGACCAAAAGAGTGTTTTTATTGAAATCAGGGCCGGGACGGGTGGTGAAGAAGCGGCCCTGTTTGCCGCGGATCTGCTGAAAATGTACACTCGCTACGCCGAGCGGCAAGGCTGGAAGGTGGAAGTAATGGATGCCCATCCGACCGATATCGGCGGCTTTAAAGAAGTGATCATGGGAGTGGAAGGAAAAGGGGCATACAGCCGCCTGAAATATGAAAGTGGAGCCCACCGGGTGCAGCGTATTCCGACAACAGAATCCGGGGGCAGGATACACACTTCCGCCGCTACTGTGGCCGTGCTTCCGGAAGCTGAAGAAGTTGAGGTTGAAATAAACCAGCAGGATCTGCGTATTGATACGTTCTGCTCCACAGGGCCGGGCGGGCAGAGTGTCAATACCACCCAGTCGGCGGTTCGCATTACCCACCTGCCGTCCGGCCTGGTGGTCAGCTGCCAGGATGAGAAGTCGCAACTAAAAAACAAGGATAAAGCGATGCGCGTGCTGCGCAGCCGATTAATGGATAAATATATTGCGGAACAGGAAGCTCAACTAGCCCAGACCAGAAAATCTTTAGTGGGCAGCGGTGACCGCAGCGAACGAATCCGTACCTATAATTTCCCCCAAAACCGGGTTACCGATCACCGGATTGGGATGACGTTGCATAAACTGGAGCTGGTTTTGACCGGTGATCTGGATGAAATAATTGACCAGCTGATCGCCTCGGATCGGGCTGAACAGCTTCGTGAAACGGGGAATTGAAGCTAGATGTCTGGAAAAACGATCGAGGAAGCTCTGCGCGGGGCTTCTTTTTCTTTAAGAGAAGCAGGTGTTGATCATCCCAGGGATGAAGCGGAGTTTATGCTGGCCAGTATCAGCGGATTGCCGCGGTTGACACTTTTTCTGGAAAGAGGTTGTAACCTGCCCGCGGAGACGGCCGCCCTTTATCGCGATGCAGTCAGGCGGCGCTGCCGGGGGGAACCTCTGGCCTATATTAGCGGCGTTAAGGAATTCTATGGTCTCGATTTTGCGGTAAATTGCCATGTTTTGGTTCCTCGGCCGGAAACAGAAGGAATCGTGGAAGCGGTTCTTGAATGGATCAGCGTCACCGGGGGCACTGGTACCGGGCCGATTGACACTGTGGACCTTGGCACGGGAAGCGGTAACCTGGCAATTACGCTGGCCCGGCTTTTACCCCGGGCACGCTTCAGGGCGGTGGATCGATCTCCGGCAGCGCTTCAGATTGCCTCCAGTAACGCTGTCAGGCACGCTGTGCAGTCCAGAATTCAGTGGCACCACGGTGATTACTTTAAGGCTTTTACCGGAATAGAGCCCTGGCCGCGGTTTAACCTGGTCGTGTCAAACCCGCCCTATATCAAGACATCCGACCTTGCCGAATTGCCGGCTTCAGTACGCTGCTACGAACCCCGTCTTGCTCTGGATGGCGGCAACGACGGGCTAGACGGTTATCGCTCGCTGCTGCGGGATCTTCCCGCCTACGCGGCGAAACCCTGCTTTATGGCGCTGGAAGTTGGAGCGGGTCAAGCTGAAGCCGTCACCGCGCTGTGCCGTGAGCTGGGCTTCTTTCGCCTATTGAGCCAACGGCTTGATTACCAGGGTATCCCCAGAGTTGTAACGGGTTTAGCTTAACCGTTCTCCCGTGGCTGTGATCGTTAATTTCCCGTGAATAACCCCTTTTACACCTAAGAGGCAGCCGGCCGCTTCCCTGGCCTCTTTAGCCCTGCCTTTTAACACCATTACTTCCAGGCAATGATTATGCGAAAGGTGCACATGCATAACCGATATGATCATACTGTGGTAGCGATGTTGAACTTCCAGTAAAAGGCTGTTTAGCCCCCGCACATGATGGTCATAGACCAGTGTAATTGTTCCGGCCACTTCTTCATCTTCACCGGACCAATCCATCTCCACCAACTGATTCCGGATGAGATCCCGAATAGCCTCCGATCGGTTCACATACCCTTTAACTACCTCCCGGTCAAAACGCTCCAATAAATCCTGGTCAATCGATATGCCAAACCTGACCAGTTCGCTCATCAATACGCCTCCTACGTAAAACTGTTATTCCAGTCATTATAACATAGACTTCGTTAAATATTGCCCGGTTTGTCTAAGAGATACAGATAATGGCAATAATAGCAGTAGGGAGGGGAAATGGATGCTCTCAGGCAAAGTACAGTTAACCGGTGTGAATACTTTCAAGTTGGCCACGCTGCCCGCCCGGGAGATGAAAGAGCTTTTCCGACGGGTGAAAAAAGGGGATCAAAAGGCTAGAGACGCCCTGGTGGAAGGTAATCTCCGCCTGGTGTTAAGTATTCTGCAACGTTTTAAAAACAGGGGAGAATCACTGGATGATCTCTTCCAGGTGGGGTGTATCGGGCTTTTAAAAGCTATTGATAATTTTCAACTGGAACAAGAGGTCAACTTCTCTACATATGCAGTCCCGATGATTATAGGTGAGATAAAGCGATATCTACGGGATAACAACAGCATTCATATCAGCCGTTCGATCAAAAACCTGGCGCACAGGGTTCAACAGACCCGCGAGGAGCTGCTGAAAAGGAATTTCCGCGAGCCGAATGTCAGTGAAATTGCCGGAGAGATGGATTTAACCGCGGAAGAAGTGGTGTTCGCTTTTAACGCTACCCAGGAGCCGATGTCCCTCTATGATCCCGTATTCAGCGACAGCACGGACCCGGTATATGTGATGGATATGATCAGCGATCAAAATGATAGTGCTGATAAATGGTTGGATAATTTAGCCCTGCAGGAAGCCCTGGGAAAGCTGCAGCCACGGGAGCGACAAATAGTGGAAGCGAGGTTCTACGAGGGAAAGACACAGGTCGAAATTGCCAAGCAAGTGGGTATATCCCAAGCCCAAGTGTCACGGATTGAGAAAGCCGCGCTGGATTTAATCCGCAACCACTATAAGCAGGAGACAGGGCGAGGAGGGGAACAAGATGAAGCAGCCGGTGGACCGTAAATGGGCCTGGGCCATTTATGCTGCTGTTTTTTGCTTCACCTGTATCTTATCAACTGTTCTGCGTGAACAACCGGGTTTTGACCCGGGCAGCGTTTTCTGGCAAGTGCAGATACCTTCCCCCTCAATTGTGCGCTTACACGTGGTGGCGAACAGCAATCACCCGGTTGATCAAACCTTTAAAATGGATACGGTCGCCGAAGTGCAGCGCCTTCTAACGGAAGAATGGGAACAGGCGGGCGGATCGTCATATACCGGTTTTCTGATTAATAACTTGCCTGATTTTCAAAAGAGACTGCAGCAGTTCGCCCTGGACAGCGCACCTGATAATCAACCTGTCTCAGTAGTACTGGACGAAGAGCGCTTTCCCCTGCGTGCATACAATACTTCTGTTTTTCCTCCGGGAGAGTATACGGCGTTAAAAGTAATTATCGGTGACGGCCGTGGAGAAAACTGGTGGTGCCTGCTCTTCCCCTCTCTTTGCTTTCCCCTGGCCGGGGATAATGCGTGTAGAGAAGAGCAAGTGGATAAACGCGTAAGTGCCGCTGAACAAGCCGTTCAGAAAGATTTTAAGATGACAGCCGCACCGGCGCGAAAGGCTGTGGTGTTAGAGCGGCGGCCCAAAAATAATTGGGTTCGCTGGGCCGCCCGGTTCACAAGTGATTGAAAAAGTAAGACGCATCACTTATAATGATGGAGGTGAGTTTATACTATCCTTCGGCATATTGGCCCCGGGAGGTTAAATAGTGTACTGGGATATCGCCCTGAGCAGTTTCGGAGGTCTCGGTCTTTTTTTATTCGGCATACAGATGATGGCCTCAGGTATGCAGAAAGCCGCCGGCGATAGACTGCGGCGTATCCTGGAGTTATTAACAAACCGCCCGGTGATTGGGGTTATGACCGGCCTGCTGGTTACGCTGCTGGTTCAAAGCAGCAGCTCCACTACCGTGATGGTAGTCGGGTTCGCCAATGCCGGGTTGATGAATCTGGCTCAGGCGATCAGTGTGATCATCGGGGCCAATATCGGCACCACAGTAACAGCGCAGATTGTATCTTTCAAGATTAACGTATTGGCTCTACCCGCAATCGGCATTGGCTCGATTCTTAATTTTTTCGGGCGCCGTCGGTTACACCGTTATTTAGGACAGGCCGCCCTTGGTTTTGGGTTGCTTTTTTTGGGTATGTCTACCATGTCGTCAGGAATGATTCCGTTAAAAGAGCTGGAAGCCTTTCACCATTTACTCGCTCGATTCAGCACTACCCCCCTCCTGGGCGTCCTTTTTGCGGCTCTGTTTACTGCCGTGATTCAAAGCAGCAGCGCTGCTACCGGTGTAATCATTGCCTTGACAATGCAGGATCTGGTTCCTTTTAGCGCTGCTGTGCCCCTGGTCCTGGGTACGAATATCGGTACCAGTATTACGGCTGTTTTAGCCAGCCTGGGCGCGAATGTCTCTGCCCGCAGAGCCGCCGCGGCCCATGTGTTTTTTAATGTAATTGGTGTTATTTTAGCGATGCTCCTTCTCGGGCCTTTCACAGAACTTGTTTTAGCGACTTCATCATCCGTTTCCCGGCAGGTGGCCAATACCCATACTCTTTTTAATGTTTTCAATACGGTAATATTTATGATTTTTCTGAAGCAATTTACCAGATTAATATGCTTGGTTATCCCCGGTCCTGAAGGGGAGATTGATATCGGGCCAAAGTACCTTGACCCTCGTATCCTGAAAACACCGGCGGCCGCACTCGGGGGCACAAAAAAAGAGCTGCTGCGTATGGCCGGTATTGCCCAGGATATGCTCTCCGAAGCGATACATGTGTTCTTAAAAAATGACCTTAAAAAAGTTAAACATATTGAGCAGATGGAAGATTTAATGGACGGGTTGGAAAAAGAGATCAACGTTTACCTGGCCGAGCTATCCCAGCATTCCCTGACGCAGCACCAATCCAAAATTATCAGCGGGTTTATGTCCGCGGCCAATGATTTTGAACGGGTTGGCGATCATACCAAGAACATTATGCAACTGGCGGAAACCAAAACAGAGGACAGGTTGCCTTTCTCGGAACAGGCGCTGGAAGAGATCAAGCTGATTTACGACAAGGTCAAAGAAATGTTGGTAAAAGCTACTGATTGCCTGGAAAAGGAAGATAAAATTGCAGCCCGCATGGTGATTAAGGAAGATGACAACATTGATCTAACCGAGAAGATCTTGCGTAAAAGTCATATTGAAAGAATTAACCGAAAGAGATGCTTCCCCGCTTCAGGCGTGATTTACCTGGATGTTTTGAGCAACCTCGAAAGAATTGCCGATCACGCCACCAATATCGCCCAGATCGTGATCGAGGACTTTTAATTCCTTCTTTCTTTAAGATCATAAGAAATTCTCTTTTCGGTTATCGTAACGGTAAGTCGCGTACACTATTCATAACAGGACTGGATGATGATGAAGAAAACAACTTTGCCCATAACAGGGACACTATTGCTGCAGCCCGACGGTAGAGCGATTGCCGGGGCTGCTGATATTATTAGGCGGGGCGGCCTGGTGGCTTTTCCAACGGAAACAGTTTACGGCCTGGGCGCCGCTGCTACAAATCCCTTGGCAGTGGAGCGGATTTTTCAAGTAAAAGGGCGTCCGGCCGATAATCCATTAATTGTGCATGTGTCCGGTAGAGAGCAGGTCGGAGCGGTCGCTGCCTCGGTCTCTGAAATGGCGGAACAACTAATGAACCATTTTTGGCCGGGTCCGTTGAGCCTGATTTTACCCCGTTCTCCGGTTGTGCCGCAGTCAGTAAGTGCAGGCTTACCGACAGTAGCGGTTCGCATGCCGGATCATCCGGCGGCGTTGCAGTTAATTAACGCGGCCGGAGTACCGCTAGCTGCCCCCAGTGCCAACCGTTCGGGTCGACCCAGCCCGACGACCGCCCGGCATGTTCTGAAAGACCTGGCCGGCCGTATTGATGCCGTTCTGGATGGCGGCCCCTGTATGATCGGGGTTGAATCGACTGTGCTTGATATAACCGGAAGCGAACCGTTGATTTTGCGTCCGGGAGCGGTTACTGCGGCAGAGCTGGAATCGGTTCTCGGCTGCTTCGTGCGATACGCCCGCTGGGAAAACGGGCCTCCCCCGTCTCCGGGTATGAAATACCGTCATTATGCTCCCCGGGCGGCGTTGATTTTAATTACCGGCCTGCCGCGGCGGCGAGAACGCCTGACTCAGAGCCTGGCGGCCTACTTTCGTAGAAGAGGGTTTAGGGTAGGCCTGCTCGATCTGAGTACTTCGGCGTGCGGCGGTGATCCTTTCGCTGATGCCGAGCGTGCGGCCAGGTATCTTTACCGCGCTTTACGCGCTTTTGACGCCCGGGGAACAGAAATCATCCTGGCCCAGGAGCTGCCGGATCAGGGATTGGGGGTAGCGGTGATGAACCGGTTGACCAAAGCTGCCGCCCGTATAATCAAAGCGTAAGGAGGTAGCCATGCCTTTCATTCTATTTGTTTGTACAGGTAATACCTGCCGCAGTGTGATGGCAGAAACGCTTCTACGCCAAGAGCAGTATAAATACCCGGGTGATTTGAAGATTGCTTCGGCGGGTTTGCATGCCGTGGCAGGCGAGAAAGCTTCCGCTCATGTCCGGACGCTGTTCGAGCGGGAGAATATCAACCTGGACTCCCATACCGCTACCGGCCTGGACAGAAGAGCAGTCCGGCGAGCTGACCTGATTCTGGTTATGACTGAAAGGCATCGTGATCAACTCTTAAAGCAATTTCCTGAAGCGGTAAGTAAAACCTACCTGCTTAAGGAATATGCCGGAACAGCCCGGGGCAACCCCGATATAATCGATCCGTACGGCGAATCATTGGAAAATTACCGGCTGACAATGGAGGAAATCAGGGAAAGTGTCACGAAGATTATTCAGATATTAAAAGGAGGCGCAGATAATGGAGATTGCCCTGGGTAGCGATCATGCCGGTTACAGTCTGAAAGAACTGATCAAACAACATCTTCAGACCCAGGGGGTTGTTTGCCGCGATTTTGGCACCTTTTGTGAAAACAGCATCGACTATCCCGATCTTGCGCTGGCGGTAGTAAACGCCGTTAATGAAGATCATAATTTACTGGGTATCCTGGTTTGCGGAACCGGTATCGGGATGGCTATAGCCGCCAATAAACATGCCGGTATCCGGGCGGCTCTGTGCGGCGATCCTTTTTCCGCCCGTTGTGCCCGGGCTCACAATGATGCCAATATTCTAACCCTTGGGGCCCGGGTTATCGGGCCGGGCCTGGCCCTGGACGTTGTGGATCAATTTATCAAGACAGGCTTTCAGGGCGGTCGTCACCAGAAACGTTTGGACAAGATCGCCTTATTTGAAAAATAAACATCAGCAGTCTATACGAAAAAAGACAAACACGAGAGCGCGAAGGATGAGATCATAGAAGATGCAGGAGCGAGATTACTTAAATTTTTTACGGTGTATTGACCCGGCGGTTACCGAAGCAATTGAAGGAGAACAGCGCCGTCAGCAGGATCACCTGGAATTAATTGCATCAGAAAATATTACCAGCAGGGCTGTTCTGCAAGCTCAAGGATCAATTTTAACGAACAAGTATGCGGAAGGGTATCCCGGTTCCCGTTATTACGGCGGTTGTATGTATGTGGATTTGATCGAAGAGTTGGCCCGTTCGCGGGCGCAAGAGATATTTGCCGCTGAACACGCCAATGTACAGCCGCATGCCGGAGCTCCGGCAAACATAGCGGTATACCTGGCCTTTCTGAAACCCGGGGATAATATCTTGGGGATGAATTTGGCCCACGGCGGCCACCTGACCCATGGGAGCGCATTTAATCTGTCCGGACGATACTACTCTGCTTTCAGCTACGGGGTAAACCAAGAATCAGGTCTAATCGACATGGACGAAGTGCGGGCGAAGGCGTTATCGGTTCGTCCCAGGCTAATTATTGCCGGCACCAGCTCATACCCGCGCTTTATCGATTACGCTGCTTTTGCTTCGATTGCCCAAGAGGTCGGTGCGATTTACATGGTGGACATGGCTCATGTTGCGGGTCTGGTGGCGGCGGGGGTTCACCCCAATCCTGTACCCCTGGCTGATGTCGTGACCTCCACAACCCATAAGACCCTGCGCGGACCGCGGGGTGGAATGATCCTGTGCCGCCGGGAGTATGCCCAGCTTATAGACAAGGCCGTATTCCCCGGGTTGCAGGGCGGTCCGCTCATGCATGTTATCGCCGCCAAGGCGGTTGCTTTTAAAGAAGCCCAATCCCACGAGTTTACTGTTTACCAGCAGCGGGTGCGGGATAATGCCGCCGTTCTCGCTGAAGCGCTGATCGAACTTGGTTTTCATCTGACAACCGGCGGCACGGATACACACCTGGTTTTAGTGGACTTGCGCGGCCGGGCGGTCACCGGCCTTGAGGCGGAAATTTTATTGGACAGGGTCGGCATCACCGCGAATAAAAATGCTATTCCTTATGATCCCCAAAATCCGCAGATTACCAGTGGTTTACGGCTGGGCACCCCGGCTGTAACATCGCGTGGTATGGGGCCGGATGAAATTAAAGAGATTGCCCGTTTAATCAACGAGGCGTTGACGCACCGGTATAATATGGAGCGCCTGGCACAGGTGAAACAGCAGGTAAGCCTTCTGTGCAAACAGTTTCCAATTTATAATCAATAAGGAAGAGGTGGAGTAGGATGGAGCAATTACGTATAGTTGACCACCCGTTGGTCCAGCATAAGCTGGCCCATTGCCGGCAAAAAGATACCGAGTCATGGAAGTTTCGCGGTCTGGTGGAGGAGATAACGGCTCTTTTGCTTTATGAAGCAACACGCGACTGGGCGTTGGTTGACTACGATTTGGAAACACCAATTGCGACGACAAAAGGAAAGGTGCTGGGGGGACCCGAGCCTGTTTTCATAGCTGTTCTCCGGGCGGGCCTGGGTATGCTCACCGGTGCTTTACGTATGTTCCCCGCCGCCAAGGCCGGTCATATCGGCCTCTATCGCGATCACGATACATTTGAGCCGGTGGAATATTACTGTAAACTACCGTCCGGAGTGCAACAAGGTCAATGCTACCTTCTGGAACCGATGCTTGCAACCGGCGGCTCGGCTATTCACGCTATTCATGCCCTCAAAAAGGCCGGAGTGCATCAGATTAAACTGCTTAGCCTGATCGCTTCACCGGAAGGAGTCGACGCGATGCGGCAAAGTCACCCGGATGTAAGAATTTACGTTGCCTCCGTTGATCAGAAACTGAATGAAAAAGCGTATATAGTGCCGGGCCTGGGCGATGCCGGAGACCGTCTATTCGGCACGGAATAAAGCTTTTCATTTGGAGGAGATCGGATTAATGGAAAGGCCGGCATGGGACGAATATTTTATAGAGATTGCCAGGGTTGTTGCTTCCCGTTCCACATGCCTGCGCCGTCAGGTGGGAGCGGTTTTGGTACTGGAAAAGCGTATCCTGGCTACAGGTTATAATGGTACGCCTACCGGGCTGGCTCATTGCCGGGATACCGGCTGCCTGCGCGATCAATTGCAGATACCGCCCGGTGAGAGACATGAGCTTTGCCGCGGTCTGCATGCCGAACAAAATGCGATTATTCAGGCCGCTATTCATGGTGTGGCGATAAAAGGGGCCGGTTTGTATTGCACCCTTTTTCCATGCGTGGTTTGCGCAAAAATGTTGGTAAACGCCGGAATCAGTTTTCTTTGCCTGGCGGAGGATTACCCGGATCAGCTGGCCAAAGAAATATTTTCCGAGGCTGGTGTAGCCGTGCAATATCTTGTATAATGAGATGGTTTAGGAACGATACCTTTTATATGCCTGGAACCGTGTATTTTGCTTCACGTTCTGGATGAAAGGTGGTGAGTAATTTGACAGTGGAACTGGTCCGATCGATCAAGGAAGCAGAAAGTAAGGCAGAAGTATTGGTTAGAGATGCCCGCCAGGAATCCCGGCGTAAGCTTAAAGAGGCTGAAGCCAAAGCTGTGGAGTTATTGCGGAGCGCCGAAGCTGAAGCTGAAGCACAAGCTCAGTTGCTGCTTCAGCAAGCTGAGGAGGCAGCCCGTGCCGAAGCCGAACCGCTGCTGAAAACCCAACAAGAAGAGAGTGCCGGGATAAAGGCAAGAGCCGAGGCCCGTTTCCCGGCCGCTGTTGCCATGATTACAGAGAGGATTGTGAAGTTTCATGCCTATAGTTGACATGAAAAAAGTGTTCCTGTTGGGTCACCGGCAGGAGCGGGAATCAATCATGGACCTTTTACACCGTCTCGGTGTAGTCGAACTGGTCGACCTGAAGAACAGTAGTTCATGGGCTGAAATAAACGTCTTATTGGAACCCGGCCAGGCCGCCGAAGCGGTTACTCGTTGCGAAACGCAACTGGGCGAGGTTCGTTATTGCCTGGATTTCTTGCAGCGTTATTTTCCGGTCCGTAAAAGTTTTGTCCAGCAATTTACCGGGGCTAAACTGGAACTATCCCCTAATGAATATTCAGAATATATCAGCGGTACGGAGCTCGCTTCGCTCTATGGCGCCTGCCGGGAAGCGGAAGAAAATATGACCCGTATCCGTAACGAGGAGACTCGCTGCCATGATTTACTGGAAGCGCTAAAACCGTGGGCCCCTTTTCCGCTTCCATTAGACCAGGTAAAAAACAGCCGGCGCGTTTGCATGGTTCTGGCGGCCATTCCTCTGGAAACCTACCCGGCCCTGAGGGAATCGCTGACGAGCGTACTGGCCGAAATTTATCTGGAGGAAGTATCTCTAGTTCAGGACCAGGCGCACTGCTTTTTTATTTACCTGGTTGAAAACGCCGATACCGTTTCCTCTTTGCTAAAGGAGGCTGCGGCCGCGCCGGTTACCTTTACCGATTTTACAGAGACCGCCAGTAGCTCAATACTTTCTCTTGAACAGAAATTAAGCGAACTTGATCATGAGAGGGCTGGGGTTTTGGAGCAAATTGAGCGGTTATTGGAATATCGCCCCATGCTGATGGCCTATTTCGATTATATCGATAATGAGCGTGCGAAGCAGGAGGCTGTAGACAATCTGGCTTGCACGCAAAGCAGTTTTCTCCTGGAGGGATGGGTGCCGCAGCCCGCGCTCGCCGGTTTGGAAAAAGAGCTAAGCTTGCAGACGACCACCGCAGTGCTGGCGGCACGGGATCCGGATAAATATGAAGAAGTGCCCATCTTGCTGGACAATCGGGGACCGGCGGAAGCTTACGAGGCTGTGACCAGATTGTACAGCGTACCGACGAGGAAAGAAATCGACCCCACACCGCTGCTGGCGCCCTTTTTCTTCGTCTTTTTCGGCATCTGCCTCTCCGATGCCGGTTACGGTGTAATCCTCTCCCTGGCAGCTCTATTCCTGACCCGCCGCCTGAAGTTGACCGGCATGGGCCGGCAGCTGGTTAATTTGCTGTTCCTGGGCGGTTTATCTTCACTGGTTTTTGGCGTGCTGCTGGGAGGCTATTTCGGTGATTTGATTAAACTGCCCGCGCTATGGTTTAATCCCCTGGACGACCCGATGCGGATGCTTGTATTCTGTTTTGCAATTGGTCTCTTCCAGATCTATTTTGGGATGGGGGTGCAGGCTTACCGCAGCATTAAGGCGGGCAAACCGCTGCATGCTCTTTTTGACCAGGGAATCTGGTTTGTGTTTTTAAACGGGTTGATTCTCTTGTTCTTCCCGGAGACAGCTGTTATCGGTAAGTGGCTGGCAGTTGGCGGCGTTGCCGGTTTGATCCTGACCCAGGGTCGATCCCAAAAAGGTCTGCTCAAGAAATTTTTGGGCGGCTTGGTCAGCCTCTACAATGTTACCGGCTACCTGAGCGATGTGCTCTCGTATTCTCGTTTGCTGGCCCTGGGATTGGCCACGGGAGTTATCGCCTCGGCGATCAATACCATGGGCGGCCTTCTAGCCGGAGGGATCGGCACCGTGATTATGATTCTGGTGCTGTTTGGCGGGCATATGTTCAACCTGGTGATCAGCACTCTTGGTTCATATGTGCATACCAGCCGTTTACAGTATATTGAGTTTTTCGGTAAATTTTTCGAAGGCGGCGGAAAGTCTTTCCGTCCATTCGGTATAACCAATAAGTTTGTTGCCGTCAGTAAAAGTAAAGCGGCTGCTATGCAGGTTGAGAACGGGATTACCGGCCCGGTAATTTAATATTTTTTAAGAAGCACAGAAAAGGGAGGCATGTTTTTAATGGAGGGAATTGTACTAGCGCTATTAGGTGCTGCTCTGGCGGTAGGCCTGGCGGGAATCGGGTCTGCGATCGGTGTGGGACTGGTCGGCCAGAGTGCGGCGGGTGTGGTAACCGAGGATCCGGACAAGTTCGGACAGACCCTTTTACTTCAGGCTCTGCCGGGAACACAGGGTATCTATGGTCTTCTTACCGGCTTTATTATTATGCAAAGAGTCGGTGTGATCGGATCAGGCCTTTTAGAATTGACCACACAGCAAGGTTTCTCAGTTCTGATGTCTGCCATTCCGGTAGCGATCGTCGGTTTGGTATCCGCGATCTACCAGGGCCGCGCCGCCGCTGCCGGAGTAGGGATTATTGCCAAGCGACCGGAAGAACTGGGGAAAGCGATTATCTATGCTGTTATGGTGGAAACCTATGCGGTGCTGGCTTTGCTGGCTTCGATTATGCTGCTTTTCGGGATTCAGTTTTAGGGGAGTGTTATAGGGATGAGTGAAGGAGCGGAAAGAATAGTCAGCAAGATCCTGGCCGATGCCAGAGCCGTGGCTGAAACCGTGCAAGCTGAAGCGGCCGTAAAGGCCGTTGCCATTGAAACCGAGGCTAAAAAGAGCGCCGCTGTCAGACGGGACCAGATCCTGGAGCAAGCCCGAAAAGAAGCCGCTGAACGTAAACGGCGTATCCTCGGAGTGGCCCAGTTGGAGGCCCGTAAAGAAACGCTCTCCGTCAAGCAGCAGCTGATTGAAGAGACTTTTCTAAAATCGTTGGAGCAGCTCGCCGGCCAGACTGAACAAGAATACTTTGCCATTTTACGCGAAATGCTCCTGTTCATGACAGAGAAAGGTACGGAAACGGTTTTCCTTTCACCGCTTGATCAAAGCAGGGTGCCGGCCCGTTTTTGGGAAGAGGTTAACCAGGCCTTGAAACAGTCCGGAAAGGAAGGCGCGCTTACTTTGTCCAAGGAGACCAGAGCTCTTCAAGGGGGGTTTATCCTGCAGTCCGGCGGGGTGGAAATAAACTGTTCATTTGCATCCCTCTTAGAGATGCAGCGGGACGAGTTGGAGCCGGCAGTTGCGAAGATACTTTTTGATTAGATAAGTAAGCTTTCCCTTGTGGAAAGGAGTGCCCAAAAGTTGACACCGGCAAATGATACTATTTTTGCTTATGCAGTCGGCCGCATTCGATCGCTGGAGACGCGCCTTCTGGATAAAAATAGGCTGGAGCGGATGATTGAGGCGTCTTCTGTTGAAGATGCGGTCAAGATTTTAGCGGAAACGGGTTACGGGAACGCGGTTGCTGAACTGGCGGCAGTGCACGATTTTGAAGAGATTTTACAAAAAGAGATCGCCGCAACTCTGGCCGAACTGCAGGCGATGAGTCCCCGGCCTGAACTGATTGCACTAATGACCCTGCGCCATGACGTGCACAATTTAAAGGTTCTTTTTAAGGCCAAGTACCTGGAAATAAAAACGGATCTATTGCAGCCGATGGGTACGATTCCTTTGCCCAAGTTACAGGCGATAGTCGAGGAGGAAAGGTTTCTCGATTTGCCGGGAGCGCTGCGGAGTGCGGCGGAACGGATCCTTGAGGAATTTTCACTGACTCGTGATCCGCAGTTAATCGATCTTAACTTTGACCGTGTTTTATTCGAACAGTTGACGGCAGCGGCAGCGGAGTTGCGCTCTGTCTTTCTGACCGGTCTTTTTACCCGGCAGATTGATCTGACTAATTTAAGAACATTTATCCGGGTTAAGCGAATGGCGCGCGATCGGGATTTCTTAAAAAAGGTGCTGATTCCCGGAGGAAAGCTGCCGGTAGACCGGTTGGTTATTCTTCTGGATGAACCGCTGGAGGCGTTGCCGGCGCAGTTTGAAATGAGCGATTATGCCGCACTAATCGGCGATGGTGTGCGGGACTGGCTGGAGAAAGGGACGATTGCCAGATTGGAAAAGTTATCCGACGATCATATTACCGCATACCTGCAACAGGGTAAAAGGGTTACCTTCGGTCCCGAACCGCTGATCGGCTATTTGTGGGCTAAAGAAATCGAGATTAAGAACATCCGTTTAATTCTGGTAGGTAAGCTCAACAAGCTGCCTGCCGAAGCGATCAGGGAGCGAATACGCGATGTCTACCTATAAACTGGCTGTTATCGGCGACAAAGATTCTATTCTAGGGTTTAAAACCCTGGGAGTGGCTGCATTTCCTGTAACCGGTACTGACACCGCCCTCTCTGTCTTGAAGCGGCTGGCTGCAGACGACTATGGCGTGATCATGATTACTGAAGAGTTGGCCCAAGGTTTGGGTGATGTCATTGACGAATTGAACAAGCGTTTTTTACCGGCGGTAGTGCTGATCCCGAACAGTAAGGGCTCGTTAGGATTGGGTATGCGGAAGATTAAAGAAAACGTGGAGAAAGCCATCGGCGCTGACATTCTTTTTAGGAAAGAAGGGTGATCACTTGGAAGCAGGCAGGATTATTAAAGTCTCCGGCCCCCTGGTTGTAGCCGACAACATGGGCGATGCCCGGATGTATGATATGGTTAGGGTCAGCGAAGCCCGGCTCCTCGGTGAAATTATCGAGTTGCGCGGCGATCAAGCTTCCATCCAGGTCTATGAGGAAACCGGCGGCTTGGGGCCGGGTGAGCCCGTTTACAACACCGGTATTCCATTAAGCGTGGAGCTGGGACCCGGTTTGATCGAGGCCATTTTTGATGGTGTGCAGCGCCCCCTGGATATAATCCGCAAGCAGGTCGGAGATTATATTACGCGCGGGATCGATGTCCCCCCGCTGGATCGGGAGCGGCGCTGGCTATTTGAACCGAGGGTAAAAAAAGGAGACCGGGTCGAGGCCGGTGATATCCTCGGTACTGTTCAGGAAACATCACTGGTGGAGCACCGGATCATGGTGCCGTCAAACCTTGCGGAGGGCACAGTAAGCGAGGTCATTGCCGGAGAGGTCACCGTGCAGGATGTCGTGATTAAAATTGAGACTGCCGGCGGCCCGGTAGAGCTGACCATGATGCAGAAGTGGCCGATCCGGAAAGGACGCCCCTATGCCGAGAAAATGGGGCCGCATGAACCGATGATTACAGGCCAGCGGATCATTGACACTTTCTTCCCGATCACGATGGGAGGCACGGCTTGTATACCGGGACCTTTCGGCAGCGGAAAAACCGTTACCCAGCACCAGTTGGCCAAGTGGGCTGATGCGGAAATTGTTGTCTATATCGGTTGCGGCGAACGCGGCAATGAAATGACCGACGTGCTGCTGGAGTTCCCTGAACTCAAGGATCCGAAATCCGGCGAGCCGCTGATGAAACGCACCGTTCTGATTGCCAATACTTCGAATATGCCCGTGGCGGCGCGCGAAGCTTCGGTCTATACAGGTATTACGATCGCGGAATACTTCCGCGATATGGGTTACAGTGTCGCCCTGATGGCGGACTCCACCTCTCGCTGGGCTGAGGCGCTGCGGGAGATGTCGGGCCGTCTGGAAGAGATGCCCGGAGAAGAAGGCTACCCGGCTTACCTCGGTTCACGGCTGGCTGATTTCTACGAGCGCTCGGGCCGCACAATTTGCCTCGGCTCCGACAGGCGTGAAGGGGCGCTTACCGTGGTTGGCGCCGTTTCGCCTCCCGGTGGAGACCTTTCCGAGCCTGTATCACAGGCCACGCTGCGCATCGTCAAAGTATTCTGGGGTTTGGACGCGGCTTTGGCTTACCGGCGCCATTTCCCGGCGATTAACTGGCTGCTCAGCTATTCACTTTATCTGGACAATGTTGCTCTCTATTTTAGGGAAAAAGTCGGCGCTAAATGGAACGAAATGCGCCGTGAAGCGATGCGGCTCTTGCAGGAAGAAGCAGAGTTGGAAGAGATCGTCCGCCTGGTAGGCGTTGACGCCCTATCCGCCCGGGAAAGGCTAATCCTGGAAACAACCAAGTCGATCCGGGAGGACTACCTGCATCAGAACGCCATGCACGAAGTAGACACCTATACCTCTTTGCAAAAACAGTTTCGCATGCTTGAACTGATCCTGAATTTTCATCACGAGGCGTTTAAAGTGGTGGAAAAAGGAGAAATCGATCTTGACCTGGAGAGACTTTTTGCCCTGCCTGTTCGGGAGCGTATCGCCAGGGTCAAGTATGTGCCTGAAGCCGAACTGGCCGCTTTGGAGACCCTGGACCGGGAAATCAGGGAACAGGTGGCCTCAATAGGCGGCCAGGAGGGAGAGGAAGAAGATGATTAAAGAATACAAAACCGTTGTTGAAATAGCCGGACCGCTGATGCTGGTGGAGCAGGTTGAAGGGATCAAGTATGGTGAGCTGACTGAAATCGAACTGCCGGGTGGGGAAATCCGCAAGGGTCAGGTTCTGGAGGTTAACCGGGACAAGGCTCTCGTTCAGATCTTTGAAGGTTCGACCGGGTTAAATGTCAAGTCGGCCCGTGTCCGTTTTCTGGGCAAATCGATCGAGTTGCCCGTTTCCCTGGATATGCTCGGCCGTGTTTTCAGCGGTCTTGGACAGCCCCGGGACAAGGGGCCGCGGATAATCCCGGAACAGAGGCTGGACATCAACGGGTATCCGATCAACCCTTACGCTCGCGATTACCCCTCTGAATTTATCCAGACGGGGGTTTCCGCCATTGACGGCATGAATACGATGGTCCGGGGGCAAAAGCTGCCTATTTTCTCCAGCTCGGGGCTCCCCCACTCTCGCCTCGCCGCTCAGATCGCCCGCCAGGCGAAGGTGTTGGGCACTGATGCCCGTTTTGCCGTAGTATTTGCAGCCATGGGGATCACCTTTGAAGAAGCGGATTATTTTATTTGCGATTTTCGCCGTACCGGCGCGATTGAACGGGCCATTCTCTTCATTAATTTAGCGGACGACCCGGCGATTGAACGAATCGCTACCCCTCGGATGGCGCTTACCGCGGCAGAATACCTCGCTTATGAAAAGGATATGCATGTGCTGGTCATTCTGACGGACTTGACAAACTATGCGGAAGCGCTGCGTGAAATTTCGGCGGCGCGTAAAGAAGTGCCGGGACGGCGCGGTTATCCCGGGTACCTCTATACCGACCTTTCCACAATTTATGAGCGAGCCGGCCGGATTCAAGGGCGCGAAGGATCGATTACGCAGCTTCCTATATTGACTATGCCGGAGAATGATAAAACTCACCCGATCCCCGATTTAACGGGTTATATTACGGAAGGGCAGATTATTTTAAGCCAGGAACTGCACCGCAAAGGCATGTATCCGCCGATCGATGTGCTGCCCTCCCTCTCACGCTTAAAAGATAAGGGAATCGGCGCCGATAAAACGCGGGAAGACCATGCCGACACGATGAACCAGCTTTATGCCGCGTATGCCCGGGGGAAAGAGGCGAAAGAGTTGGCTGCTATTCTAGGCGAAGCCGCGTTAAGCGATATTGACAAGCGTTTTTCCCGTTTTGCCGACGAGTTTGAAAACCGGTATATCCGCCAAGGTGAGGAAGAAGACCGCACGATTCAGGATACCCTAAACCTAGGTTGGGAGCTTTTAGCGTTGCTGCCGCGGGCTGAGCTGAAGCGGGTACGCGACGCGTTCCTCGACAAGTACCTGCCTTCCGGGGAGGAGGCCTAAGCTATGGAAATTCGGGTCAACCCCACCCGCATGGAACTAAACCGCCTGAAAAAAAGATTGAGTATGGCTCAGCGCGGTCATAAACTTCTCAAAGACAAGCGGGACGAGCTGATCCGCCAGTTTCTGATCCTGGTGCGTAAAAATAAAGACTTAAGGGAATATGTCGAGCAAGAACTAGCCGCCGCTTTTGCCAAATTTCTTTTGGCCAGGGCGGTAATGCCGCACGAAGCGCTGGAAGAGGCGCTGATGTACCCGACCAGGCGGGCGGCTTTAACCGTCCAGAAGCAAAACATTATGAGTGTCTACGCGCCTCGTATCTCTTGGGAAGAGGCGGAAACAGAGACGGGAGAAAGCAGTATCTTCCCGTACGGCTTCGTGGATACTTCCGCTGAATTGGATGTGTCAATAGAAACCCTTTCCGGGATCATGCCGCGATTGTTGGAACTGGCCCAGGTAGAAAAAGCGGTTCAACTACTGGCCGACGAAATTGAAAAAACCCGACGGCGGGTTAATGCTTTAGAGTATGTGCTTATCCCAAAAATTGAAGGCACGATCCGCTATATCACCATGAAGCTGGATGAAAGTGAACGGAGCGCTTTAACGCGGTTGATGAAGATCAAAGATGTTGTTCGATCTAAAACTTAAGGGAAGACGGATCGGATCAGGTTAGCAGCGGGAGCTGTCGACGACGGCTCCCATTTACTTGAAAGGATAATTTGCGGGGCCTGTGGCCATAATATCCCTTAGTTTCCTGGAAAGGGATGAACCCCGCAGATGTGCTGGCATAAAACCGTCCTGTCGTGTTTAATTGGCTTGCTGCTGACATTTCCACTGCATGGAACCGCTCAAAGTGCAGACCCTTACCGTTATTTGGCAAGAGGATTCAGTATAATCGGTGCCGAAAGTATGATTTACCGGAGTTATTTAATTTTTCCCGGCAGCAGCGATGAATCGCTGGAGCGTTTTACGGCTGCTTTACCCGGCAACCTGGCTGTTTCGGTAAGCAGTACGGTGCGTACAGAGCTCAGTGTGATCAAGTTAAAAAGTGACCGTGGCTACCGGGAACTAGTGCTTATTTCTGAAAAAGTCAGTTCTGAGGCGTTGAAAAACGGTATTTCTCCGATCGAGGTGTGGAACGTCGAAGCGTTGATTCCGTTTTCACGCCGGACTGCAGAAGAAGATCTAATCACTCTGGCCGCACAACTGTTGCAGAGCCTCGGTGGAAAGCAATATTCCTTGGATTATTACAGCGGCACAGTGCAGTTGTTGGCATATCTCCCGTGGGTTGATGAAAAGATTGTTCTTGAAGAGAGCCCGGTAAACTTAATCCTGGAGCTTTTCGCCGATTCTTCGGCCGGTGGGATCCGGGTAAGGGTCGGCATTCCGGTCCTGTTGTCACCCGCCCATTTTCCTGATTAATAAATATTCAACCGGAAGGAAGAACCTGCAATGGAGACAGAGACGCTGATTATTCAGGGAGGCATTCCTTTAAAAGGCAGAATCAGGGCCAATGGCTCAAAAAATGCGAGCCTTCCGATAATGGCAGCGGCGTTGTTGACGGAAGAGCCGTTAACCATTATGGGCGTTCCGGATCTTTTAGATGTCCGCACGATGACCGCAGTTCTCAAGTCTTTGGGTGGGGTTGTCCATTACGATCCGCTTCAAGAAGAAGTAATTATTTATTCAGGCGACGGATTGCACTGCGAGCCGCCTCCAGAATTGGTCCGGCAGATGAGGGCCTCTTTCCTGGTACTAGGGCCGCTATTGAGCCGCTGCGGCCGCGTCCGGCTTTCCCTGCCGGGCGGCTGTGCCATCGGTACCAGGCCGGTAGATTTGCATTTAAAGGGCTTTGCCGCCATGGGTGCACGCTTTACTATCGCCAACGGTTGTATCGAAGGTGAAACTGAAGGTCTGCAGGGAGCTCATATCTATCTTGATTACCCCAGCGTAGGCGCTACTGAAAATATTGTAGCGGCTGCCACGCTGGCCCGGGGAACTACTTTTCTGGAAAACGCGGCTGTGGAGCCGGAAATAGTTGACCTGGCCAACTTCCTGAACAGCATGGGAGCCCGTGTCAGTGGTGCCGGTACTACCACGATCCGTATAGATGGGGTCGACAGTTTAAGCTCTACAAAGCATACTGTAATACCGGACCGTATTGAAGCGGGAACATTGCTTTTGTGCGGCGCGATTACCGGTGGTGACGTGGTTGTTGAGAATTTGCTGGTGGACCATCTGAAGCCGTTAATCGCGAAGCTGCGGGAGGCGGGCGTGTTAGTCGAAGAAGCAGGCCCGTTAGCGGTTCGGATCGCCTGTGAAGGACCGCTCACCGGTGTTGATTTAAAAACACTGCCTTATCCGGGTTTCCCGACAGATCTGCAACCGCAGTTTATGGCTTTGTTGTCGCTGGCCGGCGGTACCAGTATAGTCACGGAAACCGTATTTGAAAACAGGTTTCGTCATGTGGAAGAGCTGTGCCGGTTGGGAGCCCAGATAAAGGTTGAGGGGCACCATGCGGTTGTTCAGGGCACAAAATGCCTGACTGGCGCGCCGGTGCGTGCCTCTGACCTGAGGGCCGCTGCAGCTTTGCTTCTGGCCGCGCTTGCTGCGCAAGGGGTTACTGAAATAGCGGATGTAGTTCATCTATGGCGCGGTTACTGCGGGCTGGAAGAACGACTGAAGAATATCGGGGCTAGTATTCAGCGCGGGCAGCGCACGCCGTATCAGGAAATGGAGTACGGGGGCTGAAAAGCCCTCTTTTTTTACCCAAATATCTGGCGTTTTCTTATTAGGTCTAAAAGGAGGACAGGTTTCATATATTTGTGGTGAAGTCCCGATTGGGAGGTAGCCATGACCCGAAGCGCCGCCTTGCTGTTTATCGCCATCGCCTTAATTGTGATTTGCCTGCCTGCGGCAGCAGTAAGTTTAGGCCGTTCTCTGGCCGGCCCGGGAGTGGTCCAGGAACCTGATCCGGAGCCGGCAGAAGACACTGATCATGATAAAACGCCGATCCGGTTTTATAGGGTCGACCTCGAACAGGTGGTACTAATCGATCTGGAAGAGTACCTGGTTGGCGTGGTAATAGCGGAAATGCCTGCGTCGTTCGGTCTGGAGGCCCTTAAGGCCCAGGCCGTAGCGGCCCGTACCTATACTCTCAGCCGCAGCCGTGCATGGGGCGGCGATGGGTGCCGGCAATCAGCGGCGTCGGCCGATATCTGCTCCGACAGTACGCACTGCCAGGCCTGGATAGACCCGCAGGAAGCTGTTCTGAGCTGGCCGGATGAGATGAAAAATGAAAACCTGGCACGAGTGAGGCAAGCGGTTTTGGAAACGGCAGGCGAGGTGATTACATACCAGGGCAGATTAATTGAAGCGGTTTATCACTCCACCTGCGGCGGCAAAACTGAAAGTTCACAAGCGATCTGGAGCGGTGGGCCGACTCCCTATCTGGTGAGTGTCCAGTGCCCCTATTGCACCCATTCACCTTACTATGAAAGCAATACCCTGGTTCCATACGCAAAATTGAGTACTCTCTTTTTGCAGGAACCGGCCCTTCCGGTGGCGGCAATCAAGCAGCTGCCGGCACAGGTAGTTGAAGAGACGCCCGGCGGGAGAGTCGGCTTGTTGGAACTAGGTGACTCTCTTTTAGAAGGGAAGGAAGTACGACGCCTGCTTGATCTCCCTTCAACAGCATTTATTTGGGAGGCGCAAGAAGACGGCTTTCTATTTACTACCCACGGTCACGGCCATGGGGTGGGGCTGTGTCAATACGGGGCTGATGGCGCCGCTGCTGAAGGTAAGAGCTATCGACAGATTATATCTCTTTATTATCCCGGTACAACCGTTTCACAGGCTGACTGAAAAATACATAGTACTTCAGGATTCTTACTACGACTCCTGGGCAGTTACAACTGCATATAATTACCTCAACTGGTTATAATAACAGGTGAGGTGATAGCATTGGCAGGCAAAACTAAAACCCGGAAAAAGCATGCTCAAGAGTCTAAATTCAGTTTATTTAAGAACAAACTGCTGACGGTAGGACAGCATCTGTTACGACTAGCCGGGGGTATACCCGCGTTCTTTGCCGTTCTCATTAAAAAATGTACGAGTCGATTTTGGGGTATGCCCCGGCTTGCGCGTATTTTGTCGGTATACGCATTAACGGTGCTTCTGGCAGGAGGGTTCTTTTTATGGAGTATTGCAAGGCTACGCCTGATTGAGCCGTATTCTATGGACAATCCCCCATTTGATTGGACTACCTACCAAGCATCCGAAGAACCTGCAGATAACTCGGCAGAAGAGATTCCGGAAGTGAATGAAGACCCTGCAGTAGTTGCAGAAGAGTCGGAGGAAGCAAATGCAGAGCCGGTTTATATTCAGGCGATCTGGCCGGTACGCGGTGCGCTTTTTTATAGCTTTAACCAAATGGTTAAAGACGAGGGTTTGGGCAGTCCGCTTTATTACTTTTCCAAGGGCATTGCAATCAGGGCAGTGAGCGGTTCGAATGTTGTAGCCATGTGGGACGGTACTGTACTGAAAACCGGAGAAAAAGACAAGCCGCACGGTCTTTCAGTAACAATCCGGCATGATCAAGATCGCGTTTCATATTATGGCGCGTTGGGAAAGGTTGTGGTTAAAGCAGGTGATTTGGTCACACAGGGTACTGTAATCGGTACCGTCGGACCAGGCTTTGCTGCCGAGCCTGACTACCTCTACCTGGAATTAAGTGAAGGCGGTAAAGCGATAGACCCTGAGAGCCATCTTCCTTAAACCGCGTCTGGACGGATAACCCTCCGGAACAAGTCATTTTTTAAACAGCCCCCTCATATAATTTATGGAAGCTGAAGAAAAAGGGGGCCCTGCGGTGCACGACTATATTCACCAGAGGGTAATTGAGATCAGCAACTATATCCTGGAAACTAGGGCGACCGTGCGACAGGTTGCCCGTAATTTTGGAGTCAGTAAAAGTACGGTACATAAAGATGTAACCGAGAGGTTGCCCGAAATAAACCGGCACCTGGCCCGTCAGGTTAAACGTATTCTGGAAAGAAACAAAGCTGAACGCCACTTGCGGGGCGGTGAAGCCACTCGCCGTAAATACCTCCACCTGAAGCAGAAGGTGAAATAGCCAGTATTTGGTAGTTGCTCCGCATATTTGTTTTTAAATAACTTTAATTCAAATAAAGGAAATATCTAAAAGATGTTGAATTCTCTATTTACCGAAAAACGTCTGCTCAATGCCCGGCAGCCGTTAAGGACAACCGGGGGAGGATGGGCTGTGGCTTTGTCGTCTGATATCGGTATTGATTTGGGGACTGCCAGCATTCTGGTTTATATTCGGGGCAGAGGGATTGTCCTGAATGAACCATCAGTGGTGGCCATTGAGCAGCAAACTCAGAAAGTACTGGCCGTTGGCGTTGAAGCTCAACGAATGCTGGGCCGAACCCCGGGCAATATTGTGGCGGTACGCCCTTTAAGAGAAGGAGTTATCGCCGACTTCGATATTACAGAAATTATGCTGAAACATTACATCGCCATGGCCGGGCAGAAAAGACGTTTAATCCGCCCGCGGGTGGTCGTTTGTGTACCTGCTGGAACAACTTCCGTGGAACAGAAAGCGGTTATTGAAGCGGTCGGCCGCACCGGTGCCCGGGAAACATACCTCATTGAGGAACCGCGTGCCGCCGCTATCGGGGCGGGATTGGATATATTTGAGCCCAGCGGGAATATGGTTGTCGATATCGGCGGCGGCACGAGCGATATTGCAGTCCTCTCTATGGGCGAAGTGGTTGAGAGCGCCAGCGTTCGGGTAGGCGGGGACAAGTTTGACGAAGCGATCACGCGTTTTGTTAAAAAAGAATACAATGTCCTGGTCGGCGAACGCACAGCCGAATCGCTGAAAATTGCGATCGGATCAGCGCATCCCGGCAGCCGTTATTTGCAGTCAGATGTGCGGGGGCGCGATCTTGTCTCCGGGTTGCCCCGGTCGCTTTCCATCACCACCCAACAGGTAGTGCTGGCCCTGGAAGAACCGCTTTGGGCTATACTGCAGGGGATCAAGCAGGTTTTGGAGAAAACACCGCCGGAGTTGGCCGGGGATATTATTGAAAAGGGCATCGTGTTGACAGGCGGCGGGGCTTTGCTTGATGGTTTTACGCGCTTCTTAACACAGGAAACCGGGGTTCCGTTTTATCTGGCCGAGGATCCGATCACCTGCGTGGTTAAAGGCACCGCCAAGGTGTTGGAGAATATGAACCAACTTTCCGATACTTTAATTTCAAGTCGTAAAATTGCCTCTTCGTTTTAATCTCCATGTTTACTTATCCCGGCAATATTCACATTCACTCACGCTGTTCAGACGGCAGTGGCACCGTCAGTGAAGTGGCCGCTGCGGCTGCTGCTACGGGCTTAAAATATGTGGTTATAACCGATCATGAAACCTTGGCCGCTCTTCCGGAAGAAGGTTACAGCAGTGGTGTGGCGGTGCTGGTCGGCGTAGAGCTAAACCGTAACCGCAATCATTACCTGGCGCTTGGTTTGCCTGAAATGATCCCGGGTAATGAAGAGTATCCGCAGGAGATGATCGACCGGGTTCAAGCTAAAGGCGCGCTCGGTTTTATTGCGCACCCGTTCGAGCAAGGGTCACCGTTAATTCAGCATGGTAAAGCTTATCCCTGGACCGATTGGCCTGTCTATCGCTTTACCGGAATGGAAATCTGGAATTATTCTTCACACTGGCGCGGCCGCGCCACTTCGCTTTTAAGAACACTTTACTGGTTTCTGTTCAACCGTAAAGCGGCATTGGACGGGCCTCCGGTTGAAGCACTGAGAATCTGGGATTGTTATACCGGCAGCGGCCAACGGGTGGTGGGTATCGGCGGCACTGACGCGCACGCGATCCGGCAACGGTTCGGCTTCGTTGCAACTGAAATTTTCCCCTATCTATTCCTCTTTCGCGCCATTAATACGTATATCTGCCTGCGGAAACCCTTAAGCTTGAATTTTAGGGAGGCCAAACATCAGATTTATACAGCCTTGGCAGGTGGAAACTGTTTTATCTCTTTTGACCAGCTTTTCCCCGGAGCGGGTTTCACCTGTTACACTCGCTGCCGCAGTTCGCGGGAACCGGCCGCGATTATGGGCGAAGAAATTGCATTCAGGAAAGACATGATTATCGATATTAAGTGCCCCACTGAACGCTCATTAATGCGGATTATTCATCAAGGGCGATTGATTGCCCGCGCTCCGGGCCCGCAAATGTGTTTTAATCCTCCATCTGCGGGTGTTTACCGGGTTGAAGTCTATTTTCGTCCCCTCCGGGGACGTCCTCGTCCCTGGATTTATGCCAATCCGATCTACTTCAAATAACCGGCTACTTTTTTACCGGCAGAGCATGCAGTAACCGCCGCCGGCCAGGAGAGCCAGGCCAAAAGCATTCCACCATGTAATCGGTATTTTTTCCAGGCCGAAAAAGCCCAGTTGATCGATTAGCATGGCTGTTGCGACCTGACCGATAATTATCGCGGTGGTGGCGTTGGCAACACCGGCACGGGGCAGGCTGAAAGCGACACCGATCACAATCAGCACCCCCAGCGCTCCACCGAGATAAGTAAACCAGGGTGCTTCTTTAAACAGGGAAAGTCCTCCGGATCCAAAACGAATAGTAAGCAGTGCTGTCAGGGCCACTATCGTTCCGACAACATGGATGATCAGGGTGGCTTCCAGCAATCCGACTACCCTGCCCAGAACGGCGTTGAGAGAACCCTGTATAGCCATGGTAATTCCCGCGACGGCAGCGATTAAAAGGGCGAACAGGAATGGGTTCATGGAAAAGTTATTTCCTTTCCGGGGGTTAGTCTGCCTGCCCTTTTATTGTAGGTAACGGGAGAGAAATTATACCTGGTTTACTCCAAGAGGTTTTCCATGCCGTAAATTAACTCTTTATTTGAAGGGGCATGACGAACGGCCATCAGCAGTCCGGGAATAAAGCAAGTGCGGCTGAAGGCATCGTGACGTATTGTCAGAATCTGGCCTTCCCCTCCAAAAAGAACTTCCTGGTGGGCGACCAAACCGGGCAGGCGAATGCTGTGTATCGGGATATTGCTTACTCTGCCACCGCGAACACCGGGAATTGTTTCAAGAGTTACACATTGCGGGGGTAGGGTATTGACTGCTTCGCTGATTAAGTTTGCGGTTTTAATGGCGGTTCCCGAAGGCGCATCCAGTTTTTCATCATGGTGCAGTTCTATGATTTCCACGGCATGCATATACCGGGCGCATAACTGTGCTATTTTATTCATCAGTATTGCTCCCAGAGCGTAATTAGGAGCAATAATTGCGCCGGTATTGTAAAGGCGCGTCCATCTCCTGATTTCTGTAAGATTTTCTTCGCTGATTCCTGTAGTGCCCACTACGGGTGAGACGCGGTGTTCTAAGGAGGCGTAAATATTATCCATTACTGTTAGCGGTGATGTAAAATCAATCATTACAGCTGCCCCTGAATTTGCCAGCAGCTGTTTAAGATCGGATGTAACAGCCAAGCCAACCGGTTTGGTACCGGACAACAGTCCGGCATCTTGATCAACGTTGACCAGATCCGCTACACCCACCAACTTAAGATCGGAAGTATGTACGATTGCTTTTACAATCTCCCGCCCCATTTTTCCGGCGGCACCGCTTACGATTACATTGATTAAGTTCACTGGCCGGGCCTCCTCGTTGCTCCCTGGTGAATATCAGGTCTAATTCCCCATCCCAGAAATATATTGCAGAAGGAAAGGAAATGTTATACTATTAATTCCGGGAGGCGCGATTTTTGGTTAATATTGTAGCACAGCGCGTCAATACAAAACAAGTTTATTTAAATTAAGAATTTCCCTTCAGGCATAAAATTCTTAAAGTATCTAAAAATAACAACAGACGGGAAATGATCCATATCTTAAGGGAGGGCTTGACATGTTGAAAGTAGGAATTAACGGTTTTGGTCGAATTGGGCGCTTAACCATGCGTGCTTCTCTGGGGCAGGATAAATTTGAGGTTGTCGCCATAAACGATTTGGTGGACAGCACCACCCTGGCCCATCTATTAAAATACGATTCGGTATACGGGAAACTGGCTACAGAGGTCAGGGCTGAGGCAAAAGGACTTTTAGTTGGTGGCAAATTGGTCAGTGTTTATTCGGAAAGAGATCCGGTTCAAATACCTTGGAAGGAGAGTGGAGTGGACCTGGTCATTGAATCTACGGGTCGTTTCCGGACACGTGACGCGGTTTCGTCTCATCTGAAGGCCGGAGCCAAGCGGGTTATTATTACCGCTCCCGGAGAAGCTGATGCGGTAATTGTTTTGGGTGTCAACGAAAATATCTATAATCCCGCGGAGCATATCATAATCTCCAATGCTTCCTGTACAACAAACGCTTTGGCGCCGCTGGTCAAAGTACTCCATAAAAATTTCGGAGTTAAAAAGGGCTTGATGAATACTACTCACGCATATACTAATGACCAACAGCTGCTTGATCTGCCGCATCCTGATTTACGGCGGTCCAGAGCGGCGGCACTGTCAATGATCCCTACTTCCACGGGAGCCGCGAAAACTGTGGGCGAGGTTATTCCTGAACTGAAAGGTAAAATTGACGGCCTCTCTGTTCGCGTACCTACCGCTACTGTATCGGTGGTAGACTTTGTGGCTGATTTGGAACAGAGTACTACTCCTGCCGCGGTCAACGAAGCGTTTATAAAGGCTGCTCAGGGTTCAAAATATCTGGCTTTCAGCGACGAACCCCTGGTTTCAGCCGACTATCGCGGCAATCCCTACTCTTCCACGGTTGATGGCCTCTCTACCATGGTTGTAGGAGGGAACCTGGCCCGTGTCATGGCGTGGTATGACAATGAGTGGGCTTATTCTTGCCGGGTTGTAGACCTGGCGGCAATGATTGCCAGTGCCGGTTAAAACGCGAATCGGATGGTAAAGCCCGCGATGTTGCATTTATTTTAGGTATCGGAAACCGGCCCGGATACCCGGGGAAGGAGTCGATAAGATGATCGACTTAAGCAAGCAAAGCGGCCTACCGGTTCAGTGGGATCCGGCGGTAAAGAAACTTTTTTTCGGAGAAGGTATGGAAACGACAGACCCAATACCGGATATACGCCGGAAAGAAGATATGGTCAGCGTTCTCTATGACAGTAAAGCGGCGGGACCGGAAGAACTATATTTTATGTACCGCGGGGTCTCGTTCTCTCGCGACGATGCGGTTATTGAAAGCAGCAGTTTGCGTTATGACATTACCGTGCTTTTCCCGGGCACCTTGAGCCGTGAGTATATTAAAACCGCCGGGCATTATCACCCGGAAAAACCCGGCACCAGCTTAACTTATCCCGAGGTTTACGAGGTTTTGTACGGCCGTGCTCATTATTTGTTGCAACGCTCTGGGGTTAACCCCAACCAGTTAGAAGCGGTAATTCTTATTGCGGCGAAACCGGGCGACAAGGTCCTAATCCCGCCCGGTTTTGGGCACATAACGATTAATCCCGGTGATGATGTCCTGATCATGAGTAATTGGGTAGCCCGGGAGTTTTCTTCCGTATACGGACCGTTTCGCGAGATGGGCGGTGGAGCCTATTATGAATTGCAAGCGGAAGAAGGTCCGGAATTTGTTGTCAATAAGCAATACCAATCTGTGCCGCCTTTGCAGCGTTGTCCGGTTACCCAGGTACCCAAATTAAACCTGATTACCGGGTTGCCGTTGTACCGCGTTTTCCAGGAAAACAGTAGGGCTTTTGAATTTTTGACCGCTCCGGAAGAATATCCAACCGCTTTTGAGAACTATTTACGAGATTTGACTGCTCACTGATCAGTCATGCCGGTCAATATCACTGCCAGTTTAGGAACCGTGCCTGAGCGCGGTTTCTTTTTCTAATTTATCCCAACAATACGTGCGCAGATGTTGCTCCTGATTCGCTGTATCACCCTTTATCCAGGTAAAAGAATGGTGACGGTATCGGAAAAAGGATGGTATAATATGATTTAAAAACCGGGGGAGGGTAATTGATGAGCGTTCAACGTACTTATGAGGAAGTGAACCAAAGAATTAAAGCCGGTAAAGCGGTTGTGCTAACGGCGGAAGAAGTACTGGGCTTGATCGAAGAAAAGGGCATCTCCGGCGCGGCCGCGGCTGTAGACGTGGTTACCACCGCTACGTTTGGCCCGATGTGCTCTTCCGGTGTTTTTTTGAATTTTGGACATCCCCAACCCAGAATAAAAATGAACGAGGTTTTTTTAAATGGTGTCCCGGCGTACGCCGGGATTGCGGCGGTAGACGCTTATCTGGGCGCAACCGCACTGCCTCCTTCAGATCCGGTAAACCGCAGTTACCCCGGAGAGTTTAGCTATGGCGGAGGGCATGTTATTGAAGATCTAGTGGCCGGAAAAGAAATTAAACTTGAAGCCTCGTCATATGGTACTGACTGCTATCCTTTAAAAAAAATAGCTACCTCTTTTCGCCTGGCGGAAATAAACGAAGCAACTATGTATAACCCGAGGAATGCCTATCAGAATTATAATGTAGCCGTAAACTTAAGCGATAAAACTATCTATACCTATATGGGGGTTTTGAAGCCAAAATTGGGTAATGCCAATTTTAGCTCGTCGGGTGAGCTGAGCCCGCTGTTCAACGACCCGCTGTTGAAAACGATTGGTATCGGTACCCGGATCTTTCTGGGCGGCGGTATCGGCTATGTAGCCTGGCACGGCACTCAACATAACCCCGGCGTGGAAAGAACGGATCGAGGAACACCGAAGTACCCGGCCGGAACCCTTGCTGTAATCGGCGATCTAAAGCAGATGACCCCGCGGTGGTTGCGTGGTCTTAGCTTCCTCGGCTATGGAGCCACGCTGCAAGTTGGTATCGGTATTCCCATACCGGTTCTAAATGAAGAGGTTATGGCTTTTTGCGCGGTTAAAGATGAAGAAATTCTGGCTCCGGTAGTAGATTACAGCCGCTCTTACCCTAACCGGGAAGGCGGCAATCTGGGCTTGGTTAACTATAAGCAGCTGAAAAACGGAGAAATTACGGTCAACGGAGCCAGAATTCCGGCAGCTCCTTTATCAAGCTGCGCCGGTGCCAGGGAGATTGCCCATACGCTGAAAGAGTGGATTCAACGCGGTCATTTTACATTATCTCAACCCGCGGCGCTACTGCCGTCAGTGGAAACTAATTTAACCCTTAAAACACTGCCCCAGCGTGATGCCGAAAAAGGAGGGATTTAGCGGTGGTAAAACAGAAATTAGTTTTGCGCTTTCCGTCAACCCTGGTTGAGCAGCCGGTCATCTATCACTTGGTCAAGGATTATGATTTGATGGTAAATATTCTGCGTGCTGATATCAATCCAAATAAGGAAGGACGCTTAATGCTCGAGTTGAGCGGCAGTGCAGCTAATTTTCAGCAGGCCCTGAACTGGCTTCAAGAACGCGGTTTGCGTATCATCAACCTTAAACAGCAGATTGCCTGGCAGGAAGAGCGGTGTACTCATTGTGGGGCCTGCACGGTAATTTGTCCTTCAGGTGCTCTATCTCTCAGCCGTCCCGAGATGAAAGTCTACTTTAACGAAGAAAAATGTGTGGTATGCGAGCTATGCTTGCGCGCTTGTCCCGCCAGGGCTATGGAAACTCTCCTGGACGGCGCGATGTGAGCTCAAAACGATTTTACCGGCACCTACCGGCCGGGAAGCGGTTTCGCACTTTTACAGTCGGCGTCAAAGAAACCGATCTTTGGATTGCCGTTACCAGCCGCTGCTATGATCCGGCTTTTCCCGCTCTGGTGGAACAGCTTGTCTGGCGACAGCGCCGACAGCTGGAGAATTTTATGGCCGGAAATCCGGCATTCGCCACGGCGATGCAGCCGTTAGTACTGGATGGAGAGGGGATTCCGGGGATCGTCCTGGCGATGGTGGAGGCGGCAAACCGGGCCGGGGTAGGCCCGATGGCAGCGGTGGCCGGCGTTTTCTCGGAAATTGTCGGTTTATTTCTGCTTCAGAGCGCACCTGAGGTTATTGTCGAGAATGGAGGGGATTTGTTTGTTAGAGTTGTCGAACCGGTTAACATTGGGATTTATGCCGGAAGCTCTCCTTTAAGCGGAAAGATAGCATTAAATGTCAAACCAAAGCAAACCCCCCTAGGTATTTGTACCTCTTCAGGAACAATCGGCCCGTCATACAGCCTGGGCCGTGCCGATGCCGCGTTGGTCTTATCTCCATCCGTACCGCTGGCTGACGCCGCAGCCACAGCCTTGGGAAACCTGGTCCGGGGACCGGAAGATCTGATGGGTGCAATCGAATTCGCTCGCGGTTTGCATGGCGTTACCGGCGCGCTTGTGATTTACGGGGATCAGGTGGCGGCCTGGGGAGAAATTCAGCTCTGCCCGGGGGAAAGGAAAGATTAGCTTGGCTTGGCATGGAGGTAAAATACCGATGACCATATTCTCCTTTCAACATTATTATCCTACCTTGGCAGCGGATGTTTATATTGCACCCGGGGCGCGCGTGATCGGGCGGATCAAAGCCGGAGCAGGTTCGAGTATTTGGTTCAATACCGTGGTGAGAGGCGATCTTGACGATATCGCGATCGGCCGGCAAACCAATATCCAGGATAATGTGTCCATTCATGTTGATAAAGGCGCACCGGTGAGAATCGGTGATCGGGTTTCCGTCGGTCATAACGCGGTTTTGCACGGCTGTACCGTAGAGGATGAAGCGCTGATCGGTATGGGAGCTATATTGCTGAGCGGTGCCGTTGTCGGAAGCGGTAGTATTGTTGCCGCCGGCGCCCTGGTGCTTCCCGGGACTTATATTCCACCTCGTTCCCTGGTGATGGGGGTTCCGGGCCGGGTGATCCGGGAGTTGGCCGCTGATGAACTACCCGCAGTGGAGGGAACTTACCTCACTTACTGCCGCCTAGCCGCCGATTACCGTTCAGGCGATTTATTGAACAGATTCGAAGCAGGCTGTCCGGAATCAACATAAAGCGCGCCGAGTATCGGTAATTATTTACCACTGTCTTGGTAGACAGTTAAACAGCTGAAGTCCGCCGGACATCTTTTGATCCGCGTGACAGCTCGACCGGTAAAAGCACTTGAGGATTATCTTTCTCCGGGTTATAATATATCCTGATGCCGGCATAGCTCAAATGGTAGAGCAGCTGAATCGTAATCAGCATGTTGGGGGTTCAAGTCCTCTTGCCGGCTCCATTATATTTATCATAGAAGCCTGGGAATTAATCCCGGGCTTCTAATCTCTTCGGCATTCAAATATTGGAAAGCCTTTTAATGTGCAGCGAATAAAGCCCGGGATGCGTGCTGGTTGCTTGAGCGGCACGTTTGTCGATCGCGCTTCAACCTAAAACAGAAGAATAGTGCTTCGGCAAGGGTAAGGTGACAGAATATAGCGCTGTAATAGAGCTGGCCAGCCACGCCATGGGAAAAAGAAAAAAAGATACGGCCCAGCAAGTGGCGCTAAGCGTATCGAGATAGATTAACCATAGTTTGCGTTGCCTGAAATCTTTAAATATTCTCCGGTTCTTTCTTAATACTTCCACCCCGCTTTGGCTCCAACGCAACCTTTGCTTCCAATCGATATCTTCAGTGACGGATTCGGTGCTCTAGAAATTAACTTCCGCAAGAGCGGCCATGCGGAAGGCCGCCAGAACTCCGATCTGTATCGGTAATCATTAATCCTCGCACTGAACCATACAATGAGATTGAATAATGATAATGATCCAGGTCATTGCACGGAGGATGATTTCATGAAGACCAATGTTCAAGCCTTTAACATGGCCTTATCGATTTTTATAATTTTTTTTATTGTAATGCCCTGCGGCTATTTATGGTATATGATACAGAGTTATAATTGCATCCTGGTAGAAGCATGGAATGAAGAAAAAACACTTCAGGACCAGCTGAAGGCATCGCAGGCAGATCTGGAACTTGCAGTTGAGAAAAACGAACATTTGCGTTGGGAAATTTTCTTTCTCAGGCATGATCAATTGAAAGGAGGCCTTTTTTATCACGGCGACAGGAGCGGAAATAGAGTATCGATTACCATTGATGACGGCTATAGTCCGGAGATGGTGGAGCAGGCACTGGATATATGCCTAGATTTAGGGGTTCAGGCAACATTTTTCCCGGTCGGGTTATCCCTGGAAGCATATCCCGCCTTGTGGAAACGAGCGGTGCGTGAGGGTCATGAACTGGGCAACCATACTTACAGTCATCGCTATCTGACAGCGTTGACTGCGGATGAAATTTTTCGGGAAATTACTCAATGGCACAACGCCGCGGAGTACGCCCTGGGCCAACCTTATCATGCCGTTTTCTTTCGACCGCCCGGTATGGCCGGTTTCAGTGAGAGCAGCAGACAAGCCGAATATTTCCGATCGATTATTGCCTCACACAAGATGATTACAGTGCTGTGGGATATCGAAACTGTGTACACGCTCTACAGCCGCTCCGGTCCCCAACGCGCCGGCGGCAACCCCTCTCCATTATCAACCGCGTCATATATTACAAGAGAAGCGCGGGGCGGCAGCATCATCCTGCTGCATTTTGTGGGTGGGGATGTTGAGGCGCTGCCGGAAATTATCCGCGGGCTTACAGCCAAAGGGCTGCAACCGGTAACGTTAAGTGAATTGTTATTCTCATCCTCCCTGTAATGCGTTAAATCAACCTTGAATGTATATTCTTGTCGAAATTGTTCAAAATAAGGAATAAATCGATTTCAGGGAGGTAGTACAATCAAATGCCGGATGTTTTGGTTAGTCTCACGGAAACCCGGGAGAACCTGTTGCGCGAGTACGTAATTTCAAGAGGCGCTGAGCGTGCGTCGGTATTGGCCAAAATTTTAGAAGTTGAATCAGAGATGGAAGATGAGAAAAACAGGCGCCACTTTTCTCAAAAATAGTTCATATTTAAGTAAACAGCTAGTCTACTATTTTCTGAATGTTTCATTACCTGCAGGCGGGCCCTGGAAGCCCGCCTGTTCTATTTGCCTGCCTGGAAAAATTATAGTATGATCGTGATGAATATTTCTAAATAACCGAGGAGAGAGTAGACGGTCATGAACATCAGTCTAGCCGGACTCCGAAAAGGCTTGACCAGGGCCGGTTATATTTGCGATGAATGTGTAGTCCTCACAGTTTACCTCGCGCTGAAACTGCAGAAACCGTTGCTGATTGAAGGAGAACCGGGTGTGGGTAAAACTGAAATGGGCAAGGTGTTGGCTAATATTCTCAACACCGAGCTAATCCGCTTGCAGTGTTACGAAGGTCTTGATGAAAATCGGGCGCTTTATGAGTGGAACTACCAACGTCAACTGCTGAAGATTCAAATGAACCGTGCGCGAGAAGGCTCGGCATTACAAGAAGAGGATCTGTTCACTACGGAATATTTGCTGGAGAGGCCTTTATTGAAGGCGATTCGAGCCGCATCGGAAACAGTGCTGCTGATCGATGAAGTCGATAAATGTGATCCCGAATTTGAAGCCTTCTTATTTGAAGTGCTTTCCGATTTTCAGGTATCGGTTCCTGAGCTTGGCACGCTGCATGCTCAAAACATTCCGGTAGTCATTTTGACCAGCAACAGTGAACGAGAACTTTCCGACGGGCTTAAGCGGCGCTGCCTCTATCTTTACCTTGACTTTCCCGGTATTGAGAAAGAGGTGCAGATTATTAAGGCCAGGGTGCCCGGGATTGGTGACCGCCTGGCCTGGGAGATTGCCAGGGTAATCCAGTTATTAAGGCGGCAGTCGGATTTGCGAAAAAAGCCTTCTATCGCCGAAACACTCGATTGGGCCAGGGCGCTGATCGCCCTCGATCGAAACCGCCTGGACGGTGCCGCGGTAGCGGATACTTTAAACCTGCTGTTGAAAACCCGCCAGGATCAACAGTTGTTTCACCGGCAAATCGGTCCATCTTTGATCGACCAGGAGCTGCGGCGGCCCGCTGATGAAGAGGAGAGCTGCCGGTGCCGTTAAATAGACAATCGCGGGGTGAAAGCCTCGAAGCTAATTTAGCCGGATTTACCGACCTGCTGCGGTCAGAGGGTTTACCGGTAGGTACGGCTGAACTGATCGATGCCTTGCAGGCGCTGCAGGTTGTCGACTTGTCTTGCCGCTCTTCCTTTAAAACCGCGCTCCAGACCACCCTGGTCAAGGATCGGCGGCATTACGATTCTTTTGAGCGCTTATTTGAGCGCTATTTTGTTCCTCCGGATATCCTGGAGAGGCACCGCCTCGAGGCCGCTGAACGCAGGAACCGCATGCAACATGATTTCGATGAGGCAAACCGTTCCCTGCGGTTTAAAGGCGAGCCGCTGCGCCTTTCACCGGAAGAAATGCAGTTGTACACTTTACTGCCGAAAGAACAACAACAGGGTTTACTGCGTTTCGTCAGGGAGACCGAGGCCGGGAAAAAGGTGGAACCCAGTTTCAAGCCTCTATTGGAGACAGTAGTAAAAGGCCATCTCCGCTACTGCCGGAGTAAAATGGAGAGAGCAGCCTCAAGCGAGGGCGTCCTGGTGTCAGGCGGCGGGCCGGGAGCGGGCAAAGGGGCGCCGGACAACAATTTGCGCGACATTGATATTCAGGCGATCCGGGAGGCGGATCTGTCCGCCGCGCAAGACCTGATCCGGAAATTATCCCGGAAGCTGGCCGCTGAATTGGGCCGCGGGCGGAGACGCTCCTCCCGGCGGGGACCGATTGATCTGCGCCGGTCGCTGCGGGATAATATGCGTTTTGGGGGGATTATTTTCATCCTGCGGCACAGGCGAAAACGCCGGCCCAAACAGCAGCTGCTGTTATTGTGCGATGTTTCCGCTTCAATGCAACGATATAGTACTTTTGTGCTGCAATTTATCTATGGGTTGCAGGCAGCAGTATTCAATCTGGAAAGTTTCTGCTTTGCGGACGTGTTGGAGTATCTTTCTCCCGATTTAAAAGAGCGGGGCCATCTTCAACAGGTCCTGGATCGGGTTGTCAGGCAGAGCAAAACTTGGGGCGGCGGAACCAATCTTGCTGTCGCCCTCGAGCAGTTGTTGGATGATCATGCGGCTCTGCTTAACGTCAGGACTACACTGCTGGTTGTCAGTGATACCAGAACCGTCGCCCTCACACGATCTCTGCCGGCACTGCAGCGTTTGTTAGAGCGAGTAAGTGAAATAATCTGGCTGAATCCCCTGCCGCCGGAGCAGTGGCCTTATTACCGCTCAGTAAGCGCTGTGGGAGATCTGGTGGATATGTGGCCTTGTTACACCATCGGACATTTGGAACAGGCCATGACGAGACGGCTGTTTAAACAGCGCCGCGTCCTAAATAACGGTTGGCCACAGTGCAATCCGGTTTAACAAACTAAGAATATATTGTGTTGTAACAAATATCATTAATTATCGGTAAAGGAGACAAGCTGAATATGACCATTCGTATAGCCGTCGCCGGTAAAGGCGGTACCGGTAAAACAACCCTCGTTGCTCTCTTGATTCGCTTTTTATTGGAGCAGAGTCCGGGACGGCCGATCCTGGCTGTTGATGCCGACGCCAACGCAAACCTGAATGAAACGCTGGGTTTACAAGTTACGGAAACGATCGGAACAATTCTCGAAGATACTAAAAAACTGAATGCGGTTCCCACGGGAATGACCAAGGACCTGTTCATCGAATACCGCTTGAGCAGGGCCCTGGTGGAAACAAAAGAGTTCGATCTGCTTGTGATGGGTAACCCTCAAGGGCCGGGTTGTTATTGCTATCCCAACGATCTTTTGAAACGTTACCTGGAAAAATTAAGCATCAATTACGATTACCTTCTGATCGATAACGAAGCAGGCCTGGAACACCTCAGCCGCCGATTAATGCCTCAGGTCGATCTGTTGTTGGTAACCAGTGATGCCACCGCCCGGGGGATCCGTTCAGCGGGCCGGGTGAAAGAGATTGTGGAGAGTGTCAAAATCGAGGTCGGCCAAATGGGACTGGTCGTATCCCGGGGCCGTTGTGATCAAGTGTCTCAACTTGAGCGGGAGATTGAACGCAGCGGACTGAGTCTGCTCGGTGAAATTCCGTATGATCCCCTGCTATCTGAATACGACCTGGCGGGTAAACCGCTGTTGCAACTGCCTGTTGAAGCTGGGGCGGTTCAGGCATCGGGGAAGCTTTTCGCCGGCTTACCGCTCTAGCAAGCGTAACTGTTTCAGGATATTTAAGATCGATAATCAATGGAGGTCGCTCTGATGCTGTTCCAAGATCGCCGGCATGCCGGAGAACTCCTGGCGGAGAAACTTCATTCGTATCGAGGCAGTTCACCGCTGATTTTAGCTGTGCCGCGCGGCGGCGTAAGTGTGGCGGAACCGGTCCGGTTGGCACTGGGCAGCGAACTCGACTTGATCATTACGCGCAAAATAGGCGCCCCAATGCAACCTGAACTGGCTCTTGGGGCCGTCTCGGGAGACGGAGCGGTGATGCTGAATGATCAATTGGTCGGTCAACTGCGTTTGTCGCGCGCTTATATTGACCGGGCGGCCCTCGATGAGCAGGCTGAAATCAGGCGCCGCCTGCGCGCTTACCGGGGTGAACGTCCGCTGCCGGAGCCGAAAGGTAGGCTGGTTATTTTAATTGACGACGGTGTGGCCACCGGTTTTACTCTGTTCGCTGCCATTAAGGCGCTGCGGCGGCAGCAGCCGCAAAAACTTGTCCTGGCCGTACCGGTTGGCCCGCCCGACACTTTAAACAAACTGGCAGGAGAAGTGGATGACCTCTGCTACCTGGCGGCACCGCCTCATTTTGCCGCTGTGGGGCAGTTTTACAGAGATTTTAGCCAGGTTGAAGATGACACGGTCATCTCTATCTTGCAAGAGGCTTGGGATTTAGAATAGCGGGAGGCGAACGCGGTGTCGAATGAAATGCTGATTAAGCAGATTATGTCTATTTTGCCTCACCGGTATCCATTTTTGCTTGTGGACCGGATTACAGAGTTGGTGCCGGGTGAAAAGGTTTCCGGCTATAAGAATGTGACGCTAAACGAGCCGTTTTTTCAGGGGCATTTTCCGGGTGAGCCGATAATGCCCGGTGTGCTGATCCTGGAGGCGCTTGCTCAAATCGGCGGAGTGGCTGTACTCAGTCGGGCCGGCATGGAGGGGAAATTGGCGCTCTTCGCCGGTATTGATAATTTTCGTTTCAGGCAGACGGTCCGCCCCGGTGACCGGCTGGATCTATCAATGGTCGTGACGAAAATACGCGGCAGCATCGGTAAAGGTGAAGGTGAAGCCAGGGTCGGCGGGGAAAGAGTGGCCTCGGGGGAACTGATGTTTGCCCTGGTTGACCGCGCATAAACGCAATCCGCCGCATGGCCCGCGTGTCACTCAATATAAAAATCTTACCCGGGAATGGTTGACTTTTGGGCGAACTTGATATATTTTATCTTTGTGCAGACAACCGTATAAAGCTCTTATCAAGAGTGGAGGAGGGACGGCCCCGATGAATCCCGGCAACCGGACTTAACAGTTACGGTGCTAATTGCCGCAGGGTGGGCAACCACCCTGGGAGATGAGAGGTGCCCAAAACCTCTTCCAGAAGAGGTTTTTCTATTTAATGACCAATTCTTAGGAGGCGAATTTAATGAGCAGCAATGTTTACCTGTTTACATCTGAGTCGGTCACCGAGGGCCATCCCGATAAGCTGGCCGATCAGATTTCCGACGCCATCCTGGACAATATTATTGCCCAGGATCCGCAGGCCAGGGTTGCCGCTGAAACCGCGGTTACTACCGGGTTGGTATTTGTATGCGGCGAAATAACCACGCAGTGCTATGTGGATATCCCAAAAGTGGTTCGCGAAAAGGTGAAGGAGATCGGTTATACCCGTGCCAAGTACGGCTTTGACGGTGACACCTGTGCCGTGATCAGCTCCATTGACGAGCAGTCGCCTGATATCGCACTCGGTGTTAATCAGGCCTTGGAAATTAAAAAGAGCAGTTCTGTGGACAAGTATGACCTGATTGGAGCCGGCGATCAGGGAATGATGGTCGGCTTTGCCTGCGATGAAACGCCCGAGTTAATGCCCCTGCCGATCGCCCTGGCCCATAAACTGGCCCATCGTCTTGCTGATGTGCGAAAAGCGGGGCTGCTGCCGTACCTGAGGCCGGACGGGAAAACACAGGTGACGGTGGCATACCGGGATGGGAAACCCATCCATGTGGATACAGTAGTCGTGTCGGCCCAGCACAGTGATGACGTGTCGCTTGAGCAGATCGAATTCGACCTGACAGAACAGGTAATCCGGCAGATCATCTCGCCGGAGCTGCTGCCTGCGCAAACCCGGATCCTGGTGAACCCGACCGGCCGTTTTGTGGTCGGCGGCCCGCACGGCGATTCCGGTCTGACCGGCCGAAAAATTATGGTTGATACCTACGGCGGCTATGCGGCCCATGGCGGCGGCGCTTTCTCGGGCAAGGATCCGACCAAGGTTGACCGTTCCGCCGCTTATGCCGTCCGGTATGTGGCCAAGAACATCGTCGCCGCCGGGTTAGCCCGTAAATGCCAGCTGCAGGTAGCTTATGCGATCGGGGTGGCCCACCCCGTATCCTTGCTCGTGGAAACTTACGGGACGGAAACAGTGCCGGTTAAACGCATTGAGGAACTGGTGCGCAAACATTTTGATCTTCGTCCGGGAGCGATTATTGAATCCTTGGACCTGCGCCGCCCGATTTATCAACAAGTGGCTGCCTACGGCCATTTTGGGCGCGCCGACCTGGATCTGCCCTGGGAACGCCTGGACAAAGCAGCGCTTTTGAGAGAAGCGCTGTAAAAATTGTCCGGTTGGCCGTCGCCACTTTACGTGGAAAATAAAGGGTTTTCCTGAGCGCGGAGCGAATACGACCTTTGAAGGCGCCATCGCTAACACGGCGCGCGGCTTGTCCCATCGGGAGGGAACGGCTCTGGAGCGGTTTGAAGAGCGGTGCAGTTATCTGGAAACTCGTTTACGTGACGGGGAGTGCTCCTCTTGATCGCGGCACGTTATATTCCTGGTTGGATCGATGGGCTACTCGAGCTGCTTTATCCGCCTCGTTGCCTTCTCTGCCAAGCTTTGCTTCCCGCGCGGTCGCCGGATCCCCTCTGCAGCCGCTGCCGGCCGCTTTTTTCTCATACCGGGCAGATCTGCCCTCAGTGTGAACGGATTTACAGCAGGCGGGCAGAGTGCGCTTGCCTCGCGGAGAACGCGCCGCTGCAGGGTTTATTTGCCCTATCCTGGTATGCGGATGATTGGCGCCGGATGCTGCACCGCTTGAAATACAGGGGAGAACGGCGGATAGCCCGGCCGCTGGGATCGTGGCTTGGCCGGTTGTTAGCCTCAGAAATCAGCTGGCCGGTCGCACTTGTAGCGCCCTTACCGCTTTATCACCGCCGGGAGAAGGAGCGCGGCTATAACCAGTCCGCATTGATCGCTCGCGCCGCCGCCCGGGAACTGCGTCTGCCCCTGGTGCATCTACTGCAAAAAACCCGCCAAACCGCGTCCCAGACCGGGTTCTCTTATGCTGAACGCAGGAAAAATGTGGCCGGCGTATACTCGCCGGTTGATCCCCTTCCCCGGCCCTGTGCGGTGTTGCTGGTTGATGATATTTACTCCACCGGGGCGACGCTGCGGGAAGCTGCTTCCGTCTTGCGGCAGTGCGGCTTTACGGTATTCGGTGCGGTCGCGGCCTACAATCCGCGATTATTCTGAAGGATTTTTCCTCCTATTGGGGAATAGTATTGGTAATAGTTATTGATGAAAAGGGGGATGTACACATGGTAGTTGCTGTCCGAGGAAAAAACATCGAGGTTACACCCGCTTTAGTCGACTACACCCGGAAGAAATTAGGCAAGCTTGCAAAATTTTTTGATAAAGCCACGGACGCGCAGGTAATGCTCAGCGTAATACGCGATCATCATATCGTCGAGGTGACTGTTAACTTCGAGGGCTTGATTTTGCGGGGCGAGGAATCCACCGGAGACATGTATGCATCTATTGATTTGGTTGTCGAGAAACTGGAGAAACAGGTGGCCAAATTCAAAACCCGCTTGAATAAATCGCTGCGCCAACGCGGCGTGCGGATTATCAACGAAAAGTTGGCCGCGGCAGATACCCGGCTTGATGATGACGAGGCCCGGGTGGTTAAAACCAAGCGCTTTCCCTTAAAGCCGATGAATCTGGAAGAGGCTGTTTTACAAATGAACCTGCTCGGTCACGATTTTTTTGTCTTCGCCAATGCCGATACCGAAGCGGTGAATGTTTTATATAAGCGCCGGGACGGTGACTACGGTTTAATCGAACCGGAATTCTAAGATACGGGAAAACCCGCAGGGTACGGTAGGCCGCGCCCTGCGGTTAAAGAGAAAGGGAACATATTTAATGACGGAGGGTGTCAGCGCGGTTATATTTGAAGGAACGGCTCCCGCCAGCCCGGTAGAAGAGATGATTACCCGGGTCCGGCGGGCGGCCGTTCTGGACAACCTTGATAAAGTCAAGCAGGTCCCGCTGATCAAGGAAACCTACCTAGTAACGAACGACCGGGACTTGGCTGGAGCCGCCCGCGCAAACGGCGCGCAGGTATTAGAAAACGACATCCCCCCGGAAAAGTTTCATCTCGGCCGCTCTTTGCAAGATCTGGTCGTGGAGCATAATCTGAAGAAGGTGTTCTACTTCAGCGGGGCCGGCTGTCCCCTGATCACCGTCGAAGAAATCGCATCGATCTGCCGCCTGCTCGTGAACCGGGAGCGGTTTCTTTATTCGAATAATACCCAGTCCGCGGATATTGTTGCTTTTACCGTCACCGGCGACCTTTCCGGCGCAGATCTGCCGGCAGTAGACAACAGCCTGGCCTGGGCTTTACGTGATTACCTTGGATTGGAGCAGGAGCTGATGCCTTATTCCCTCGGTTTACTCTTTGACCTGGATACGCCGGCCGATCTCCTGGTCCTGGGTGCGGGCCCTTTCCCCGGACCGCGCACCAGAGCGGTCCTCGATACTTGTGATTTAGATTATACACGCCTTAATCAAGCCAAGGCGATCATGCGCGGCCACTATGAGGATGTCTTCTTGATTGGCCGGGTTGGCGGGCCGGTCATGGAGCGTTTAAACTCAACCCTGAAGCTGCGGTTGCGTGTTTTTTCAGAGGAGCGCGGCATGAAAGCGCTGGGCCGCATGGAATCCGGTGCAGTGATCTCCATGCTCGGCCTGCTCCTGGACCATGCCGGGCTGGAGCGTTTCTTTACCTACCTTTCCCGGGTGTCCCACTGCGCCTTTATAGACAGCAGGGTTCTCATGGCGCATTACTGCTTTCATCTGAGCGAAAAAGAGCGATTTTTGTCCGATTTGGGTTTGTGGCGGCAAATTGAGCATCCCTGGCTCAAAGAGTTCACCCGGGCTGCGGTTGAATGCACCGTGCCGGTCGTGCTCGGCGGCCACTCCCTGGTTTCCGGCAGTTTGTGGGCTCTTTCCTGTGAGCTGGCCGGTCTGGATTAACCTGGAAAAGAGCGAGGCAGGCCTTGAATTGTTAAAGAGTGATATGGTAAAATAAGATATCGCTACGGGATTAACAGCACTGATTAAGGGAACCGCGGGGTTCCTTTTTCGCATAGCAAAGGCTATTCCAACCAAGGAGGTGCCGTGATCGTGGCCGGTTTCATGCAAAAGCTATTCGGTGATTCCAACGAACGGGAGGTGCGCCGTCTCTGGAAGGTAGTAGAACAGGTAAACGCGCTCGAGCCGGAAATGCAGTCCCTGGCTGATACAGATTTTCCGCGGCGTAGCGAACAACTCAAAGAACGCTTACGGCAGGGCGCCGCATTGGACGATCTGCTGCCGGAAGCTTTTGCCGTGGCCCGTGAAGCGGCTCGCCGCTCGGTGGGAATGCGACCTTTCGATGTGCAGGTACTGGGCGGTATTGTACTGCACCAGGGTCGTATTGCCGAGATGAAGACCGGTGAAGGGAAAACCCTGGTTGCTACCATGCCCGCTTACCTCAATGCTCTCACCGGCAAGGGTGTCCATATTGTAACGGTAAACGACTACCTGGCCCGGCGTGACAGCGAATGGATGGGCCCGGTTTACCGCATGCTGGGTTTGGCAGTCGGCCTGGTCGTGCACGGGGTGGATCAGGAGCAGCGGCGCAAGGCTTACCGGTCCGATATAGTCTACGCCACCAACAACGAGCTCGGTTTTGATTACCTGAGGGATAACATGGTGCTCTACAAAGAAGAACTGGTCCAGCGTGAGCTTCATTATGCCATTGTTGACGAAGTGGACAGCATATTAATTGATGAAGCGCGGACGCCTTTGATTATCAGCAGCCGGGTAGAGTCGAAGGAAGAGTACAGCCGCTGGCGCGGCGAAGTTGAAACTCTAATCCGGAAGCAAAACCGGATGGTTAATGACCTGCTGACCGAAGCACAGGTAAACCTGGAGCAGGGCCACCGGGAAGCGGTAGCCGAGCAGCTGCTCTTGGCTCGCCGCGGCGCGCCAAAAAACAAGAAATTACTGAAGCTGCTCAAGACGCCGGGCCTTGAAAAACTGGTGGAGCGCACCAAGCAGGTGTTGAACGCGGAAAAAAGACTGAACCACCTGGATGAAGAGCTCTATTTTGTAATCGATGAGACCACACGGATCGCGGATATTAAAGACAAGGGCTACCGAGAGTTGGAACGGGTGAATCCGGAAGTGTCCAGGCTGTTAAAGCTGGGCCGGGACAAAGCGGATGACCTGGCGGATGAAAAGGAAGAGCAGGAAGCGGGGGAACACCGTCACTACTTTGATCAGCTGCTCAAGGCTTATTCGCTCTACGAGCGTGATGTGGACTATGTTGTCCAGGACGGCAAAGTGATTATTGTTGATGAATTTACCGGCCGGTTGATGTGGGGGCGGCGTTATTCCGACGGGTTACACCAGGCGATTGAAGCCAAGGAAAAGGTTGAGGTGCAGTCGGATACCCGCACAGTTGCCTCGATCACTTTCCAGAATTACTTCCGCATGTATGACAAGCTTTCCGGTATGACCGGTACCGCGGCCACGGAAGAAGAAGAGTTCCGTAAAATTTACGGGATGGACGTGGTTGGCATTCCGACCAACAAGGTTTTAATTCGCCAAGAGCTGCGGGATATGATTTATAAAACAGACCGGGCCAAATTTAAGGCGGCGGTGGAAGAGATCCAAAGGCGTTCTGAAACGGGCCAGCCGGTCCTGGTCGGAACGATTTCGGTGGAGAAATCTGAGATGTTGAGTAAAATGCTCAAACGCCAGGGGATCCGCCACGAAGTACTCAACGCCGTTAACCACAACCGGGAGGCGTTTATTATCGCCCAGGCCGGACGGAAGGGCGCCGTGACCATTTCCACCAATATGGCCGGCCGCGGCACCGATATCGTTTTAGGCGGCAACCCCGATTACCTGGTCGAGGATCAGCTTAACCGTGAATTCGGGGACGACGCGGCTAAAGGAAATCCCGGGAAACAGCAACAGGTGACGGAGCGAAGAAAGGTTCTACTTGAAAAAGCAAACCGGGAAGCAGCGCGGGAGAGGGACGATGTCATTTCACTCGGCGGGTTGCATGTTCTCGGGACGGAGCGTCACGAAAGCCGCCGCATCGATAACCAGCTGCGCGGCCGGGCCGGCCGCCAGGGAGACCCGGGTTCTTCGCAGTTCTTCGTTTCACTGGATGATGATTTGATGCGCCTTTTCGGTGGGGACAATGTCGCTTCCCTGATGGATCGCTTCGGCATGGAAGAAGACATGCCTATCGAACACGGCTTGATCAGCGGCGTAATCGAACGCGCCCAGAAAAAAGTAGAGTCCCGCAACTTCGAAATTCGCCGTCATCTATTAGAGTATGATGACGTGCTCAATCAACAGCGCACGGTGATTTACGCCCAGCGCCGGCGCGTTTTGGAAGGAGAAGATATGCGGCAGCCCATCTTGGAGATGGTCGAAGAGGTGATCGACCGCCTGCTGCAGGAGCATTTCGGTGACCACAGTTATCTGGAAGAAGAGCAGAACCGCGCTTTACTGGCCCTCGGTGAGGCCGCGTTTTTAAGGCGTGGTCGAATCAGCAGCGCTGATCTTGCGGATCTGGAACCGGCGGAGGCGCGCCGGCTCCTGTTGGATGAAGCGCTGCAATTTTACAACGCCCGGGAGGAAGAGCTAAGTTCCGAAATCATGCGCGAGCTGGAGCGGGTCGTGCTTCTGCGGACAGTGGACCGGCACTGGATGTACTTTATCGACGTGATGCATCAGCTGCGTCATGAAATCTATCTGCGCGCTTACGGCCAGAAAGACCCGCTGGTGGAATACCGTCTGGAAAGCGCCAACATGTGGGAAGATATGATCCGGCAAATTCAGGAGGATGTAGTCCGCGGTGTTTACCAGTTGAAAGTGGTCGCTCCCCCGCGGCGCCAGGCTGTGACCGGTCCCGCTACCGGCGTGCGTCCCCGCGTAGCCCCGGTCGGTGAAGGGAGCAGCGCGGCGCCTGCTTCTCAATCCACTTCCCAGGCGCCCCGACAGGCGCCGCAACCGGTTACCGTTGAAAAAACCGGCCGCAATGAGCCCTGCCCGTGCGGCAGCGGTAAAAAATACAAGAAATGCTGCGGCGCTTAAAAACTAGGACAAAGAACGGTTTCTTGTGCCGTAAATCAGATAATCAGGCGGCACGTTAGGAAGGTACTGATATTAAATTTTTAGGAGGCATGCGGATTATGCTCAAGGAGTACCTCGAGAGTTTGGAAATTTGCAAGAACCGTTTCGCGGAAATGAGGGTTTCCCTTTGAATATGATCAAAAGCTGGCTCAGCTTCAAAAAGCGGAAAATGATGCCGCTGACCCCGCCCTCTGGGAGGAAAGCTCTCGGGTTCAGAACTACTTAAAGAAGCAAGGAGCCTTGCGGGAGCAGCTGCGCCCTCTTCAGGAACTGGAACAGATGCTGGAGGAGTTGGCATTACTCCTGGAGCTGGTTCAGCAAGAAACGGACGGTGACGATCTGATCCAGGAAGCGAAAACAATCTTCGAAGAGGTCAATCGCCGGTTGGACCAGATGGAGTTGGAAACTCTGTTTAGCGGTGAATATGATTTTGGCAACGCTATCATGGCCCTGCACCCGGGAGCCGGAGGGCTGGAATCCCAGGACTGGGCGGAGATGCTGCTGCGCATGTACAACCGCTGGGCAGAACAAAAAGGATTCGAGGTGGAGCTGGTGGACCTGCTGCCTGGTGATGAAGCGGGGCTTAAAAGCGCAACCATGATTATCCGTGGGCATGCCGCTTACGGTTACCTGCAAGCGGAGAAAGGGGTACACCGCATGATCCGGATTTCTCCCTTTGACACAGCACGCCGCCGGCATACCTCCTTCGCTTCTGTGGACGTTATACCCGAAGTTGAAGATGAAGCGGAAACGGCGATTAACCCTGAAGACCTGAAGATCGATACCTATCGGGCCAGTGGGGCCGGCGGGCAGCATGTCAACAAAACCGATTCAGCGGTCCGGATTACGCACCTGCCCACGGGAATAGTGGTCTGCTGCCAGAATGAACGATCCCAGCACAGCAACCGGCAGAGAGCCATGCATATTCTGCAGGCGCGCCTGGCAGAGCTGCAGCGCCAGGTCCAGGAGCAGGAGTTATCCAACCTGCGCGGTCATCAGAAAGAGATTGCCTGGGGCAGCCAGATTCGCACCTATACCTTTCACCCTTTTACCCTGGTCAAAGACCATCGGACTGGTATGGAGGTGGGACAGGTCGACGCAGTAATGGACGGTTCCCTGGATCCTTTTATCGAGGCTTTTCTAAAATGGAAGGTTCGCGCTATGATTGCCGGCAGACCGAAAAGCGCGAAATAATGAGGGAAAACGTTGATCACGGAAAAAGGAAGAAGATTTGACTGGAAAAGGTACCTCGGCGAAGTCCTGGCGATATTGCTGGGCACTCTGGTTATGGCTGTGGCTATGAATATGTTTTTAGTGCCTCATAGACTTGCCGCGGGTGGGATCAGCGGTTTAGGCGTAATATTATTCCACCTGTTCGGTATACCCGTCGGGTTGACTATCCTCGCTGCCAATATTCCGATGTTTGTCATCGCTTATTTTCTGTTAGGGCGGCGGGTGGTCATCCAAAGCCTGCTTGGCACGATCTTCTTTTCGGCGGCGATCGAACTGATGGCGCCTTTTTTAGGCGTGGCTACCCAGGATATGCTGCTTGCCTCGGTTTACGGAGGGGTAATCATGGGTCTCGGTCTGGGTTTGGTTTTTCGATATCGCGGCTCCACGGGCGGAACAACAATCCTTTCTTTAATCCTGAACAAGGTAGCCGGCTTGAGCACCGGGCAGGGCCTTTTAGGGGGCGATCTGGTGGTGATCGTTTTGGCTGTCTTTGTTTTCGGCAGTGAGGTAGCTTTGTATGCCGTCCTCTCTTTGTTTATCAGCAGTTGGGTGATCGATGTGGTGCAGGAAGGATTGGGCATGGCCAAGGCAGCAACAATTATTACCTCCCGGGGTGAAGAGATTAACCGGCGCCTGCTGCAGGAGTTGGGCCGTGGCGTGACCAGGCTGGAGGGTCAGGGAGGCTATACCGGTGAAGGCCGGGAGGTGCTTCTCTGTGTGGTAACGCGCCCGCAGGTCGCTCAGTTGAAGAGAATTATTCATGAACTGGACCCGAAAGCATTCCTGATTATCGGTAACGCTACCGAAGTGCACGGCGAGGGGTTTAAAAAAGTAAAGGTGGAATAGAAGCAGCCGTCCGGCTATAACAAAAGCTTTAAACCGGCAGGAGCGTGGAAAGGCGCTTCCTGCTTTTTTATTTGGGTTTGTCAGGAGATTTTTGTCTAATAAAGGAGATGCTGTTATAAATAAAATTAAATTTTTATAACAATTAAAGCAGGAGTAAGGAACCTCTTGTCGAATCATGTTAAAAAAGCTGTTATGTTAAGTAAACCGGGAAGGATTATATCATGATAGAAGCCGTGCAACTCTATAAACGCTACGATAAAGCCAGTCCCTATATTCTTGATGATCTAAATTTTACAATCGAGCGCGGAGAATTCGTATTTGTAATCGGCCAAAGCGGTGCCGGTAAATCAACTCTATTGAAGTTGTTGATCCGTGAAATAGTGCCCTCTAAAGGTACTTTAAAGATTTTTGGTCAGGATTTGACCCAGATGCCCCAGCGGCGGGTTCCTTTTTTACGCCGTAATATCGGCATGGTTTTTCAAGATTTTCGCCTGTTGGAAAATAGAACCGCATTTGACAATGTTGCTTTTGCTTTACAGGTTACCGGAGCCAGTGAATTGGAAGTCAAACGGCGGGTTCCTTATGTACTGGAGCTGGTGGGCCTGGCCGCTAAAGCAAACTGCCGGGTGTGCGACCTGTCCGGCGGCGAGCAACAGCGAATTGGACTAGCCAGGGCGATTGCTAACCGGCCGGCGATAATTGTAGCCGATGAGCCGACCGGTAACCTCGATCCGGCGACTTCACTTGATATTATGAACCTCTTGCGCGGCATCAATGTTCGAGGCACAACGGTTCTGGTAGCCACCCATGATCGCGAGATCGTGGATCGCTTGCAGAAACGGGTGATCTGCCTGGAACACGGACGAATCTACAGCGACCAGTCAAAGGGGGTCTATGCCCGTGCTCTTTAACGGCTTTCTTTATGCCTGGAGTGAAGCTATGAAGGGGTTATACCGCAACCGCTGGCTGAGTATTGCTTGTGTTGGGGTGGTGGTGGTTACCTTACTGATGCTGGGTACGTTCATGATGGTCAGTCTGAATATCGACTTCATTACCGATACGGTTAAAGAGCAGGTTGAAATAGTTGTCTATGTCGACGAAGCGGCTACTTTAAGCGAACGGGACGAACTACGCGCCCTGTTGACTGCCAATGAGGATCTCTCGGAAGTCCGGTTCGTGGCCCGTGAAGAGGCACTGCGGCGGTTGCAGCTTCAATTGGGCGACCTGTTGGAAGGCTACGACCTGGAGGCTGAAAACCCGCTGCGTGATTCTTATGAAATCCGCACCGCGCTCCCGGAATCCGTTAGTACTGTAGCACGGGACCTTGAAGGTTACCCCGCGGTGGGATCTGTTTTTTACGGTCAGGGTGTCGTGGAAAACCTGTTTACCGTAACTAAGGTTCTTCAATCGGTAGGATTGCTCTTAATGGCCGGCCTTGCGCTGACAGCTGTTTTCCTGATTGCCCATACGATTAAACTTACGGTATTCATCCGCAGTGATGAAATTATGATTATGAAATATGTCGGCGCCACGAACTGGTTTATCCGCTGGCCGTTCATTCTGGAAGGGTTGACCCTGGGTCTGTTAGGGGCTGTTTTGCCTCTGGCCGGGCTTTATTTTATATACAGCGCCGCTGTGGAGTGGGTAGTCTCGAATAACCTTCTCTTTCTAAGCTTGCTACCCATGCCTGTAACAATGCTTGTGTTGGCCAAGTACCTCGTGCCCCTGGGTACCGGGTTGGGTGTTTTGGGCAGTGCCTTTTCTATGGGTCGTTTTCTGCGTGTCTAGAGAAAAAAGGCTGACCGATCAGGGAGGAGATTTTATGATCAGTAAAAAGGTTTTATGGATCGTCACTTTCTGTTTAGTTTTTATTATGCTGGCTGCGGTAGGGCTGCCTGCATATGCTTCTCTCTTGGACGATAAACGCAATGAAAAGAATGAGTTGACTGATCAGTTGGCTCAGGAGAGGAATATTTTAGCACAGCAGCGCACTCAAGCGGAGAACCTTCAAGAAGAGATCAAGCAGCTTGACCAGAGGTTGCAAGATTTACGCGACGAGATAGCTTACTTGGAAGTCGAGATTGAACGGACCGAAGAGGAAATTGAAGACGCAGAGGTGGAACTGGCGGTCGCCGAAGCGGAGCTGGCCCGGCAAGAGGGGCTGTTCAAGCGCCGCCTCCGGGCGATGCATGAGCAAGGGCCCATTACATATCTCGAAGTTTTATTTAACTCCAGAACGTTTTCCGATTTTCTAACCCGATTGCACAACTTAAAAATAATTGCTTCTAATGACTTGCGCTTGGTGGAAGATATCCAGGCTGAGCGTGACCGTATCCAGGAGATGAAAGATGAACTGGAACGGAAAAGAAACGGTCTGGAGGATATGCGGCGTCGAACGCTGGCCAACGAGGACGAAATTGAGCGCACCATGGTGGCCCGGGAACAGAAAGAAGCGGAGTTGCAAGAGGAGATTGCGCGTCGGCAAAAAACCATCCAGGAGATGGAGCAGGAAGCGATCAGGATTGACCAAGAAATCAGAAGCTTATCCGGTCAAACAGGATATTCCGGTGTTAGCGGTAAGATGCATTGGCCGATGGAAGCGCCCTGTTATATTTCTTCAAGATTTGGACCGCGGTCGTTTGACGGTTATCACTGGGGGCTTGATATTGCGCCCACCTATGCCTACAACTATCCAAACGGTATTTTGGCTGCCGCCGACGGGGTGGTGGAATTTTCCGGGGCGCAGTATAACAGTTCAGGAGGATATGCCGGCTACGGTATCTATATCAGAATCAACCATGGCGGGGGTATCTATACTGTTTACGGCCACATGAGCGCGCGCCTGGTTAATAAAGGTGATCATGTGGTCAAAGGCCAGCGTATTGGGAGAGTAGGCAGTACCGGCAACAGTACCGGACCGCATCTGCACTTCGAAGTGTGGGATTATGCGAGAAATTCTTCAAGTCCCCGTCAGAATCCCGAGAATTACCTCTAACTACTGCCCATGCAGATCATTTAGGATATTTATTCATATAACCGCCCTCGTTCCGTTAGGCGAACAAGGGCGGTTTTTGTTGCCGGGGGTATATCATTCGATCCTGGTATTTTCTGCGGTCAAGCGATATAATAGTTTAGATCGCCGGTTGATCAATAATCATTAACCCGTGCCTAATATGGGGGTCTGCGAATTGCCGGAAAATAAAAAGGTCCAACCAAAGAAGATTCTGATAAGTTTTATTATTATTTTAATCGGCACCAATCTGATCAATTATTTTATGTTCGGCTACAGGCCGGCCAAATCTCAGCTCGACCGGCTGGAACCGGATCCGGCCTACGCCCTGGATGCGACCAAACTGCAGGAGGAAATGGCGTTGTTTGGAGAAGTGCTGGAACTTGTTTCCGGTTACTTTTTTGAAACAGTGGATCCGGTTGTATTGATCCACGGCGCTATCCAGGGTGCATTGGAAGCCCTGGATGATCCCCAAACCAGGTTTTACGATACCCGTGAACTGCAGAATTTTCTAACCAATACCACCGGTTCTTTCAGTGGCATTGGAGTACGGATTATCGATGTTGATGACAGTGTGGTTATCTTTGAGACTATTGAGAACACGCCCGCGGAACGAGCCGGGCTCTACCCCGGAGACAGAATACGTAGCGCCGGGGGAGAAGATCTCACGGGCCAGGGTGTGGACAGGGCCGTGGAGTTGCTGCGAGGACCCAAAGGCACGACTGTAGAGGTCAACGTGGAGCGGCCGGGCGCGGCAGAGCCGCTCCTGATCACTCTCGAGCGGGACGATATCCAGATGGCCACGGTTTCATCGCGCATGCTTGAACCGGGGCTCGGCTATATCGAGATTAGCAACTTTGACAGTCATACGGGAACAAGTTTTTCGGAACAGCTGCGTAGTTTGGAAGGGATGGAGCTGAACAAGGGTTTAATCCTGGATCTGCGCGGCAATCCGGGAGGGTTGGTGGATCAGGCTATTCAGGTCGCCAAGGAACTGGTTCCGGAGGGTGAGATAACCCGGTTGGTTGATCGGAACGGCGCCATTCAGAATATCCATTATTCTACCGCGTCTCTTAAACCGTATCCTCTGGTTGTTTTAGTGAATGAAGGCACGGCCAGCGCCGCCGAAATCGTAGCGGGGGCTTTGCAGGATCATGAAGCAGCCTTATTGGTTGGCACGAATACGTACGGCAAAGCTACGGTTCAGCACCTGGAGCGCTTATCCGGAGACAACGCGCTCCAGCTAACGGTTGCCAAATACCTCACTCCTTCCGGTCGGGATCTGCACAAAAAAGGTTTGGAACCGGACTACCTCGTGGAGCTGCCGGCCGCGCTGAAGTATTATCGTTATTTTTTACCGGGCCGGCTGGAAAAGGGAAATTATGGGCCTTACGTTGAATTACTCCAGGAAATGCTGGCGGAACTGGGGTATGCGGTAGCTCCGAACGGTTATTATGATAATGTGACGGCTGAGGCGTTGGCCTCATTTCAAAAGGGCGCCGGCTTAACTGCCAACGGCCTGTTTGACGACCTGACCTGGATTCAATTAAGGGAAGCGCTGGATCAAGCGGCATTAACCAGCGACGCCCAATTGCAAAAGGCTGTTGATCTGATCGGCCAACCGGCCTTGTGGGCGCACTTGAGGAGGTAACGGCCGACAATGCAACTGCTGCTTCAGCTTGGTCAAATCTTCTTATACACGTATATGGCGGCCCTCGTTTCCCCGATTCTATGGATTGTCATCTTTTTGGTCTATCTGCAGTATAAGCGCGCGGCCGCCATGGAGCAGCGATTTTTTGGCCGGGTAATAAATCCGATCAAAAAGCAGATGATATCTTCACTGGGGTTGGGACTGCTGGCCGGTTTTTTAGCGAGCCTCGTTTTGATATTGCTGGGCCTTTCGCTGGAGCAGATCGGCCTTTACTTTATCTGGCCGGTCGCACTGGTAATGCTGTTCATTAATCCCCGCTATCTCTGCTTTTCATATGCCGGTGGGATCGTGGCCTTAACCGCAATCTTATTCCGGTCCATTGTCGTTCCGCTAATCCCTGCGGTGGCCGCAAACCCGCTGGTTGAGGCTCTGCTGAAGATTCATATACCGGCTTTGCTCGGTTTAATCGGCCTGCTTCATTTTATGGAGGCGCTCTTGATTTATATCGGCGGTCACCGCGGTTGCAGCCCGCTTTATTATAAGCACCCTCAAGGTGATGTCGTCGGCGGCTTCAGTCTGCAGCGGTTTTGGCCGTTACCGTTGGTCGCGCTGCTGGTGACTGTAATATTGCAAACGGATCAAGTAGGAGTAGACATGCCGGGGTGGTGGCCGGTGATCAAATCGGTTGTTCAGCCCGGGTTCGGCGAGATCCTTCAGTATATGGCCGTGCCGGTTGCTGCCGGGCTCGGCTACGGTGATTTGGCCTTATCATCAACCCCCAGGGAGAAATCAATTGCTTCGGCCAAAGCGCTGGCGTTGTACAGTATCGTGCTTCTCGGGGTTGCGGTGGCGGCTGAATTTTATCCCCTTCTCACCCTGCCGGGAGTGCTGCTCGCTCCTCTGGGGCATGAACTTTTGATTGTGCGCGGTAACCGGCGGGAGTTGACCCGGAGGCCGCTTTATCGTCCGGAGGAGGAAGGGGCGGCGGTGATGATGGTTATCCCCGGCTCTCCGGCGGATCAGGCCGGCTTGCGGGATGGTGATCGAATATTGAAGATGAACGGTATGCCGGTGCACGGTTGCCGGGATTTGTTGGAAGGATTGGAGCAAAGTTATTTCATGGTTCTTCTGGAAGGCAGACGCAATGCAGAAGAAGACTTTTCCGCAGTTCTAAAGAAGCAGCAGCCGGCCGGTGCGCCGCCGGTCTCCCTGTCGCGGCAGCCGCCGCCGGAGAGCCGCTCGCCGGCTTACTCTGCCCTGCACCGCTGCGCGGCCCAGGGATTAATCCTGGCGCCTTCCGCCCGGATGCCCGTTTACGTCGAGACCCGTCGGACATCCCCTTTGCGCGGGCTGTGCCGGTTCCTTAAAGGCAAACCGTAGTAATACTTCTTAAACGTTATTGGGCAATATATTCTAGGTGCCGACTCGAGATCCATTTTCTGGTCAGAAAGGCGGTTTTGGGGATGCTTGCCGCGGCGCTAACCGCATTTATCAGCGTGTTTGTAGCCGAGTTTGGGGATAAAACACAGCTTGTTTCTTTATCGCTCGCCAGCCGTTACCCGCCGTTACAGGTGTTGGCCGGGGCTATGGTCGCCCTGGCGGCGGTTCTCGGATTGGCGGTGGGGGCGGGAGGTTTTATCGCCTCCTATATCCCGGCAGTAGTAATTACCGCCGCTTCGGGGGCATTTTTTATTGTAATGGGCCTTCTTACACTGGCCCGCCGTGAGAGGGTTGATACGCCCTCAACCGGCCGCGCCGGATTCTACCAGACAATGGTATTGGTTTTCCTGGCTGAGTTGGGCGATAAAACGCAGATGGCTGCCGTGCTGCTGGCGGCGAGCTTCGGGCAGCCCCTGGCTGTATTCGCAGGCGCGATGGTGGCCATGTTCTTCAACCATGCTCTGGCTATTTTTCTGGGAAGGCGCTTTTTCTCCCGCATTAACCCAAAACTGCTTAAACAGGGCACCGCTTTCCTGTTTATGGTGATCGGTCTGGCCATGATCATTCTCGCCGGTTTCTCCCAGGAATAAGCAGCCTTCAAGCGGGTTAGAATTGTTATTAAATAGCAGCTTCAACTTAACCGCTGCCGTCTTCTAAGAATAACCTTGAAATAGACAAGCGTGATCAGCGTATACACTACAGCGGCATAGAGGAAATTGTCCAACCAGGCCCAATTACCGGTAACCACCATTAAGTAAATCTCTATCACCAGTTATACTATCCCCGCGCCGTAAAGCGTTATACTTTATGTTATAATCGAGTTTGGCGATTGAGATTGCCGCCTGATTGTGTTGGCCAGTGGAGGAAAAGATATGAAAAACGGTAATCGGTTTCAATTAAAGGCAGACTACAAACCAGCCGGTGATCAACCCCGGGCGATTGAATCCCTGGTGCGAAAGATTACCGCCGGTGAGCGTTACCAGACTCTCCTTGGTGTAACCGGCTCGGGGAAAACGTATACGATCGCCAATGTGATCGCCCAAATTCAGAGACCTACTCTGGTGGTCGCTCCGAATAAAATACTGGCGGCACAGCTTTGCGGTGAATTTAAAGAATATTTTCCAAATAACGCTGTGGAATATTTTATCAGTTATTATGACTACTATCAACCGGAGGCCTATCTGCCTCAAACCGATACCTATATTGAAAAAGACTCTTCAATCAATGACGAGATCGATAAAATGCGTCATTTGGCTACCAGCGCGTTGCTGGAGCGCAATGATGTGATTATCGTGGCCAGCGTTTCCTGTATCTACGGCCTCGGTTCGCCCCAGGAATACCGCGACCAGCTTCTCTCCCTGCGGGTTGGCCTTCCGGTCAGCCGGGACCAAATCATCACCCGCCTGGTGGAGATCCAGTACCAGCGCAACGAAATTGACTTTCACCGCGGTACCTTCAGGGTGCGCGGTGATGTAATTGAGATCATTCCGGCATCATATGGTGAAGCGGTTTTGCGGGTGGAGCTTTTCGGTGATGAAGTGGAGCGGATCCGGGAGATCGATCTTCTGACCGGTAAGGTTTTAGGAGAACGCGCCCATGCGGCTGTTTTCCCGGCTACTCACTATGTTACCGCTCCCGCTCAATTGAGGCGGGCTGTCTCCGCTGTCGAGGATGAACTGCACCGGTGCCTGCTTGCCTTTAAGCGTGCAGGAAAGCTGCTCGAAGCACAGCGTTTGGAGCAGCGCACCCGGTTTGATCTTGAGATGATGCAGGAGATCGGTTATTGCAGCGGTATTGAAAACTATTCAAGGCATCTGGATGGCCGGGAAGCGGGGACCCGCCCCTCCACTCTTTTGGATTACTATCCGCCCGACTTTCTGCTGGTGATTGACGAATCGCATATCACCATTCCCCAGATAAACGGGATGTACCACGGCGATCTCTCGCGTAAAAGCACGCTGGTTGAGCATGGTTTTCGGCTTCCTTCAGCCCTGGACAACCGTCCGCTGCGTTTTGCCGAGTTTGAGGAGCTGATCAAGCAGGCGGTATTTATCTCGGCGACACCGGGCCCGTGGGAACTGGAGCACAGCAGCGCCGTAGTGGAACAGATCATTCGTCCCACCGGCCTGGTGGATCCGGTGGTCGAAGTACGGCCGGCGGCGGGACAGGTAGACGACCTCTACGGGCAGATCCGTGCCCGGGCTGAAGCCGGCGAGCGGGTGCTGGTGACCACGATGACCAAGCGCATGGCGGAAGATTTAACGGATTATTACCGCGAATCCGGGCTGCGGGTTCGCTATATGCATTCGGATATCGGCGCCTTGGAGCGCATGTCGATTATTCGGGGGCTGCGCCTGGGCGAGTTCGATGTATTAATCGGCATTAACCTGCTGCGCGAAGGGCTTGATTTACCTGAAGTATCGCTGGTGGCTATCTTGGATGCTGATAAAGAAGGATTTTTGCGATCGGATCGCAGCCTGATCCAGACCATCGGCCGGACAGCCCGCAACGTGGCCGGTAAAGTAATCATGTACGCAGCGCAGATTACGCCTTCCATGCGCCGCGCGATTGACGAAACGGAGCGGCGTCGTCAGAAACAGCTGGCCTATAATAAGGCGCACGGGATCACCCCCCGCAGTATCGTCAAACCGGTGCGCGGTCTGATCGAGGCTACCGTTGCCGCGGAGGACAGCGCTGCCTATTTGACACATGCCCCGGCTGCCTTTGATCCGGAACAGCGCCGGCAGAAGATTAAGGAGCTGCGGCAGGAGATGCAGCAGGCTGCCCGGGAACTGGCTTTTGAGAAGGCCGCCGCAATACGTGATCTGATTTTTGAATTGGAACGGGCGCAAGCAGGCCGGTAAAAATAAGTTGGCGGACCTAAGGGTTTATAACGCAGGAACGCATTCTATGTAAAGAGAATTTCGCAAGGTGGTGGTTTTGTTGACCGAAGGAGAAATTATTATTCGCGGGGCACGGGAACACAATTTGAAAAATATTAATCTAACCCTGCCGCGTAACCGGTTGATCGTTTTCACAGGCTTAAGCGGTTCGGGGAAATCGTCCCTCGCTTTTGATACGCTCTACGCTGAAGGGCAACGCCGCTATGTGGAATCCCTTTCAGCATATGCAAGGCAATTTTTAGGGCAGATGGACAAGCCAGATGTAGATCAGATTGAAGGGCTCTCCCCGGCGATCTCAATTGATCAAAAAACAACCTCCCGCAACCCCCGTTCAACGGTAGGTACGGTTACGGAAATATATGATTATATGCGCCTTCTTTTCGCCCGTGCCGGTCGCCCCCAGTGTCCCCGCTGCCGCTTACCGATTAGCCGGCAGACGGTGCAGCAGATGGTCGATCAGGTGCTGACCTTACCCGAAGATACACGAATCCAGGTTCTGGCGCCGCTGGTGCGTGGGCGGAAGGGAGAGTATACGCGCCTGCTGGAAGAGATGCGCCGTAAAGGGTATGTCCGCGTCCGGGTCGATGGGACGGTGCGGGAGTTGGAAGAAGAAATCGTCCTGGATAAGCAGAAAAAACATTCGCTTGAAGTGATAATCGACCGCTTAATCATCCGGCCGGAGATCCAGGGGCGCCTGGCTGATTCTTTAGAAACCGCGCTGAAGTTAAGTGAAGGACTGGTCCTGGTGCAAGAGATCGGCGGCGGCGAGCATCTGTTCAGTGAACTTTTCGCCTGTTCCGAGTGCGGCTTTAGTTTTGAAGAGATTAGCCCGCGTATCTTTTCCTTTAACAGCCCGTACGGGGCTTGCCCGGAATGCAGCGGCCTCGGCTTGCGTTCAGAGTTTTCACCGGACCTGGTAGTACCTTTTCCCCAACTTTCCGTCCGTGAGGGAGCGATCCATCCCTGGTCGGGAAACCAGAACTATTACCAGCAATTCCTGGAGTCGGCGGCAAAGGAGTGGCAGATTGACCTTGATCAGCCTTTTAACCGGCTCAGCCCGGAACACCGCGAGAAACTTTTTTACGGCTCTCCGGAACCGGTTCATTTTCGTTATGTGAATATGTTCGGCCGGGTGCGCAACTACCGGAAAGCTTTTCCCGGGGTCTTAAAGCTGCTGGAGCGCCGTTACGCCGCCACCGAGTCGGAGGAAATTCGCCAGGAACTGTCCCGCTACATGGAAAATAAACCCTGCCCGCTCTGTCACGGCCTGCGTTTAAAAGAATCGAGCCTGGCAGTATTATTGGGCGATTACCATATCGCCCAGGTGTCGGCGCTCACTGTGGAGCAGGCTGCCCGCTTTTTCAGCGAGCTGCAGCTGTCGCCGCGGGAACAGCAGATTGCCCGGCAGATCTTAAAAGAAATTGCCGCCCGCCTGCAGTTTTTAAACAACGTTGGGCTGCAGTACCTTACCCTGGACCGTGCCGCGGCCACTCTCTCCGGCGGTGAAGCGCAGCGGATCCGGTTGGCCACCCAGATCGGTTCCGGCTTGACCGGTGTAATCTATATCCTGGATGAGCCCAGTATCGGGTTGCACCTGCGGGATAACGCCCGGCTGCTGGAGACTCTGAAGACGCTGCGTGACCTGGGCAACACGGTGATCGTAGTCGAGCACGATGAGGGAACCATTCGTACCGCCGACTATATTGTTGATATCGGACCCGGTGCCGGAGCGCACGGCGGCCGGATCGTGGCTGAGGGTAATCTGGAAACAATTATCTCCATTGCTGAATCAATTACCGGAGATTACCTGGCCGGCCGGCGCTCAATCAGCGTTCCCGAGACGCGGCGGCAGCCGGGCGAACGCTGGCTCTGGGTGCGGGGCGCCAAGGAACATAACCTGAGAGAGATCGATGTCGGTTTTCCCCTGGGCCTGTTCGTATGTGTATCCGGCGTCTCCGGTTCCGGTAAGAGTACCCTGGTTAATGAAATCCTGGCCCGGGCCCTGGCCCGGCGCCTGCACCGCTCCCGTGAGCAGGCCGGCGAGCACAGCAGCCTGGAAGGGGTGGAACACCTGGATAAAGTGATCGAAATAGACCAGTCGCCGATCGGTCGCACTCCCCGTTCCAACCCGGCTACCTATACCGGTCTATTCGACGGTATCCGTGACCTGTTCGCCCAGACCGCCGAGGCTCGTAAGAGAGGTTATCGTCCCGGCCGCTTCAGCTTCAATGTCAAGGGCGGCCGCTGCGAATCCTGCCGTGGAGATGGGATCCTGCGGATCGAGATGCACTTTTTACCCGATGTCTATGTCCCCTGTGAAGTATGCCGTGGTGCAAGGTATAACCGGGAAACTTTGGAAGTGCGCTATAAAGGGCAAAATATTGCCGATGTGTTGGCGATGACTGTGGAAGAGGCCCTTGACTTCTTTTCAGCGATCCCGAAAATTCAGCGTAAGCTGCAACTGCTTTTCGATGTCGGTCTCGGATATATGCGCCTGGGGCAGCCGGCCACCACTCTCTCCGGAGGCGAGGCGCAGCGGGTCAAACTGGCTACCGAACTCTCACGGCGCAGCAACGGCAGAACTCTCTATATCTTAGATGAACCCACTACCGGGCTGCACCTGGACGATATAAGCAAACTGCTGGTGATCCTGGAGCGTCTGGCTGAAGCCGGCAACACGGTGGTAGTGATCGAGCACAATATGGATGTGTTGAAGCGGGCCGACTATATTATTGACCTAGGTCCCGAAGGGGGCGACGCGGGCGGTTGCGTGGTCGCGCGGGGCACCCCCGAGGAGATCGCCGCATGCGAGCAATCGCATACGGGCTATTGGCTCAAACAAACCCTGAGTAACAGGAGTCGGAAGTCAGAAGTCAGAAGTCAGAAGTCAGGAGTCAGAAGTCAGAAGTCAGCAGTCTGTAGTCAGCATGAGGGAACCGGGATCCGGTAATATGGAGGTTAGGGATGGACCTCGACCAACTGATAGATAAAGTAAGCCGATTTCCCGCTTCACCAGGGGTATATCTAATCAAGGATGCCGTGGACCGGGTGCTCTATGTGGGCAAGGCGCGTTCTTTGCGGCAGCGAGTTCGTTCTTATCTCACGGAAACCGGTACCATATCTCCAAAAACCAAAGCGATGCAAACCCAGATGAAGGACATCGATTTTATCGTTACCGATTCCGAGGTAGAGGCGCTAATTCTCGAATGCAACTTAATTAAGGAGCATTCCCCCCGCTACAATGTCAACCTCAGGGACGACAAGGATTATCCTTACCTGCGCCTTACCGCCGATTCTTACCCGCGTCTGGAATACCTGAGGCTCTCGCAAAAAGAGGGGCGCCGCAAAGGCAAAGCGGCAGGCGGCGGAAAACCCGGCGGCCAACAAAGCTCATCTGGACGTTTTTTCGGTCCCTATACCAATGCCGGCGCGGTCCGTCACACTATGCAGTTCTTAGGTAAGATTTTCCCCCTGCGCCGTTGCAGTCAACCGTTAAATGGTGAACCGGTTGGCCGGCGCCCCTGTTTAAACTACCAGATGAAGCGCTGTCTCGCGCCCTGTCGTGGCGCAGCCACGGTGACGCCGCAAGAATACGGTTCTCTGGTCAAGCAGGTAACCCTGTTTCTAGAAGGGCATCAGGCAGAGTTGAGGCGCTATTTGGAAAAACAGATGCGGGATTCAGCCGCGGAGCATCGTTACGAGGCGGCAGCCCGTTTCCGGGATCAGCTCCAGGCGCTGCGGCAAGTTGCGGCCCAGCAGCAAAACGTGCTTGATATCAAGCATACTCGATCCCAGGATGTCCTGGCGTTGGTCCGTCTTGAGAAGGAAGCGGCCGTCCACCTGTTCAAGATCAGAGAGGGCAAGTTGCTCAGTCAGGATCATTTCCGGCTGACCGGCACCGGAGATGTGCCGGACCCGGAAGTGCTGGCTGCGTTTATCAAGCAATATTATATGCGGGCCGGCCGGCCGCCGGCCGAGCTTTTGCTCTCACATTTGCCGCCTGAAGCGGCGCTGCTTCAGGAGTGGTTGAACCGGTTGGCCGATCGCCGGGTGTCGCTGGCCGTGCCGCGGCGCGGTTCCCGCAAACAGCTGGTTGAACTGACCCAGCGCAACGGCCTGCTAAAATTGCAGGAAGATGAACAGAGAACATGGCAGCGGGAACAGCTTCCTTTAAAAGAACTGGCCGTTCTGGTCGGTTTGCCGGGGGAACCGGCAAGAATCGAGGGTTACGATATTTCACACCTGAGGGGTGATCAGGCGATCGGCTCCCTGGTCGTTTTTGATCAGGGCTGTCCTGAAAAAGACAGCTACCGCCATTTTCATATCCGCCAGGCCCCTGCCGGAGACGATTATGCTGCTTTGCAAGAGGTCCTGCGGCGGCGCGCCGGCCGTTCCGACTGGCCGCGGCCGGATCTGATTTTTATAGATGGGGGTAAGGGTCAACTCAATGCGGCCCGGGAAGCCTTAAACGGGACCGGGCTGGCCGGCGTTTCTCTTCTCTCATTGGCGAAGGATCCCGAACAGATTTTTGTGGAAGGTTCTGCAGCCCCGTTGGTTTTACCCGCCAACAGCACACTGTTGCAGCTGCTGCAGCGAATCCGGGATGAAGCGCACCGGTTCGCTCTTGAAGCCCACCGGCGTTTACGGCGCCGCAGCAATGTTCGTTCCGCGTTGGAGGATGTGCCCGGTATCGGACCAAAACGGCGGATTGCGCTTCTGGAACATTTCGGCTGCATAGAGGCGTTGCTGCGGGCAACGGAAGAAGAGATCAAGGCGGCACCAGGCATCGACCAGGCAACCGCCTCTCGTCTATACCGTCATTTGCATCATTAGTTGATTCTATTTGGAGGTTTTATCGCATGGGCTACCGGTTAATCGCTATTGATCTGGATGAAACGTTATTGAACAGTGAACTAAAAATATCCCTGCGAAACAAACAGGCAATCAGGAAAGCGGTGCAGCAAGGGGTTAAGGTGACTATCGCTACCGGGCGCATGTTCAAGACCAGCATCCCCTATGTGCGCGATCTGGAACTTAACCAGGACTGGCCGATGATCAATTACCACGGCGCCCTGATTAAAACCACGGAAACACGGCGGGTGATTTACCACCAACCGATTGAAAACCGCCTCGCGGTCGCGATCGCCCGCGAAGCGGAAAAACGAGGCTACCATGTAAATGTCTATATTGATGATCGCCTCTATATTCGGGAGGAAAACGAATATTCGCGTTATTATCAAACGATCGCCGCCGTTGACCTGGAGGCGGTGGGAGCGCTCGCGCCCTTTCTGGAGAAGTGGGGTGCGAACCCGACCAAATTAACCATCCTCAATCGCGGCGGCGCCCTGTCCGAAGCGGAAGCCGTCTTTAAAGCCGGCTTTGGTGATCACATTGCCGCCATGCAAACCCGCCCCCATTTTTTAGAGATAACCGATCGCCGGGCGACGAAAGGCCAGGCTTTGCATCGGCTGGCGGAACAAGAAGGCATTAAGCGTGAAGAAATTCTCGCCTTCGGAGACAGCTGTAATGATTTGGACATGATCCGCTATGCCGGTTTGGGTGTGGCGGTGGCCAATGCTATGCCCGAAGTGCTGCGAGCCGCGGATCTGGTTGCCGAATCTAATGTAAACGACGGGGTAGCGCGGGTTATTGAAGAAGTTGTGTTGATTTAAAAGTTTAATCCCGTCAGCACTAACTTAACCAAGGCAATAGTTTCAATTGACAAACACTTTTTGTTCTGCTAACTTGGAACTATAATCAGTAATCTGGAGGGTGTAAACTTGCAGCTGTCCACCAAGGCGCGTTATGCGGCCCGGGCGATGATAGAACTGGCGGTCTACTATGGACAAGGGCCGACTTTATTAAAAGAGATTTCTCAAAGACAGCAGCTTTCAGAAAAGTACCTGGAACAGTTGATGGCGCCGTTGCGTGCTTCCGGGTTAATCTATACTTTAAGAGGGAATAAGGGAGGCTACATCCTCGGCAAGGATCCTCGGGAGATTACGCTTTACGAAGTAATCAATATCGTGGAAGGTTCACTGGCTCCGGTCCCCTGTGTGGATAAGGCTGAAATGTGTCAGCGAGCCCCATCCTGCGTCACACGGCAAGTTTGGGTTGATTTGCAGAAAAAGATTGTCGATGAGCTTAAGGCGGTTAGTTTGGCTGACCTGGCCGCGAAACAGGAACAGCAATCACTGCTCTAAATATGTTTAAGATTAAAAGCCGTTTTACATAATATGCTGGTTGGGGGCTGAGCCGGAAGGCACAGCCCCTGATGCATTAAACAGCAGCAGGATAAATATGATAAGAACAGAACTTTTCATGTAGGCACTTGAACCTATCTATCAAAGCAGCTTATCAAAGAGGTGTTTAACCTGAACAAGACGAACAAGAAAAACGAGATGCAGTTTATTTTAATCACCGGACTTTCCGGGGCCGGCAAGAGCAATGCCATCAACTGCTTCGAAGATTTGGGCTATTTTTGTGTGGATAATTTACCGCCAACCTTTATCCCAAAATTTGCAGAGCTGTGCGCCCAATCCGAAGGCAAGGTGAACAGAGTAGCGCTGGTCTGCGATATGCGCGGCGGCGCATTCTTCGGCCACCTCTTTGAAGCGCTGCAGGAATTGGAAGGCAACGATATTGACCATGAGATCTTATTTTTGGAAGCGGATAATGAAGTATTGATCCGCCGCTTTAAAGAGACCAGGCGCCGTCATCCGCTCGGTGATTTAAGTTTGCCCGAAGCCATCCAAAAAGAAAGGGAAGCCTTAAGTGAACTGCGCGGTAAAGCGGATAAGGTGATCGATACCTCCAATCTTGAACCGCGCGAGCTGAAGGATAAAATAGCCCATCTATATGAACCGGAGAAACGGGAAAAGAGCATGCATATTCTGATCATCTCTTTCGGTTTTAAGTATGGGTTGCCCCTGGATGCCGATCTGGTATTCGATGTTAGGTTTTTGCCGAATCCGCATTATGTCCAACACTTGAGGACGCTTACCGGTGAAACGCCGGAGGTGAAAGAATATATCTGGCGTTGGATGGTTACGCATAAATATTTTCAAAAGGTGCAGGATCTATTAGAATTCTCACTTCCTTATTATATCCGGGAAGGCAAGTCTCACCTGGTGATTGCTCTGGGATGCACCGGTGGCCGGCACCGCTCAGTAGCCCTTGCCAATGAGCTGGGCCGGGTCCTTGGGAACCGCTACAATCTCAGCATAGAGCACAGGGATGTAGACAAAGCTTGATCGGAAGTTTTTTCGTGAGGTGTTCGGCAGTGCGGTGGAACCGTTTTATCGGCAACACTCTATATTGGCTTTATCCCGGTTTAAAGATTAAGCGTTGGCTTCTCCTTGCCGTGGGAGGATTTGGCGCGGTACTGCTCGGTTTTACCCTATTGGTAGGGCCGGACTTGCTGCATTATTCAGACAAGCTGATTCAGCCGTTGTTGAAATTTCTGATCGGTTCAGCATACAGCGGCCTTCTCTTGCTGCTCGGTTTGGTGATGATTATCTTAGGTTTGCGGCGCGCGGCGGAAGCGCTCCGGGAGGCTCTGATCCTCAGCCGCTCAAGCTGCGATGATAAAAAAACGTTGATTGAAGTCCTTTTTACTAAACGCTACCTGGAAAACGGCCCCCGCGTCGTTACTATCGGCGGGGGTACCGGTCTTTCCAACCTGTTGCGTGAGTTAAAAGAATATACCAGCAACCTTACCGCTGTGGTCACGGTGACCGATGACGGCGGCAGTTCAGGGCGGCTGCGCGGCGAGCTCGGCATCTTGCCGCCCGGGGATATCCGTTCGTGCTTGCTGGCTATGGCCGATACGGAACCGATCATGGAAAAACTTTTCGAGCACCGCTTTCAAGGTGGGGCCGGGCTGGAAGGGCATAGCTTCGGCAACTTGTTTATCGCCGCGATGACAGAAATGTTCGGTTTTCAAGAGGCGGTACGGCACTTCGGCCGGGTAATGGCCATCCGCGGCCGGGTTTTCCCGGTGACCCTGGATATGGTCCAGTTGGAAGCGGAGGATACGGAAGGCCGTCTCACGCGGGGACAGTCTGTCCTCTATCACCGCAAAGGCTCGTTGAAGCGGATTGCACTTTCTCCCGCAGCAGTCAAACCGCTGCCCGAAGTATTGGCGGCAATTGCCGGCGCAGATGCGATCATACTGGGGCCGGGAAGCCTTTTCACCAGCATTATCCCAAACTTGCTTGTGCCGGGTATGGCAGAGGCTATATTAAAAACAAGGGCGCTGGTCTTTTACGTATGCAATGTCACCACCCAACCGGGTGAAACTACCGGTTTTTCTGCGGCTGATCATGTCCAGGCTCTTTTGGATCACGTGCCGGCCGGATTGCTTGATTATATTGTGGTAAATTCCGATTTATCGGTGCCCAGGGTTAAACTGGAACATTTGGCACAACAGGGAGCGGCGCTGGTGCGTCCTGATTACAAACGCCTGACTAAGCTGGCGCCCCAGGTGATCAGTGGGTATGTGATTAACCACACCCAGATAACCAGGCATGACGGCCGGCGTTTGGCCGAGATTATTGTCGATCAGGTCCGCTCCGGCGGTAGACGAACCGGGGAGGCATTTGGAAAGGACGCCTCTTCCATTTTAACAGTAAAATCCGCCGCTGCCTGGAAGAACGCGGCAGGCCCGGATTAAAGCAGGATCCGGCTTTAAGGCAGGGACTGTGAACGGATCGCCATGAGGACAATAAAGCGGGAGGTGGTCGCTTTGTCTTTTAACCGGCAAGTTAAGCAAGAACTGGCCCGCCGGCGGGAGATGCTCGATTGCTGCCGCACTTGGGAGCTGACCGTGCTTTTGCTGCTGCGCGGTTACCTGACCCTAAGCGGCGGCCGGCAAATCCTAACCTTTGTGGCCGGTTATAACGCTCTGGCCCGTTATACCTTTCGTCTGCTGAAGGAAGCAGGGATGGGAAGCCCGTTGGTGATCAAACAGCAGGACAGTCGGCTCGGTAAACACCGCTACCTGGTCCAAGTATCCGGAGAGGAACAGGTAGATGCGTTACTAATCTATTTACGTTTAAAAGAAGCAGGGCAAACCAACCACCTGACCAGGGAGTTCAGCTTTCGACCACAGAGCCGCTGCTGCTCGCGGGCATTTATCCGGGGCGCTTTTTTAGCTGGAGGCTCGGTCAGCATCTCAGGCCGTTCCGGCTACCACCTCGAAATCAATTGCAGTTACCAGGAAGATGCTCTTCTTTTACAGGAATGCTGCCGCTCATTCTACTTGCAGCCTTCTCTAAGGCGGCATAACGGTTCCTATTCCCTTTATCTAAAAAAAGGCGACGCGGTTGCAGACTTCCTCAGAATTGCCGGAGCCGATAGTGCCTTACTGGATCTGGAAAATACGCGGGTGGTGAAAAGTGTGCGCAACCAGGTTAACCGGCTGGTAAACTGCGATACCGCCAATCTGGAAAAAGTGGTTACTTCGGCACGGCAGCAGCTTGAGCTTATCGATTTTCTGGAACAAATAATCGGCCTGAACCGCCTCTCCCTTTCCCTGCAGGCGGCGGCCCGGGTCAGACGGCTCTATCCGGAAGCCTCTTTAAAAGAACTGGGCGAGTTACTGGAACCTCCTATCGGAAAATCGGGGATGAATCACCGTTTCAGACAGATGGAACGGATTGCCAGGGAGCGGGGGCTGAACGTGCTGTAAAATCTGGTCGCAAGACGGCATAAGATTAATTAAGGGGTTAATCTTCACCCGTCGATCACGCTCCAGGCACTGCGACAAGAAATGGCAGGAATAATCTCCGATTGTGTCGAAAGAGTAGCGGGGATGTGACTATGATGAAACTCGATTACGAACTTAAACTTGAACAGACTCAAAAGTTAATCATCACGCCTGAGTTGAAACTGGCGATTACACTGCTGCAGTATTCCAGCCTGGAGCTGCTTGATTATATTCAAGAAGAGCTGCTCAACAACCCCGTACTGGAGATCCGGGAGGACGCTGAAGAAGAAAAGGCAAACCCCAATGAACTGAACGAAGAGGTTGCCCCGGAACCCCCGGCACGCGACGATTTCCCCTGGGAAGATTATTTCAGGGATATGGATCTCGACAGCGCTATGCAATCAACCAGTTTCTCCGCCGCCGCGCTGTGGGAAGGCCCGCCTTCGATCGAAAACTGCGCCGTTGGAACCGAAAGCATGACTGAAGACCTTTTAGGACAGCTGCGCCTGATGCCGCTGTCGCGGAGGCAGTATACGATCGCCGCTTACCTGGTGGGTAACCTTGATCAAAATGGCTACCTGCGCGGCGATCTGGAGGAACTGGCGCAAGCGCTCGGCGTGGCGCTGGATGAGCTTGAGGCTGTCCTGGAAATTGTGCAGGATCTGGACCCCAGAGGGATCGCCTGCCGGAACCTGCAGGAATGTCTCCTGATTCAGCTCTCCAACCTGGAGAGCCCACCGCAGCTGGCTGTAGAAATTGTGAAACACTACCTGCCTGCCGCCGCCGACGGGCGTTTCAGACATATCGCCGCGCGCCTTGCCTGTGAGCCGCTTGAAGTTCAAGAAGCCGTAGATTTTATCCGTACCCTTAATCCCAAACCGGGCAGTGTATTCGGTGAAGGAAGCGAAACCCGCTATATTATTCCTGACATAATCGCCGAAAAAGTGGGCGAGGAGTATGTGGTTATATTTAACGACAGCGGTGCCCCCCAACTGGCGATTAGCCCTTTTTATCAAAAACTCTTAAAGAACGGCGGTAAAGATGAGCAGCTTTCCACTTATATTAAGGGTAAGTTTGAAAAAGCTTACTGGTTGATTCGCAGCATCGAACAGCGCCGCTTGACCCTCTACAAAGTTTCTCAAAAAATAATTGAAATTCAGCAGTCGTTTTTAGAGCAAGGCATCAAGCAGTTGAAGCCGCTTACACTGAAAGAAGTGGCGCAGCAAGTGGGTGTGCATGAATCCACGGTCAGTCGCGCCACGAACAATAAATATATTCAAACTCCCCGCGGGCTCTTTCCGCTGAAATTTTTCTTTTCCAGCGGCCTCTCCGGCGAAGGCGGTGAAGATTACTCTTCGCACTGCATTAAGACCTACTTGCGGGAGCTGATTACCGCCGAAGACCCTCGCAACCCTTTAAGCGACCAGCTACTTACTGAAGCGCTCCAGGAACGGGGCATCATTATCTCCCGGCGCACAGTCGCCAAATACCGTGAAGAGCTCTCTATTCCAGCCTCATATAAACGACGCCGCGTTTAAAATGGGACAAGGGACGGTTCCTTATCCCGTCTGCTCCCGGGCATTTCTCAACCAACCTTCAGCATAATCTCACACCTGGTTAACCGGTAATTCTATTCAACTGTATCTAGCTGTCATTCGCCCTACTGGAAAATTTGAATGTAGGGTTGTTTTCTACTGTTCTTGTGCCTTTATTCCGGGGATAAGGGATCTACCTGGCGGTAAACTAACGCCAAAGCGGCATTTTCTCGTTTTTAATCAGATTTATTGTGGTAAAATATTAGATGGTGTTGGAAAATTTATCTTCAGGCGGTGGTATATTTATGGATAAATTGAGCGTTCAGGATGTTTCGGTGAACGGGAAACGAGTCCTGCTCAGGGTTGATTTCAATGTGCCCCTGGCCGGTGGGGAAGTTAAAGATGATACCCGTATTCAAGCCGCTTTACCTACAATTCGTTACCTACTTGCACGCGGGGCCGGGGTAATTTTGGTCTCGCACCTGGGGCGGCCGAAAGGTGAAGCCAAGCCGGAGTTACGCCTCGATCCGGTAGCCCGCCGTTTATCCGACCTGTTGGGTCAACCGGTGCGTAAATTGGATGAGGTGGTCGGCCCGCGGGTTAAGGATGCGGCGGAGGCGCTCAAACCCGGAGAGGTACTGCTTTTGGAAAACGTCCGCTTCGAAAAAGGTGAAGAAAAAAACGATGCGGCGCTGGCGCTTGCACTGGCCGGTCTGGCCGATCTTTTCGTCAACGACGCTTTTGGAACGGCTCATCGCGCCCATGCTTCAACCGCCGGCGTAGCCGCGCATATTCCCGCCTATGCCGGCCTCCTGATGATTCAAGAAATTGCAGTACTAAGCGGTTGCCTGCATAAACCGGGCCGCCCTTTCATCGCCATCCTGGGCGGGGCCAAGGTTTCGGACAAGATTAACGTAGTGCACCGGTTTTTGGAACTTGCGGATGCTCTTCTGATCGGGGGAGGGATGGCCAATACTTTCCTGGCTGCGCAGGGTCACTTTATGGCAGATTCTTTCTATGAAGCGGAGCTGGCGGAGGAAGCGGCTAGGCTTCTCGAGGAAAGCCGCGGCCGTTGCGCAGTCCTGCTGCCCGAGGATCTGGTCGTAACGCGGGAGCTAAAAGCAAACAGTACTTTCAAGATAATTACCCCTGGGGCGATGGAAGAGGGGTGGAAAGCAGTGGATATCGGACCGGAAACCGCCCAACGCTTTGGGGCCAGGATTGCCGAGGCCGGGATGGTTGTCTGGAACGGACCGCTCGGTGTTTTTGAAACGAAACCTTTTCACCGGGGGACCGAAACTGTCGCCAGGGCGGTCGCGGAAAGCCGGGCCTTCTCCGTAGTCGGTGGGGGCGACGTAGTCGCCGCCCTGGAAGAACTTGACCTCTCGAGGGAGATCAGTTTTATCTCCACGGGCGGCGGAGCGACCCTGGAATTCTGGGAAGGAAAAGAGTTGCCGGGCATTACCGTATTACAAAATAGATCGAATTAAAAAAGCACAGGAGGAAACCAGGTGGAGTTAATTATCGCCGCAAATTGGAAGATGCAAAAAACTGCTGCCGAGGCGGTTGATTTTTGCGAACGGATTAAGGTTGTGCAAAGCTGTTTCAGCGGGGTGGAAGTGCTGATCTGCCCTCCCTTTACCGCGCTGCCGGCAGCCGGGAAAGCTTTACAGGGAAGCGCTGTTAAGCTGGGCGCTCAAAATATGTTCTGGGAAGAGAAAGGGGCCTATACTGGAGAGGTTGCCCCGCTGATGCTGAAGGAATTCGGCACCGCTTACGTCATTATTGGCCATTCGGAGAGACGGCACATCCTTTGTGAGGATGACGGAGCTGTCCGTAAAAAACTGGAGGCTGCTCTTAGAAATCAATTAATACCGATTCTCTGTGTGGGTGAAACTGAAGCGCAACGAAACAGGGGGGAAACCGCCTCTGTCCTCGAACGGCAAGTCGGTACAGCCCTGGATGGTCTTGACCCGGGTCCGGCCACTAACCTGGTAGTTGCCTACGAACCGGTTTGGGCGATCGGAACGGGGCGGGCGGCATCACCCGCTGACGCGTCCGCTGCCGCCTGCGTAATCAAGGCTACTGCGGCCCGCTGCCTCGGGTCGCAATTTGCGATTGACCTGCGGATCCAATACGGCGGCAGTGTGAAGGCGGATAATATCGGCGATTTTGTGGCTCTGCCTGAAATACACGGCGCCCTGGTAGGTGGCGCGAGCCTGGAAGCCGACTCTTTCATCAATTTAATCACAGCGGCCAAGGAGGCGGCCTGTTGAATCGAGTGGCTTTGATTATTCTGGATGGATGGGGTTTCAGCCTGGAGCCGGATGGAAATGCCATTTTGAAAGCCCACACACCAAACTTGGATCGTTTTTATAGAAACAACCCGTGGACGCTGTTAAACGCCGCCGGTGAAGCGGTAGGCCTGCCGCCGGGCCAGATGGGTAATTCTGAAGTGGGTCACCTGAACATCGGCGCCGGCCGGATTGTCTACCAGGAACTAACCCGTATTTCACATGCTATCGAGACCGGAGACTTTTTTAGCAATACCGCTTTGCGGCAGGCGATGGCGCAGGCGGCGCGGCAGGGCAGCAGTTTGCACCTGATCGGGCTTGTTTCAGACGGTGGTGTACACAGCCACCTTGATCATTTGGAAGCGCTACTCGAGATGGCCCGCCGGGAAAATGTCAAGCAGACCTATATTCATGCAATCTTGGACGGACGCGATACCCCTCCGGCCAGCGCCAGGTCTTACCTGGAGCACTTAATTCAACTCGGTATTCGTACGCACTACGGGAGTATTGCCACGATTTGCGGCCGCTACTACGCAATGGATCGGGATCGCCGCTGGGATCGTGTTGAGAAAGCCTACCGGGCTTATATTTTTGGTGAAGGAGAACCGGCTAACGATCCGTTGACCGCTCTGGATCAGGCTTATAGCCTGGGAGAAACAGATGAATTCGTCCGCCCGGCGGTAATTGCCGGCCCTGCGGGGACCCCGCAGGGTGTCATAAAATCGGAAGACAGCGTTATCTTTTTTAATTTTCGCCCGGATCGGGTGCGCCAGATCAGCCATGCCCTGGTGGATCGGGTTTTCCCGCATTTTGATCGGGGGGTCCAGCCGCCCCGGCCATTTTTTGTCAGTTTGACTGAATATGAAAAGAACTTGCCGGTTGAGGTCGCTTTTCCACCGGATTACCTGGAATGGACTCTCGGAGAAACCTATTCCCGCCAAAATTTGGAGCAGCTGCGGATAGCCGAGACCGAGAAATACGCCCATGTAACCTTTTTTTTAAACGGTGGGCAGGAAGAGCCGTTTCCCGGCGAAGAGCGTGTCCTGATTCCTTCGCCGAAGGTAACCACGTACGATTTGCATCCGCAGATGAGCGCTCCCGGGGTGGCTCGCTGTGTTCTCGACGCGGTGACAGGAGCCCGCTTTCCCCTGGTCGTGGTAAATTTTGCAAACGCGGATATGGTCGGGCACACCGGCGACCTGAAAGCCGCCGTAGAAGCGGTGGAGGCGGTCGATTTCAGTTTGGGTTTGATCGCCGCCGCCGCCCTGCCGCGCGGCTGGCGAGTGCTTATTTGCGGTGATCACGGTAATGCCGAGCAGATGCTTGGCGAATCCGGCGGCAGGCACACTGCTCATACGACCAACCCGGTTCCCTGCATCATCCTCGGGGCAGGTAGTAAAAATCTGCGGGATAACGGCATCCTCGCGGATGTTGCCCCCACGATCTTGGAAATGGCCGGCCTGCCCCAACCGCCGGCGATGACCGGGCGGAGCATACTTGCTGAGAAGTGAGAATCTATTAATTAAAGGGGTGTTTGGCGTGGATGAACAGATTCAAAGCATAAAGGCGAGGGAAATCCTCGATTCAAGGGGTAACCCGACCCTGGAGGTTGATGTCCTGCTGCAGGGCGGCTGGATCGGCCGGGCGGCGGTGCCTTCGGGAGCCTCCACGGGCGCTTTTGAAGCGATTGAGCTGCGTGACGGCGATCCGAAGCGTTACCTCGGCAAAGGAGTGTTGACCGCGGTACGACATGTAAATGAAGCGTTGGCCGGGAAGCTCTGCGGGCTGAGTGTCCTGGAACAGCAGCGCCTGGACCGGATCATGATCGACCTGGACGGCACTGCCAATAAGGGCCGGCTTGGTGCGAACGCTCTCCTCGGTGTATCTATGGCCTGCGCCCGGGCGGCGGCGGCCATGCTCGATCTCCCCCTCTATCGCTACCTGGGCGGGGCCGGTGTCTCCCTATTGCCGGTGCCGTTTATGAATATCTTAAACGGCGGCCGGCATGCCGATAATAATATCGATATTCAGGAATTTATGATCGTGCCCGCCGGCGCACCCGATTTTGCCGGCGCCCTGCGCATGGGTGTGGAAGTGTTTCATCATCTGAAAAAGATTCTCGGTTCGCGCGGACTAAGTACTGCCGTGGGTGATGAAGGCGGATTTGCACCCAACCTGGAATCAAACGCCGCCGCTCTTGATTTAATTGTAGAGGCTATTGGCACGGCCGGATACCGGCCGGGAGAGGATGTTTACCTGGCGCTTGATGTAGCGGCCACTGAATTTCATAGTGAAAACGTTTATCACTTGGAAGGGAAAAAATATTCCAGCGATGATTTGATCGGTTACTACCGCACTTTAGTAGAGCGATACCCTGTAATCTCGATCGAGGACGGGTTGGACGAAGATGATTGGGACGGATGGTCAAACTTAACCAACGCTCTCGGCGAAAAAATAAAACTGGTCGGCGATGATCTATTTGTGACCAATCCGAAACGCCTGAACCGGGGGATTAAACTGGGTGTCGGCAACTCCATCCTGATTAAGCTGAACCAGATTGGCACACTCAGCGAGACTCTGGATACAATTAACACGGCCGGCCGGGCCGGATACAGCTGTATCATCTCGCACCGGTCCGGGGAGACCGATGATACTTTTATTGCCGACCTCGCGGTGGCAACAGGAGCCGGTATGATCAAAACCGGCGCTCCTTCGCGAGTGGATCGGGTGGCCAAATATAACCAACTGTTGCGTATTGAAGAAGGATTAAATGAAGCGGCGCTTTTTGCCGGCCGGAGTATTCTCGGGCTCGGGTAGTATATGCCGGTTTAATGAAAGATTCATTTAATGAAAGATTCATTTGTCACGGGCGTTGTTCTGTGATACAATTTATTCATTCGTGAAAAGTTTTATTATTTGTGAACGTCCGGAGGTTGTTTGCTGATGCTGAATAATGTGATTACGTTTTTGTATCTTCTGATCTGTGTGGCCTTGATCGTGATCGTACTGCTGCAATCTGGACGCAGCGCCAGCCTTGGGGCCATCGCCGGCGGAGCCCAGTCTCTGTTTGGGAAGAAAAAAGGTCTCGATGAGAAATTAAGCCGCTTTACCACCATTATCGCGATTGCTTTTATGGTTTTTACAATCGTCTTGACAATTTTACACAGCTAAACGATTGCATGCATTATTCCCCTGTTTTTCCGAGGAGCAGGCGCTGCCCTGCTCCTTTTATTATCTCCAGAATCAGGGTATAATGCTAATTGAGGAAATATTACCTGAAATCGAAACGAAAAAGAGGAGAAAAATATGATTACTAGAGAAGCGGCTTTTACCCTGGTAAAAGAGCACGTTAAAAATAGAAACCTGCTCAAACATATGCTGGCTGTGGAGGCGGTGATGCGCCGCTTGGCTTTACACCTGGGCGAGGATCAGGAGTTGTGGGGTTTGGCCGGATTGCTGCATGATGTGGATTATGATCAGACCGTGGATCAACCAGCACGGCACGGCCTGGTCGGAGCAGAGCTGCTTGCCGAAAAGGGCTGCCCCCCCGAATTGATTTACGCGGTCAAGGCTCATAATGAAATGCTCGGGGTGCCCCCTTTGAGCCTGATGGACAAGGCTCTCTATGCCGTCGACCCGGTAACCGGATTGCTGGTTGCGGCGGCGTTAATTCATCCGGCTAAAAAGCTGGCCTCAATCGATCAGGATTTTGTGTCAAACCGCTATAAAGAAAAAGGATTTGCCCGGGGAGCCGGGCGGGAACAGATTGAAACCTGCGGCGAGCTGGGCTTAACCTTAAATCATTTCATCGCGCTAAGCCTGGAAGCGATGCAGGGCATATCAAAGGAGTTGGGACTTTAACAACATGGTTCGACAGAGCATTACTGCACAGTTGCGCACCAAAATTCAAGATATTCTTGCGGAGCACTCACAGTGCTCTCTAACGGTCAAGCAGATGCTTTCGCTATTGGAGCTGCAGGAAGGAGACAAAGAGTTTCTGACCCGTGAGTTGGGCCAGATGACGGCGGACGGTTTAATCATTAAAACAGCCCGCGGTAACTATGGTTTGCCCGAGCGCCTCGATTGCCACACCGGCGTTTTACAAGGCAACCGCCGCGGTTTCGCCTTTTTACGCCCCGACAGCCGGGCTGAAGATATATTTATCAGTGCCGCCAATTTAAAGGATGCCGTGCACGGGGACCGGGTAGTGGTGCGCATGACAGGCGGAAGAGGCCGGCGCAGGCGAGAAGGCGAGGTAATCGGCATCCTCAAGCGCGGCAGCACCCGCATGGTGGGCACTCTTGAGCAGCATGGCAAGCGTTTTTTTGTGGTGCCCGATGACAGCCGCCTCAGTTTCTCAATCCAGGTGCCGCGTGAAGGGCAGCAGTTCCGGCGGGGTGACAAGGTTGTAGTAGAGGTGCGCAATTGGTCACGCGGCAATCAACCGATCCGGGGCCGCCTGGTGGAAAGGCTTGGCGAGGCCGGTTCTCAGCAGGCGGAGCGGCTCACCCTGCACCGGAAATTTGATTTGCCGGGGGAGTTCCCCTCGCCGGTGCTCAGCGAGCTCTCCGAGATGCCGCGTGAAGAGGCGATCGCCCGGATCTCTCAGGAAGAAAGCCGCCTTGACCTGAGTGATTTAACCATAGTGACGATTGACGACGAAACGGCCAGGGATTTCGACGATGCTGTCTCCCTGGAGAATGCAGAAAACGGCGGGTTTCGCCTGGGTGTCCATATCGCTGATGTTTCCCAGTACGTGCGCGAAGGGAAACCTTTGGACCGGGAAGCTTTGAAACGGTCCACCAGCACATACCTGGTTGATCGGGTTATTCATATGCTGCCGCCGCTTTTATCGGAAGAGCTTTGCAGTTTGCAGGCAAGTCGAGATCGGTTGGCGGTAACTGTTTTTATAAATCTGGCCGCAGACGGTGAAATTGTCGCTTATTCTTTTCACCCCAGCCTGATCCGGGTGACCGAGCGGCTTACCTATCGCCAGGTTGAGGCTTTTTTAGATGGAAACGCATCAGGACGCCCGTTTATACATCCCGCTGTCGAAGATATGGTCAGCGAAATGGGCCGGCTCGCCTCCATCTTGCGGCAGCGCCGCCTGCAGCGCGGCTCGCTGGATCTGGATCTGCCGGAAGCACAAATCATCCTTGATGAGAACGGTGTGCCCACCGCAATCGAGCGGCGGCAGATGGGCCGTTCGGAATCGCTGATCGAAGAATTCATGATCCTGTGCAACGAGATTGTCGCCGGGCACTTTTACAAAGAAGAGTTGCCCTTTATCTACCGGGTGCACACCCTACCGACCGCGGAAAAGTTGGCTGCGCTGCGTGAGACGCTTGCCATGATCGGTAATGATCTGGTGGTCGGTTTAAAAGAGCTAAAGCCGAAACATTTGAACCTGCTGCTCGAAAGGTCGCGTAGCGGTCGGACAGAAAAATTAGTACGCTACCTGATGCTGCGCTCCCTGCCCCAGGCCCGCTACAGCGCTTCAAATGAAGGGCATTTTGGACTGGCTTCGCGCTGCTACTGCCATTTTACATCGCCGATACGGCGCTACCCCGACCTGGTCATCCATCGTATTCTTAAAGAATATCTAATCCGGGGCGGTCTTTCGGAAAAACGGGTAGCCCGGCTGCAGTCCCGCCTGCCGGCAATCGCCCAGCACTCCTCGGAGCGGGAGCGGGCGGCTATGGAAGCGGAACGGGCCAGCACGGATCAGAAAAAAGCGCAGTTTATGGAAGATAAACTGGGTGAAGTCTACTCCGGGATTATCAGCGGCGTTGCGAATTTCGGGGTTTTTGTCGAATTGAGCAATACAGTAGAAGGGATGATCCCGATAGCCGACCTGGACGACGATTATTATACCTACCAGGAAAAACAGGTCGCCCTGGTAGGAGAACGGAAGCGTAAGATCTACCGGCTTGGCGACCCGCTTCAGGTACAGGTAGTGCGGACTAATCGGGCCGAGGGGAAAGTTACCTTTGCTTTGGCAGAAAAGAGCGGCTAGAGCGTCATCAGCAGTAACAATCTTCCGTGCGCTGATCGTGCGGTGTTTTACGAATTTTTTGTTGAACGGAGTGAACTTATGCTTGCCGGAAAAATGCTCTTTGCCGTGCTTTTCGGTGTTGCAATCGCTATCTTAACCGGCTGTCACCCTGCCGGATACTATACCTATCGGGCACCCAACTCCGCGGAACTGGATCAATTTATCGCTCAAAACGCTATTCAGCCGCTGGCCGTTGCAACCAGAGATGACTTTGCCGTGATTTTGTTTGAGAACGGCATGAAAACCGGTCATTATCTGCTCTACGTCGGTGAAGACGGGCGCCTGTACAAAGAGTTTGCCATCACCACAGGACCTCATTTAGAGGATGTTCTGGTCAGTTCAAGCGGGCAGCACCCCACCTGGACTACAACTCCGTTTGTCACGGTTATCTTTATGGATGACCAGGTTTTAAATGAAGCCGCGCAAATCGTGGCCTATTTCGGCAAACCGCGCTTGGAAGAAGTAATTCTATCACCCGGAACCGAGCGGGGCTATATCATTATGGGGGAAACTGATGCCGATAATCCGGATCACACCGTTAGCCTGTTGATTTATGACGCGGCGGGTAGTGTCCTGTATGAATATAATTCCGACGAAAGCTAACAGATAGATACAGCTTGGCGATGATAAGGAGGAAACGGGAGTTATGGATCTGTATCGGGCTTTAGTAGAGCGGCGGAGCATCCGGAAATACAAACCGGATCCTGTTTCGCCGGAAAAAGTAAAGAAGGTCCTTGAGGCGGCACGCATTGCTCCTTCTTGGAAAAATATGCAGTGCTGGAAATTTATTGTTATCAGTAATGTTGTGAGGAAGGAGCAGCTGTCGGCCTGCTTGCATGAAGGCAACCCGGCTGTGCGAGCCATCAAAACCGCGCCCCAGGTGATCGCCTTATGTGCCGACCCGCAAGAGTCAGGCAACCTGGACGGCAAAGACTATTACCTGCTCGATGCCGGGTTGGCCATGCAGCAGTTAATGCTGGCCGCTTATGCGGAAGGGCTGGGTACCTGCTGGGTCGCCTGGTTTGACGAAGCTAAGGCGAGAGCGGTATTAAAGTCGCCGCCTGAATACCGCATTGTCGCTATGACCCCCCTTGGCGTTCCCGAAACTCAATCATCGCCTCGCCCGCGCAAAGATTTGAGAGAAATCGTTTACGCCGAAGAATGGGGCCAGACCTGGGTTTAATGTTAATTCCGGACATTAACCGGTTCTCAGGCGCGAGCGGACCCATTTCCAGATCTCTCCGAAAACCAGCGGTGATAGAGACAACCCGGCCACGATCGACCAGTCAGAGGGTTTGAGCGGCACAACTTTAAAGACACTCATCAAGAAAGGGTTAAACATTACCGCGGCCTGGAGAAGCCCTGAGACGCCAACCGCCCACAGCAGAGAGCGGTTGGCGAAAATATCCCGCTTCAAGATCGATTCGTGCAGTGAACGGAAATTGAATACCTGTGCCAGTTGGCTCAAGGCCAGGGTGGCGAAAGCCATGGTCTGACCTTTCATGACCGTCTCCATGGAGCCGATGCGGAACGCGGTCAGGGTAATCAACGCGATAAAAGTACCGAATGCGGCCAGGGTTGCCACTGATCCGCTGCCGAATATGCCTTCCCTGGGGTCCCGGGGTGGCCGATCCATGGTCCCTGCTTCCGGGGGGTCCACGCCCAGGGCTAAGGCCGGCAGGCTGTCCGTGACCAGGTTAATCCAGAGAATCTGGATCGGAATGAGCGGTAGCGACCAACCGAGGATGATCGCCGTCAAGATAGTCAGAATCTCACCGATGTTGCAAGACAGCAGTAAATATACCGCTTTCTTGATATTTTCAAATATGACGCGCCCTTCTTGTACCGCTCGCACGATCGTAGCAAAATTGTCATCCGCGAGAACCATCTCCGCCGCTTCTTTAGCTACCGCGGTGCCGGTCCGTCCCATGGCGATGCCGATGTCGGCCTGTTTCAAAGCCGGGGCGTCGTTAACCCCGTCGCCGGTCATTGCGGCTATTTCCCCATTTTCCTTCAGCGCTTTTACGATGCGCACCTTGTGCTCAGGAGCAACCCGGGTAAAAACGGTGTATCGGTTTACTCTTTCTTTCAGTTCATCATCGCTGAGCGAGTCCAGTTCAATACCGGTTATAATCTCTTCATTTCGCGCTGTCAACCCCAACTCGGCGGCGATTGCCGCGGCAGTTTCCCGGTAATCACCGGTGATCATTTTTACTTTAATGGCCGCTTTTCGGCAAATTTCTATTGCTTTTTTGGCCTCCGTACGCGGCGGGTCGATCATGCCCATAAAACCGGCAAAGATAAGATCTTGCTCCGCTTCTTCGACAGATAAATTAAGGTCCTTAGCCAAGGGGCGAAAGGCGAATGCGAGTACACGAAGCGCGCGGCTGGCCATCGCCAGGTTTTTTGACAGCAGCTCATCTCTTTTTGAGGGCGTCATCTCCTGGAGGCCATGGGGGGCCAGCCACCTGTTGCACCGTTCCAGGACCAAATCAGGAGCGCCCTTGGACAGCAACCAGAGATCGTTTTCTGCCGGTATGGGGAGATCCCTGGTTAGCTCTCCCCGGTTCACGGTGCTCATCCGTTTGCGCGTTGAATCAAAGGGATATTCTTTTTCGCGCGGCAACAGCTCCGCCAGCTTATCCCCCTGCAGCCCCGCTTTACACGCCGCTGTTACGAGGGCCCCTTCAGTGGGATCCCCGATTACCCGGACCTGCTCTTCTTCCCGGGTTAAAGCGGCATCATTACACAGCAAACCGATAGTTAAGAGGAGACGCAAATGAGGCTCCTGTTGCGGATCAATCTGCTGATTATCTTCCAGGAAACTGCCGTTGGCAGCGAAGCCTTCGCCCGTTACCCGGAAAGATTTACTGCCGGTGAATAGCTGTCGCACGGTCATCGCGTTTTGAGTGAGGGTGCCGGTTTTATCCGAGCAGATTACAGTGGCCGCGCCCAGCGTCTCCACCGCGGGAAGTTTGCGGATAATTGCCCCCCGGCCGGCCATACGTTGCACACCCAGCGCCAGGACAATGGTAACGATGGCAGGAAGACCCTCGGGAATACTGGCTACAGCCAGGCTGATCGCGATCAGGAACATCTCAAAGTAACCATTACCCCGCAGCACGCCCAGGATAAAAATGAGCACACAAAGAGTGATCGCAAGCAGGCCGAGTTGCCGGCCCATTACGGCTAGCTTTTTCTGCAGCGGGGTTTTTTGCGTTTCGACCGCCTGGATCATCCCGGCAATCCGCCCGATTTCCGTCTCCATACCGGTACCAATGACCAGGGCCCGGCCCCGGCCGGCGGTGGTTACCGTGCCCATATGGACAAGGTTCGCTCGTTCGGCCAGTGTAACCGGTTCGTCCGCAGTAAAATGAGCATCTTTCTCCACCGGAACGGATTCACCGGTCAAGGCCGACTGATCGACGGAAAGAGCGGCTGCTTCAAGGAGTCGGGCGTCCGCGGGGACGAAATCTCCGGCATTAAGCAAAATTAGATCTCCGGGGACCAGTTCCCGGGCGGGGATTTCCTGTGGGACACCGCCCCGCAACACCTTGGCCGTGGGTGCAGACAGTGTTTGCAGCGCGGCGAGTGACTTTTCCGCTTTAAATTCCTGGATTACGCCGAGAACAGCATTTACAATAACAACAACCATGATTACAACGGCGTCCGCCGCCTCGCCGACAACCAGGGAGATTGCCGCCGCGGCCAGCAGCAGTAAAACCAGGAACTCTTTGAATTGAGCGAGAAACATGCTCCAGACGGTCTGCGCCTTTTTCCCCCGCAGTTCATTCCAACCGTATTGCTCCCGCAATTGCATGATCTGTTCGCTGGTCAGTCCCCCGTTTTGTTCTGCCGTTAACGCTTCTCTAATATCTGCTGGTTCGCCGCCGTGTTGTTCTGTCAAAATACCTCAATCCCTTTCATAGTTACTATATCCGCTTGCAAATAAAAAAACCTTCAACATGAAACATGTTAAAAGTCTGGCTGCTTGCCCACCGGGCAAGGGAGGATCAGGTATCGCTACCGGGATTGTTGATCCAACCGCAAGGGCTCACCCTTCAGCTACTCCCCTTTGCCAATAATGTAATCATATTCCGCTGCTTAAGTCAACTTTAAAATAAATACCGCTAGCTTTCTTTTAGTCCTCACTTGTTTTAGCCCCTTCTCCGCTTGGTGATAGGTTAGTGTCTTGACTAATCTTACCAGATGGTGTTATTATAACTAGGCAGAAACAGCGGTAAATAATCAAACCCTATTTGCTCCTGGATCTTCAGGCCGGTAGGGTTTATTGATCTTCGGTTTACGAGTCAATTACCGGGGTTAAGGGGTATAATAACCATGGATAAATTAATCAGCAGCAACCGTAAAGCGCGGCATGATTACCATATTGATGAGACCTTTGAGGCCGGCATCGTCCTCACCGGCACAGAGGTAAAGTCGGTGCGCGCGGCCAAAGTCAACCTGAAGGACAGCTATGCCCGGGTTGAAGGGGGCGAGCTTTTCCTGTATAATATGCATATCAGCCCGTATGAGCAGGGCAACCGCTTCAACCACGAACCGTTGCGTACGCGAAAGCTGCTGATGCACCGGATCGAAATCGGGCGCCTGGCCGGCAAGGTCAAGGAGAAGGGTTACGCCTTGATCCCGACTAAGCTCTACCTGAAGCGGGGGTTGGTTAAAGTGGAACTGGCCTTGGGCCGGGGTAAAAAGCTCTACGACAAGCGGCAGGACATCGCCGAGCGGGACAGCCGCCGTGAGATGGAACGGGTTTTTAAGGATAGGCAGCAAACCTAGCCTGCAAATAAAACATGGGGGCGTTTGGATTCGACGGGGGTTGTAGGGGCAGGAACGGCAGGTTCAGGACCATGGCCTGGCTAAAACATGGAACGGCTATAAACGCCAACGATAATTTAGCCTACGCTGCTTAAATAAAGTAGCGCGTCCCTCCCCTCCCTGGCCGGGGGCGGGAACAGGGGCGTCAAGAAACCGGCCTACCGATGCACCGGTCGCCTCACCGCTGCATCGGGAATCACAACGAGGCTGGCGCTAACGGATCTCGCCCTGGAGAGACGGCGGCGCGAGAACTAAACCCGGGGCTAAGCCTGTAGAAATTCCTGTTACTGTGCCTTCGGACGCGGGTTCGATTCCCGCCGCCTCCACCAATTATATCCGCATAAGGTTTCAATTTTGATGTAAGGATAGGGAGTTTGCCGAGTAGTATCAGGATTGACCTCCGTGGGCACCAAGTCAAGGATTCCGATTTATCATGTGGTTGCAATTAAGCGCCGGCGCGGGTTATCCGAGCGGTTTTAGTACGGTTACTTCGGGCGGTCCTTCCAGTGCATCCTCGATTGCTAGCCTGAACTCCTGGTAATGCGGCGACCGGCGGTGTTCTTCGAATGCTTCCATCCCGGTGTATTTTTCGATGAACACTATCTTGGGCGTCTCGTCTACAGGCATGTAAGGCTCATAAAGGATGCATTCTTTTTCATGCATGCGCACCGCTTCGGCCATTTTGATGCAGGCCTTGACCACCTTTTCTTCCGTGCCGGCCTTGATTTTAAGCACAGCCACCAAACCGATCATCATTTCATCTCCCTTAATGTTATTTCATCCTTATTTTTAGACGATCCGATAACATTTTCCTGCCGGTAAATACTGTGTCAACTTATATATTAGTCTGCCCTGAAGCCGGCGCTTTACCTTCAACTTGATTATTTGGCAGAAAAACATTGTGTTTTCGGGAGAGCAAGTGCTACCTCTTTAAGATGATAATGGGTTATTATATCTGTAGTAGGAGGAGCAGCTATGACCACAGATTTTTTACCTCAATCACGAGTAGATATGCAGCACCGGGGATGGGACCGGCTTGATTTTGTTATTATTAGCGGTGACGCTTATGTCGACCATCCTTCTTTTGGGGTGGCCATTATCGGGAGGCTACTAGAGGCGCACGGCTTCAAGGTAGGCATTATTGCTCAACCAGACTGGCGTGATTTAAATGAGTTTAAAAAATTGGGTAAACCTGTACTTGGTTTTTTAATCAGCGGCGGCAATATTGATTCCATGGTTAATCATTATACAGCAGCCAAAAAAAGAAGAAAACAGGATGCGTATTCTCCCGGCGGCCAGGGGGGGCTGCGTCCGGACCGGGCTACTATCGTCTATTCACAGAAGGTGAAAGAAGCCTATAAAAAAGTGCCGGTTATATTGGGCGGGATCGAGGCCAGTTTACGCAGGCTGGCCCACTATGACTACTGGGATAACAAGGTGCGCCGCTCGATCCTTCTCGATGCCAAAGCGGACCTCCTTATATATGGTATGGGCGAAAAACAGGTGATCGAAGTAGCGGAAGCTCTGGAAAGCGGGCTTTCCATTGCCGATATTACTTATGTCAGGGGAACCGTGTACAGTTTAAAAGGAGATAGCCCAACACCTGCCTGCCGGCCTTCTTTTACTATTGATGATATCGCCGATAAAAAAATACTACCATCCTATGACGAGATAATTGCTTCAAAAGAGTTGTTCGCCAAAAGTTTTATCATTCAATATAAAAATACCGATCCGATCAGTGCCGTCTCACTAATAGAACCGTATCAGAATACTGTGGTCGTACAAAACCCTCCGGCAGAGCCCCTGTCAACGGAAGAGTTGGACCAGATTTACCGGCTGCCCTTTAAAAAAACCTATCATCCCGTATATGAAGAATCAGGTGGGGTGCCGGCGATAACCGAAGTAAAACACAGCCTGGTCAGCAGCAGGGGTTGTTTTGGAGGGTGCAGTTTTTGCGCTTTGCATTTTCATCAGGGCAGAGCCATCCAAGCCAGAAGTATTTCCTCGATCGTAGAGGAAGCAAAGGAGATGATTGAGGATCCCGACTTTAAAGGCTATATTCACGATGTCGGGGGGCCAACGGCCAACTTCAGAAGCAAAGCATGCCAAATTCAGAAGAAACGCGGTGTCTGCCGGGATAAACAGTGTTTGTCCCCTGGGCCTTGTAAAAACTTAGAAATTGACCACTCCGAATATCTTACGCTTTTAAGAAAGCTGCGCGGCCTGAAAGGGGTTAAAAAGGTTTTCATCCGTTCCGGGATCAGGTATGATTATTTGATTTATGACCAGGATGACACCTTCTTTGACGAGCTATGCCGCTATCATGTCAGCGGGCAGCTGAAGGTGGCCCCGGAACATATCGCGCCTTCGGTTCTCGAAAAGATGGGCAAGCCGGGTCAAAAAGTATATGAAAGGTTTAAACATAAATATGAGGCGATCAATCAAAAGCATGGCCTGAATCAATTTTTGGTCCCCTACTTTATGTCCAGTCATCCCGGCTCCGACTTAAACGCGGCGATCCAACTGGCCGAATATATTAGGGATTTGGGGTATATGCCTGAACAGGTTCAGGATTTTTATCCCACACCGGGGACCCTGTCCACCTGCATGTATTATACGGAATTGGATCCCCGGACGATGAAGAGAGTCTATGTGCCTAAATCGCCCCATGAGAGAGCGATGCAAAGAGCTTTAATCCAGTACGCGAAACCGCAAAACTATGCCCTGGTCATTGAGGCTTTAAAAAAGGAGAGGCGGGATGACTTGATTGGTTTCGGTAAAAAATGTTTAATCAAACCCCGGCATGGACGCGCCCATAAATGACGTAAAGAAACAATTAAATTTTATCAAAAAGTGTGGCTTGCTTGTATGAAGGCCCTTGTTTTTGCGTTAAAGCGCTCTCCCTAATCAGCTGCTCTTCAGGTATGCCGGCCAGAAAAGGAGAAGGGGCGCGGCAGGCCAGCAGAATTAGCTCGTCCCGCGCCCTGGTCATCCCGACATAGAAAAGCCGTCTCTCCTCGTCAAGATCAAGGTCGCCAGTGCTGCTCCGCATTGGAACGAGGCCGTCATTCACCCCGCAGATGAAAACCACGGGGAATTCTAGGCCTTTGGCCGCGTGCATGGTCATCAAGAAAACCGCATCCGGCGTATAAACCTTGCCGCCGCTGCGGACAATATCGCTATCGCGGCCCAACATCAGGTTTTGGATGAAGGAAGACATTTCGCTATGCATGACAGACGTTTGCAATAGCAGCTCCATGCACCTTTCGCTCGACAGATTGTTGTCCTTAATCCAGGATTCGATAATCTTCGCCGGCTTTTCTTGATCGATGATCGCTTTATATTTTTGCACCATTTCCATGAATTGGCGCGGTTGGCCCGGTTCAGCAGCCTGAGGTTGAATCCCTTCAATGAGCCTGGCGAGGGAAATTATGCTTTTCTCGCCGTCAGCGTAACCATCCACGATTTCTTTATGCCGGCCTGCCGCATCTGTGCAATCTGCTTTCAGGCATACCATTAGCGACGCGATATCCCCGGGGTTAAGCAAAAACCGGAAAAACGCCATCGCCTCGCGCACTGACCTCTCTGAAAGAAACTCGTCCCGCCCGGCGACCATGTAAGGGATGCCCTCTTTTAAAAAGTAATGCTCCAGTATTTTCGCCTGGCGGTTGGTGCGGAAGAGGACTGCAATATCGGAGAAGCTTCGCGGGTATCTCGCCGTGGGGCTTTTGCTGTTAAATCCCGGCGGCCTGTGCGCAGCAAGCATATCAATGCCGCCAACGATGCGGTTGATTTCTCTGACCACAAGCAGCGCTTCCGAGAACTCGTTATCAATTTTAATCAGCCGTACCCCGGCCCCGCTTGCCCTTTTTGCTTTCAGAGATCGGGCGCCTCCCCCGGCGGTTTCCCTTATGATTATTGATTTGGCACATTCGATAATCTCAGGTGTGGAGCGGTAGTTCCGTGTTAAGCGAACGTGCCGCAGAGCGGGGAAATCTTTTTTGAGCCTTTCAAAGTAACGAAAATCGGAGCCCCGGAAACCGTAAATGGACTGGTCGGGGTCACCGATTATAAAAATACTGTCGCTTTTTCTGCTCCATTCTTTAATCAAGCGGTATTGAACCCCGTTTAAATCCTGGAACTCATCCACCAGCAAATGCGTGAAAGAGTTTTTCAGGCTGCCACCGGCCGCCGGATACCACGAGTCTCTACACTCAAACCGCTCAAGTACTTCGAGGAGGATATCGTCATAGTCCATGACACCGTAACGCCTAAGCCGCGCGCAATATCGAGCGAATGCTTCGGCCGGAACACCCGATTTTCCCTGCTCTCCCCCCGGCGTTATACCGTTTTTCAGCAGCGCTATCTCTCTTAGAAGTTCCCGCGGTGAAATTTTCAAATTCAGTTCTTTTTGTATCGCCTCGATCATGGAAACGGCATCGCTCTCGTCAATAATAGTAAGATTCTTGTCTTTCCATGCGGTTAATATTTGCAGGCAGATAGCATGGAATGTACCGATGGTCATTGGACCCGTTATGCGCTTGTCTCCGAAATGTTTCTCCAGGCGGTGCCGCATCTCGGCTGCCGCCTTATTGGTAAAGGTGACGGCGGTTATCCGCGAAGGGTGGACACCGCATTTTTCAACAAGGTACGCGATCCGGCACACCAGTGTATTGGTTTTCCCGGTCCCGGGCCCGGCTGTAACCGCAATGGCCGGGCCGGCGGAAGAAACGGCTTCCCACTGCTCCCGGTTCAACCCGAAGGGAAAGTCCACGGGAGTGTTTTTCGCGGTATCCTCGCTGCCTTCCGGCGCACTGTTGCCCGCTAATACCGGTGCCGGGGCGGCTTCCACGGACGAATTCTTTTGATCCATGATCGTTTTGGATTTCGAGGGGCTTTTCGGATAGCTTGTATCGTTAATCAAGCATATCTGGCCGGAAAGCATCTCGATTTCGCGTTTGTCCATGATCTTAATTTTACCGTATTCACCGTCAAACCCGGGCTGTATATCAACTTGACCTCGCCTCAGCCTGCGGATGCCTTCAGCGACACACGGTCCTGCCGCCTGCTCAATCTTGTTCAGCGAGGCCTCGCGGAGGATAAACAGTTCTGAACCGAGGTTCCGGATCAGGTCATCGTACTTTTGCTTTACCTTCTTACAGGCGGTGGTAAAACCGATTGAGGCGGCAATCACTTCGTGAAGCGGCACCAGGCTTTCAAAATGCCTGGCCGACGCAGGGACGAACCCGTCGAACCTGTCCGCAAGGGTTTCGACCCGGTGAAGCACCCCCACGGTAATCTTGCCGCCGCATACGGGGCAGATTCCTCCCGCGATTTTCGTATCTGCGGGCTTCCAGTATATCTTGCAGGTCCTGTGGCCGTCGTAGTGGTACTTGCCTTCCTCCGGGAAAAACTCGATCGTGCCGTGAAACTCTTTTGCGCCGCGGTTTCTTAACGCATCCCATATGCACCGGTATGAAAGCCCGGTATGAAAGATGTTTGCCTCTCTGCCCAGGTTGGCCGGAGAATGCGCGTCTGAGTTGGAAACCAGCGCGAATCTGTCCAGCGCGGAAAGGCGCCAGTTCATCGGCGGGTCGGAAGATAGACCTGTTTCAAGCGCATAGACATGGCCTGTTAGATCTTCGAAACACTCGCTGATGTCGTCAAAGCCGGAATAGGCACCGTGCAGTGAGAAATGCGGCGTCCAGATGTGTGCGGGGATAAATATGGCCTCCGGGCAGATTTCGAGCACTATCTCGAGCAGATCCCTGCTGTCAAGGCCCAGTATCGGCCTGCCGTCTGAGTGCAAATTGCCGATAACCTCGAGCCGGTGCGAGATTGACGCGGCCTGCTCCAGGCCGGGCAGCAGGATCAGGTTATGTACCTTCCTAACTTTGCCGTTCTTTTTATAGATTGAGCTGATCTCACCGGTTACGATGAAGTGAGGGATAATATCTGTTCCCGCGCTCTGTTCCGCTTTGCGGTAATCATCCTTTAGGGTATAAAGGCCGTCTCCCGAGGGGATAAGTTTCTCCTTTAATTCCTCGCGCCAGGCCGGATGAGTGAAATCACCTGTGCCGATAACGCCAATCCCTTTGCGGCGCGCCCAAAGATCGAGCGACTCAGGCACGCAATCCCTGCTTGTCGCCCTTGAGTATTTTGAGTGGATATGAAAATCAGCTATAAATGTAATCGAAACGACCTCCACTCCTTAAGATAAAGCAGCCGCTCCTCGATAACTGGCTATCTACAGATTTGGCGTTTTCAGCAACAAATCCTTCTCTTCTTTATAATAATCATATACCAGAATAAAAACGCGCAGGACATAAAGAATTAGCCTACGCCGGAGGGCTGTCGACCAACCGCGAATTCGGCCAAGAATGTGACGGTGCGATCCTGTGCGGCTACAGTGTGTTGTTAATCACTACTGCTAGAGAAGTTTCTCTAATCAAATAAATCGAAACAAAAGTTGCTATAAATATATAAGTAGGAAAATATTAACATACTATGGTTTTTAATGTTCATGAAATGTTCATTTTATGTTTAATACGCCTCTATAAGATTAATTTATGAAATTGCTTATACTGGCAAGAACGATTTACACTTATCATAAAGTACAGATGAACTGAACTTGATACAAAAGGGCTGGGTGTAACCGGAATAACAAATATTTTGCTTATTCCGATATTGCTCATTCTTATACTGTCCGAACCAAATTATGCAGTTCCTTTTTCCTTTAACAAGCCTCTACTTTGTTTTTAGGCATTAAACAAAAATGCTAAACTAGATCACCGTTCTAATCCTCAAGTGTCATCGTTTTGGTCAAGTTTTGCGGCTGAAATAAGCGGCTATCTCCCAGGTTTACAGCAATAGCCGTTTTGGTTGCGCCAAAGGCAAGATGTGACAAAAATGAAACCAGTCCGTTTTTGGGGGTTGTTGGGAAAATATTGGTTGCTCCTAATTGTGATGTTACGCCATAAAGAGCAGTCCATTCGGCGGCGCCGAGAGTGGCTCCCTTTAAGAGATAATTATCCTTTCCCATCAGCGTTAACCAGTATATGCACGTAATCCCAAGCCCTGCAGCGATCATATTATCAGCAATCAACCCAAGAACTTTCCCCGGGGAAGAACTGACATCCTTCTTTTTCAGGAAAATGCCGCCGGCTTTCTTTGCTCCAGTTTCGTTAAACCCTAACAATGGAATAGCGGCTCGTTCGACAGTTACTTTTACCAGGTTACCACCTAAGCCTGCTACTAAGCCCAGTAAAAACCGGTCTGAAATCTTTTTCATAATATCCCTCATCATGCGTTGATTATTTTATGTTGTGTTAGTATCCAGAAATTATCCATCACAGATTTTTTTACGGACACGAAGCGTTAGCATTGCTTATAATAACGATGGGAATATTGCCATGTCGCATCAAATAAATGGCTGGCTTAATATCTGCCGGGCGCAGGGAAAGTTGATTAATCTACAACGATTACGAGTCGCTGGTTAAGCTGTATCACCAAAAAGAACATTTTCTGTTCCTGGGGCGGGGCCTGAATTATCCGGTTGCCCTGATCGACCGGGATATGCCGGTCATCTGCCTGGTCCCGCAGGACAACGTCTACGAAAAGATGATCAGCCAGGTCGAACAGGTGCACAACCGGAACGGTATCGTCATATCACTGATCAACGAGGGAGACGAGGCGGTTGCCAACAAATCAAACCATGTCTTGAGAATACCCAGGGCCCACCCGCTGCTGACGCCGATCATTGCGGTCATGCCGCTGCAGTTCCTGGCCTATCATACGGCCGTCCGCCGGGGCGCTGATGTTGACCAGCCGCGCAACCTGGCCAAGAGCGTGACCGTGGAGCAGAAGCGTTTGGTGCTAAGTTCAAAAGACTAGAATAAATAAAGGCCCGGCGGAAATTTCCGGATCTTTTGTACTTATAAAAGCCTTACATATCATTTACATATCAAGTTTTGTTCAAAGATAGCAAATGGTTCTTGACAAAAATTTTATAATTGATAAAACTAGAAATATATTATTACCATGTTATAAAAAGAAAAGAGGATATGCATGAAGGCACAAATTATATCCGAAATTCGCAACAAGATGGAGGCACTGGGGATAGTTGCGCACGAGGGAAATGATGCCGATTTTACCATTAACACAGAATTCCTGGATGCCGGATGGAGTACGGGAAGCAAAAAAATAAGCTATGAGGCTTCGGTATTTGCAAACGAGCAGGATAACACGGTCTATATGTATGAAAAAACAACCGAGGTGGGGCACGGTCTGTCATTCGGCGGTGAAAACAGCTCATCGTTTCAAAGCGGGAAAACGCTGTTTCGCAAGGTAAAAAGCGTCCAGTACGGTCCCGACGGCAAAGCGTATGAATACACTCTTAATCTGGGAGCTATCCCCAAGACGGTCAAGGAAATCGCCAAGGCGCATGGTTGGAATTTCAAGACTGTCCTTAACAAGAAAAAGGCTGTCTACCCGGCGGGATATGCCCCGGAAACTAAGCCACTGGAGCCACCCCCACAGGTAGTGCCTGATCGAACGCAGGATCAGCAGCAATCCAAGCCGCAATTTGATCATTCGCAAGGAGCGTTTCATGCACAGGGCAAAGCCCCCGCGCCGAAAAATAAGGCAGAGACACTGGGGCTGATAACGTTGATTATTTTAGGCGCTATTACCGTAATAATGTTCGCGCTAATGTCTGTCAATATGGTTGGTTGGATTATTGGAGCGCTTATCCTGGCGGGATTTGGTTTTGTGCAGCGGAAGCTTGCTTCCAAAGGATGTTTATTAAGTGTAGTTTTATGGGTGGCTGCGGTTGTTCTATTGTTGCTGACAATGACCTTTACAATGACAACAGGTGCTGATGAAAGCAGTGCCGGCGACAGCCTGCTTTCTGCCAGATTGCCTTATGAAAAAGCTTTTACTTTGGACGACGGGAAAAGCACCGGCGTGTTCAAGTTGTTTGTTTCTGATGGGACAGGGTTTTATGAAAACTACGAAGGCAAAGTGATCTGTGAGTTTTATGTAAAGTTTGACACAACCTCGCTGCCGGCAGATTTTAAAATGAGAGATGAACAGGCAACAGAGCAAAACGCGATGGGAAGTCCGGCCCTGGACGGTTTGGTAATGGCGGTATGCTCCGAGACTGAGGCCTACCATATTTCATCATTAAGTTACGCTCAGGCAATCTATAACGGCGGGAACATCAAGCCGTTTTTGGAGACTGAAGGTGCAACGACCAATATGAGCGCCGCGTGTCTTAAAGAAATGGCTGAACAATATCCGTTGATACAGGTCCTGAGATATAATGACTATGAAGTAGGAATGACCCAAGACGGCGATACCTGGACCACCAATACTGACAATGCATTTGGACTGCACCCGCCCGTTACAGAAGGATATATACCGTGGGATGACATTTTAAACGATTTGGGAATTAAATAGACCGCGTTTTAAGAACCTCAAAGGCCCGGCGGAAATGCCGGGCCTTTATGTGGCCGGCCCTGGACGCCGGACGCTACAGGCCGAGGGTTATCCCTTTTCCCTCGATCTCCAGTAGCAGTCCGATGAGCATCACCGCTGTTTCTTCCATGATGAGGATGCAATTTTTAAACCGCTCCCGCTTTTTCACTGCTCGAAAGTTCTTGATTATGAACCAAAGAGGGCATTTTATTCTGAAAGATCTTGGCCGCGCTGACCTCTTCACCGAGGATAAGCCCCAGCAGGACCAACCCCTCGGTGACACAACCGCACATGTTGATCGTCCCGGCAACGCCGCCGCCGAATCTGTTCAGGGCATTAAGGACCACATCCGGCGTCTCCACTCCGATCACATCGCCAATGCCCCTGAATATACTTGTATAGCTGGGATACCGCTGCTTGATATAGCCGCGAGTCGCTTCCCTGGCGGCGTTTTCATTCTCCACCATGGGTTTTGCGGAGAAGGATGGCGTTATGTACTTGTACATTGTTGCCCAATCCTCACTTTCTGAAAATCGATACCTGCTGAATACTATTCTAATACTCCAGCTTTTCCTGAAGATAACTCTCCAGATCATCTATTCTTATCCGGATCTGTTCCATGGTATCCCTATCCCGTACTGTTACCGAGTGGTCCGCCTGGCTTTCGAAGTCATAGGTTATGCAGAAGGGTGTCCCGATTTCGTCGTGTCTCCGGTAGCGTTTACCGATAGAGCCCGCTTCATCGTATTCAACGACAAATTTCTTCTGCAGCCTGGAAAACAATTGTAAGGCATCGTCACCCAGTTTTTTGGAGAGAGGAAATACGGCAGCTTTGATCGGCGCAAGAGCGGGGTGCAGTTTCAGAACCGCCCTTGAATCTCCATCCGCCAGCTCTTCTTCATGGTACGCGTCAACAAGGAAAGCCAGGGTTACTCTATCCACCCCCAAGGACGGTTCAATGCAGTAGGGTATATACTTTTCGTTGGTGAAGGGGTCTGTATAGGTAAAGTCCTCTCCAGAATGCTCCATGTGCTGTCTGAGGTCATAGTCTGTCCTGTCGGCAATGCCCCACAGTTCCCCCCAACCAAAGGGAAATTTATACTCGATATCGGTGGTGGCATTGCTGTAGTGGGAGAGTTCCTCCGTGTTGTGGTCGCGCAACCTGAAGTTACCCTCGTCCATGCCCAACTCGAGCAACCAGTTCCGGCAAAACTCCTTCCAGTAGTTAAACCACTCGAGGTCCTTCCCGGGGGCGCAGAAAAATTCAAGCTCCATCTGTTCGAATTCTCTGGTCCGGAAGGTGAAGTTGCCCGGAGTGATCTCATTTCTAAATGATTTACCGATTTGAGCAATGCCGCAGGGGATCTTTTTACGGGAACTCCTGAGTACGTTCTTAAAGTTAACGAAAATGCCCTGGGCTGTTTCCGGCCGTAGATAAATTTCTGCGGTGGAACCTTCGGTTACCCCCTGGTATGTCTTAAACATGAGATTAAACTGTCTTATTCCCGTAAAATCATGTTCGCCGCAATCGGGACACGGGATATTTTTTCCCTTGATAAACTGTTCCATTTTTTGATTATTCCAGCCGTCGACCGATATCTCTTCACCGGTTTCGCGGCAGTAATCCTCAATAAGCTTATCAGCCCTGTATCTTGATTTACACTTCTTGCAGTCCATCAGGGGATCATTGAAACTCCCCACGTGGCCGGAGGCTACCCACGTCTTGGGGTTCATTAAAATTGAGGCATCCAATCCTACATTAAAGGGGCTCTCCTGGACAAATTTTTTCCACCATGCCTTTTTAACATTGTTTTTCAGTTCCACACCCAGGGGGCCGTAATCCCAGGTATTGGCCAGACCGCCGTAGATTTCGGAGCCGGGGTATATGATTCCCCTTGTCTTGCAGAGCGGCACCAGCTTTTCCATTAGATTAATCTTGGTCATAAACCTTTTCCCTCACTTGTTTGAAAATATTAAACCCCTTAATCCCTCGCTAGGGACGAAAGGGGTGTTTAATGCATAAAAATAGATTCCGCTTTATCAATCGTAACGTCACCCTGTCCCATGCACGAAGATTACTTCTTTACAGATAGTATTTACCTTTTATTACTTCAACCCAATGCATCATTATCCTGCCGTCGACGTTGATATTATATGAGTAATCCCTGGAGGTCCTTTTCTCTGATTAATGTTTGTTGCTGCAGGTATAGTTTTATGTAGAGAGAAATATTAACATACGAATTTCCATTGGCACAAACCCTGAGAACAGCGGCCGTGCATGGCTGACACTGATTTTAATTAATACAGCCCTGGATCACCTTAAGAAGCGAGGCAATACTCAAGCCGGGAGCGTGATTGAAGAGACGCTGCGATGGGAAAGCGGCTTTGACTACTGATCATCCCCGACGGAAAAGGGACCTTCGCGGTGGAGGCGGGTGCCTACGCGACGCAGGGCGAGGCGGAAGCGGTGAAGGAGCGCATTTTCAGCGAACTGGGGATCGAGATGTACGTGGTGCTAAGAGGAACGGGGGAGCTACCGGCGGTAATGGGGAGGTAAAGCTGCCCTTAGCCTTAGATTCAACAATCAGTTGGAGCCGGGGGCACGGCATGCCGTACCCCCGGCAATTTTCGTGAGCCCAGTATATTTTAATAGATATTATCCGGTGGTTTTGTTGCGAAAAAAAATGCTCCCCGGAAGCCCGGTTCAGGCGCCGGAGAGCACTGGTTTATAGGAAGAAGCTGCGGAACCTCTTACCTAATCAGCTGTTAACTGTTCCAGGCACCAGCGTTCCTCCGACAAGATCACCCAGTGGACCGAAAGTTGAAAAACGGCGGAAAGGAAGAGATAAGGCAAGGAGCCGGTTGAAAAGGCCGTGTCCAGCAAAAACAGGTAATAAATAAGATACATCGGGTTACGCGAGAAACGGTACAGACCCTGGCGCCGTATGCTCCCGTTCCCGGGTCGGGCGAAAGCAGCTACGGCCAGGGCATAACCGGAGATCCCCAACAGGTAAAGGACGATGCCCGGGAGAAAAAACCGGGAGCCCGGTTTAAGCGAGAGAAACAGCGGGTAGGGTAAATCAGCAGAATCGTGTTGGTGACCAGGTATACCCGGAGCGAGATCCGTTTAAACCCGACAACCGGCGGAAAATAGTCCAACCGGGGCAAAGAGTCCCGGTCGATCAGGGCCGGCGGGGCGAAACGGATCACAATCAACGATATCACCAGGAGAAACCCGTTCCACACGGTGAGGGAAAACTCCGGCTGAAGCGACATTCTGAGACCTTCTGACATAAAACGAGCCCGGTAGTTCTGGCTGAAGAATGGGGCGAAACGGATGTTTCTATTTAATTATTTATCAACAACGACAAAAAACAATAGGTATGATTTGACCTTCAAATAACGATTCCCTCCACAAGGAACTGACCTGGATATCTTAAATAATTTTCATAAAACTGGGAAAAGGAGACGGAAAACTGCCCCGTACTTCATACCCCTGCCCGATTATTTTACCACAGTAATAGATAACCTGCGGTTGTACCAATAACTGCGCGTGCCATATTTACAAAATGGCTTGTTCAGATATTTTTACTCTTTTATGATATAATATGATTATGTAAATTAGATTAAGGGAGCTGTAACCGTTGCGCAAAGTTTTGGTCATCACTTTAATTGTTGTCGTCTTAGCCTTAGCTTATGCGGCAGTTAAGACAGACCTGCTCACGCTTCCGGGCAAGAACGGTGGAAATACCGATGGCAACGATACCCTGGAATCGGGTTCCGAACCGGGATCCGATACGGCGTCTGAAATACGCACAGCCTCTCTGGTATCTGTCGGAGGCATGTACCCCCATGATGTTAATTTAAATGAAGCCTATCTGGGCGGCGGCAATTACGATTTTTCACCCACCTTTGAATACATCGCGCCTTACTTTCAGGCGGCGGATATCGCCATGGTTAACCTGGAAACAATGCAGGCCGGGCCAGATATAAACTATATGGGAGTTTCCGGTTATACGGGACATGTAGTAGAAGATATTTTTACCTTTAACGCTCCGATCGAGCTTTCTAAAGCGCTCAAAGAAGCCGGCGTAAATATGTACGTTGCCGCCAACAATCATTCCATGGATCGAGGGTTAAGCGGTTTAAAGGCTACCCTGGAAAATGTGCGTGACCTCGGCTTTATTACCACCGGCGCTTATCTTAGCCGGGAAGAGCGTGACACCCCGGATCTGATAGATATCAACGGGATTAAAGTGGCGTTTATCTCGTATACTTTCAGTACCAACGGCCTCCCGATCCCCGAGGGACACGAGTATTCAGTAAACTTTGCCCCCTTCTTTGAGGATATCAGCCCGGTTATCGCCGATATCGAGAGTGCGCGGGCCGCCGGGGCCGATATCGTCACAGTATTACCCCACTGGGGTGATGAGTATGTCCATGAACCGACTCAACGGGTGCGCGATATCGCCCGGGAATTGGCTGAAGCCGGTGCGGATATTGTTTTGGGCGGCCACCCGCACGTTTTGCAGCCCCTGGAATGGATCTATGTGGAAAATAGGGATGGATCAACTCGTCCGACACTGGTTGTCTATTCCACAGGGAACTTCTTTTCAAACCAGCATTACCCGGCCTTGGACACAGACATGGTTGAATACGGCCTTCTTTTAAATATAGAGCTCGCGAAAAACGTGGATGATGGCAGCGCCTGGATTAACGAAGTGAATTACGAAATATTTTGGTCACACTTCGCATGGCGGCACCGTCTCCTGGTTCTATCCGAAGTTTTCGAGCAGGGACCGGAGCGCTATAATATCAGCACATCCCGGCTCGAGACCCTGAAGGATAGATACCGCAAAAACATGGGGATTGTTGAACTTTACGGATTCTCGGAGAATAAACCTGCTTATATGTCAAACCGCAACTAAGAGCCGTGTCAAGTAACCCTGGTTTGACCAGTTAACTCCGCTTTCATATCGCCGGCCAGTAAAGCCCAACTGAAGTAAAAATCGTGGGTTTCATCTACCGGCGTTTTGATGCCTCTTCTCGCAGCTCCAAAAAGCGCGCGCAGGATCAGGTAAGCCGCGGTGAGCAGTAAAACCGCGACCAGCCCCAGCTGCGCGGCCCGGATCAATTTAGGAGAGAGAACCAGTCGTTTCGCAGTCCTGGCTGAATCAGTCCATTCGTCCGCGACACTACATACCCCGGCAGCGGGACCGGCGCCGCTTTCGGCGAACTGCCTGATCCAGCAGATCAGGAAAGCAATCAGGTAAGCCACTGGAAGCATTAAGTATTGCAACAATTTCCCGAGCAGATCCGCCATCGGCTGCAATAGGGCGACCAGAGCGCTCCAGGCCGTAACCGGTAGGGAACCGGCCATGGTTAAAGTCGCGCCGATTCCGAAAATACTAAAGATTACGGTAAAAAGCAGGCTGCGCTGGGCAGTCCGGGCGGTAGAGAAGCGTCGCTTGCCAGAAGGTTCCAACAGTGAGAAAAAGTCAAAGCAGCCAGTGAGAAAAAAGTTACCGCAACCAGGTAGAGAGCGCGTTTTTCCGGCGCTACCGGCGCCGCTAGGGTATTTACCGCGCGACCGGTGCAAGAGATGGCTTGTTGTTTCCCATGTTTATCACTGAAGGACCACCTCCGCGTCCGGATCGCGCCGGGTAGATCACCCGCCACCCGGAAAATGCGCACTTCCGGCAATGCCGGGCAGTAAACCTAAACAATGTTATTGGAACTGTTTTATTTGCCCATGCATCTTCATCTAATAATCTGGTTACGTTATCCATAATTATTCTTCCCTAATCAGAAGAAATGGAATTTACTTATGATGATATTGCCTTACGGACTTCATCCAGTGTGCCTGCTGAACCGAGTTTTTCATTCTTGAGAGCGATGAATTTTGCGTATTCGCTCATAAAAACTTTGCCAATCGGCCGTAGGTCAAAATTCTCAGGGTGTTCCAAGAAATATTCACGGTGCACACGCGTCCATACCAGGCGGCCGTCTGTGTCGATGTTGATTTTTGTTACACCAAGTTCAGCCGCCCGGCGAAACTGGTTTGCGTCCACGCCTTTAGCGCCCTTCAGGTCGCCGCCCGCTTGATTAATCCGTGCCACTTCTTCTTGAGGCACCGAGCTGCTGCCGTGCATTACTAGCGGAAAACCAGGCAGGCGTTTCTGAATTTCCGCCAACACATCGAACCGGAGGCCTTGGTCGCCGCTAAATTTGAACGCGCCGTGTGATGTGCCGATAGCAACAGCCAGTGAATCACAGCCGCTGCGCTCCATGAATTCATTAGCCTGTTCGGGGTTTGTCAATTTGGCATTTGCTTCGTCCACTTTCACATGTTCTTCCACGCCTCCCAGTTGGCCAAGTTCCGCCTCGACAACGATTCCCCTGGCATGCGCCGCTTCCACAATGCGGCGGGTAATGGCGATGTTTTTTTCAAAGTCTTCGTGGCTGGCATCAATCATCACTGAGCTGTAAAAACCGCTGTTGATACAGTCGTAGCAGGTATCCTCGTCGCCGTGGTCGAGATGGACGGCAAAGATTGCCTCAGGGAATACCTCGTCGGCGGCGCGAATCAAAGATTCGAGCATCTTTTTGTGCGTGTAAGAGCGGGCGCCTTTACTGATCTGGATGATAAACGGTGCGCGGCTGTCCATATTACCGTTGAAGAGACCCATTGTTTGTTCAAGATTATTAATGTTGTAAGCGCCAATTGCAAATTTACCATAGGCAATTTCAAATAACTTTTTGGTTGGAACGATCATTCTAATTCTCCTCTTTAAGAGTTTAAGATTTTCTGATCAAGATCATTTAGCTTAAGAACATGGCTACGCCCATAAAATCTTTGATGTTGGGACGATACGTCTCAATATTGTAGAAACTGGGTACATCAACCCGCTTTTTCCCGGCCAGAACCATGTCTACAGGTACAGTGGTGTATTTGCCGCCGTGCAAAGCGACCATCTTGCCGGTGTCACCGCGGCGGATTAGTTGGATAGCGAGATGGCCGAATGACATAGCCACCATTCGATCCAGTGAGTCAGGGGAGCCGGAACGCATGAGATAAGCCAGTTGCTGGTACATGATATCCTGACCGGTCCGTTGTTTGATCTGATCGGCAACGATTGCCCCAACTCCTCCAAGTTTACGGTGGCCATATGCATCCGCTTCGCCTGTTTCGATCACATCACCGCCTTCCATGATCGCCCCTTCAGAGATGGTCATGATCGCATAGTTGGAGGGATTATTCCGCCGGTCCTCCACTAAGAAATGGCTTAATTTGTCGATATTGAACGGTACTTCTGTAATGATCGCGCGATCGACATAAGCAAGATAGGCTGTAATTAGACTTGTTTCACCAGAATTCCGGCCGAACAGTTCAACTATGCCGATGCGTTCATGCGAGCCGACTGCAGTTCGCATATTGGTGATGAAATCGACACTGCGCGTTACCGCGGTTGAAAAACCGATGCAGTAATCTGTACCGAATACATCGTTATCCATTGTCTTCGGAATCGCCACTACCGGTATGCCTTCTTTATGAAGCCGCACTGAATAACTCAGTGTATCATCACCACCGATGGTCGCCAGTACATCGATGCCCAGATGATCAATAACCTGCTTGATGTAATCGGTGTAATCCATGGTGCCTGCATCATCAATTGCTTTTCCGAGGTTGGAATTTTTTAAGAAGTCGGGAATGTTCTTTTCCTTAACCCGTTGCGGATTGGTCCGCGAAGTGTGAAGAAATGTGCCGCCCGTTCGGTCGATAGTGCGCACATCGTAATAACTGAGCTCTCTAACATAGTAGTCGTAAGTAGACGGCTCGCTGAGATTGTAATTTAGCAAGCCGCTCCAACCCCTCCGAATGCCGATTACCCGGTAATCGTTTTCCAGGGCGCTCATTACCAAAGCCTTCATGCACGGGTTTAATCCCGGCACATCACCGCCGCCTGTAAGTAAACCGATTGTTTTCTTGGCCATGTATTCCTCCTGATGACAGGTAGATGGGTGTTTATTTTTAATGAGGCCATAATAACATATATATCAATTATATGTCAATTTCTGCCGCAGGCATGATCAGATCCGGCTTTAATCTTGGCCAAGTATTGATTTTGTGCCATTGATAGTATTTCCTTAACGGCTCGAGGAAATCCGGAAGCGCGGCCGTACATCTTCAAGAACCGGTTGTCCTGATCTGATGCTATAGTAAGTATGCTGATGGAGTTAGACCACCGTAAGTGTTCATTACAGGTGAGATCAGCAAGACCTTACATGAAAAAGACAACCATGTGCTGTAGCATGGTTGTCATGATCTTCAGAGCAAAGCCGTTAGGTTGAGGTATGGGAATAAATTTATCGAACAGCTGCTGCTTATTACATCACCTGTGCCAGGTTGCTATAAAAATCTTTCCGCCACCTCGATCTTCAGCAGGGAGCGGACATTTTCAATTTGATTGATAATGGTAGCGGAGGAAGAACCGGCGAAAAGCAGGCCTATTGCCACGTTATCCAGGCTGGTGATCAGTGATCCGGAGTCGCCGCCGTCTGCCATATTGGTCGCGACGATCTGGTCTCTAAAGCGTGCCACCCTGCCCGCGCCGTAACTAATATCTACCGTTGCCGCCACCGCTGTAATCCGCCCGGTAGTAAAATTAGTAGTTCGCCCCGTCTTGCGAATCAGCGTACCCACTGCGACATTGGTTTTCAGTCGCCATCCGTGCGGGCAGCCTATCCAGTAGATCTCGCGGTCCAGGTTACTAAACTCTCCCCGGGCAACGGCGGCGTCAACAACATTGTTATGCCTGGACCGGGGAACGGGGGGATCGAAGGTAATGGGAATGAAACGCTCCAGGACGGCAATTCGATCCGCCGGGTATCTTCCTCCGTCGGCGGCGCCGGGCTGTAAAATCGGGTCCCCTACTCTGGCGTTGTTGCTGTTGGCCAGAACGTGATTGTTACTGAGAATATAATATTTACCCGGCTTGCCGGTACCGTGCCGCGGTGGGTTTATGCTCCCCCCCGGGAGGATGTCGTAAACGCAGGTGCCGATGGTCCCTGCTGACACCCGGGCGTGCCCCACACTGTAACCGCCCCGACACGGGCGGATCCGTCCTGCGAGAGCCATGGGAGCGGTAGAGAGAGGAAGGTAACCGAGGGCGGTCAGTTCCCCGATCTCCAATACATCCGTCTGCATTCCTTCCAGTTTTTTGGGTATTTGGTCATCCGTAACGAGTTCTTCACTCCCTACCTTCCTGGTTACCAATACTATTATAGCCGGTTCACCTGTCGACTGCCCGTTTTGCCACTTAACCCCGACACCCATCCCAACCACATTCGCTTTCTTCTTATCCGGTGCCAGGAAATCACATTCCGCGTTAAGGCACGCGCGCTCTGCTTCTTCTTTTTCCATTTCGGAAATAATCATTTTAGATTCATCTAGATTCACCTGATTACACCTTTCTTGATCAATCGGCTATTGCCTGGTATATCATATGCCGTACGCCTTGCTGTGGTACTGAGGGTGGATTCATCAGGTTACATATAGTATTCATGAGCATATAGTATTGATAGAGGATTTAATCAATAAAGAAGTGTAGCACAAAAGTCGGAGGTTTGATTTAAGATGCCCCCATATCAAATTGTCCGCAGCAAAATGGAAAAGACACGGGCTTTGCTTTCAGATCCGGTGCTAGCCCGCTATATTCCCAAAACCGAACTCTATTCTCCGGATAATCTAAAAAAAATGCTGAGTGACTATTCCCTGGTTTACGTGAAACCGGATCGAGGCAGCGGCGGCGGCAGGGTCATTTCAATCGGTCTAAAGGCATCGAAACTGTGCCGCGTTCATTATGAAACTAAAATTCAACAAGATTTAACAATGGAAGCGGTGCACTCCTTCATTGCCGGTATCGCCGGCGGTGACCGGTTCATTATTCAACAAGGGATTAAACTTCTCACTATTGACGGTAAGCCGGTTGATCTGAGAATCCATCTCCAAAGACCCTACAGCAGATGGGAAGTGACCGGCTGGCTTGTAAAAATTGCTGCGCCGGGTAAGGCTGTTACCAATCGTCGCCGCGGCGGGAAGCTGGTTGACTTTAACACGGCGCTGTTACGGGCCGGTTTGAATAAAAGCAGCATAGTGAAGACCGCGAATCGGTTGTCCTACCTGTGTTCTAGAACGGCGTTTGTTCTGAACAGGAGGTACGCCGGTTTGCGGGAACTGGGTGTGGATATTGCGCTTGATCAAAACGCCAGGCCGTGGATTTTAGAGGTGAATACACGACCCGAATTTCCTCGAGGAAACAGAATTGTTGACCGCTACCATGAAATTATCGTCAGGAAAAAAAGAATTTAATCCGATTGACCGGAAAGTGGCGGTGTTTAAATAAGGCCGTGTTTTCGAAGGAATATCATGTGCCTGGCCCAAAGCGCATGATATTTTCTTGAGTGACGCTATCTGTTTATGGTAAAGTAACTTTATAATCGCCCTAGACTGGGAAAACTTACATTCTAAATTATTCCGTGTGATGTCATGGTTTATGAATGAAAGTGATTAGAAGGAAAAAGGAGGAATACCCTTGGGCAGTAATCGCTATATCGACTTAACCATGGAAATCCCGGCAGCTGCAACTTTCCCGGTGGAAGGTTACCCGGAATGTAAAATTGAATTCGCCGTAACTCCGGAAACCGTAAAAATACCCGGCAGTGAACGCTGGATTCGGAAAATATCGTGCTGCGTGCACGAATCGACACACATGGACGCCCCCTGTCACTATTTAGGTGAAGGTTATCGCAGTATTGACCAGTGGCCTCTTGAAACGCTGCTGGGTGAAGCTCTTGTAGTTGACCTGGATGGGCAAATCAGTGAAGGAGAGGGTATCACTGCGGCCCACCTGGAAAAAGCGGTTGGCTCTAAAGTAAAAAAAGGCGATCGATTGATTTTCAAGACAGGTTGGCTCGACAAGACCTGGGGGAAAAGCTATAAAGGGCGGCACAACCTCTATTATAATTTGGAGGCTTCTCCGTACTTGACTAAAGAAGGAGCCGACTGGGTTGTTGAAAAAGGAATAATCCTGGTTGCGCTGGATTTTGTTCTCGACACCGATCAGAGTTTCCCGGCCCACTGGGTGCTTTTACCTAACGATGTGTGCATTGTTGAACATATTAATTCTTCCAGGTTGAGCAAGGAGAAGGTATTTCTAATTGCACTCCCTTTAAAAATAGTCGGGTCCGACGGTTCCATGGCCCGGGTAGTGGCGATTGAAGAGCTTGACTGACACGCGGCGCTGCAGGATAGCACCTCTCCAGTAACTTTGGTCTAGATCTAAAGCTGGTACCCATAACGCTGTTTGGACACTGGCAGCCGGATACCCTTTAATGAGAGAACCGCAGCGTAGGCTTTAGCAACCCATATGACCATCGTATCTCAACGGAAAAGTAAACCTAAAACAGGGAGGATTGCCGCATGCATAAGACTACGCTTAAAGAACAGTTGAAACGGAAAAAAATCGTTGCGGGTGTAATCTCTATTTTAGGGGATCCGGCCCTGGTGGAAGCGGCGGCCATGGCGGGCTATGACTTTTATATTTTAGATGGCGAGCACGGCGCGCTCCCGCCTGCTGCTTGTGAAGCGGCGATCCTGGCAGCGCGCAGTGTCAATATTATTCCCCTCGTCAGAGTGCCCGTCAACAATGCCGGTTTGATCGGGCAGTACCTGGATATCGGTGCTGTGGGGGTGATGGTGCCTCATATTACAAATCCTGAAGAAGCCTTGCAAGCCGTACAAAGCGCTCATTATCATCCCGAAGGACGGCGCGGCATCGGCCCGAACCGGGCCAATAAGTTTGCGTTGGAGGCAACAACTCCGGATTATTTTAGCAAGGCCAATCAAGCAACATTTGTTCTTGCCCAGATCGAGGATTTGGAGGGTGTTAATAACAGCTCTGCAATTGCAGCGGTGCCCGGTATTGACGGGATCTGTATCGGCCAGCGCGATTTGGCAGTATCAATGGGGTATGCCGGCAACACCGGAGAACCCGCAGTTCAGGAAGCGATTGATCGCGTTATGGCTGCCGCACGGAAATCAGGGAAGCCGGCAGCTTTACCGGCCACAACTGCACGGGCCGCGGAAGAAGCTGTTCGCAGGGGGGCTCAAATAATTCTTGGTTCGCTGTTGCCGTTGCTCCACGCCGGGATGTCGGCTCATTTAAACTTCCGTATAAGCCTCCGATAAAGAACTTTTATCTGGAAAGATGGAAGTGAAATATTTTTGCCGGAGATACAGCTTTGCTAGAAAAAAAGCCACTGTTTCGGGAAGAAATCACTAAAGTTAAGAAAAGAGCGATTACACTGATCCTCTTTCATCCGGCTAAGAATATATGAAAGGGGAGTGGTGGTGGTGCGGTACCATGTTTGATAGTCGTTGGCCGCTTTATAGGACAGTCGCTGATCTCTTAAGTTAGATTCAATAAACCAGATATGCTGCTTGTAATCCAACATCAGGTCCAACCCAAAATCGATGATATTAAGATGTTTTGCCAGCTCTTCGGCAATCATGATACTGAGATTGTTAATTGCACGGACAACGGGCATTTCGTCCGTAAATAGAGTCTGAAAAGGCATGGCTTCGGCCCCCTGGTGTATGTTGGTGAGAAATTTATTTGGCTGGGCTAACCTGATTACTTTTCCGGTTACTTCCCATTCCCCAGTTTCGTTGAGTTGGACCGAGGTCCGGCATTCATAAATCCTGTTTTTAAATGTATCGACTTTTACTCTCTCCTGGACTAGGTATTTGCTTTGTTGCAGGTACCGTTTACTGATATACTCAATTAATTCACCGAGCGAGAATATCTTTGGGTTAGCCAATAAACCATTTTTGCTGTAAAGGAGGTAGTGATTGCATTTTTTTTCAACCAGTACAATCTTTTTCCCAAGAGAGCCCGTTACCGGTTTGAGTAGAATTTGCTCATGTTTGCGAAGCATCTCCTGCAGGCTATGCTTGTTTAAGGGCATAGTGTCCGGTATATGACCGGTCAACTTCCGGTTTGAGCGAAGAAATTGAATGTGGGTCTCTTTGTTGCGTTCTTCTTGCGATTGCAGCTGATAAAATTGCAGGTAGTTTTCCACGATGAGTTCTTCGATCGTATCCCGGTTTTTTTGACTGAGAATCGCTCTGCAAAAATGATATTTCGGCCAGAGCACCTTTTTCAGTGAAGTTTTATTAACGGCCGGATCAATTACATACCCGGTTATATCCGGCTGGTTTATTGTAGCGTTTTGTATGCTATAAAAGCAGATCGGTACCTGGTACTGTTGAGAAAAGTGTTGATAGAATTGTAGTTTCTCCAAAGTTTCCTGGCCACTGATCATTTTTTTGAACTGTCTTGCGTTTAAGAGAACACCGATGACGATAATCGCCCCCACCGGCTTGAATCGGCAAAAGTTTAAAAACTGATATTCCATCCGGTCATACTAAAATATATGACGCGAGTTATATAATAGTGATTGTCAGTTGGTGTTACCTTGATATTATCTTTGAACCGGTTATTGGATCGCTTTAACGGTTAATGTTCCATTCCGTTCAGGCTGCTCCAGAGTAAAAAAGCGAACCATTGCGGTCCGCTTTGGGTCTTCACGATTGTGCCCGGGGAATGAGATCGCCTCTCAGTTTAGGTCAAATAATCATTGTGCTTCAGTCATTTTTCCAAGAGCCATCTCTTTAACCTCGCGGCGCAATATTTTACCGATAGACGATTTCGGTAATTGCTCGATGAAAAAAATCTGTTTGGGAACTTTATAAGCGGCCAGATTTTTCCGGCAGTAGCTGACCACCTCCTCTTCGGTCAGTGTCTCCCCCGGCTGCACGACGATGTATGATTCGACGGTCTCACCGCGATACTCGTCCGGCACTCCGACCGTGCATGCTTCCAAGATCCCGGGATGGGCGAAAAGCACGTCATCGACTTCATTGGGGTAGACGTTAAAGCCGCCGGCGATAATAATATCTTTCTTCCGGTCGACAACAGAGAGGTAGCCTTCTGCATCGAGAAAACCGATGTCTCCGGTATAGAGCCAGCCATCTTTAATCACCTGCTCTGTTGCGGCAGGGTTCTTGTAGTAGCCTTTCATCACCTGGGGCCCCTTGATTAAAATCTCACCGGCTTCTCCGGCCGCCATTTCTTTGGTTCCTGTCTCTATGTCCACAATTTTGATCTCAGTGTTCGGTACCGGTAAGCCTTCCGTGCCCGGCTTCACCTTGCCGCCCCACGGGCTGACAGTAGCTGTAACCGTGCATTCGGTCAAACCGTAGATACTGAGCAGGTCGGCACCGTTTAACTCCTTCAAGCGCTTGTAGGTGTCCACGGGCAAGGGGGCTCCGCCGGAGAAATATCCTTTAATAAACGACAGGTCCATCTGACGGAATTGATCATTGTTGAGCAATCCGTTGTATATGGTCGGCACACCGGGCAGGTAAGCCGGTTTATACTTCTTAACCGCTTCCAAGACACTGGCCGGATCCGGCCGGGGCAGTGTAATCGATTCCAGGCCCATCCATACCGGCAGGTTTTGCATAATTGTAAATCCGGCGGTATGAAAGTACGGCAGATCGGCCAGCAGCTTTTCACCGGCCGCGATACCGGGCAACCAGGCCGCGAATTGTTGGACGTTGATCGAGAGGTTGGCGTGTGTCTGCATAACGCCTTTGCTTAACCCTGTCGTGCCGCCGGTATAAAGCAGGGCTGCAACGTCTTCCCAATTCGAGCGATCTTCCACCGGATCGGACGGGTACTTTTTAATTAAATCGGTGAATTGATAAACACCTTCCTGAGGTTCAACCTTCCGGAACATACCTTTTTTGACCAGGGGGTACAATATCCTTTTTAAAAAGGGCAGGTAGTCGTTGATGTGACAGGTAATTATCGTTTCAAGGCCGGTTTCCTTTTTTAAATTGAGCATCCTGGGGAGCAGTAAATCGAGAGCTACCGCTACCTTCGATTCGGAATCGTTTAACTGGTGTTTCAATTCCCGCTCGGTATAAAGGGGATTGTTCATCACGCATACCGCTCCGATTCTGAAGGTGGCATAGTCGGCGATGACCACCTGGGGGAGATTCGGCATCAGCAGCGCCACCTTATCGCCCGGTTTTACACCCAGGTCGGTTAACGCCCGGGCAAACCGGTTAACCAGCCCGTCCAACTCCTGGTAACTGATTACATTTCCCATCCAGTTCAACGCTTTGCCGTCAGGATACTTGCTTGCTGTTCTGCTTAATACCCGGGACATTGTGATCCGCTCAAAGTCGATTTCGTACGGCACCCCGGGTGCATACGCCTTATGCCAGACTTTTTCCATCATAAGCGCCTCCTTTTATTTGTGGAATATTAGGGGACCGGGTATTCAAAGAGCCTGATCACTACGGAATCAGCAGCTCTAAATCGGTCAACGGGTATGAGGAGCAGGGGTGGAAGAATCCGCATTTTCTATCGGCTGCCCGCCTGCCGTCTCCTTCCGGTCTGAAAAAAACTTCTCCTGACAGCACCAAAGCGCGGCAAAAACCGCACTCACCGGATCGGCACTGCGATTCCGGTTCAAGGCTTCCCTTCTCCAGGGCTGTGAGCACCGTTTCCGTCGCCGCGGCCGGCAGTATCATGCTCTTACCCCTGTATCGCACCCGGATCGTGAATTGCTTGCCCTTTACCGCGGCGGGAAAGCCGGGATCTGCTGAAATATCGTCTACAGAACCGGCCAGTTCGCGCCGGATCAGGCGGGGCGGCACGGCAAGTGAGCTGAGTTGATCGGTGCAGAATGTATACATAACCGGGGGGCCGCAGATAAAAAAGCTTTTTCCGTTCACGCTGCCGGTTTCTTCTCTGATTAGGGCGGCGTCGATAAAACCGGTGCGGCCCTGCCATTCATTATCCGGCTCGCTTAAGACATGAATCACCCTGATTTTTTGCGGGGCTTGAGCAGCTAACAGGTCCAGCTCATTTTTAAAAATAATGTCATCTGCGCAGCGGCTGCCATAAATCAGAATCATGTTCACTCCGCTTTGGCCCGCGGCAATCTCGCGGATCATGGATCTAAACGGGGTGATCCCGCTGCCTCCCGCCAGCGCCACCACCGTACCGCTGTCGCGCAGCGGGTCGTGATAAAAGGTACCGTGCGGGCCTGAAGCCTCAACGACGATTCCTTCCCGCCAGTTTTTCCAGATGTACTCCGTGAGAAAACCTCCATCTTTGCGGCGGATAGTCAGCTCGTAGAAGGAGCGTGCTTCAAAAGGCGCCGCAGAGAGAGAGTAAGGGCGCGTTATTTTTACACCGTTGACAGAGACCTTCAGGCTAAGATACTGGCCCGCTCTGAATAGTGGCAGGCCCGACGACCGCGGCGCCGGTTCGAAGCGGTATGTCCTGGTGGTTGATGTTTCCTCGGTAACCACTTTGAGCACCAGCCTGATTTCAGCCGCGTGCAAGCGGCGGACCAGCCCGTTGATCGGATCGGTCGAATCTAGCGCGGCCGGGGCGCGACTGATCGCTTCTGCCCGCCGGGTGGTTAGCTCAAACATTCTGGCCATATCTTCGTTGAAGCCGTGTACTTCCATTATTCGTCCCTCCTCTTCTCCGGCTGTGCCTGCGCGGCATGTAATTGGCGCAATTTGTGGAGCACCGAGGCGGCAGCCGCGCGGCCGGAAATCATGGAAGGGGCATAGCCGTGACCCATTGAGGCAAAACCGCCGGCAAACTCGAGTCCCTTGATGTATTTTTCCGCTGATTCCGCCACGGAACGGGCCACCACCGAATCCCAGGGATCCTGTTCATAACCATACATGACCCCTTTGAAGGCACCGGTGTAGCGGGCAAATGTTTGCGGTGTGGCGATCTCGATCTCTTCAATATGCTCGGCGAGCGGCGTGTTCAGGTAGCGGCTCATCTGCTCGACAATCCCTTTGGCAATTCTGTTCTTGGTCTGGACATAGTTCTCCGCGGTGACATTGTTCCAGACTTCAGGGCCGAGAAGAGTGGTGCTTGAAAGGATAGTCGTGCCGGGCGGAGAGCAGTCCGGATTGGCCTTGTTCAAACAGATCACCGCCTGCATCTCCTGCGGGTCTAGGTTAAAAAAGTTTGTGTATGCTTTTTCTGTATCCATGCCGGGGCCGATGAAATAGCCGTAACTCTCAATGTTTAACGCCTCAGGAGGCCGGTCAAGACCCAGGTAGACTACAAATGCGCTGGTGCCCAATTTACGGGCATTCGTAGTCTTTTTAGCGGCTTCCGGCACCGCGCTGTGCGGGTGGATTAATGTACCGTAGACGAGATGCGGTGAGAGGTTGGCGATTACAAATGGGGTTTTGAACCGCTCTCCGCGGTGGGTTTCCACGCCGATGGTTCTGCCGTTTTCAACAAGTATTTTTTCCACCCGCGTGTTGTATCGGGTTTCTGAACCGAGTTCCCTGATCCGGCGGTCCATCGCCGTTGTCAAACCGTGGGAGGTGTATTGGGGAATGTATGCTCCCTTGCTGATATAGCTGTAGAGCATTACGGCGAAGATGGTAAAACTGATCCGGCTTACCGGTACACCCAGGTAACACCAGTAGGGGTAAATCATCTGCAGCGCTTTTGACGGCAGGTTGAAAGTTTTGGTAACCTCTTCTACCGTGTACCCGGCCGTAGTAATGAAAGAAGGGTATTTTTCCATCAGCACGCCCATGTCCGGCGGCCCTTTCGCACTACCGATAAAGCTCAGCGCGCGGGCAACCTCCTGGCATACGGTCATGTAACGGGTCAAAGGTTCCCTGCTGCCGGGTACAGCTTCCGCGATGGTGTTGATAAAGTTGTCCACCCCGAAAGGAATCTTAATATTAATTCCTTCACCTGGGAAGATCAGGTGGTAGGCTTCAGGGACCGGCAGAAATGACGCGTCTACCTTGACCTCGTCTTCCAGGAAGCGGCGTACCGCGCCCTTTTTATCCGGCGGCCCCACATCGGAGAGTTCATGCAGCGATACTTCGAATTCAAAACGTCCCCGCACGAAGCTGGTCGCAAACCCGCCGGGCAGGTTGTGCTGTTCCAGCAGCAATACGCGCGCGCCTTCATTGGCCAGTTTGAGGGCGGCGGAAAGGCCGCCCAAACCGGCGCCAACTACAATGGCATCGTAAACATCAGAATCGGTAAGCGGAGTATTGTTGTTGCCCATGTCCCGCACTCCTTTGCGTCGACTTTTCATTTGGCATATACTTGATCGCTGCTCTTTTCAATTTTGCGTTACTGTCGCTCATTAGGGCCCTTTTACCGGAAAACAGTTAAAAATGCTGCCGCAGCCCGACTTGTTCATAAATAATGATTCAAAGTAGGCTGCGGCAGCAAGTAAGATTATTGGACCCTGTAGGCTTTCAGTTATTTACCTTTAAAAACCGGCTTCCTTTTCTCCAGGAAAGCGACGACCCCTTCCTTGTGATCCTGCGTTTGGAAGCAAAAACTCTGAGCGTAAATTTCCAGCTCCATTACCGCGGCGAGGCTGAGGTTACTGCTGGCATTCAGGATTTCCTTGGCCTGAGCCAGCGCTACCGCCGGCCCTTCGGCCAAACGCTGCCCCATCTTAATCGCTTCTTCAACAAGCTGATCTTCCGGATACACCCGGTTGACGATTCCAATACGGCTTGCTTCCGCGGCGTCAATGTTGGCGCCGGTAAAAACGAGTTCCTTCGCTTTCTGCAAACCGACCAGGCGTGGCAGGAAGTAGAGCGCCCCGCAGTCGGGAATGGCGCCCACTTTAATAAAAGCTTGCCCGAATTTGGCGGACTCCGCGGCAAAGATGATATCGCAGAGCAGGGCCAAGGAAAAACCGGCCCCGACGGCATACCCGTTCACAGCGGCGATCACCGGCAGCCTCACATTTGCCAGTTCTAAAATTTGGCCATAGCCTTCTCTTAACCACTGCCGTCCCTCCAAAAAATCAAAGCCCTGCATCAACCTGCCCAGGTCTCCGCCGGAGGAGAAAACTTTCCCGGTTCCGGTGAGGACAATTGCCCCGATCTCTTCGTCAGCGTCGGCAGCCCGCACTGCTTCGACCAGATCTTTGGCCAGGGCGGCTTCCAGGGCGTTCATCATCTCGGGCCGGTTCATGCGGATTAGGGCGACCCGGTCGTGTTTTTCATAGATGATTGTTTCGTAGGATGACATTGTAAGAATCGACCCCCTTTAATTTAGGCCCAGGATACTGATACTGCAGACATTCTGCGAAGGCACGCCGCCGAGGTTGTGCGTCAGGCCCAGTCTGGGGTTCTTTACCAACCGCTCTTCTGGCCAGCGCCTTAACAGCTGGTTATAGACCTCGTAAATCATCCTCAGTCCGGAGGCGCCGATCGGATGCCCGAAACATTTCAAGCCGCCGTCGGGCTGGCAAGGGACCCGGCCGTCAAGATCGTAGAAACCGTTGGTAATATCATCCGGGGCCTGGCCGGGCGGTGAAATCTGCAGGTCTTCCATCGTTACCATCTCCGTGATTGAAAAACAGTCGTGCACTTCGAGCATGCTGATCTCTTCCCGGGGATTGCCTACACCTGCTTCCCGGTAGGCCCGCTGCGCGGCCTGTTGGGTGGTCAGGATTCCGGCTCCGTCCCACCGGTTGTAGAGCAGTTCTTCTCCGGAGCTGACCGCAATTTGCAGCGCTTTCACCTTGACCAAATCTTGCCCCGGTTTCAGCCGGCTTGCAATTTCGGGAGTGGTGACGATGGCCATCGCCGAGCCGTCGCTGACGCCGCAGCAGTCAAAAAGGCCCAACGGGTAGGCGACAAAAGGCGAATCGGCAATCTGATCCTCCGATACGGCCTTGCGCAGGTGGGCGCGCGGGTTTTTGGCACCATTCTGGTGGCTCTTCCAGGAGATATGGGTGAGTGCTTCTTTGATTTTATTCATCGGCACGCCGTAGCGGGCGGCGTAGGCGGTGGCCAGCTGGGCGAACATGCCGGGAGCGGTGGCGTTGGGGCTGAGCAGCCTGGACAGCTGTCCGAAGATGGGCGAATCCGGCAGGCCGCCGTAGCCGACATCCTTTAGTTTTTCCACGCCCGCGGCTAGGGCGATATCATAGGCGCCCGAGGCGACGGCGTAACAGGCGCCCCGGAAAGCTTCCGTTCCGGAAGCGCAGAAATTTTCCACGCGGGTGACCGGAATTAGGGGCAGGTGCAGGGCGTTGGCCAGGTAGCAGCCTCCCTTGCCGATATTGGCTTCATCAATATGGTTGCCGATCCAGGCGGCCTGGATATCCTTTTTTTCAATCCCCGCGTCCGCCAGGCATTCCTGAAAAGCTTCCAGGAGCAGGTCATTGGCGTCATCTTCCCAGCGCTCGCCGAATACCGTACAGCCCATCCCAAGGACAGCTACTTTATCTCTGATTCCATCAGCCATCTTAAGACACCTCCTTTGCCGGAACCGCTTTCCAGAAATAAAAAGTGGTATCCCTCTTCATATCGATATACTTGATGCGGAAAGTGAACCGGACCGGTTGGCCTACCTGCAGATCTTCCAGCGTGCAATCCGTAAAGTCCATCATGCAGCGCCCTCCACCGTTGAAATCAATATTACCGTAGATTGCCAGAGGATTGAGCGTGGCGGCGAGCAGGTCCGAGGTGAAACTGACTATTTTGCCGCCCTTGTCAGCCAGGGGAACCGGTTCCATCTTGTCGATCGCCCCGCAAACCGGGTTTACACAGACACGTTGGGGCGGGTACTGCTGGGTGTCGCACGCCAGGCAGCGGGTACCCTGCATCCCCAGAATTGCTTTGCGGTTGCGCCAGACCAGGGACCAGCGGGTCAGCCTCTCTTCTTCACCGCGCATCCCCACTTCTGCCGGCACCATCTCTCGCCAGGTTAAGTATTTAAGGTAGTTATCGAGGTCGGTTTGATTGTGCAGCGCGTCGGTGACCCGCTGCCGGTATTGCAGCCGCTTGATCTGTTCAGTTACCTCAAAATAAAGGGCGTCACAGCCGTTGCCATAGCTGACCAGAAGTAGTTTGTCGCCGGGCGCGGCTTCTTCGAGCGTCTTGGCGAGCATCAACAGGGGGTGGGCGGCTCCGGTATCGCCGGCATCCATAAGCAGTTCGTCCTGTACCTGCCCCGGTTCAAGGCCGAGTTTGCGGTTGATGCTCTTGCGGGCGCCGCCGTAGTAGCAGGGGTAGACTACCTTGGTAAAATCAGCGAGCTTTAGATTATATTTATTACAGAGGCCTTCAACCGCCGCGGGAATAAAACGATCGTAGCCCAGATCCCTGATCCAGCGCTCTTCCCATTGGCGGTCATACTTGGAATTGGCGCCGCGCAGGTGGTCGACAAAGTCGCAGGAGAGCGAATATGACCCTTTAAATTCGGCGATCACATCATCGCAGCCGACCATGATCGCCGCGCCGCCGTCTCCGAAAACCATTTCTTGCACTGAGCTTAACTTCCCCAGGCGGCAGTCGGCCGCACAGGAAATCGCCTTTTTCCCGCTACCGGAAGCGACAAACTCCAAAGCCGCAAGCAGCGCCGCGGTCCCTGCCTTGAGCGATCCGCCGAAATCAGCGGTGCGGATCTCTTCCCGGGCGTTAAGGGCGCCGGCCACGATATTAGCGTTTTGCCGCTCTTTGAAGGGTGCGGTAGTGGTGGCAAAATAAACGGCGTCAAGCTCGGCCGGCTTAAAATCGCGCAGGCACTTCCAGCCGGCCGCTACCGCCATGGTGATGGAATCCTCATCGAAATTGGCCACGGCCTTCTCGCCGGCGGCATTCATGATAATGGCCGGGTTAAGCCAGCCCATAGCGCTGTAAACCAACATTCGGTTTAAGCGGAATCGGGGCACATAGCCGGCATAAGAACTAATCCCGATCATAGATAGATCGCTCCTTTCGGTAATTACAGGTTCAGCCGAACGGCGGCGTTCGTCAAGCAGTATTCGCCTCGTTCAGCGGTTTTACACCGGAGAATGACCTTGTCGGCTTCATCCTGCCACATCTCCGTCACGATTGTTTCGCCCGGATAGACGTGCCGGGAAAAGCGCACTTTGATTGATTTGAACTTGGCCGGGTCGTTGTGACAGTACTCCTGCAGAACGGCCCTAGCCGCAAAACCGAAAGTGCAAAGGCCGTGCAGGATCGGTTTTTCAAAACCGCCCATGGCCGCGAAGTCGGGATCGGCGTGCAGGGGGTTAAAATCGCCGGAGAGGCGATAAAGCAGCGCTTGCTGGGGCAGGGTCGGCATGGAGACAGCCTTGTCCGGTTCTCTGGCCGGATGTTCATTACCCGGCTCAGGACCCCGCTCACCGCCGAAACCGCCTTCACCGCGGATGAAGGTGCTGAACGTATTTGTAAAAATGGCTTCGTCTTTCTGATTCTTGGTGACCACATCAATCTCCACCAGGGCGCCTTTCCCTTTGTCGTAAATGCCGGCAATTTTTGGATAAGAAGTCAGTTGTCCCTGGACCGGGATCGGTCTGTACAGCTCCAGGTACTGCTCGCCGTGCAGGAGCATGGCCAGGTTAATATCCATCCCTTCCATACCGACAATGCTCATCAGCGCGCCGAAAGGCGGGATTACTCCGAAAGTAGGCAGTGTTTCCAGTTCACTTTCATAAACAAACTTTAACTCGTCCGGTTTGGCTCCGGCACCGATGCCCAGGGCGTAAAGAATAACATCCCGGGTTTCATAAGTATGGATGAGCGGGGGAAGCTCTTTTCCTACCAGGTTTAAATCGATCGGCATAATAACACTCCTTTCTTTTTCCCGATACTTGTGTTTCCGATACTACCGGAAAAATATTGGGTCGGTCGTTTTCAGGTGGCCAGTTACTGTGCTAGCCTAGACTCATCTTCGATAAGACCGTGCCGGCTTGCTCCATAGCCGAGGCAAATTCCCGCCCGCCTTCCAGGTTCATGATCTGGTCCAGTTTTTCTACAACCGCTTCCACAGTGATCTCTTTATTCGGATCAAAGACAACCCCCGGGCCTTCAACAACTGCCGCCCTGCTGAAATAACCGCCTCCTGCGCTGAGCATCTTCCCGCTTTCCAGGCACTGCTCGGAACATAGCCAGGCTACGATCGGAGCGACATATTCCGGTTTCACCTTGGCGATCACCTCTTCCGGCATTACGGTGAATGTTAGCCGTGTGCCGGCTGTAGGCACGATCGTATTGGCCAGGATGTTATAGCGCACTCCTTCCTGGGCCACGCAGTTCATCAAGCCGGCAATGCCCATTTTAGCCGACCCGTAATTGGTCTGTCCGAAGTTGCCGTAGAGGCCGGCCGCCGAAGCGGTGGAGACGATGCGGCCGTACGCCTGCTCCCGCATGAAGGGAAAGGCTGCTTTTGTGCAGAAAAAAGTGCCGTCCAGGTGGACGGACATGATCTTCCGGTAATCTTCCATCTCCATTTTCAACAGGCTCTTGTCCCTCAGTATGCCGGCGTTATTGATCAGGATATCGACCTTGCCGAACGTACCCACGGCTGTCTTGATAATCTTTTGGGCGCTTTCCCAATCAGCGACGCTGTCGTAGTTGGGGACCGCTTCACCGCCGGCAGCCTTGATTTCATCGACCACTTTCTGAGCGGGAGTGCTGTCTGAACCGCTTCCGTCAAAGGTACCGCCCAGGTCGTTTACAACCACCTTGGCGCCCCGGGAAGCGAGCAATAATGCATATGCTTTACCAAGGCCTCCGCCGGCTCCGGTAATCACGGCCACCTTACCGTCAAACCTGATCTTTTCCATCTAAACCGTTCCTCCTCAATGTTCGATATACGTTTAGTGTAATTGTTTAAACATGTTTAATCAATATTTTTACTCTATTATAAATAGTATTAAATATTTATATTATTCAGTTATATTTTTCGGTTTATTGGAGGAAATGTATAAAGGATGTATAATAAGTAACAAAGAGTGGTCAAAGATCGAGGTGGTCGGCTCTGGCTTCCATACCTGAAAAAGTAATGCGCATCGGTGAGCTTTCCAAGCGGTCTCAGATCAGCAAGCAGCTGATCCATTATTACCTGCGCAAAGAGTACCTTCATCCGCCGTTCTACAAAAAGGGCAACCAGGCGTTCTACGATGAAACGCACCTGGATCGGTTGCTGTTTCTTCAGAAATGCAACGCGGATGCGATCCCACTTTCATATGCGGCGGCGCTGTGGGAAAGAAAAGCGGACGGTAAAAGCGCTAAAAAGAAGATCTACCAACAGACTGAAATGGCTGAGTCAAAAACCAGGGATCAAATCATTCACGACGCTTCCCAGATCTTTCTGCGTAAAGGTTATGCCAATACCACCATCGCTGAAATTATGGAAAGTGTCGGTATTACCAAGCCGTCTTTTTACTATTATTTTAAGGACAAGAAAGATCTCTACCTGAATTGCTTGGACAGTATCTTGGAGACTTTCTCCAAGCGGGTATTGGATGATATCCGGCAGGAAAAAGATCCTCTGCGCCGCCTGGAGCTGCGCTGGAAAGCGGGCCATACTTATTCCAGCCGGCTGCTCACTTCAATCACCCTGCTCAAGGAATCGCTGCGTCATGAAGACAAAGAGGAGCGGCAGCGTGCCGAAGCAATCCTGCGCAAATCCTGGGTGGATCCCTTGACCAGGGACCTGGACCGGGCTATTCAAAGCGGCTTAATCCGCCCGGTAGAAAGTGAAATTATCAGCTTCGCCCTGATCTCCCTGATCGACGCCTTTACCTACCGGGCCATCTTGGACCAAAAATACGGCCGGGACGCCACCCTCAAAGCAGTCTACGATCTGATTATGCACGGCCTTCTCAAAAATTAAATGCGGTAAGGGCGATTCTTTGTCCCATTATTTTCATTAGAGGTGTTTTCTGCGACCCGGGCCGCTAGAATGACCGGTTCGTGCCGGAATTTCCCGTTCCAATGTTTTGGCCAGTTCATTCCGGCGGTGAAATAGATGGGTTTCCAGGCAGCGCATCCAAAACGTTTCTACCATCTCCAGTAAGTTATAGCCGCCGCCGATGATAGCGCCTGTTTTTGGGTTTTCCCTGTTCAGGAAGCTTTGCAGGCGGGAAGCGCTCGTCAGATCTTTGATGCTGAAAATGCGTTCGCTTGCTTGAATCTTGATCCCTTCCGATACCGGCAGGGTGCCGGTGCAGATTACCAGGTAATCATATTGACCTGGCTGGCGGCGCTCATCCCGGCGGCATTGCCGCCGATAATGACAACTTTTTTCAAATCCCTTCCACCTCTCTTACCCTTTCAATCCCTTTTCACTTCAATTCACGTCATCGGGGCTGCCTTGCCAATACTTTTAAAGAAGTGATATCTCTTCTCTGATTCCGGGAGGGATGAAGGCATCACCCGGCGAAATAGATCATGGGAATTTGTTAATAATTGAGTTGCTATAAATATAAACAGGGAGGTTGGAAAATGAAAGAAGTAGTTGTCGTCAGCGCGGCGCGTACGGCGGTAGGTACTTTTGGCGGTTCCCTGAAAGATGTGGGCGCGGTAGAACTGGGGATGACCGCCATTACAGCTGTTTTAGAAAGAGCGGGTATCGCTCCGGAATCAGTTGATGAAGTGATCATGGGTTGCGTCCTGCAGGGCGGCTTGGGACAGAACCCGGCACGCCAGGCCGCGGTGCAAGCGGGCCTGCCTGTTGAAATTCCCTGCACGACGATCAACAAGGTCTGCGGCTCAGGCCTGAAAAGTATTGCCATGGCTGCCGCCGCGATCAAGGCGGGTGAAGCTGAGGTGGTGATCGCCGGTGGCATGGAAAACATGAGCGCCGCCCCCTACGCGCTTGGCGCCGCCCGCTGGGGCATGCGCATGGGCGACGGCGCGGCAGTGGATACGATGATCAAAGACGGCCTCTGGTGCGCTTTTGGAGATTACCATATGGGTATTACCGCGGAAAATATCGCCGAACGTTACGGGATTACCCGTGCAGAACAGGACCGCTTTGCCCTGGCCAGCCAGGAGAAAGCTTTTGCCGCCATCGACAGCGGCCGCTTTACAGATGAGATCGTGCCGGTGAAGATAGTACAGCGCAAAGGCGAGCCGAAGCTGTTCGCGGTGGACGAACACCCGCGCCGCACTTCACTGGAAGCTCTGGCCGGGTTGCGCCCCGCTTTTAAAAAAGAGGGCACGGTAACCGCCGGGAACGCGTCGGGGATCAATGATAGCGCCGCCGCAGTGGTTGTGATGAACGCGGCCAAAGCCGGGGTACTGGGCTTGAAGCCGCTTGCCGTGATCCGCGGCTGTGCTTCCGCGGGTGTAGATCCGGCCGTGATGGGCATCGGCCCCGTCCCGGCAACTCGTAAAGCTCTGGCGGCGGCGGGTTGGACCATCGGGGACCTTGATTTGGTTGAAGCGAACGAAGCCTTTGCCGTACAGGCTTTGTACGTGCTGCGGGAACTCAACCTAAACCCGGAAATAGTGAATGTAAACGGCGGCGCGATCGCGATCGGCCATCCGATCGGGGCCAGCGGTGCGCGTATCTTTGTGACCCTGTTGCATGAAATGGCCAAGCGGGATGCCCGCCGTGGGCTGGCCACACTCTGTATCGGCGGCGGCCAGGGCATCGCCTGTTGCGTAGAGCGCCCATAAGCAGGCGCCGGCTTTGTTTTTTTTTAACACTTCGTTTTTTGAACACCTTGCCTAAAACCCGTCTGTTTGCTATAATAGCTCTTGCATGGGCGTGTAGCTCAGTCGGGAGAGTGCCTGGCTCGCATTCAGGAGGTCAGGGGTTCGAGTCCCCTCACGTCCACCATCGCCGTCCTGGAAATATCCAGGACGGTTTTTGCATAACTGCACGTGCCGAGGCACTTGGAGACGGGGCAATTTTTTCTTAATTCATCCCCATGAAGAACCCCTTGTCGACCCTGATTTTCATTTTAACGGCCAAATTTTTGCTGCAGCTCCTTCTCCACTACCGGAATACTGGCGAGCATGGCTGTAATCCCGACTGCGGCAATAATCAGGGAAAGATTGTCCGGATCTATGGGAGCCAACAACTTAATCGGCACAATCAGGGCGAGCAGCAAACAGCCTATTCTCATAACACTCCCAAGCGGCGATTGGCATACTCCCAGGCCTTTTGAGACGCCATTGATCTCGATGTACGTTAACCGTACAAGTAATTAATTTTCCGAGGAATATGTTTGCGAAAAATGAGGCCAACGACAAGCATAATTACTGGAATGAGCAGATCTGCTGCCCAGAAGAAAACACCCATAAGGCTTTTCAACCCTTGTATTAAAATAACAGCGCCGACAAGCAAAATTCCTGGCGGGCCGTTGCAAAAAAGTCAGGACAATGCCCAAGACAATTACTCCGATTACCACCATATCCACCATACTTATAGGCAAACCTGAGATAAAAGAATGTACAACCTTAAGGCCTACTGTTAAGAACAGGCTGGTAAAAAAAACAGCCACCACTCCGGATTTTGAAAAATCACTCCCATCGAAAAGTCTTCGCCGATACCGCGGCGCTGGCAACCAGTACCGCCAGCAGGACGATGATCTCCAGCTTATATTCCGGTAAACCGTCGCCCAGCCATACTCCTTTCTGCAATGATACGGCATAAGTGGCGGGGAAGATCTTGCTTATCTTGAGCATAAATTCGGGCATTATTTCCAACGGGACAGTAGCCCCGCTTAAAAAAAGCATGGGGAAATAGGCCAGGTTGGCCACGGCGTTGGCCGCCCTCATGTTCGGGTAAACAGCGGTGATAAGAAAACCGAGAGCGAACAAGCTCGCGATCGAGAGCATGCAGGCGACAATTATGGGGACTATATCGCCGAGAAATTTAAGGTCGAAAACAAGCCTCCTCACAACAATCAGGATGGCGATGAATCTTCCTTTCACGGTAAGTGGCCAGGTTAAGGGGCAGCGTCATGATCCCGTTGACCAAAAATACGATCACCATGTAGGCCGGTACGGAAACATCTACCGTGCCGTGCCCCCCAAAAGAGGGTTGGGCGCGTTGCCGAACATGCCCCCGAAAACAAGGATGGCCATGGTTGGGAATGCTAGGGGAAAGAAGACCAGTTTTTTTGCTATTGAGGTTGCCGAACCGGATATCCCGGTTCACCAAGTAGGTGGTTACCTTCTTCAAAAGATCTTCGTGGCCGGGCCGAGAGCGTAGAACCGGCCGGCGAGTTTGCGGATGAAAACAAGGGTAAGCACGGCGCCGGCAGCCAGCCCGAACAGAGCCCAGAATGGAATGCTCGTTTCGCCGGCGCCTAGCAGGTAACTGCCCCACCAGAAGAGATAAAGCGGTAAGGCTGTAATAAAAATACCGCGGACAAGACCCGCGAAAATTCGATCAAACTTGTTCATCTGTCAGTCCACCGGCCCGATCAGCGCTTCGGCGTTTTTCCAGAGGAGCCGCTCGGCCAGGTCGCTGTCCCGCCCGGCGGCGCGGCGCGCCATCTTCAGGGGAATCAGCTGTTCCGACTCCGGCCAGTCCGAGCCGAAGAGGACGCGCTCGCGGCCCACCTGCCGCACAGCGCGGCGAATCACCGCCGCGGACTGAAACGAGGTCTCCAGGTAGACGTTATCGTACTTAAGGGCCAGGGCGATGGCGGCCTCGCGCTCGTGGATACCCATGTGCCCGAGGATGAAGGGGACGTCGGGGAAAGAAGAAATCAGCTTGCGGAAGCGCTCCGGGCTGCCGTAGGCCGCGCAGGGGCTGCGCGGGATGAAGTAGTCGAAGGTGCCGGTGTGGGTCAGCACCGGCTTACCGTAAGCCCGGAACTCCTCGAGCAGGTTAAAGTAAAACTCGCAGGACGGCTCCAGCTGCTGGGCGATCGGGTGGATTTTCAGGCCGCGGCAACCTCCGACCATCGCCGCGCGCAGGTTGGCCGGCCAGGCGGTGTCGTCCGGGTGGGCCCCGGCGAAGGCAAGTAGCCTGGGATTGCCGGCCACCTTATCTAGGTAGAGCTGCGAGCTGACGAAGGGGGCGATCGGCATGGCCACGCTCACGGAGACGCCGCTGCGGTCCATGTAGGCGAGCAGGTTTTCGGCGGAAGCCATGGAGAGGCGCAGTTGGTTGTCCAGGGAGATAAGGATGCGGATCGGCTCGGGGTAGTTGCCGCTGCGCCAGAGCGGAGTGCTGTAGCCCATTTTTTCGTAGAGCTTCATAAAGAGGCGGGGCGGCCGCTTCCGCTGCGGATCCTGCGGCACTCCGGGCAGGTGCAATTCGAGGTGGGTGTGAATATCGATAACCTTCAAGCTGTTCGTCTCCCTTCGCCTGGCTTGGTCTCGAGAAGCTGTTTCAATTTTCACACTGTTTTTTCCTCTTTCAACGGTTTCTCGTGCTCGCCGGCGCGGAAGCCGGCGGCTTATGCCGGCCGGGGCAGGGCGAAAACTTTTTCCATTAGGAAGATATTCTTTTCCGCCCCGTTTACTCCCTGCCAGGGAGCGCCGGCCCGGCCCGCTAGCGGGTTCAAGGGCGGGCGCTTTACAGAGGCGTCACACCCGGGCCGTTCGCGAAGTGCTCTATTACGTGCAGGGTGCGCAGGGTGTTCCAGCGGCTGGGCCGGCCGGGCTTTTCCATGTCGAAATGGACCTGTCCGGGCTGTTTCGCTTGCAGGGGCCAGGCGCCGTCCTCGCGCCGCTTGTTCAGGAGCAGCTGCAGGGCGTCGGACATGCGCCCGTCGTAAGGCCGCCCGGCGGCGCGGAAATAGTCGAGGGTGCGCAGGATGAGCCCGACGCCCGCCCCGTCGGCCAGGTAGACGGGCGGGAAGGAGACGGGGACGAACTTGGCCGGAGCCGCGGCGGCGAGGGAAGCCTTGACCGCGCCGATGATCAGGTCGGTCACCAGGCGCATCAGCCGGTGCACCTCCCGCGGGTGCTCGAACATGGCGGTGAGGAAATCGATGGATGACCAGACCAGGTAGGCCGTGTCGGTGGGACCCTGTGGTCGGTGAGGCAGACCGGGTAGGCGCCCCCCGATTTTTGGACGAAACGGCTGGTCCGCTTGAGGATATCGCCGAGCGCGCCGGAGTCGGGCGCGGGAGGCCGGAGCTCGTTCACCTGCGCCCCGATCGACGGGTCGTCCCACAAATTCACGGGGGCACACCTCCGCATCCCAGGTTAATTACACAATAGAACAACCGGCGGCGGGGTTATTCCTCCGCCACCTCCACCAGGAGCGAGGCCCCGTTGCCGGCTACCCTGACATAGGCATAGTTGATCGTCTGCTCCAGCTCCCTCCCGCTCCCTTCGGGAATGAAGTAGCTTTCGATGCCGAAGATCAGGCCGCCGCCGTCCGAGCGCCCGGTGATCAGCACCTCGTCCCCGCTTCTCTCGTACTCCCGGTTGAATTTCCCCTTGTAGCGGTAGACGCCGGTGTAGCGGTATACCCCGTCGCTGCCGGGGGCAAGGACGATCTGGACCTTTTCCAGCGGTTGAAGCTTGAGGGGGAGATCGGGTGAAGCGATCGTGTAGCCGAGAACGATATAGTCGCCTTGCAGCAGCGAGCGCGGGTCCACGGGGTGCAGTTCCAGCTTGACCAGGGTGCTGTGGGCCAGCAGATACTCGCTTTTCGCCGCCTGGAACCCGACGATTAGGAGCTGCAGGGCGATTAGCGGGAGAATCAGCGAAAGTTTCACGGAAAACAGCGCCGGCACGGCGGCTCCCCGGGCTCCCCGGGCATAGTCAAACAGGTAGGCCGCGGCGCAAAAGGCCAGCCCGAGGATCAGCAGGGCGATCGACTTGTGCAGTAGCCTCCAGGCCAGCTCGTAGTACTTGTAGCCGAGAAAGGCGAACCAAAACAGCAGCCCCAGCTTGTATTCCGCAGCGCGGTCGCGCTGCAACGCCCATAAGAGGAAAGCGGTTAAGGCGATAAAGAACAGCGCGTTCACGGTGTAATGAACGCTTAAAGCATGCGCGAATAAAAAGGTGAGGACGAAGAAAGAGAGCAGTCCGAAGAAGGCGCTGTTCCTGAGCAGCAGGGCGGCGTGAGGCAGATCGCGGCCAGCCGTTCCCCCGGCCGGCGCGGACGCGCCGGCGCGCCACGGGCGGGAGGCAAGCAGGTAGACGCCCGCGTTCAGCAGGAGGTAGCAGGTGAACAGCGCCGGAATTACATCGTGGTTTCTGTAGAAAAACAGGAAACCGGTAGAAAACAACTTGTAGGCGGTGATGAACAGCAGTAGGTGCACGGAGAGGTAGGCAAAGGAGAACACGGCCCCGCTTTCGATCCTGCGGTGCAGCGCGATAATCGCAACAAGGAAACCGGCGACGAGCAGGGAATGTATCTCCAATGAAGCGATCAGAACCGCCAGCAAGCCGGTGCAGACCAGGGTCGACCTGACCGTCGTATCGCCTTTATCGATCAGCAGCGGCGGGAGGATAAAGATAATGACGGCGATCAAAAACAGCGGGTAAGCGGGAAAGCGATAGGTATAGAGGGAGATCAGGCCGACGATGGCCCCCACGGCGAGGAGCGACGCGGCGAAGGTAATAAAAGCGGTAAAGGCCCTGTGGCGGTTGCGGGCGCCTTTGCCTGCTTCCGGGCCGCCCCGGTTCAGGTATTTCAACAGCAGGACGTTGCCGGCCACCAGCAGGGCGGCAAAGAGCAAAACCGCTAGGTAGATCAAAACGCTGCGACTGTAGCGCATCACCAGCTCCGCGAATTTAACGATCAGGAACAGCGTTGCGGCGCAGCTAAGGAGGCCGGACAGCCCGCGCAGCGCATTTTTTTTGAGCAGCAGGTAAAAGAGCCAGGCGGCCACCGCCGCGTAGAGGGCGGTCATGACGCCGGCGTAGCGGGGAAAGACGGAAGAAACCGTCAGCGGGATCAGCGCCAGGTGGAATGCGGTAAAGCCGAGGAAGCGCAGCGGCGGCGATTCGAAAACGGAGAATTCAGTCACCAGGAAGATGGCGGCGTTGATCGCGGCCAGCAGGAGCAGGGCGGCAAACAACCTGTCACTGCCCCAGTGCAGCAGGTGCGAGGAAGGCCAGAGGAAAAACCAGGCTGCCAGGTGAAAGAGGATATAACTGAGCACGTAAAAAGGCTGGTAGCGGGTAATCAAGCTGAACAGGAGCGCCGGTGCCAGCCAGACCAGGAAGAGGAGATAGCTGTCGGCATGGGCGTTGTATAGCTGTCCCAGTAGGGCCAACCCCACCCCGAAAGAGACGCATCCGCCGAAGAGCAGCAGGTCGGACAGCAGCGCCCGCTGTCTCATGGCCCGGGCGAAGATAAACGACAGGCTGTAGAACAGGATAATCAGGCCAATACTGAGGGCGATTTTTCCATAGCGGGGCATCCCCCGCCAGTTGGCGGCGAAGAAATAGACCACCGCCGCAAGGATAAGGGATATGCCTAGGATGTAACCCAACGTGATCAGCCGGCCGGCGACGCCGGACATTTTGTTCTGCAGGAGAGCTTTTTCGGATAAGGCGCCGTCGGAGATCATCTTGTCACCCACCTCTTCGTTTGTCTATGAAAGAAAGCTCGTTTGCGCCTAAGCTTTCTGTGGATGGGCTGCGGCAGCTGCTGCGATCCCGCATTTTTGCGGTATTGCCTTGCCGGAATCATTCGCTTTCCCCGCTCGCTGTTCCTGCTTTTTAATTAACCGCCCGTTTACCCCTGCGTACTTCGGCGCCCTTTTTCCCCACCCAGGCCCAAACGCGGCCGGCGGGTGTACTAATAATATATTTCCGATCCGGTTCAGATCAATTATAATTGTAGACAGATAATTTAGTATTTATGGCGCTTGTCCCTGTTATAGCGGAAACCTGCCGAGCTGTCCCCATGGCGGCCGGCATGTTCAAGCCGGCCAGGCGTTCATTACCGGCGGGGGTGTACGCAGGCAGCGCACCGTTTCCGGGGCCTGGCAGGCGGCGGCGCCCAGCATGCCGCCGACTAGCAAGAGGACCACGGCGCTGACTATTTTGCGGAAAAGGGTCATCATCCCCGAATAGGTGCCGGCCCTTTTCTGGGCGGTGATCAGTTCGTCCACGTCAGATCCCCTCGATCTGCAGCAGCTGTGGGATCAGCTCTTCCTGCGCCGGCGCAAGCATGGCGAGGGGAACATAAAGCCCTTCCTTGACCCAGGGCTGGGAAAGCTTCTGCTCCAGCTCGGCAGGCGGCAAGCCCAACAACGGCGCTTCACATTCTGTGTTGCTTTGACTCAAAAAGCCGGCCTATCCCTGCCATGATTTTGGGACAAGGGACCTGTCCCCCTGTCCCTATTGCTCCAGGTAAGCAATTGCTCCTCTCTACTACCTTTACCGTAAAGGTTAAGCGAAAGAAAGCAAGGGGACGGGGTTATTGCTTTTTATGCTTCGTAAATAGATCTGAATCAAAACCGTGAAAGAAAAAGCAATAACCACGTCCCCTTGCTTGTATGGCATTAAAACGAGCCGCTCAGCTCGTTAGCCCCGTCGGCAAAAAGGACTCTCCAGCAAGGGACGTCCGCCGGCCTAGCCAGCTGCAGCACCTGCGAGATTGCCTCGGCAAGCTCACGGTCAGCCGGGGAGCCGAAGTTGAGGTCAGTTTCGATTTCGATGGACTGGCGCTGCGCGTTCAAGGCCGCGCTTTTGATGCGGCCGTACCATTCCTCGTTGACGGGGTCGCCGCCGGCCGGACCGAAGGCGGTATCGAGCCAGATCATGAAATCGGCGGCGGATGCCGGGGGCGGCGGAACGCTGCCGGCCAATTCGAGGGAAAGCGGCACCGCCAAGACAGAACCGTCCGAAAGCACGATGCGCAGGGCCGCCTCGCCGCTGTGTTCTGAATTGGACCAGGCGTTGAGAAGCTCGTTGGCCTCGTTCATAAAGGCGCTACTGTCCAGATCGACGAATAAGAGAACCGCCGGTTTACGCAGGCGCGCTACCTGCTTAATTTCTCCGGCCTGGCCGTACCATGCCGCGTCGCCGTAGTTATCGGCAAACCATGCTTTAAAGGCAGCCAGGGCGTCTCCGGATCCGTTACCCGGTTCTTGGCCCGGCGCTTCCACCTGCGAGCAGCCGGCAACCAGGGTAAACATGAGGCAAACTGTAATCAACAAAATGGAGAAAAGCCGCATTTGACAATCCCCTCCGGTGTGGTTATTAAAGATAGATATAATGGAAGGGCCGGCCCCATTCGCGCTACGTAGGTTAGGCCTGCTATAATAGCAGGAAAAGAGCTACAAACGAAGGAGGCAGACCCATATGCATTATATCATATTTGTAGGGCTTGACGTTGATAAAGACTCGATTACGGTGGCGACGGCAAAATAGGGGAGACAAGATGTAGAGAGTATAGGTGTGATTAATAATGATTCGATTTCTGTTATAAAAATGGCAAAGCGATTAGAGGAAAAAGGTGGATTACTATCTTTTTCCTGAATCCGTGATTACAGCCCTTTTATCGCAGTTTTCGGCATTGAGCGGTCAAGCCAAAAGCTGCTGAACAAAACGATGCAATAACTTTTTGACAATGAAAGGGTTTCAACCGGTCTTCTACTA